>DXHU01000001.1 GCA_019113245.1 Candidatus Ornithospirochaeta avicola
CCTTCTCCTTTTGGACACGTGGGACACTAGAAATATTATACTATATAAAAATTTTCAAATCAATAGTCGAGAAAGAAAAATCCCAAGTTATTTCTCGGGATAGAAAGGAGTTGCATAAAATGTAGCAGTGGGGGAGACTGATTCGCTTTAAAATCTTCTAGTGTTCAACTTTGAAATACGGGAATTCTGGGGTAAGGTAAGTTCTTATATTTCTTAGAATCTCCATAATTCAGCCCCTGATATTGCATCTGCTTCCGCTCTTCACATGATACAATTCACATGATACAATGAGCATAAGCTGTATTACGTACAGGAGGTTAGAGCTATGCGTAAGAAACTGCTTGCCCTTCTTGCTGGTCTGATCATTATGATTCCAGCTGCCTTTGCTGATACGACCTTCGACCTCGTAGGAGGATTTTCAGGAATCACGACGCCAACATCGATTGGAATCGGCTTCGGTACGACAGGAAATTCAGGAGGAACAAACAGCAGCAATTTCATTTTCATGCTAGGGGCCGATGCTGAAGCGGATATCTTCTTCTCTGAACAGCATGGAATGTATGCAGGAGTCGGTTTCAGCGTCAATGTCAGCGGAACAACTGACGTAGGATACAATGTCGATCTCGGATACGCATATAAGATGGCTTTTGATGATTTTGACCTGCTTATCACTGCAGGACCGCATGTGCGCGGAACAGGCAATTCCGGCACCTACGGCCTTTCTGCGAATGTATATCTTGATTTCTATCTTACAAGTAATCTGTTCCTTCGCGGAGGAGGCGGATTGAGCATGGACTTCGTCAACTTCGGAAGCAGAACTCAGGGCTTTTTCTGGATGTCGATTGAAGGACCATATCTCGGAATCGGCTATTCTTTCTGAGATAGTTTTTCTGTCATTGGTTTATTTGCAGATATTTGGATTTCCTTTTTCAGTAGCAATTTTCGAATATGATCATTGTCTCATCAATGAGCAGAGCAAATGCCTGCATATCATCGGAGAAGGAGAGGAGGATTCTCCTTCTCCCTTGATATGCTACAAGAAAGCCATCTTCGTATCTGAATGAGATGAGCGTAGGAAAGGAAGGGGAGGATAGTTTCAACAGAAGCTCTCCATTGCCTTCCTGTATTGTCTGTGCACTGCCATCTGCATCGATGAAGAATGTATTATTGAGGGTTTCTCTGTTTGTCTCATCCGCAAGCCACTGTCTTTCATCTGCTATGCTTATTTCCGCTATTATCTCGCTGTATGTCTTTTCCTGGATATCCATTGATAGAAAGAGCTTTATGCATGTAAAAGCTATTGTTGTTACTATCGCTGCAGATATGGCAAGGGCAATAATGAGCTTCCTCCAATCTCCTTTAGGTCCATCCCCTTGCTCCATGTACTTCTTTTCGTTCTTCATGTGGCCTCATCCTGGGCATCGATAAGTCCCTGTTTGCACAAGATTTGCACAAAATCAGAAAAATCAGCTTCAGAAGGCAATAAAAAAGTCCTTACAGCGTAAGGACTTAGATTCTTCGTGAGAGACGGGGCTCGAACCCGCGATCTCCGGCGTGACAGGCCAGCGCGATAACCAGCTTCGCTACTCCCACAGGCAAGAAAGAATATAACAGAAATTTCAAAGTGTTGTCAACAATTTTTGAAAATTTTTCTGAATTATTTCAAATTTGCACTATATTTTATTATATTATAAGCAATTATTATAGATATAGATTATCAGAGAATGTCTTTGATTGCCTGCTTTGCAAGCTTATCTACCTCCTCATTGTACTTTATTCCGCTATGCGCAGCTACCTTGCGGAAAACAACATCAATATCCTTTGATGCCTGACGGAAAAAGTCCTTGTATTCAACAGTCAGTTTCTTATTTGCTTTCCACATTCCTGTCGCCCACATCTCTATTCCCATATAGTCATAGAAAACTGTTATTTTTTTCTTTCCATGCGAAATGGCCCAGCTGATTGCGTTCTTCACCCCTTCAACTTCTCCGGCGACATTTCTAAGCGTTATGAAATCCTCGCCCCACTCTGCCCCATATGCAAAAGAAATATGCTCTTCTTCCCTTCCGCCATCAGAAAAAAGAATCCCTCCATAGGAGGCAATACGGGATGCACTGTCATAGCTGCCGTCAACAAATGCCACGACCTCATCTTTTCCTGTCCTTTCAATAAGACTTTCTATCTCATCATTAAGCCCATCCTTTTCCTCAACCTTTTTTCCGGCAAGGAACAACAGAGCATCATTCTTGTTGTCAAAACCCTTGTAGACAGCTCCCTTATAGCCGTCAATGCTTTGCTTTGCCTCTTCCCAGGAAGTGAAGATACCGCTTTTTCTTCCCTCTTTAACTGCATAAAACTTCTTAGCCACAGCCAGATAGTACCATAAAAGACAGGCTGTTGAAATCGAGGAATATGAGATACACTTAATATATGCAGCTAGAAATAATGCTTTTTTTCCAGAGCATACAGTGCTCTTTTCTTACAGTCCTTGCAAACATCCTCTCTTTCATGGCTGAAGAGACATTCTTCATTCTCTTTGTTCTTATAATCTACTGGAATATGGACAAGAAAAAGGGATTTGTTATTTTCTCAACTCTTCTTACCGCTCTTCTTTCGATGCAGGTTCTGAAAGCTATATTCCGCATTGACAGGCCATTTGTAAAACACCCGGATCTCATAAGAGCAGACAGAGTTGAGACAGCAACTGGATATTCTTTCCCATCAGGACACTCTACAGGAGCATCCTCATTTTTCTCCCTGATATTCTCTCTTTATAAGAACAGGATCCTCAGAACAATCTCAGTGATTCTTATAATCCTTATTCCGCTTTCAAGGCTTTATCTTGGCGTTCACTGGCCGCTTGATGTCGCGGTGGGAATCATGCTTGGGATATGCTTCACTTGTTTTGTCTCCCCGCTCTTTTCAAAACTGTATGACGATAAACAGAAACTGAAAAGCGTGAGCCTTGCAATTGCTTCAGCAGGTCTTTGCATATCATTTATCTTCGCAATCCTTCTTGATCTTGCCATCCTTGAGGAACTTCAGTTTTCGGACCTGATGAAGAATCTTGCAGTTTATTCAGGAGGTTTTCTCGGGCTATATCTTGAAATGAGGATGATAAATTTCTCAACAGAGGGGAACATTAAAGTAAAAACACTGAGAATTATTGCAGGACTGCTTGGAGCTCTTCTCTTCATGGAGGGGCTGAAAGTCCTCATTCCTTCCGCAGTCTACTTCTCGGGCTCCTTCATCCGCTATTCTCTTGTCGGATTCTGGGCAACTTTCCTGTTCCCTTATCTAGCAACAAAAACATCGCTCATGAAAAAAGAAGAGAATCTTCAGTGACAATGCGCTTAGGGTATCCGGTCCTTCTGTCGCGGTAGTTCTTTTTCATAAACGCATCGAATGCTGTCTTATCACAAAGAGATGAGCCGCAGAGCACATGAAAAAGCTTTCCGCATGTGATGGCATCGTCAAGAGCCATGTGAGCATCATATAAGCCAAGATTAAAGTGTTCTGCAAGACTTGTAAGGCGGTAGCTTGCAAGGCCAGGAGCAACCTTTCTTGCAAGAGAAAGAGTGCAGTAATAATCACTTTCAAGCCCGGAAAGATTAAATGATGCGGCACTGTCTTTGAACACTTTCATGTCAAAAGGGGCATTATGCGCAACCAGAGGATTCTTCCCTATAAAGAGAAGTATGTCTGACCATACATCTTCAAGGCTCGGGGCGCTTATTATCTTCTCTGGGCTTATTCCATGGACCATCTGACAGCGGATGTCAAAGTAAAGCTCACGGGGACGCAGGAGCGTATAATATGTCTCAACAAGCTCCCCTTCTGAGGAAAATGTCGCAAGCCCGATTGCGCAGGCACTCTCGGAGCTTGTATTTGCTGTCTCGAAATCAATGGCTGTATAATTCAATTTCTGTTTTCCTTCTCAAGCATTATCTTAAGTATTGTTCTGTCAGTCTCTTCCATTCCCTCATGGCTGAGCTTTGACAGATAGGAAATAGATTCAAGACTGTCCTTTCCGACAATACCGGACTCAACGGAGGCACAGACTCCATTTAAAGCAAGATGTACGCTTATCGATGCAGCTATGAGACAGGTGTATATCTTGAGCGCGCATGTGCGCTTTGCTCCGTCACATATTATTCCAGAGAGATTTCCAATCATATTGTTGACTGTCATGTCAATTTCCTTTTCTCTTCCACCTGAAAGATAAGTCCAGGCTACAGCTGTTCCAATTGATGCAGTAAACGCACCGCAAAGCGCAGAAAGCCTTGCCTTACGGCTTGTAAGCACAAGGGCAGTAAGCTCGCTTACAGCAACAGCAGAAAGCATCTCCTCTTCGCTCTTCTTCAGATAATCAGCAACTACCTTTACAGGGACGGTGACGGTTATCCCCTGATTTCCGCTTCCGCTGTTTATCATGACAGGGCGGCATGAGCCGGCCATGCGGGCATCACTGGCACTTGATGCAAGAGAAGCGGCCTTCCTCATCGCATCATCCATGCTCTGGACTTTTCCGACTAATGGGAACATTGTGCGGCCGACAGAAAGCCCCCACTCTTTTTCTAGCCCGGCATATGCGATATCAAGATTTGTAGAAACTGCAGAGCGCAGCAGTTCTTTAATCTGAGGAGAAAGCGATGATGCATAGTCTAGGATGTCAGAAACAGTAAGTGCATCAAGTTCTGCACTGCTGCTTCCGCTTGCACAGTCATTGATAATATGCCCGCTGACATCCAGTTTGATGCCATCCTTTTCAAGATAGGAGAATCTGTCATGCTCATTCTCAATTGTACAGACAGAAGAAGAATTCTCACCATATGCCTTTACGCTTATATACAGCGAAGGAGCTGTCTCATCAAGATGAAGAGAAATCTCTATTTCAGATGAAGTGGCTCTTTCTTCTTCACTAACAGATGAAAGCACATCCAGAGAACGGGAGGCACCTCCTGTTGCAAGGCCGAGGGCAACTGCTGCACTTATTCCTTTCTTGTCGCTGTTGGGTATCGATACCCCCATTGCGTTCTTCATCATATCTCGTGAGACATATACATCGGCCCTAAGAGGCCTCTGCTCGAGAAGATCTCTGGCTTTTGCCCCGCAAAGAGCTGCACACGCAGGCTCTGTGCATCCGAGAGCTGTGGCAATCTCACTTTTAAGGATGTTGTCAATTACTGTGCGATCAAACATATAGCAATATTACAACAAAGAATTCCTTCTGTTAATCTTGTTCTCTTCTCTTTCTTTCTTTTTTCAGCTATATTATTCGTATGCGGTCATTGTATAAAGGCTATTACCCCAGCTTCCCAAGCTGGTGATCGGAGTTCGATTCTCCGTGGCCGCTGTATCCTAGTTACCGCACAGATGTTACAGTGCAAGGAATAAACAAAGTGGACGAAGGCCCTGGCAGTTTACGCTGCTTTTACATCCGTTATCCAAAGCTTCTCCTGTGATTGTGAATACTTGATCACAAAACTGAAGAAATAAGAGGAGAAGATATATGGTTTCATTACCAAGACAGATTTTAATACAAGCAATACTTATACTTTTAAACGCATTCTTTGCGGCAACTGAAATTGCAGTTGTATCTCTTAATGCCAACAAGCTCAGAAAACAGGTTGAAGAAGGAGACAAAAAAGCTGCAAAGCTTTTAAAGATGGTCGAAAACCCTTCAAACTTCCTTTCAACAATACAGATTGGAATTACACTGGCAGGATTTCTTGGAGCTGCTCTTGCATCCGATGCCCTTGCTGAGCGCCTTACTGCGGCACTGCAGAGCATAGGAGTAAGAATTCCCTATTCTGCCCTCAACACAATAAGCGTTTTCATCATCACGCTCATAATCTCATTCTTTACTCTCATTTTCGGTGAGCTTGTGCCAAAGCGCATTGCGCAGAAGAAGAGTGAGAGCGTTGCACGCTTTTCAGTAGGAGTCATTTCTGCAATAGCAACAGTAATGCGCCCTGTAATCTGGTTTTTATCGCTATGCACAAACACAGTGCTCAGGATTATAGGAATCAAGCCGAATGCGGATGATGAGCAGGTTACAGAAGATGATATCCACATCATGGTCGATGCCGCAGGTGATGCAGGAAGCATCGAAGAGGATGAGAAAGAATGGATTCAGAATGTGTTCGAGTTCAATGACACGGCTGTTTCTGAGGTCATGGTCAGGACAAGCGATATAGTTGCAGTCCAGGAAAAAATGCATAATGCTGAAGTCCTTGCCATAATAAAGGAATCAGGGAGAAGCCGCTTTCCTGTATACGGAGAGGATCTGAATGACATCAAGGGAATACTTAACGCAAGAGATTTCCTTTTAAACCTCAATGACGACAACATGAAGAAGATAAAGGACATGCTCCGCCCTGCATATTTTGTCCCTGAGACAATACATGCAGACAAGCTCTTCTCTGATATGCAGAAGAAGAAGCAGCATGTTGCAATATGTATCGATGAATACGGCCAGACAAGCGGACTGATAACTCTTGAGGACCTTCTTGAAGAGATTGTCGGAAATATCTATGACGAGTTTGATGAGCAGGAAGAAGAAGAACTTATCAAGGTTTCAGACAACCTGTGGAAAGTAAGCGGATCCCTTTCAGTTGAAGACCTTGAAGAAGCCCTTGATATAGACCTGCCAGATGAGGAACTCGATTTTGACACTGTCGGCGGCATGATATTCTCATGCCTGAATGAGATTCCGAAAGACGGCAGTGAGCTTGATGTCTCAATATTCGGTCTCAAGATCCATGTGACGAAGATTCTCGACAAGAGGATTGTCGAGTGCTATGTCTCAAAGGAGACTGACGAAAACAACCTTACAGAGGAAAAGAAGTCAGAAAAAGACGTAGAGACTGAAAAATGAATTCACTCGACAAGAGCAAGTGTGAGCCCCCGCACAAGGACAGCGAGGGCTTTTTCTATTTCCTCTATCTGATTATCATGGAGCAGAATGAAGAAAAGCGAGTAAAAAGCACTGTCAAACTTTTCAAGGCTCTCATCATCCTCAATCATGAAATACCCCAGTATCTTGTGGCAGTAATCTTTCCAGGCATTCTCACGTATTTTAGCCTTTCCTCCTTCAGCCTTGCGCAGAACATAGTTCATCTCCTTCTCATCAAAGAACCGGTACATTCCGCTTTTATAGCTGTCCATGAGCATCGATAAAAGCACTTTAGTCAGGCTTGTCACAATATGGTTTTCATCAAGAACGCTCAGCATATCGAGGTATTTATCCTCTTCAGATAAAAAGAAATCCTCCATGAAATCCAGAAAGAGCTCTTCCTTGCTTTTATAAAACAGATAGAAACTTCCTTTTGCAATTCCTGCAGCATTTACCAGTTCATCAACTGTAATGTCCCTTACACTCTTATGACAAAGCAGAGAAGACGCCTCCTTCAAAAGAATCTTTCTGATGTTTTCCCTTTCCTGGGCAGAGAATGTTTTCGGCATATTCACCTCTTTATGACTAATTTAGATTATATAGTCAGCAAAAGGCAAAATTCAACATTTAAATAAGAAAATTGCAGTACTTTCTTAAGATTTTTCATTTGATTTTACATTTTCACTGTCATAATCTGGAATAGTAGAAAAAAACAACAAGGAGTAGATGAATGGCAGAAGTAACACTTAAGAATATCTGCAAGATCTATGATGGCGGCGTCAAGGCTGTTGACAACGTCAACATCGACATCAAGGATCAGGAATTCGTCGTACTTGTCGGTCCTTCAGGCTGTGGAAAGTCCACAACACTGAGAATGATTGCTGGCCTTGAAGATATTTCTTCAGGTGAGCTCTACATTGACGGCAAGCTCGTTAACGATGTTCCTCCAAAAGACAGAGACATAGCAATGGTATTCCAGAACTATGCTCTTTATCCTCACATGACTGTCTATGACAACATGGCATTCGGACTTAAGATTAGAAAGTTCCCGAAAGAGGAAATTGACCAGAGAGTCAGAGAAGCAGCAAAGATTCTCGATATCGAGATGCTTCTTGAAAGAAAGCCTAAGGCTCTTTCAGGCGGACAGCGCCAGAGAGTCGCGGTAGGAAGAGCTATTGTACGTAAGCCTAAGGTCTTCCTCTTCGACGAGCCGCTTTCAAACCTCGATGCTAAGCTCAGAGTCCAGATGAGAGCTGAGATTTCAGGACTCCATCACCGCCTCAAGGCTACAATGATTTACGTCACACATGACCAGGTCGAAGCTCTTACAATGGCTGATAAGATTGTTGTTATGAAGCTCGGTGTAATCCAGCAGATTGGCGGACCGCTTGAGCTCTATAACGAGCCTGACAATAAGTTTGTTGCAGGATTTATCGGATCACCACCGATGAACTTCCTCACAGTCGGAGTCAAGAAAGAAGCTGACGGAACATATATCGAAGAAGGCACATTCCGCCTCAAGGTCACAGATGAGCAGGCAAAGTTCCTTGCTTCCTATGACGGAAAGCCGGTTACATTCGGTATCAGACCAGAAGATGTTGAATTTGTTCACAATCCTATTGACGGACAGACAATCAACGGTAAGGTCAATGTTGTCGAGCCACTTGGAAGCGAGACTCAGGTGCATGTTGCTACAAGCAAGGCAAATGTTGTCGGTAAGATTGCTCCGACATTCACTCCGAAAGTAGGAACAGATGTATCACTTCTTGTTAAGATGGAGAAGGCAAGATTCTTCGATCCGGAAACAGAAGCGAGAATCCGCTGAGGATAAAGAAGATGCCAGGTTTTCAAGCCTGGCATTTTTATGTCTGAATTTTCACCTGAAAAGCGTATCGTACACTATCTCAAGAGCTCTGTTGCTCTCTTCTTCCTTTATCCCGTATGTCACCGAGACATCACTTGCACCATAGTTCATGAAACTGAGCTTTATGTTGTTGTTCTCAAGAGCAAAAGCGGCTTTGAGATAATCAGCTGTGTCCATGAGGTTTGAGCCCACAATGCCTAAAATAGCAATATTTCTCTCAACCTTTACATAATCAAGTGAAAACTGGCTTTTAAGACGTTCGCACATAGCTTCCAGTATTCCATCGGATGCGTCAGCTGAATTGAAGAACCAGACGACACTGTCAATTCCGTAAATCGAATAGCACGGCCTTATTCCGAACAGATGCAAATGCGTCATCAGCTGATGCCTTGTCGTATGCTGTTTAAAAAGCATCAGACGACGAACTTCAATACTTGAAAGATTATGTTTTACAGACACGCCGGCAAGTTTTTTCTCCCCAGTTGCAGGCACTATGAGTGTTCCAAAATCATCAGAAGAATTGGTGTTCCTTATGTTTACCGGAATCTCCACATCAATTAAAGGAGCAATAGCCTCCTCATGGAAAACAGATGCTCCGAGGTCAGAGAGCTCACGGGCCTCCTCGTATGTTAGCACATCAATCACCTTCGCATCCTTTATGATGCGGGGGTCTGATGAATACATTCCCGAGACATCCGTCCAGTTCTCATACATATCAGCATTCACAGATCTGGAGACCACACTTCCTGTGATATCCGACCCGCCTCGCGAGAATGTCTTTATTATTCCGCTCTTGTCAGCACCGTAGAAGCCAGGGAAAACATAGCGCCCTCCCCCGCTTGTCATCATTCTTATCCTATCATAGCTGAATGGATTGACTGTTCCGTCATCGTTTATTATCACGGCATCCTTTGCATCAACAAACTCCCAGCCCAGATACTGACTTATAAGATAAGCTGAAAGGTACTCACCTCTGCTTGCAGTAAAATCCGCACCTTTTCCGGCATCTATCTGGTACCTGATTTCATCGAGCTCAAGAGAAAGGGACTTTATATCAAGAGAAAGCTCCTGGGCAATTGCTATAAAGCGCTCCTGAATCTTTGCAAACTCGCTCTTGCAGCTCTGCCCCTTCTGGACAAGGGCATTGCACTTATAGAGCATGTCCGTAATCTTCTCATCATCCTTATCCCTCTTTCCGGGAGCTGAGACTATTATTATCTTTCTGTTCTTATCGCTGTCAAGGATGTCCTTGACTTTCTTTATCTGCGCTGCGCTTGCAACACTGGAACCACCGAATTTAGCTACTGTCAAAGGCAGACCTCCTGAGAAAATCTTATACCATGAGGTCTGTGTTAGCAAGAAGAAGGATTTCCGTATTATTGACAAATATCTTCTATACTTTAAAATAGCCATGGAATGAACAGAGAAGAAAACACGGACAAAAGAAACATAATGGGATATGAGAGCATCGGCAAGCTCATAATCAAGATAAGCCTTCCAATCATGATAAGCATGCTTGTGCAGGCTATGTACAACATCGTTGACAGCATATTTGTCTCATGGGTATCAGAAGAGGCCCTTGCCGCAGTCACGCTGGCATATCCTCTCCAGAACCTCATTATTGCATTCGGAATCGGAACAGCTGTCGGAGTTAATTCGCTTCTTGCAAGAAAGCTTGGCGAAGGCAAGGAAGAAGAGGCATCAAGCGCAGCACGCCATGGGCTCCTGCTTGCTTTTGTGACATATGTAGTATTTGCTCTTTTCGGCCTGTTTTTATCCCGCCCATTTCTTTCTGCATTTACAGACAGCGCAAGCCTTCTTGACATGGCTGACAGCTATGCCAAAATCTGTCTCATATGCTCATTTGGCATATTCTTTGAGATAACATGCGAACGCATAATGCAGGCTACTGGGGACTCAGTTCATCCGATGATCACACAGACAGTCGGCGCGGTGTTCAACATCATATTTGACCCTGTATTCATCTTTGTATTCGACATGGGAGTTGCTGGAGCGGCAATAGCAACTGTGATGGGACAGATTCTTGCAGGTGCACTTGCACTTTTCTTTGCATACAGAAACAGATTCATCAATCTCAGAATGAAGGGTTTCAAGGCAAGAAAAGCAACAGTCAAGGACATATATGCTGTCGGTTTTCCGACAATAATAACAAACAGCATCGGAACACTCATGGTAAGTGCTCTGAACGGAATACTCATTGCATACAGCATGACAGCAGTAAGCGTATTCGGAATTTACTTCAAGCTCCAGAGCTTTGTATTCATGCCTGTATTCGGACTTTCTGCCGGGCTCATACCGATCATCGCATACAACTATGGAGCACGAAACAGACATAGAATAACTGAGGCTGTAAGAAAGGGATGCATTATAGCATTTGCTATCATGGCAGTCGGATTCCTGATCTTCCAGCTTGCACCTCAGCTGCTTCTGAAGATGTTCAACAGCACAGCCGAGATGGACAGAATCGGCATGATCTCCTTCAGGATAATATCATGGTCATTCCTCTTTGCAGCTTTCTCAATTGCAATAGGATCATCTTTCCAGGCAACAGGGTATGGAATATTCACAATGATTACGTCAATCGGGCGTCAGCTTGTAATCCTAGTTCCATGTGCATATATTTTAAGCGCACTTATGGGTCTTGATGGCGTATGGTATGCCTTCATACTCTCAGACATAATCGGACTGGCACTGACAGTAATTCTTTACAGGATTGTATACAAAAAGAAGATAAAGACTCTTGAAGAATAAAAATGCGGCCTTTCGGACCGCATATGATTTATTTAAAAACATTCATCCAGAATTTTCAGGATATCAAGCTTATCGGCATTCTCGGGGTTCACTATAAGGGCCCCGTCATTTATTGCACGTTCTGCAATTAGAGGGAAATCGCTTCTTCTAACTCCAGCTTCAGCAAGCCTTGTCGCAATATTCGTCTTCTTCTTGATTTCACCAATCAGATTCTCAACAAGGCTGACAAATGCATCAGATCTCATGCTCTCATCAAGCTCTGCGTAGGTCTCAGGGGCCATGTAGAGAAGAAGCTCCTCATAATCCTTTTTCGCTTTTTTCATGTTGTATCTCAGACATGCAGGCAAGAGTATTGTCATCGCACTGCCATGAGGAACCTTTGACACAGCTCCAACAGAATGCCCTATCGCATGCACGATGCCGACCATTGAATTTGAGAAGGCAGCGCCTGCAAGGAATGCGGCATCTGCAAGTGCAAGACGTGCTTTCTTGTCAGATGGATTGTCTATTGCACAAAGAACATTCTCATTTATAAGACGGAGTGCTGCAATTGCATAGCTCTGACTTATAGGATTTTTCTGCATGCAGGAAAAGGACTCTACTGCATGAGTAAGTGCATCCAGTGCAGTTATTGCCGTAATATGTTTCGGCATTGTCTGGAGAAGACGGACATCAAGGACTGCTACATCAGGAAGAAGGAATGGGGATATGAACTCAAGCTTAACATTTTTCGCATCATCCTTAATAACAGCAACGCTTGTTGTCTCACTCCCTGTTCCGCTTGTTGTAGCAATTGCCACGAACGGGACGCTCTGACCTTTTGGAAGGACTTCACATCCTGCATAAGAGAGAATATCCTTTCCACCCTGGCTGATGAGCATTCTGAGCCCCTTTGCAGTATCTATTACCGATCCTCCGCCAAGAGCGATTATTCCGTCTGCATTATGGGACCTGTATAAAGATGCAATCTCATTGACGCTCTTGATTGAGCTGTCCAGCGGAATGTCTGTGAATATGAAAGAGGGTGTGAAATTGTTTTTCTCCAATGCCTTGAGAAGAATATCTACAGATCCGATTTTCTCAAGAGTCCTGTCTGCAAGAAGAACAGGACGCACTGACCCTATGCTTCTCATTTCAGCTGGTATGTTCTCAAGAGCATATTCTCCTGAAATCAGGCGGCACGCGCTCTGGAATTCAAAATAGGCTGGAACAAACATTTTATACTCCTAAAAGAAGATGAAGGTAGAGAGCAACACTCATCATTTCCTTCTTCTCCCTTCTTCTGAGAATCCTTCTGCCCATTATAGAAGGGAAAAGATATGTCTCAGCCCTTTCTACCATGCGGACAAACGCCATGCCGTCGCTGATATTGCCGCTGAGAGTGAATCGGTGTTCGCTATATGCTCGTGAAAGCCCGGAAAAGCCTGTGAATACAAGGAATGCCGCATCAACGCTTTTGAATGTTATTGCAAGATCTTCCTTTATACCGCTTATCCTGATTCTCTTCATTTTTCCATTCTTCTTTATGATTCTCAGGCTCTTTCCACCCTCTGACAGATATATAGATATGACAAAGTTCTCATCAAACTTCTCCCAGTCAGACCTGACGATGCTGTCATGACGGGAAAGGTATTTAAGAGCCCTGAATAAAAAGAAGAGGATTGCTGAACATATTTTTGTCTTCATTTTGGTCTTCATAAGAATTTTTATATTACAGAATATAAGATTATGTCAATATAGACATAATTTTCTTATTCGTCAATTTAACTGAAGAGCTTCTCTATTTCCTCCCTGTATTTATCTGCAACTACAAAACGCTTTAGCTCCTGTTTGGCAGATAGCTCATCGCCGACAACAAAGCTTTTTGAAAGCAGAGCTGTCCTCTTTATCTGCTCAAAGCTCTTGAAGCCGTTTTTTGTGCTCACGATATTGAATACCTCACTGTTTATGAGGGCTTTGACTTCCTCCATATCGCTCAGATTTTCCCTGTTGACATAAGGGATATGATTGTCCTTGAGATAGCGCTCTACGTTCTTCTGGTCTATCACAATGAGAGAAGCAAGGTATTTCTTGTCCTGTCCGACTACAACTGCAGTCTCAATGTACTCGCTCTGATTGAGCGCACTCTCAATTGGTACAGGCTCTATATTCTCTCCGCCAGAGAGGACTATGGTGTCCTTAGCGCGCCCTACTATTGCAAAGTCGCCACTCCTTGTCATTCTCGCAAGGTCCCCTGTATTGAACCATCCATCTTTGTCTATTACGGCTTTTGTGAGATCCTCACGCTTGTAATAGCCTTTCATTACCTGAGGACCGCGTACAAGGAGTAATCCTTTTTCACCTCTTTCAACTTCCTTTCCATCCTCATTGACAACCTTGACTTCTGTGCCGCTGAGAGCTGTGAGCACACCGCGTTTTGTCTTCTTCTCATGCTGGGCTGCAACAAGAGGACTTGTCTCTGTAAGGCCATAGCCGTCTATGACTTTCACATCCATTGCCTTGAAGAAATTCTGTACATCGCGGTTCATGCTTCCGCCACCGGAAATTCCTGCAATGAAAGCACCTCCGAGTTTTGATGTAATCTGAGAGAAAACAAGTTTCTTGCCTATCTTCTGAAGTGGAGTGAATATGATAAGAGGAATTATTGAAACAAGTTTATCAAGGATTCGGCTTCTCTTTTTGTAATCAGGTATGCATGAGTCGAACCTCTCTTTGAATGCCATCCTGATCTCGCCACACTTCAAGAAAAATGCAAAAAGCTTCTTCTCTATCTTCTTCTTGTTCTTGAGGCTCTGATATACGCCGGCCTTGACTGTCTCCCAGATACGTGGAACAGAGCAGATATACTGCGGTTTTACATGTGCCATATCTGTAAGTATTATCTTTCCAATCGGCTTGCTGTATGCGATTATGTCAGAGTAGTAGAGAATGACATACTGAATAAGACGCTCAAAAGAATGCCATACAGGAAGGACAGCAAGCCATCTTGACTGAGGAGCTATATCATCCTTGATCTCCTTGATTCTCTCCAGCTGATAAAGTATTGCCTCATGGGTAATCACAACACCTTTCGGCATACCTGTTGTTCCGCTTGTGAAGATAATAGTTGCAACATCATCCTCGCTTCCAAGCAGAATTTCATGCTCTATCTGCTCATTCTTGTTTTTCAAGACATCAAGGCCCTCTTCTAGCATATTGGAAAAGAGCGTAATCTTGATCTTCTTTTCCTCAGCTTTTATATAGTCCTCTTCTCTCAGCGGTGCTTTTATGTTGTCAATCAGGATTATATTCTCACAAACAGTCTTTTCTGCATAAGAGAGAAATCTTCTTACAAGCTCAGTGTTTTCAAGCACGACAAAGCGGCTTTCAGTCACACTTGAGATGTACTCAATCTCATAATCCATCGCATCACGTCCGCGTGGCGCATCTGATGCCCCAAGGGCCAATATGGCAAGATCAAGATTCATCCACTCTGCACGGTTATCTGAAATAAGTGTGACGACATCACCTCTTTTCAGCCCCATAGCAGAAAGCATCACTGCTGCAGCTTTCACTTTCTCATATAGCTGGATATATGTGACAGGGTGAAATACGGCCCTGTCATCCTTTACAAGCTGAACTGTGAAAAGCGGGTTTGCCTCAACGCGCTCCTTAAACATCTGAACTAATGTTCTGTACATGTATATCCCTCATTTATGACAAAATTACATTTTTTGTAAATCTGTCAAGAAAGATATATCTAATATCATTTTGTGTCAATAGAGCTTCTTTGGAACAAGGTCAAACTCATCAAGTGGATAGAAAGGACGCGGAATGTTTTTGTAATCAAGACTCTCAAGTATTTCATTTGTGCTTCCTCGTGAAAGAACCAGAATTGACTTTCTGCTGATTTTCTTCAGATCCGGCTCAAGGTAGCCAAGCTTCACACAAATTACCTTTCTCTTTTCTGGATTGCATGAAAGAGCGGACATAAGGTGAACATCATAGCATCCTGTTTTCTTTGACGTCACAACAACATCAACTCCGTCAATAAAAAGAAGAACAGCATCCAGAGTATTTTCCCTGCCATATCCTCTTACTTTAGCCTTAAGCTCTGCCCTGACTTTAAGCGGTTTGCTTGTTTTTTCATCAAAAGCGGCGCCTAGAGAGATTTCAAGAACTGTTCCAATCTGCTTTTCAATGAATGCATCAACTGCTGCCGGGTCCAATATCCCCTGATAAAGGAGTGGCGGAGACAAAGTTGAGAGAATCTTGTCAGACAATATCTTCTCAAGGAAAATAGTCACATCCTGGGTAGATCCTGCTGTCGGATTATCTCCGCTTTCTGAAAGGACAACCGGAAAGACCTTTTTCTCAACTGCTTCGCCAGCTCTCTTAATTGCCTCATCCTCAGCCAGTGCATCTGCGCAGAACTCAAATTCTTTGAGCCTGAAGATAAAAAGGCTAATAAGCTTTTCTGCCTCTTTTTCAGCCTCCTCCTTTGTAGAGGCAAGAGCAAAGGCAGTAACACCGGCATCCTCTCTGTCAGCCCAAGGAAAGCCTAGGAGGAGAGATAGCATCAGATTCCCGCTTTCTTTTTCTTCGATATAGCGGCATATGCTTTTCATTGGCTCATTTGAGCTCTCGCTCTTTTCGCCAGCAATGAGAACTGGAGCATGATAAAGAGCCTTGTAATACTTTTTCCCGCCAAGAATCCTCAAAGCATAATCAGAAGCTCTTCTCCCGGTTTCAAATGTATCCACATGAGGAGCTGTCCTGAATGCTGATAGTGCATCAAGGGATGAAACAAGAGCTTCTGAAATTGTTGCATGCATGTCAAATGAAGATGAAATTACAGCCTGCGGGCATATTTTCCTGACTGCCCTGACAAAATCTAGCTCTGCACTCTTTATTTTATCAACATACATAGATCCGTCAACTACCGCTGCCCTGAAGGGCACCAGCTTGTAACTGCCCGGAAGTACTGACGGCATCAAGCCTCCTGCCTTTGATTCCTGCAGTTTCCTCATCAGACTTGCAGGTGGCGTTACATCGTGGGATGATTGACCGCACCCCATGACTGAAAGAATATATCCATCAGTCAGTTTGTCTTATCTTATCCACTCC
>DXHU01000004.1 GCA_019113245.1 Candidatus Ornithospirochaeta avicola
ATATATAATAATATTGCAATTATAATACAGGATTATATAATTATTAGAATTTTGAAAATATTTGACAGCATAATAACATTTTGTTAAAATGCTAACAATGACAATTTCCCAGGCTGTTAAAGAGATATTGAAGAACAATACCGTGATTTCTCAGATGCTTTCTGAGAATCTTCTTTCTGTTTCATCATATTCAAAAAGAATCAAGGCTAAGGTTGAGAGCCTCGTCGGCAAGAGCGTGAATGAATCTGCCATCGTGATGGCGCTTCGCCGTGCAGAAGAGGAGTCGAGGATAAGAGGAAAGAGAGAAATAGATCTTGAGTATGAGATGATGATGAAGAGCAGCATCTTTGACATGAGCATAAAGAACACAGGGGAAAACAGCATAAAAATCATGGAAATCTTGAAAGAAGTGAGATCTGATTCCTCTGCATTCTTCAATTTCTCTCTCTCCCAGGAGGAGATAAACATAACGCTGAGCGAGAAATACAAAACTCTGGTTTCTGAGAGGATAAAGGAGTGCGATATAATCTCAAAGTGCACAAACCTTTCTGGAATAACAATCACTTTTTCAGGTAATTTTCTTGAAACACCCGGGGTAATATATCTTGCACTTTCGCGTCTTGCAAGGGATGGGGTGAATATTACTGAAATATTCTCAACTCTCAATGAACTTACATTCATAATAAACAGTGCTGATGCTGCACGTGCATACAGCGCTCTTGAGAGCTTTCTGCTTTCTGATTTCAGCCAAGATATTTAATCTGCCTGATTACTTCATCCAACATGCTTTCTTCTGCTGCGATGAAGGGCATTTTTGCCTTCTTTCTTCCAATTAGGAATTCATCTGTGTATTCGACTCTGCTTTTGTCATAGTATACCAGGCTGTAGCCAAAATAATTTAAAACAGCATGGCTTGATGCGATATCCCAGCAATAGCAGGCCTGGGTGACTGATGCGGCTATCTCTTTCAGGATTGCTGGAAAGAGATTGTGAAGAATCGAGGATCCGATTGTCCTTATTTTACCGTCAAAAGAAGAAAAATCATATTTTCTGATATCATGGCTTGTGAACATTATCTGAGAAAGATTTTCATTCTTCTTTTTTTTAAAGACCTCAGCGCCGTTGATATAAAGCCTGTCTCCAGGAATCAGAGAAAGCTCCATCTTCTCTTCTCCGATGCCGTAGCGGGGTGCAATTATGAATGCTCCAACGCTTTCTCTTTCCTTGTTCAGGATGCCAAGAGATATTGCCCAGCTTGCAAGGCCCTGCGAGTACATGTCCGTGCCGTCAATGGGATCAAGGACAAATGTCAGCTCTGCATTCCTGTCAAAATCTGTCATCTCCTCCTCGCTGATGATATTCGCATCCGGGAAAAGGCTTTTCACACATTCTATTACCTGATGCGAGACATAAAGGTCAACTAATGTCAAAACAGACCCGTCCTCCTTGAAAGTCCTTTTGACGTTCTTCTGCATTTTACTTGCATATTCTCCAAGCTCTCTGAGCTTTTGAAAAAGAATATGGTAATTATCGTTTATTGCCATTTTCATACCTTTGCTTTATAGTCATAGCGTGAGCGCGGAATTAGACCAGATTATTGATGATTATATAAGAAACAGCTCCTGCTTTAAAGCAGTGAAGAAAGATTCAGGTCAGATTAAAGCAGATGGAATAAGCTCATACCCGCTTTCACGCCTTGTCTATCATATTGCAAAGGTCAAAGGGGAGAAGACATTTGCCGTTCTTGCAACCGAGGATGGTGCGAGAAATCTCTATCAGGACCTAGCGAAAGTAAATGATATTCCAGTAATTTATTATCCATCAAGCGGAAGGGCGTTATATTCAACAAGCCAGACCCTAGAGGGGGAGATTGAACAGAAGAAAGCGCTTGAAGAGATAAGTGAAAGAAAAAAAGCGCTTGTAATCCTTTCCCTGCGCTCTCTCCTTGTTCCCGCTCTTGATATAAAAGACACGCTTTCTCTTGAAATCATCATCAAAAAAGGCGATACGCTTGATCTTGAGAAAACAGCCAAGGAGCTTAGTGAAAGCGGATATACAAGATGCGGCAACTGCTATGAGATGGGAACTTTCTCGCTTCGTGGTGAAGTGCTGGACATATTTCCTTTTACAAGCAGTGTTCCGGTGAGGATCTACACAGAATGGGATGAGGTTGTAAAGATCTCTACATTTGATGCGCTCAGTCAGCAGAGCGAGGGAGAACTGAAGAAGATATCAATACCTCGCCTTGACAGAAAGGATGATGTCAAATACGTCCATTTTAACCAGTATATCTCTGCTTCATCATATATGTGTTTTCTTGGAATTGAAAGGCTCTTCAGCAGTGCAAAGGCAGTTGTACGTGAGGCAGAGGAACGCTACAAGATTGCGTACAGGGAAAAAAGAGAGGTGAACATCCCCTCAAAAGAAGTTTTTTCTTTTGACTCTCTGATTTCGGGAAGCAGGAATGCTCTTCTAGTCTATGACATTATAGAAAACACACATCATCATTTCTCAGTCACTCTTTCCCGCTCATATTTCGGCAATGTGAAATATTTCAAGGAAGATGTTTCGGCTCTCATTTCCAATGGCTGGAAAATATTCATAATCAGTCCATCTGCCACTCAGAAGGAAAGGCTGGATGCAATATTTCGTGACATGGGGCTTGTTATAGCTGTCGATAAGATATCTTCTGGCTTCCAAATCGATGCTCTCAGTCTCCTAGTCGTGCTTGATAACGAGATTTTCGGCAGAAGAAAGCAGAGAAACGAGAAGCTTATTGAAACATCATCTTCTCAGCTTGATTCATTTGTGGACCTCAAGAGCGGTGATTATGTAGTCCATGTGAATTATGGAATAGGGCGCTTTGTGAAGATTGAGAGAGTCAAGACCTTCAACACAGAGCGCGATTACATAAAAATAGAATACCAGGACAAGGAATTCCTTTATGTCCCGATTGAACAGACAAACCTTGTTCAGAAGTATATCGGAAACCAGGGCAATGCGCCCAAGCTTGAAAAACTCGGCTCACAGAGCTGGAGCAAGAAAAAAGAAAGGGCAAGAAAGAACGCTGAAGAACTTGCAAAGAGCCTTATTGCCCTTTATGCAAAGCGTCAGGCAAGTCATGGAATTGCTTTTGACAAAGATACGGACTGGCAGCTTGAGTTTGAAGCATCCTTTCCATTTGAAGAGACACCGGACCAGATAAAATGCCTTGGTGAGATAAAGAAGGATATGGAAAGCGATATAATCATGGACCGCCTGATATGCGGGGATGTAGGATACGGAAAGACAGAGCTTGCCTTCCGTGCAGCCTTCAAGGCCGTGATGAGCGGGCGCCAGGTAGCATTCCTTGCCCCGACTGTGATTCTTGCAGAGCAGCATTACAACACATTCCTTGAACGTCTTGGACGCTTTCCGTTCAAGGCTGCGCTTTTAACCAGATTCACATCCTCAGCCCAGAGCAGAAGAATAACAAAGGAGCTGAAGGATGGAAAGATTGACGTGCTTTTTGGCACGCACAAGATTTTAAGAAACATAAGCTACAAGAGTCTTGGGCTTCTTGTTGTTGATGAGGAGCAGAGATTCGGAGTCAAGGACAAGGAGAGGATAAAGGAGATGAGGAGCAACATTGACTGCCTGACACTCTCTGCAACTCCGATTCCAAGAACACTTTACATGTCTCTGCTGAAAGTGCGTTCAATGAGCCTTCTTACAACAGCTCCCAGAGAACGGCAGAGCATTGAGACATATATACAGGGCTATGATGTTTCTGTTGCTGTCGAGGCAATAAAAAGGGAGCTTGATAGAGGAGGACAGGTCTTCTATCTTCATAACAGGATAGAGGACCTTGAGGATATAAAAAGGATGCTTTCATCTTATCTTCCATCTGCAATCATAGAGTATGCTCACGGACAGATGGATGCAGAGAATCTTGAGGATATAATGCACCGCTTCATATATGAAGGAGTGCAGGTGCTTGTAAGCACTACGATAATCGAAAACGGCATCAACATCCCGAATGTCAACACAATAATAATCGACAGGGCTGACAGGCTGGGCCTTGCCCAGCTTTATCAGCTGAGAGGAAGGGTGGGAAGAAGCGACAGGAAAGCATATTGCTATCTTTTTTATCCAAAGGACATGGACTTAAATGATGATGCAGTCAAAAGGCTGCGGGTTATGAGTGAGAACACGGCACTTGGATCTGGATTCAAAATCGCAATGAAGGATATGGAAATCAGGGGAGCCGGAAATATTCTCGGCAGAGAGCAGAGCGGACATCTTGAGGCAGTCGGTCTTGATATGTACCTGAAGATACTTGAAGAGGAGATTGAGCGCCAGATGAGCGCTAATCCTGAAGAAAAGAGAGAGGTCATGCTCGAGCTTGAATATACAGGATATATTCCTGACTCATACATAATGGATGCAGAAGTCAAGTTCGATGTATATAAGAAAATTGCTTCAATAAAGAGCGAGGAGGAAAAAGACAGCATCATCAATGAGCTTGAAAACAGATTCGGTCCTCTTCCCGAGGAAGTCGAGAATCTTCTTTCGATTGCTGAGATCAAGGTCATTGCAAGAAAGCTCGATATCTATCATATAAAGGAAAGGTCAGGTATAATCGAGTTCGAGCTCTCACGCATGTCCTCTGTAAATCCAGAGCGTCTTGTACGCCTTATCCAGCTTTCAGGTGGAAATGTCATGATTGACCCGAGACGCATGAATTTCATCAAGATGAAGTGTGAGAGCATAAATTTGAAGGACAAGGCCGTCTTCATTCTGGAGCAGCTTAGGAGACTTATATGATTGCAAGCAGGATTATGGACATAGAAGTCCGCCGCGATGACAATAAACGGGATATAAAGAGCTATGTGCTGAGGAGCAACACCCTTGATGATAAGGATAAAGAGATCCTGGAAAAATACGGGGAAAATCATCTGCTTTTTTTTGACGATATCGATAAAATAGACTCTTCCTCAGTTTTCTCAAACAGCAATCCCCTTGTGATGGAGATTGGATTCGGAATGGGGGACAGCACGCTTAAGATTGCAATGATGAATGAGAGTGTGAACTACATCGCCCTTGATGTCTATCTTGACGGAGTCATCAAGCTCTTGAAGAATACAGCAGAGTATGATGTTAAGAATCTCAAGATAATGCGCTTTAATGCAGTCGATGTCCTGAACTATAAGGTTTCGGATGATTCTGTTGACGGCTTTCATATCTTCTTTCCGGATCCTTGGATGAAAAAGCGCCATCATAAGAGAAGACTTATGAATCCTTCTTTCATAGAGCTTCTTGCAAAAAAGCTCAAAAAGGGCGGATATATTTATTTTGTCTCTGACTGGGAAGAGTATGCCGATGAGGTGCTTGATCTCATGAGCAGGAATGAAAGCCTGGTCAATCCATACGCCGGCTTTGCTCCTCCGGTCAAATGGAGACCGAGCACGAAGTTCGAGAAGAAGGGACTTGAGAAAGACCATGTTATAAAAGAAATCTGGTTTGAGAAGAAGTGAATGAAAACGGGCTGCAAACGCAGCCCGCACATGTTTAGCATGTATAGATCAAGCCTCCTGAGCCTTCTTGCTTTCAGCAATGACATCATCGGCAAGCTTTCCATGAAGCTCCTCATAATGGTCAAACTCAAGCTCAAAGGATCCTGTTCCGCTTGTCATGCTCTTCAAGTCAATTGCATATGTCATGAGCTCTGCCATCGGAACTTCTGCACTGACCTGAACAAGTGTGCCTTTCTCTTCCTGTCCGAGCACTCTTCCTCTCTTGGATGAAAGGTCAGAGAGAATTGAACCAAGATATTCATTCTCGACATAGACAAGAAGCTTTACAAATGGCTCAAGCAGCACGCATCCTGCTTTCTTCAAAGCTTCTTCCATAGCACCCTTTGCAGCAAGCTTGAATGCCATTTCTGAAGAATCGACAGGGTGTTCCTTGCCGTCAACAAGATTTACTGCGATATCAACAAGAGGATAGCCTGCAAGGAAGCCCTCGCTCATCTTCTCATGAAGTCCTTTTTCGATGCCAGGAATATATCCCTTGCTTATCGCTCCGCCCTTGATTGAATTTGTGAAGCGGTAGAACTCTCCGCGCTCAGCGGGCTCGATTTCAAGAACAACACGTCCAAACTGTCCATGTCCGCCGCTCTGCTTCTTGTGGGTATACTCAGCAAGTCCGCTCTTTTTGGTAATAGTCTCGCGGTATGCGATGCGTGGAACCTTTGTTATAATGTTGATCTTCTGCTTTTCCTTGATCTTATCCAGAATCATGGAAATCTGAAGCTCTCCCATTCCTCCAATTATGCTTTCCTTTGTCTCCTCGTTATACTGCATCTTGAATGTGAGGTCCTCTTCGCTTATCTTGTGAAGAGCATCATTCATCTTGTCCTCGCTCTTCTTGTCCTCTGCAGAAATTGCCAGCTGATAGATAGGCTGGGGCAGATCAAGGGGAACAAAGCGGTACTTTGTATCAGCATTTGCAAAGAAAGAAGCATTTGTATATGCTACATTGCTCTTTGTAATTACTCCGATGTCTCCAGCTTCTAGAGCATCAGTTTCTATGAGTTTCTTTCCAACTGTACGGAATACTTTTCCTGGCTTTTCCTTCTTGTTCAGCTCCGGGTTATACATGTCTGTATCTCCGCTGAGCTTACCGTTTACGACCTTTATAAATGAAAGCTTTCCGCTGAACTGGTCGATTGTTGTCTTGAAGCAGTATCCCTCAAAAGAGTCGAGGCTGTTGATTCTGTCTTCTTTCTCTTCTCCGTTTTCGTCAATCACATGCTCAGGAGCATTATCTGGCCACGGGAAGTTGTTTTTGATGAATCTCAAAAGGCTTGTGATTCCTGCTCCCTTGTCAGTTGCACCGCAGAAGACTGGAACAATCCTGTTCTCTTTCAGACCTGCATAGAGTCCGCTTCTGATGTCATCCATGGAAAGAGTTCCATCTTCAAAGTATTTCTCAATAAGTTCATCAGTACATTCTGCCGCATTTTCAATCAGCCTGTTTCTGAAGTCTTCGACAACTGCTTTATATTTTTCAGGGATTTCTGCTGGAGTTTCCTTTCCTCCCGGATGACATTCATATGCCCTGTCTTCAATCAGATTTATAACGCCATTGAATTCCTCAGCCTCTCCGAGAGCCATTACAACAGGAACAAAATGGGCATCAAACTCACTTTCAAGTGAGTCAATGACATGACGGAAACTGGCTCTTTCCTTATCCATCTTGTTGATGAACACAGCCCTTGGCTTGTTGAGCCTGTCAAGTCTTCTCCAGAGCTTTATTGTCTCAATCTGTGCTCCCTCTCTTCCGTCAACGATCATGAGAGCTGCCTCACATGCCCTGAAAGCACTTATAGCCTCACCGATGAAGTCTGCAGTTCCCGGTGTGTCCAGGATGTTTATCGTGCTTCCTTCCCAAGTTGTGCTGTTGAGTGTTGCATGTACACTTATCTTTCTCTGGATTTCCTCTTCTGTATAGTCACTTGTGGTCTTGCCACTTTCTACGGTCTCAGCACGGGAAAGAACGCCTGAATAGAAAAGCATCTGCTCAATCAGGTTTGTCTTTCCCGTACCGTTATGGCCAATGACGGCCACGTTTCTAATGTCTCGTGTGCTAACGCTCATATTTTCCTCCTTTTGAAAAAACAAAGCTTTCTTTAAGCTTAAATTCTCATTTTTCATATGTAAAGAAAAATTTGAAAAATATAAGATTAAAGACTTAGCTTAAAGTGAAAAAAACCGCCGCTTTGCCGCGACGGTTCTATAAGAGAAGAAGATTGATTCTCAGTTAGAGAAAACATCCTCAATCACATCACTGATCTTGTTCTTGAGAAGGAACTTGAGAAGCTCATCATTCTGGTCGTAGTTGGACCTCAGTCGGTCGCTGTATTCGCAGAACAGTGTCCATGCCGGGGTTGCCAGCACCTGTGAAATCTTTTCTATAGTCTGAAAGGAAGGAGCCTTCCTTCCTGTTTCCATTTCTGTGATGAAAGATGTCGATACTCCGACAGCCTTGGCAAGCTCGCTCTGTGTGTAGCCGAGCTTTTTTCTTCTCATCTTCAGATTGTTAGCAAATATTATTTGCAGATTATTAACTTTTTCCATGTTGTCATCTCCTGTTGTGTGTTAAAAGCTATAATTCTAATATAATACTTTAAACCTTTTCTGCATAGTGAGAAAATTCCATTGAGAAACTCCCTCGCCCTTGCGTAGAGGAACGTAGAACAGTTGTATATCCGAACATCTTCTCAAGTGGAATTAGTGCGTTGACAGTATCTCCGTTTGCCTTGCTTTCCATGCTCTCCACAATTCCTGATCGCTGTGTGATTGATGATATGACATCCCCCACATATTCACTTGGACTTGAGACCTGGACGTTCATCATCGGTTCCATCAGAATCGGGCTGGCGCTCTGACAAAGCTTGTCAAAGAGCAGGGAAGCACAGTTTGTGTATGCAAAAGAAGTGGAAGTCATCTCGTTGTATTGAATGTCAGTCACATCAACAAGAATGTCAGTGCACTCATAGCCGAATCTGATGCCGCTGGAGAGCGCACCCTTTACTCCCATCTCAACAGCTTCAAGAATTTCCGCGGGGATATCGCGGGTGGATGCACTAAGACGGTATTCGTTTCCTTTTCCTCTCTCCTGAGGAGAAACACGCATGGAAAGCTTTGCCCAGTTTTCCTTTCCAGCAAGAACCTTCTCAAATTCAAGCGTGTCGCTTTTCTCTTCTTTGATGCTCTCGCGGTATGTGACCTGAGGATTGCCGACACGTGCATCAACTTTCATCTCATCTGTTATTCTTGTAACAAGAACATCAAGGTGAAGCTCTCCCATGCCGGAAATGACAAGCTGTCCCGTCTCACTGTCATCCTTGTAAGTGAATGTCGGATCTTCCATCGCAAGTGTTTCAAGGGCTTTTCTCAGCTTGTCCATGTCCGCAGTTGTCTTCGGCTCGATTGCAACAGAAATCACAGGCTTTGGGAAAGATATCTTCTCAAGAAGATAAGGAGACTGCTCACTTGCAATTGTGTCCCCAGTCTGTGCTATTTTGAAGCCCACGATGACTCCGATGTCTCCTGCCTTTATTTCTGAAAGCTCTGTGGGCCTGTCTGCATGCATCCTCAAAAGCCTGTTGATTCTCTCCTTCTTGTCCTTTGTCGCATTATATACGCTGATTCCTTTCTTCAGCACTCCGCTGTATACCCTTACAAAGCACATCGCACCGGCCTGAGGATCTACCTGAATCTTGAATATAAGTGCTTCAAGCATAGCGTTCTCTGAATGCTTTATCAGAGCTTCCTTTCCGTTTTTTCTGTTGACAGCAGCAACAGGAGGAACATCAAGAGGGGAGGGAAGAAGAGCAATTACAGCATCAAGAAGCTGCTGGACTCCTATGTTTTTAAGTGATGAGCCTGTCAGGACAGGAATCAGGGATCTTTCAAGAGTGCACTTTCTGAGTGTGGAGAGGATGAGAGTAGAAGGAATTTCCTTGCCGTCAAAATAAAGCTCAGTTATCTCATCAGAAAAAGAGGCTGTCTGATTAATCAGCTCTTCTCTCATTTCTTCAGCTTTGGAAAGCATATCTTCTGGAATTTCATTTTCTGTAACAGTCAGACCGTTGTCAGCCGCACTGTATGTGAGGAATTTCATCTTTATCAGGTCAATAACACCTTTGAAGCTGTTCTCACTTCCTACCGGAATATTCAGTGCAACCGGGTTTGCTCCCAGCTTTTTCTTCATGTCATCAAGAACTGCATAAAAATCAGCTCCCAGTCTGTCCATCTTGTTGATAAATGCAATGCGCGGAACTGAGTATGTATCAGCCTGGCGCCATACAGTCTCGCTCTGAGGCTCAACTCCTCCAACTGCACAGAAAACAGCAACCGCTCCATCAAGGACGCGTAGGCTTCTTTCAACTTCTGCAGTGAAATCCACATGGCCCGGAGTGTCGATTATGTTTATCTGATAATCCTTCCAGTAGCAGGTTGTTGCGGCACTTGTTATCGTGATGCCTCTTTCCTGTTCCTGCTTCATCCAGTCCATGGTGGCCTCACCGTTATCCACCTCGCCGATTCTATGATTCTCACCTGTGTAATACAGTATTCTTTCTGTTGTTGTTGTCTTTCCTGCATCGATGTGCGCCATGATGCCTATATTTCTTATAAAGCTATCGTTCATGCGTGTGATAATATCACAAAAAAAAGTCTTTGAAAATTATATATAGTAAAGTTTTAAACCAAAATTCACCTTACATTCTGGTGATCATATATCCCGCTTTTTCCGCTTGCCAGGAAAGAAGTGAGCATGGTAAGAAATAGGATGGCAGGTTCAGTGTATCCGAAGAGCTCGATTGCAAGGGCAAATCCTACAAGAGGAAGCTTCATTCCAGCTGAAAGGAATGCAACGGATGAAAGGGCTACAAGGGCAGATCTGTCAAGGGAAAGCAGGGTGGCAAAAGGGGATGAGAAAGTTGCACCAAGCACAAGCAGCGGCACGACTTCTCCTCCCTGGAATCCAGCCTGGAGCGACAGGATTATAAGGATGAACTTAAGGAAGAAATCCACCACATCGGTCCCTTCAGTCATAGATACTGAAATAAGGTCTGAAGAAAGCCCGTTATATGTAAAGGAGCCTGTGATGAAGTAAATTGAGAAAGATATTACAGAGACAAGAAGTGCAGGGATAATCACCTTCAGGTAGTCATTTGCACTGTAAAGCTTATTGAGGCCTATCTTGAAAAATTCCATTAAAAAACATGTAAAGCGGCTTAATGCTCCAATCAAAAGAGCAAAGAGAAACATCTTGACTGCATTGTCAAGGGTAAAGGCAAGTGGAGTAAAGGCTGGAATTTCTATAATGTGGATGCCGAGTGCTGATGCTACAAAGTAGCTGGTGTAGCTGCTTGTAAGGCATATAAGGAATCCATCCATCCTGTTCAGACGCGGAGAGGCCAGATGTGCGCCAAACAGAGTTCCTGCAACAGGGGAAAGAAAGAGAGCAGAAAAAGCAGATGAGAATCCTGCCATGAAATAATAGTCCCTTCGTGTTCCCTCAAAGAAGCGCTTTTCAAGGCAGCTTATCTTTTCACTGATTACAACTGCAATCTGTACGCCGCTTCCTTCTTTTCCCACACTTGCTCCCAGAAGATGGGAAAGGAATGCGGAGAAGAAGGAAAGAAAAGCCATCTTTATTGATACAATCTTCCCATCCTCTGCATCTCTTAGATCCTCAGCATCATGGATGCGGTCAATGGCATAGCTTATGATGTTCTTGACATCGCTTTTGTATGTCCTGAAAAGAAAAAGAATTATAGCAGCACCAAATGGAAGAAGGAGTATTAGTATCCTGTGTTCTCTGTTATATTCATTTGCCCAGGAGATGAGGAAGGAATAAAGAGTAATTACGGGGGCAACTACAAGTCCTGTTGCTATGCCCCTGACAAAATTCCTTATATCAAGATGTATCCTTCCTCTTTTTTCTTCCATCACGTCAGCTCTTCAAGTCTTGAACATATTTCAGCATATTTTGCACTGTCAGAGTCAAGATGGAAAGTCTGTATTTCATAAAGAGCCTTTGCGTACATTAAAAGCATAACCGCTTCCTGACGGTCACTCATCTTGTCAATTGTGACAGATGAATAAAAGGGTTTCCCATTTTTTCCGTTCGCACCCTCATAGTATTTCATTTTCTCTGAAAGAAGGCTCTCAGAATCATATTCCTTCTTCATTTCCTCTGCCTCTTTTGCCCTCTTTCCTGCATCCCAGTTCCTGTCATAGAGCATCTGGGAAAGATCATAATAGAGAGTAAGGTAAAGACCGCGGCCAGAAAGCTGTGTATCCAGGCTTCTTCTCATGTAGCTTATAGCATAGTTCTTGTTTCCGAAGCTTATCGGCCATCCTGGAAGCTGGTCATAAAGCAGTGCAAGAACATAGTATGCATCAGTATAGTCCTGGCCGTAGCCATCAACTACCTTGAGTATGTACTCCTGCATCTCAGGAGCCTTTGAAAGGCTGTTGAGCGGCCCTTTTGTCTGTCCCCATCTTCCGATTGCCGAGCTTAGCCAGAAATAAGCATTCCAGTTCTCTTTTTCTTCAAGAGAAGAGCGGGCATAGTCTTCAGCCTGCTCGTATTTTGAGAACCTTCCGTCCTTGTCATCCTCACTCAGCATGTCGCCTTGAGTAAGCACTGCCCTTGAGAGTCTCCATAAAATCTCGCTTTTATCTTCTTTCTCTTCAGCTTTTTCAAGACTGTCCATTAGATATTCATATTCTTTCTCATAATCCTGAGAGACATAGAAAAGCGAGTCAGAATAGGATGCATCAAAAGATGCATAAAGTGAAAATGCTGAAACAAGTAGCATAAAAAGTATAATCAGTTTCTTCATTCAATTCTCCTTTTAATCAGTGTAGCATGATGCGTATGATCTTTTCTTTCAGTCTGCCATACGGAGGATTCCTGAGTGTGATATCAGGAAAGAGAGAATGTTTTAATATGCTCTTTTCATGCGTGAATGTGTCATAGCTGTGCTTTCCATGATATGCACCGCTCCCGCTGTTTCCAATTCCGCCGAAGGCTAGAGTGTGGCTTACGATATGCATTATTACATCGTTGACACATCCTCCTCCGAATATTACTGATGAATGCACGCGCTTTATTGTTTTCTTCTTCTTTGAGAATATGTAGAGTGCAAGAGGACGAGGTCTGTTTCTTATCATATCAATTGCTTCTGAAAGATCTTCATACTCAAGCACAGGAATGACAGGTCCGAAAATTTCTTCCATCATTACAGGCTCATCTTCCCTTACAGGATAGAGGATTGTAGGAGAGATTTTCATTTTCTCATCATCGTATTTTCCTCCATAAACAACAGAGGAAGCATCAATCAGCCCCTTAACCCTGTCATAGTGATGTCTGTTTATGATTTTAGGATAGTCAGGATTGTCCAGAGGGGAAACAGAATAGAATTTCTCGATATAGCAAGGAAGCGTAGTCATGAATTCCTTGACTTTTGATTTATGCACAAGAAAATAGTCAGGTGCTATGCATGTCTGTCCTGCGTTTATAAGCTTTCCAAATGCTATTCTTGAGCAGGCCTTTTCTATATCCGCACTCTCATCTATTATCACAGGACTCTTTCCTCCAAGCTCAAGGGTGTACGGAGTAAGGCTTTCTCCCGCAGTTTTTGCAACGATTTTCCCGACATTCGGACTTCCAGTGAAGAATATATAGTCCCACTTGAGAGCAAGAAGAGTGCTGTTCATCTCTCTTCCACCTTCAAATAGCGCTATATAGCTTTCATCAAAGACTGAGAGTACCTGAGAGAGGGCTTTTGATACGTTTTCAGAATATCTGCTGGGCTTTATCACAGCTGTGCATCCTGCGCTGATTGCCCCGATTAATGGAACAAGGGTAAGCTGGACAGGATAGTTCCACGGGCTCATTATGAGAGTGTTTCCAACCGGCTCTTTTATCACGTAGCTCTTTGAGGGAAAATGAAGAAGCGCAGTTCTGACTCTTTTCCTTTTAGCCCATTTCCTAACGTGGTGCATATGATATCTGAGTTCGCTGTATACAATCCCAAGTTCAGTCGAGTATGCCTCAACTCTTCCTTTTGAAAGATCCTTGTTCAGTGCATCAAGAATCATTTCCTCGTTTTCCTTAAGCGCAGAGAAAAGCTTTTTCAGCATCGCTATTCTGAAAGACACATTCCTTGTCTTTCCGCTATTGAAGAATTCTGTCTGTTTTCTTAGTACTTCCTGTGGATTCATGGTCTTTATTTTTACAAAATGCATAAAATGTGTCAATAAAAACAAATATGTCGATTTAATGTAAAAGAAAACAAAAAATCATATAAATGTATAATTTTGAACAAACATTGAAAAATGTTTCATAACTTCTCTTGATTCCTGCAGAATTTGCTTTACTCTTGAAAAAAAGGAAAGGTTATGAAAAACAGGAAGCTTGCAGTTTTTATAAGAATACTAGTGCTAGTTCTTGTGCTTCTTCTGGTATTTCTCTCTGTATATCTAATCATTTTGAATAAGGAAGAGGTTGTTTATAATGCACCGCGCACAGCAGTTGCCGTCATAAAGCCTGAGCGGCGCACGATAGAGGAGAGCATCACGCTTTCAGGCTACACAGAAAGCACAAAGATATCACCGGTTGTTCCCTTCGTATCAGGTACAGTCGAAAGCTTTGATTTAAGTGTCGGGGATGAAGTGAAAAAAGGTGATGTCATAGCTGTAATTGACGATGAGCCGTATGTTCTTCAGCTCAATATGGCAAAGGTCCAGTTCGATGTTCTCTCTTCAAGCTATGAGAGAATGGAAAAGCTTTATCAGACAGGAGCTGTGACCAAGCAGGATCTTGAGAGCCTAAAGGCTCAGCTGGATGCTGCAGAGGAGCAGATGAAGCTTGCTTCTCTTCAGGTTGACTATGCCACTGTCAGGGCTGAAATGGATGGCACTGTGATTCTTACAAACACAAATGAGGCAAACATTGCAAGCAGTTCTGACTACATTGCAGTGCTTGCTGACATGAACAGCATAAAAGTCACGCTTGCTATGAACGAGAGCTATTACAGCAGAATCAGAGAAAATATGAGCGATGTGAGCGTATATGTGTATTCTCCTTCAACAGGAGAAAGCAGCAGTGCAAGAATTGATACAGTCAGTCCTGTAATCGATCCACTTTCAAAGACATTTGATGTTACGGTCATTCTTGATAATCCATCTGGTTTTGCAATAGGAGGATATGTCAAGGCTGATTTCATTTTCTCCAGCAATGAGAATGTCCTTTCACTTCCTTCCTTTGTCAGGAAAGCTGACGGCGGAATGTATGTATATGATGAGGATGAAGAGAAGGCGCGTTATGTAACATTTACAAGCGAGTATTCAGATGACGAGTACTTCTCTGTTCCTGAAAGCTTTGAGGATACATATTTCATATCCTCCGGACAGGATCTGGTCCTTGACGGTTCTCCTGTCAATGCAATAGTGGAGGAATGATGAGAATATCAGAGTTTTCTGTCCGTCATCCTGTTGTTTTAGGGATAATCCTCATAACCCTTGCTTTTTTCGGGATAATCGCTCTCATAGGAACAAATGTAGAGTTTATGGGAGCAATAAACACTCCCCAGGTCTATGTTGTTGCAGTCTATCCAGGAGCTAGCAGCCAGGATATAGAGAATACTGTCATTGATGTGCTTGAGGATGATTTTGTCACGCTTCAGAACTTCAAGAGCATGACAAGCCAGGCTACGAACAGCCTTGCCATGATAGTAATCTCATTTGCTGACGGAGTTGATGCATATGAAATGCAGACAGAAGTCAGAAACAGGATAAACGATCTCTCCTCAAGTCTCCCTTCCGGCTTGCAGGGAGATCCGGTTGCGATTGTCGGAGGAGCAGAGATGCTTCCCATAATCTCTTTTGCAGTAACTGGAGGTGAAGACCTTGCAAATCTTTCTGAATATGTTAGCGAGCAGATTGTTCCCCAGATAACCAGGCTTGAAGGAGTATCGACAGTCACAGTTACAGGCGCTCTTGAGCCTGTTGTTGAGATAAAGGCAAGACTTGAAGATCTTGATTCAAAGAACATAAGCCTGCTGAATATCTATCAGGTACTCTCATACAGCAATCTCTCAATGCCTCTTGGCTCTGCTGAGTATTACGGCCAGCAGATACAGCTTCGCTTTGATGCTTCTTATGACAGCCTGGAAGATATAAAGAATCTTGCAGTTGGTGCAACTGAGGATGGAAAGGTGATACACCTTTCTGATGTATGCGATGTCAGCCTCATTTATGAGGAGCCTGAGTACATCACCAGAAGCAACGGAGCAGATGCCATAGTCGTTGAAGTCTGTAAAAGAAGTGACGGCAACACGCTCTCAATCACTGATGATATAAAGAAAATACTGGATTCGGAAAGAGCAAGAAGCGGCGGTGTTCTCTCATTTTCTCTTATCAGCGATGACAGCCAGACCATAAGAAGCAGCCTGAAGAACGTCATAGAGTCAGGAGTGCTTGGTGTTATAATAGCCGTTCTTGTCATCTTCCTCTTTTTAAATGATGCAAAGGCAACGCTTGTAATCGGACTGAGCATTCCTCTTTCAATCTTTTTCACGACAATCGTTATGGCAGTTATGGGAATCAGCATAAACCTGATGAGCATCTCAGGAATCGTTGTATCCCTTGGAAGCATAGTGGATGCATCAATTGTCGTGCTGGATCAGGTCTACAGGTTCTATCAGAAAAAGAAGAGTGACGGCTCTTATGAGAACACGCTTACTCAGGCAATACTGAAGGGAAGTGCGGTTGTTGACACATCCGTAATCGGAAGCAACCTTACAACAGTTGTTGTATTTATTCCGATAGCAATGCTTTCAGGCATTGTGGGAATGATACTGTACCCGGTTTCCATGACATTCATGGTCGCAATATTTTCTTCCCTCATTGTTGCAATAATATTTGTTCCATTCCTCCTCAAGCTATTTGTCAGGGAGAAGAACAGAACCCAGGCAAAAGACAATATTGTAGGAAGGACTACAGTAAAGCTTGAAAAACTCTTCAAGAGAGCACTCCGTTATGCCCTCGATCATGCTCTTCTTTTCATCGTATTTGCCTTTGCTCTTCTTCTGATATCAATTTACCTCATAACAGCACTCGGCTTTGCATTCATCCCTTCAACGGATAACGGCGATTTCTACATTGATCTTGCTTTCCCCGACAGCTATACGCTTGAAAACACAGATGAAGCGATGCTAAAGGCATATGAAATACTGTCAGCAAATGTTCCTGAGATGCAGGCATATCTGATGTATTCCGGAAAAGGAAGTTCAATCTTTGATTTCTCCACAAGCGGCAGTGCAAACAAGGGATCGATTCATGTAGTGCTCACGCCAAGCGAGGAAAGAGAGCGGGACATACATGAGATAATAAGCCAGATGCAGAGTCTTTTAAGCGAGAACATTCCGGGTGCAAAGGTAAGTGTGAGAAACGGAGGCTTTGACAACCTGGTATCATTCATCTCATCAGGTGGCGGATACGGACTCACTCTTGTGGGCGAGGACCAGAGCCTGCTTTATCAGGAAGCAAAGAGAATTGAGAATTTTTTAAAGACTGACCCTGAAGTCATGTCTGTAAGCATCAACAGCAATTATGACAGCAGAGTTGCTACAATGAACGCAAGCTATGACTATATGACGAGCATGGGCCTGACAAGCTACGAGGCAGGCATGACAAATGCAATCCTCTTTAATGGAGTGGATGTAGGAGTATTCTCCTCGGGTGAAGACAATTATGATATAAAGCTCACAAGCGATGTGAAGGATGATGGAATAGATAAGTCAAGTCTTTCAGATATAAAGATATATTCAAGCCAGACTGGAGCAAAGATATCCCTTGATGCCATTGCATCCCTCGATACATCAACTGAGCTTTCTCAGATTAATCATGTTGACAGGAGCAGGAGCATAACCATTTCAGCCAATTTGATAAGCGAGAACACTAGCGGAGTAACATCAAGAGTTGATGATTATTTGAAGCAGAATCCGCTTGAAGAAGGAATTGAAAAAAGGACAGGCGGAATAGGAGAGCTTATGAATGACTCCTATGGACCGCTTTTAAAGATGGGAGCAATAGGAATATTCCTTGTTTATGTAGTTATGGTTCTTGTATTTGAACGCTACAGACAGCCTCTTCTTATAATGCTGACTGTTCCTTTTGGAATGATAGGAATTCTCCTGACCCTTGTGGCATTCGGATCCACGCTTAACCTCATATCGATTATGGGAATAGTCACTCTTGTCGGTATGCTTGTCAACAACGGAATCATTCTTGTTGACTATACAAACCAGCTGATGGAGGCAGGAAGGCTCAGCTACATTGAGAAGAACAATATAGAGTATGACAAGGATGAGAACATATATGGAATAATCCCAATGGAGGAGGAAAAGAGGCTTTTGGTTGAAAATCTTGTTGAAGGAGCATCCAGCAGGATAAGGCCGATTTTAATGAGTGCTTTGACGACAATTCTCGGTGTCATTCCGATGGCATTTGCAAGCGGCAGCGGTTCTGAAATCTATGCTCCGCTTGGTCAGGTAATCATGGGAGGACTGACTGCAAGTACATTCATAACACTCTTTCTGATGCCGCTTTTCTATTACAGAAGCGAAATAAAGAGAATGAAGAGATTCTATAGCAGAGCAGAAAGGAGGATTAATAAATGAAAAAGAAGGCAATTGTATTGTTATCAGCACTATTAGTGCTAATTACATTCATCTCCTGCGATATCGTATACAGCTCCACGATAAGCGGAAGTGTGAAAATTAATAAAGCTGAGAATATTTCAGTTACCAAAGTCGATGTATATGCCTATATGGATAAGAGTGAGAGAGACCGTGATTTGAATAATGATGGAAATCCGGCACTCTATGATGACTGGACAAGTGCATCAAATTCAGGTTCACAATTTCCAGGCAGCCAGAATGATGAATCAGCATACACATTCTCGCTTAATAATTTCATGTGGAAGGAAAGCGGGTCTGAGTTTGGAGATGTGGGCGCAAGGGGAGAGTGCTATCTACTTGTACTTGTGGAATATAAGGATGGAGAGGAATCAAAAACAAAGAAGGTTGATGCTGTTGCTCCTTTAGTATCTGATGCGTCAAGAACTGTCACAATAACAGTTGATTTGCTGTAATAAGGACGCATTTATGAAGAAAGTCTTGTTGTTTCTGCTTCTGATAATCATCGCATTTCCTGTTTTTTCTTCCTACACGCTTGAGAGCCTTGAGGCTTTGATGATGCTCAACAGCACTGAGATATTGAAACAGGATGAGGTGATAACGCAGGCAGAACTGGATTTAAAGGATGCCAAGGCAAATTATTCACCGCAGATCAGTGCAACTCTTGCAGGAATTTATATGGTAAATCCGATAATCGGAGATATCTACATAAGCGCAAATGATATTTATCAGGCACTTCATGATACCAATATAAAGATTTATGACGGCATGAAAAACACGCTTTATATGGCTTCTCTTGACATCACTCAGCCTATTTTCACATGGGGAAAGGTGAGCAATGCCGTAAAACTTTATGAGAACATACTGGAAATAAGGAACATAGAAAAAAGCAGTATCCATAGCCAGAAATCTGTTGAGCTGGAAGGATATCTTGCAGCGGTCTATTACCTTTCTGAAATATTAAATGAAATTGATGATGCGCTTATTCTTGCTGACAGCCTTCTTGAAATAAGCAGAAATGGAGTAGAGTCCGGTGTTGTCCTTGAAACAGATTATCTTGAGCAGAGTCTTGAAAAGACACAGCTTGAAGTGCAGAAAAAGAACATAGAGAACAATCTTTCATCAGTGCTTGGGAGCATAATGGATCTTACTGGCCTTGAGAAGCTTTCAGCTGAGGATATTTCATATACTCCAGATGAGAGTGAGTTTTCCATTCTTGCTCTTCTTGACCGCAATTCGCTTAAGGCAAAGGCAACAAGCATTTCAAATGACAACATGAAAATGGCAAGTCTTGCTGAATCCTCATCAGAGCTTGCAGTAAAGATTGCAAAGGGAAGCATGTACGGCAAGCCTGATCTTGCACTTCAGGTCCAGCTTGGATACGGCGGACAGCTTTTCCCCTTTTTAGAGCAGAACTGGCAGAAAGAGGATTCATGGCAGCTGAATTTCACAATTGGATTGTCGACAACGCTATGGGATGGCGGAAAGATACTCAATAATGTTAAACGCTCCGAAAGCCAGCTGAGAAGCGCCTCCCTTGATAAGGAAAATGCAAAGAAGGAAATTGAAAGCGCACTTGATGATGCTTTCTCATCATTTGATCTTGCCATGCTGAACCGCAGGTATTACATGGATCTTGATGAGCTTTACAGCAAGCAGCTGGAGATTCTTGAGAACAACGAGATGGAAGGCTATTCAAGCAGCGCTGAAGTTCTTGAGAAGAAAGTTCAGATCATAACTAACAGAATCAGCCTTGCAAACGAGAATCTCAATGCGCTTACAAGCACCCTCACGATAAAATATCTTACAGGAATAGATTTAAGCAATTTATGAAAAAAAGCCTTCTGAAAACCAGAAGGCCTTTATTTGTCATCTCCTACCAGGATCGAACTGGTGTTGACGGGATGAAAACCCGTTGTCCTAACCACTAGACGAAGGAGACATGTTAAGTGCAATGAGCCGCACTGGATTCGAACCAGTGACCCACGCCTTAAAAGGGCGTTGCTCTACCTGCTGAGCTAGCGGCCCTTCGTGCAACAGGAAGAAAATAACAGAAAAGCCTCTAGTCTGTCAACTGTCTTTTAATATCTTTTATCAAAAAGTAATAGCAGAGTGGGCATATGATTCCTGCAATGACCCATGCAAAAGGAGAAGCAAGGACGACTCCGGTGTATCCTAAAAGGGCAGGAAGGGTGAAAGCGGCCAGTGCGCGGATTATGAGCTCGCTTATACTGCTTATCATAGGAATGCTTCCGCTTCCAAGTCCCTGACAGCCGGTACGGAATATGAAGATCGAGGCAAGGAACGGGAAGAAGAAAGAGATTGTGCGCACATAGAAGACACTCATGTTAATAATCGCAGGATCTGTTGTGCTCTTGTCGACAAAGAGATAGGAAAGAGGCTGGCTTATAGTCCAGGCAAGAGCAACTGTGAAGACAGTTGCAAGAAGGGATAGGACACATATTGCTTTAAAGCCTGCTACTATTCTCCTGTACTTTCCGCTTCCCAGGTTCTGTCCTGCATATGTGCTGATTGCCATTCCAAAGACATTGTATACAACAGTAATGACATTCTCTATCTTGTTGCCGACGCTGTAGGCTGCTACAGTGTCTGAGCCGAATTTGTTTATCGCAGCCTGAACAATCACGACTCCGATTGCGCATACACTGAAATGGAGGGCTCCCGGAAGGCCTATCTTCAAAAGCCTTCTGACTAAGAAGAAATCAATCTTGAAATCTTTTTTGCCGACTCTGAATACAGGATACTTCCTGTTTATGTATACATAGCATAAAAGCGCGCTTACTGCCTGGGAAACAACTGTTGCAATGGCAACTCCAGCAACTCCCATCGGAATGACGATTACCAAAAACAGATCCCCTGCGATGTTTAGCAGGCTTGCAACAAGCAGGAAAATCAGAGGGCTCTTTGAGTCTCCGACTGCCCTTAAAACCGATGAGAAGAGATTGTAATAGATTACTGCAATTATTCCGCCATATATAATGCTTATATAAATGTTCGCTCCATCGATTATGTTTTCAGGAGTCTTGATAAGGCGAAGCATCGGAATGCTGAATGTTATGAATATCAGAGAAATAATTATGCTGATTATGAAAGAAGAGAGTATGCTCATTGCATAGCTCTTTCTCATCATATCTTTGTCATCAGCTCCGTAATACTGGCTTATGAGCACGGAAAAGCCCATTGTAAGACCTTGTCCGAATCCGATGACCATGAAGGAAAATCCGCTGGTTGCTCCAACAGCGGCAAGGGCATCGACTCCTACAAAGCGACCAACGACAATTGTGTCCACCATCGAATAGAACTGCTGGAAAAGATTTCCGAAAATAAGAGGTATTGAGAAAAAGAAGAGAAGCCTGTAAGGCGAGCCCTTCGTCATATTAGTTTCCATATCGCGCATATAGTATTCTTATGATGGATTTTGTCAATCAATTTTTATTTAAAAGATTGGAAAAATTTGTTGACGCAATATCAAAGTATGATAAAATGACATTTACCTCACATTTTTTCAACCTCTAACTTCTTATTAATCAAGATGTTGCAGTTTTTCATAAATTCAAGCCGAAAATTTTTTGAAAAACTTGTTGACAACAGCAAGGGAAGTGGAGTAGATTAATGGGGCACGCGGAAAGAGCGTAGCAAGATTTTTTAAATTGAGAGCGTAAGGAAAAGAGAGAACAAGAGCTTGTGGA
>DXHU01000005.1 GCA_019113245.1 Candidatus Ornithospirochaeta avicola
AAAGAACTTCTTTAACATCAAATCCTACCTCTATATTACTAAATTACAACACCGCTGATTATAAAGCAATCGCAGAGAAAGTATTTTGTGTGTATTTGATGGCTAGAAAAAATAAGTCAAAGATGTAATAACCCTTTTTCCGAAGCAAATATTCGCAAATATTGAGATAAAATAAGGTACTACAAATATTTACAGGAATTATTCCCGGTTAGAAATACCTGTCACTTGTAGTACCTTCTAAGAAAAATATTGAAAATATTTTAATTCTTTGGTTTCGCACTAAGAGATCTCATTTCATTTGCTGTGTACCAGAGCTTAGTGAGATCTATGCCCATTGAGTTTCCAATTATCTCCATGTTCCTGCTTGTTACTATGTTTCTGTACACTCCAGGAGAGATTTCCGCCACGATGGACTGGCGAACAGCATCAAGTACTTCAGAATGGTTTAATTTGTTTCCAGTCTGTCTCTCCAATAGCCTTACAATAAGCAAAGCTATGAAGCATGTGGTGAAATGAGCTCTTATGCTGCTTTCTTTCCTTACATATATGGGTCTTGTGGAAAGGAACGACTTCGTAATCTTGAAGGTCTCCTCTATCTCCCATAGCCCCCTGTACATGTCGATTATGGTCATCGCATACACATCCTTGTTGAGCTGAAAAAAGTTGTCACTTCTGAACCTGTATTCACCTTTCCAGGGCTTTTCATCATCATCTCTGCCTATTACGTTGCTTCTTATGATGTAGTAGCCGTCAAGTGCTTCCGCCTCTCGAAGCCTCTCTCTATCCAGCTCCACTATGTATTCCATGTCGTCCCTTACAGCTCCGTCTCTCGGGTCTACGGGAATCTTCTTAAGAAGTCCCTTTACGTTGTAGTCATCGAACACCTTCGGGTTCTTCATGACCTTTTCGAGCGCTTCGTATCTCTGCTTTCTTGCTCTGTCCGCATACTTCTTGGACCAGAAAACAATCTGGACTTCATTGTACTCGACAGTGCATGTCTTCTTGTCCCCCTCTCCGCGGTAGGTCACTCCGCTGCGTTTCATAGGTACAATTCTTTCCTTGTACTTGAATACGACTTCGCTGTTCTTGTCACCACCCATTGTGGCATTGTAACCGGAAGGGTCATGGAGAAACTCCATGATGTCCTTGTCCTGCTTCTTCCTTGGACTGTCCGAGATGACGTATCCGCAACCGTGGGAAAGGATGTGGACTATGTTGTCATGGCTCATCATTCCCTTGTCTGCAACATAGATTATCTTCTTCATACCGTAATCATCCGTTGTCTTGTTCATCATAGGAATGAATGTAGTGACATCATTGTTGTTGCCTGGAAATATTCCGTATGTGACGGGAAGACCATCACCATCCATGAACAGTCCCATCTGAATGATTGGCTCCGGCCTGTGCTCCTTGCAGACACCTCTTCTGCGTAGTCCTCCATCGACTGCATTGTCAGGATCATCAATCTCGCAATAGTAGTTCGTCACATCGTAATACATAAGAGATGTATCTCTCCCTGTTTTACGTTTTATTACTTCGTTCAGATGCAGCAATACCTCCTCAGAACTGCCACCGATGAACTCAAGTGCATTGTAGACATCATCGTCTGTGGGTTTTGAATTGCCTAACTTGAAATGTTTCAGCTGCTGCCAGGTTGCAAGTTTCGAACCCGGACATATTATCCTTCCGATGACAAGAAGCTTGTAGATTACCTCCATGCCGGACCTTATCCCCCAGCTCTTCCTTTTCCTAGCAAGAAAGTCGTCAAGTTCAAGCATATGGTAGAGGCGTAGAAGAGGCATCTGTCCCAGATGGAGATAGTTGTCGTACTTCCCGTCTTCCATGCCTTCAACACTAAAGTCCACATGTGCATTCAGGTCTACTTTTATAGGATCAACAAGCTTCTGCTCGTCTTTTCTTGCCTTTTCCTCTTCAGTACGCCTTCTAGCAACCTCCTTGAAGTGTGCAATAGGGTCATCATATATCTTCTCGAGCTCCGAAAGGTTTCCGAAGCACTCAATCGCCTTTGTTGTCGTGTATTTAGCACCCGGCTTCTTGATGGTTTTCACAAGATAAAGCTTCTTGTCGGTCTTTGTTGGTATTACTTTCAGTCTCATTTTAAGTTCCTTTTATACAAACGTACGCAACAAGTACGTATTATATTATAACTTAACAAATGACAAAAAACAAGTCCCTATTTCTAGGAACTTAAATAATTTATAAAAATTTATGCTAATTACCTAACTTCGGAACCATGGAGGAAAAATCTGTATATTTAATTTAAAATGTACTTGACGCTTTTTTTTGAATAAGTTAGTATAGCCAAGGTTGAAAGCAAACCGGTTATGCGGTCGTGGTGGAATTGGTAGACACGCTAGCTTGAGGTGCTAGTGGGCGAAAGCTCTTGGAGATTCGAGTTCTCTCGGCCGCAATAAAAGAAGCATACAAAAGTGCTTCTTGTTTTTTTTAAACTGGCAAGATAGCTCAGTTGGTAGAGCAACCGGCTCATATCCGGTCGGTCGGGGGTCCGAGTCCCTCTCTTGCTAAATGGCCTTACTAGAAAGTAAGGTTTTTTTTGTACCTATAGGATATTGATTATGAAGAACAGATTTTACCCGCTGACAGTAAGAGGTCTTATTACAGGAATTCTTGGTCTAATTGTAATAACAACAAGCAGTATGTATACAGCACTTAAAATGGGAGCTCTTCCATGGCCGACTGTATTTGTAACTGTTGTTTCGATGGCAGTTCTGTCTAAAGCAAAGGGTTCCACTCTGCAGGAAATCAACTGCACTCATACACTTATGAGCGCCGGAGCCATGGTTGCTGGAGGACTTGCATTCACTCTTCCCGGTCTCTGGATGATAAACCCGTCATCAGAACTTTCTCTTTTCTCTGTTATTGTTGTATCTGTTACAGGAGCAATACTCGGCACACTTTTTACAAGCCTCAACAGAAAGCATCTGATAGAAGAGGAAAAGCTTCCATATCCTATGGGAAATGCCGCATACAACACTCTCACATGCACAAAGGACAGGACAGGAGCGCTGACTCTCTTTTCTTCAATGGGAGGCTCTGTTCTCTTTACACTCATTAGGGATGCCTGGGGAAAAATTCCATCTGTACTTACAGTTTTTTCAGGCAATGCATATTTTCCTGCCCTTCAGGTATGGGTATCCCCTATGGCGCTCGGAATCGGTGCTGTAATCGGGCCTGTTCTTGCCGGCATGTGGTTCCTGGGCATGGTCCTGGGGTATTATGTCATAACGCCGGTTGGAACATATTTCTTCGGCTCTGAGCTTACAAATGCATTCCGTAACGATCTTGGAATAGGTCTTATGATCGGAACAGGAATAGGCATCTTTATCAAGGCAATATATTCCATTTTTAAGAAGATGGTAAAAAAGGAAAACAGGAAAGCATTTGATAAAAACAAGGCATTTATGTTCCTCATTATCTGTCTGCTGAGCATCACTGTTCTTGCTCTTCTGACAGAAATAACGATTGCAGAGGCAATACTGCTCATTCCGGGGATATACCTTGCAACATACCTTTCTGCAATGCTTACAGGACAGACAGGAGTCAACCCGATGGAGGTGTTTGCAATTCTCGTTCTCCTTTTTGTTGCCGCTGTTGTCAGTTCAACCCTGACTTCTCTCTTCTTGATTGCTGCAACAGTTGCTGTCGCAGCAGGCCTCACTGGCGATGTCATGAATGACCTTAAAAGCGGCTATATGCTCAAGACTCCGGTTCACAGCCAGCTAGTAGGAGAGGGAATAGGGGGAGTAATCGGTGCTGTAGTCGCATCCTTAGTTCTTTTTGCGCTCAAGGGCGCATACGGATCATTTGGTGCAGGAACTCTGCTTCCAGCACCTCAGGCAAGTGCAGTCTCTCTCATGGTTTCTGGGCTCAGCAGTATCCCGGGCTTTGTCTTTGGCCTTTTTATCGGAGCTCTTCTTTATCTGCTCAATGCTCCATCAGCAACTCTCGGGCTTGGTGTGTATCTAGCAACCAACATCTCATCGATAATGGGTCTTGGTGCACTATGTGCCTTCATCTTCAGAAAGACAATAAAAGACAGGGAGAAATGCGACAGCAACATATCTCTTGTCTCCTCAGGCTTTCTTGGAGGAGAAGGAATTACAGGTGTCCTGATAGCAATAGCAAGTATGTTCTGAGCTTTTTCAGTTGTAATTGACAAGCTCTCCCAGGCTTTCAATCCTGCAGATTATCTCGTCCCCTTTCTTCATTGGGCTGACTCCCTTCGGTGTTCCTGTAAGGATTACATCATAGCGCTCAAGAGTCATGCACTTTGAAAGGTATGAGACAAGATATCTGACGGGAAAGATGAGATGGCTTGTCCTGTCATCCTGCATCACCTTCCCGTTCAGTATGCTCTGGATTCTGAGGTCATCAGGATCAACTTCGTCTGAAATATATGGTCCAATGGGAAGAAAGGTGTCAAAACCCTTGCATATCGTCCACTGACCTGTCTTTTCCTGCAGGTCACGTGCAGTAACATCGTTTGCAATTGTGTAGCCGAGGATGTATTTGTCCACATCACTTTCACTTATGTTCCTGCATCTGTCTTTTATCACAACGCAGAGCTCAGCTTCATATTCAACACGCTCAGATAAAGATGGGTGCTCAATCCTGCCAAACGGATCTAAAAGCGCTGTGGATGGCTTGAGAAATACAACTGGCTTTTCTGGCCGAATGAAATCAAGCTCCTTTATGTGCTCACTGTAATTAAGTCCTATGCACAGGGCTTTTTTGAAAACAACAGGAGAAAGAAGAGTTGAGTCTTTAAGCTCAACTGTCTCATCTGTAAGAGGGGAAAAGTAGTCATCTGAAAAAAGCTGGGCTTTTCCATCCCCGACAATCCTGGCATATCTTATGCTTTCATCTCTGAGCTTTATTCTTATCAGTTTCATCCTTCTTTTCTCCTTGCTTTAACAAATTCTCCAAGATTTTCAAATCCTGCTTTTATATATACATTGTCCTGAATATTATAGTCCGAAAAGAGAAAAAGAGGTGAGCTGTTTTTCTGAAAATGCATGAAAGATACTTTCTTTAAAAGAGCAGTGCATAATCCCTTTCCTCTGTACTCAGGCTTTGTCATTGCTGAGAATATGAGTGAGCCGTGGATTGTGATGCTGGAAATTATCTCATCCATATCTTTTACAGCATAAATCTTATAGTCTTTCCGCTTAAGCAGATCCATTTTGCGCTTTTTGTAATTATTTTCATCCTCATCTGCTTCAAAGCATCTTTTTTCAAGAGAATAAAGGCTTTTAATTTCCTTGTCTGCCGAAAGCTCTGAAATAGATATGTCATTTTCATCTTCCCCGGGCTTTTTTGTGAATCTCAATAAATTGGAGACATTTATATCATAAGAGGAGAGGGAATGGAGGAAAGGCTTTATGTCAGAAAGAGGGGAGTATATGATTTTCGGTTTTGCTTTTTTTATAAGGAAATCTATTTTCTTCTCTTTCTTTCCCTCTGGATTGAAAATCAGAAATGAGAAATCCGCAACAGAAAGAAGAGCAGATGCGTCAAAGTCATAGAGCTTCACATTCTCCCTTTCAAGATATGAAAGGAAGAAGTGATAGCGTCCGTTGATGCTGTATGAGTCAAAGCGTCTCATCGGAGAAAAGGAAATAATTGAAATAAGGGGACGAAGTTGTTATTGTCATATCCTTGTCGACAAGTGTTTTCTTGTAAGACTCCAGGCTTGTCCAGAGGCGGAAGAACTCCTCATTCTTCGAATATGCTTCAGAATATATTCTGGATGCTTGCTTATCTGCCTCACCCTTGATCTTCTCGCTCTGGCTGTAAGCTTCTGAGAGGATTGTCATCTTGTCATTCTCGCTCTTTCCCTGCCAGGTTGCAAGCTGACCGCGTCCGAATGCACGGTATGCTTCGGCAATCTGGTTTCTTTCCTTGATCATTCTTGTATAGACGCTTTCAGTCAGATCATCAGAATACCTAATCTGACGGATGATTATATCCTCAAGCTCTATGCCGTAGACCTCCGTAAGGGGCTTTGCCTCTTCAAGCATGATGTTCGATAGCCCTTCTCGGCCAATCTTTATCTCCTGCTGCACTGTATTTGTCTTTGTCAGATCTCTAAGCTGGTCCTGACTCTCGATATCAACGCTCTGAAGAGTATCCTCTTCAACTGTAATCGTGTTTATTACGTTGCTGTTCCTTACAGCCTCATTGAGATAATTCTCGCTTATAATAGTCCTTATTGTAGAATCAAGGATGTCATTAAGCCTTGCAATCGCACCGTTTGTCGTGTTGACGCTCATGTAGAACTTCTCTGCATCGCTTATTCTCCAGCGTGCAGTGGCATCCACCCATATGAACTGGTTTTCCTTTGTGGGAATGCGCTGTGCATCCCCGTCCCAAGAAAGAAGCTTGTCCGGGTATCTGACTACATTGTCAATGAAAGGCATCTTGAATCCAAGTCCTGGATTTCTGTCGACAGCGACTATCTTTCCAAACCTTGTGATGACTGCCATTTCTCCTTCATTGAGAATATAAAACGGTCCGGAAATGACTATTATAGTAGCAAGAACTACAGCTATTACAAGAATTGTCACTAACTTTTTCATACGCTGCCTCCAAGATTCTTGAAGGGAATGAAGGATGAGAGATCCTCATCGATTATAGTGATGTCCTTGTTGCTCTCAAGCACTTCTTCCATTGTCTCTATGTAAAGCCTTACTGCTGTTGTCTCCCTGCTGTTTTCATATTCAGAGAGGACGCTTAGGAACCTTGCGGTGTCTCCATTTGCCTGATTGACCCGCTCTGAGGCATAGCCATGAGCCTGCTGGATTATTTTCTCTGCTTCTCCCTGTGCCTCAGGAATCTGCTGGTTATAATATTCCTTGCCTTCATTTATCAACCTGTTCATGTCCTGAATAGCCTTGTTGACATCTTCAAAGGCATCCTGAACATCCCCTTCTGGCGGTACGATGTTTTGAAGCTTTACAGTCACAATCCTTATTCCGAAATCATATTTGTCAAAAATCTCCTGCATTTTCTGCTGAGCATCGACTTCAATCTGTGTCCTGAGGTTTGTCATTACTGAAAGAATTGGAAGATCACCTACAATCTGGTTCATTACAGACTGAGATATGTCCCTTATGGTTTTTTCTTTCTCATTGACATTGAAAAGCCATGCATACGGGTCATCTATGATGTACTGGATTATCCACTCGACAGAAACGATGTTCAGATCTCCAGTGAGCATGAGAGACTCATCTGTGTTCTCATAGCTTCCGCTTAAACTTGTTCCGCTGGTGTCTGTTGCAGTATAGCCAAATGTCATGGTTTGCACGACATTTGTCTTCACGTTGTAGTTTTTCTCGATTCCGAACGGGAGTTTGAAATTGAGACCTGCTCCCACAGTCCTAGAATACTTTCCCAGTCTGAGCACTATCGCATTTTCTGTCTGGTCTACAGAAAAGAAGCTTGTTGCAAGTGCAAGAAGAACTGCTATCACAATAATTGCAAGCACTACAAAGCGCGGTGTGACGAGGAAAGAGAAATTCCTTTTTTTATTTTCGTCCATAACTGTAAATATAGCTGAAAACAATTGTTAAAAAAAGAGTATCGGGCTATAATGCCCTTGTTTAGGAGAACTGAGATTGAAAAAGAGACTTATTACCTCCGCACTTCCTTATGTAAATAACGTGCCGCATCTTGGAAACCTCACACAGGTTCTCAGTGCAGATGTTTTCGCACGCTTCTGCCGTCTTCGCGGCTATGAGACGCTGTATATCTGCGGCACTGATGAATACGGCACAGCAAGCGAGACAAGAGCCCTTCAGGAAGGGGTTTCTCCGCGAGAGCTCTGTGACAAGTATCATGAGATCCATAAGGAAATCTATAAGTGGTTCAATATAGATTTTGATTACTTTGGACGGACAAGCACTGAAAAACAGACAGAAATCGTCCAGCATATATTCAATGAAGTAGACAAGAACGGCTATATCACTGAAAAAGAGATGAGCCAGCTTTACTGCCCGCACTGCAAGCGCTTTCTTGCAGACCGCTTTGTCACTGGCGAGTGCCCGCACTGCCACAGTGAGGGAGCAAAGGGGGACCAGTGCGACAAATGCGGCAAGCTTTTGAATCCTACAGAGCTTATAAACCCGAAATGTTCAGTCTGCTCGACAGAGCCAGAGCTTAGAAAGACAAAAAACCTCTTTTTGAATCTTCCAAAGGCACTTCCTCTTTTAAATGCATGGATAGAAAAAGCATCAAAGGAAGGATTTTGGGCAAAGAACGCAGTTCAGATCACATCTTCATGGATCCGCGACGGGCTGCAGGAGAGATGCATTACAAGAGATCTCAAATGGGGTATCCCAGTTCCGAAGCCAGGCTTTGAGGACAAGGTCTTCTATGTATGGTTTGATGCTCCAATAGGATATATATCAATTACAGCAAACTATACAGATGACTGGAAGAGATGGTGGCAGAGCCCGGAAGATACAGAGCTCTTCCAGTTCATCGGAAAGGACAATATTCCTTTCCATACAGTAATCTTCCCCTCATCCCTTCTTGCAAGCGGTGAAAAGTGGACGATGCTCCATCATATGTCCAGTACTGAGTATCTGAACTATGAGGGAGGAAAGTTCAGCAAGAGCCAGGGAATCGGAATATTCGGCAATGATGTCGAGTCAACTGGAATCAAGGCAGATGTATGGAGATTCTATATGTTCTACAACCGCCCGGAAAACAGCGATTTCACATTCAGCTGGAAGGATTTCATGGACAGGGTGAACAAGGATCTTATTGGAAACCTTTCAAACCTCGTAAACAGAACACTCTCTTTTATAAGCCGCTTCTATGACGGAAAGATTGAGAATCCTGTTTATGATGAGAATCTAGTTGCAGTTATAAAAAAGAAGGAAGAGGAGATAACAGACCTTCTCGAGCATGCTGAGGAGCGTGATGCTATAAGGGCAATATTCGCGCTCTCTGATCTTGGCAACAAGACATTCCAGGAAAGCGAGCCATGGAAGAAGAGGACTGAGAATCCTGAAGAGGCAGTCAGGGTTCTTTCCACTCTCTATCAGCTGATATCAGACATTGCTGTAATGATATCTCCTTATCTTCCAGAGACAGGGGAGAAGATTCTTTCATTCCTCGGTCATGAAGGCAAGAAATGGGACGAAATCGGAAAGTTCGAGAGGCCTGTTGAAGTGAAGAATCTTGAGCTTCTTTTCTCAAAACTTGATGAGAAGTTCATAGACAGTCTCAAAGAAAGGTTCTCTGGATCCCAGAAAGAAAGGGAAGAGAAGAAGGAAAAAAGCAAGGAGAATAATGATAAAATGGATGAGAATCTCAGCATTACAGAACAGTTCAAGAAAAAGGTAATACTTAAGGTCGCACATATAAACAGCGTCGAAAAGCATCCCGGAGGAGACAAGCTTTACATCCTAAAGCTTGATGCAGGGGAGGAGGAAGAGCGCCAGATTGTTTCTTCCATTGTTCCTTTCTATAAGAAAGAGGAGCTTGAGGGAAGAAATATTGTCATAGTCTCAAATCTCAAGCCTGCAAATTTCCGTGGAGTGAAGAGCTATGGAATGCTCATTGCCGCAAGTGACAAGAATGATGAGAGCCATGAGACATGCGAGGTCATTTTTGCAGATGATCTTCCTGTCGGTGCTGTTCTGGAGTTCGACAATCAGGAAGAAGTGGAGAAGATCACTACTTATTTGAAACCAGATCATTTCTTTGCTCTTCCTATGAAGACAATCAACGGAGAAATCTGTGTTGAGGGAAAACCTCTTGGCTACAAGGGCGTGCACATCAGGGCTTATAAATACACAGATGGAAATGTAGGCTGATAAACTGAAATAATACAGCATGCATAAAGGACGGAAATCGTATCTGATGACCGTCCTTTTCTTATCTTTCAAGAATTATAGTTTTCACTGCTTTCTTGAACTCTTCTCCGCGCTCATATTCATTCTTGAACATCTCATAGCTTGATGCTCCGGGCGAAAGAAGGATTATCTGGGTGTTCTGGTAATTTATATCAAGGGATCTTCTTGCTTCTCTGTATGCGGCTCTAACTGCATCTGTCATGTTTGAAAAAGGACCGTTATATTCTATTTTCATGCTGTCCAGAAGATCCTTCAGCTTAAAAGTGAATGATCCGGAGAGAAGTGTGATGCTTGTGCATTTTTTTAGGCATGCGAGCATCAATGACGGGTCAAGCATGTTTACCTCACTTCCCCCTGTGATTATATGTACATACTGGGCAGAAAGCTTTTTGAATGTGATGTTCACAGCAACAGGTATATTTGAAGCGCTGTCGTTTATGTAGAGTATGTTGTCAAAGAATGCAACCTGCTCATTCTGGTTCTCAATGCCCCTGTAGCTTGAAACGCCTTTTTTGATCTCATCTTTTTTATAGCCGAGCTGCCGCATGGCCTCATAAACAGGAAGACTTTCGCTGTTGTCCTTGTATATGTTCTTGAAGTGCGGTATGAATCTGATCTTTTTCCTGAAGGAAGAAAGAGCTGAGGAAAAATATGAATATATATGGCGTTCTGTGAAAATCTGCAAACTCGATGATGCAATGTTTTTCAACACATCTGTATTTTTGATCTTGACGCCCGCGATGATAACAAGATCAAAGGAAGGCCAGGAAGAGCAAAGTGCATAATCTGTTTCATCAAGCAACTGACCAGAGAGGTTGATTATCACAAAATCAGGATCCTTTTCATCTTTCTCGATGCATGAGAGGGTATAGTATCCGTTGCCAGCATTGTTTCCTGCAAGAATCACTTTCTTTCCAAGTGATGTAAGTGCCTGAGAAAGCACTGATGCGCTTGTGCTCTGATCTCTTGATCCGAGGAAAAGAATCTTTTTTATCTTTGCAACTCTCTCATTTTCCAATAGGCTGGCAATGTCATTGGTAATGTCTTTCGCATTATGCCTTATCTGGTAATTCAAAGGAACAAGTGCGCTTTTTACCAGGATATCGGCTTTTCTGATCTCGCTTATTGTTGCTTCTCTGAAAAACACATGAACACCCTCACTTTCAAGATTTTCTGCAATCTTCGAAAACGACGAGCTCGGTCTCGTCTCATAGAGAGAGACATCATTGTTCTTCCTTTTGTAATAAAGAGCAGCATCCCCACCGGATGCATGGGCCCCGAAGCCCATGACCAACACCTTCATGGTTTTATCTTAACGCTTATACTAATAAAAAGATAGGCTAGAGAGAAATCACTGAAACTATAAAATGCCAATATTCAATTTTTTCTTTTCTGTTGCCTTCTTCATCAATTTGTGCTAGAAAACAAGAAATAAATCATTTCCACTTGACCAAAAACAGGTAAAATCAACATAATGGTCTGGTAATTACATTTAAGGAGCATAACTGTGCCGTGCGGAAAGAAAAGAAAGAAGCATAAGATTGCAACTCATAAGAGAAAGAAAAGACTAAGAATGAACAGACACAAGAAAAAGTAAGTGTTTGTAGCAATCTGAGGGGCTGTGTATATCGCAGCCCTGTTTTTTATAGCGGAAGTAGAGTTGAGCTTGAAAGGCTTCCTTCTTTTTCAGAGAAGACTACAAGATCAATTCTTCCGATTTTCTTTTTCAGATGGATTTTATGATATTTTCCTTCGTGCATAAAGCTTCCGTTCTCATACCACAGACATTCAAATTCATCCTCCCCTGGCACAATGGCTTCAAGAATGAGAGTCATTTCCTCTTCAAGGTTTTTTATCTTTATGCGGCAATCAAGCGGAGCAGAGTAGTTGTTTTCTATCCTTATTCCTTCTTCCTCTGCATCCTTGTCAAGAATGATGTAAAAAGAATTGAGATGTCCGAACCTGATGCTTATGTTTTTTTCAACACTTTTAAGTAGAAAACCATGCCTGTCAAAAGAGGAGACTTTTATGCTGTATTCCCCTTCACTTAAAAGAGGCATGTCAAGTCTGATTATTTCTCCGCTATTTTCACTTCTTCCTTCTGTTATGCATCCATCTTCAGAGAGCACCTGGTATGAAATCTCTTTTGTATCATTTCCTGCAATTATGGAAATATAAGTCTCCTGTTTCAGTGGAAAGAGAGGAAGATTTACTGCTGTGGAACCTTTGTTGACAGCAAAGGAGGAAACGCCATACATCAGCCTCTGTCCGCCATCCGTGAGCATGGCTCTGATTTCATATACTCCTTCTTTTATTGGAGAAACGGTGATAAAACTTTCTACTAAATTTCTGTCAAAAATGATCTCATCTTTTCCTCTTATTGTCACCTGAACCTTATCTTCCATTCCCTCTGGAATGTTTTCTATTCTTGCAACAAGAGAAGAAGCGCTTTCCTGGCAGGATGTAAAAATAAGCAATGAGATGATGAAAATAATGCATGTTTTCATGTGTTCCTCCATAAAAAGAGAAAAACAGAGCATGTTTTTGGCAAATTTTTCAGAAAAGCTTTCTTTTTTCAGGTATTTTAATCTTTATTTTCTTTCTCTTATCTCATTATAATTTGAGAAATTATTTTTTCAAAGGAGGACACTACAATGAAAAAGTTACTTCTCATATTGATTACACTTATGATTTCAGCAGCACTTTTTGCTTCAGATGCAAGAGTCAGCATCATCTCAAATTTGATCAATGCTTCAGTTGCAATGGAAAAGGATGGGGGAGAAAGCGCAAGCACAGATAAAGTCCTTGCAGAAATTGAAGGACTAACACGAGCAGAGAAGAAAAGGCAGATCAAGACTTATTCCCAGATGGCTGACTGGAAAATAGACAGGACAATCAGAAATCTAGTTGCTTATATGTCAGATGATGTTCCTACAAGTACAGTTATTAATCTCAATACACTTATAGACACAGTTACAAAAGGTGACTCTTCAGTTGCACTCGGTGCATATGATATTCTGAAAGGAGAAGCTACAGCAGATCCTGGCAATATAAGCATTTCTGAAGACAATTATGATCTTTTCAGGGCAATTGCAAAGAGAATTTTGATGTGAATTATAAAGAAGAGAGACTGTCTCTCTGATACAGCATACAGAGCGCAGCATGAGAAATGCGGCTTGCGAATATATTCGTGATGCTTGCAAGGCTTCCAAGTGCTGTGCTCTTCTTTTTTTCATCATCCTTTTCGATTCTGTTTTTATCATAATCAAAGTCAACACGCTCTGATGAATACACACAAGCAACGTCGAGGCTGCATCCTCTTTTTCTAAGCTCCTTTCTTAGTGCTCTTGCAAGAGGGCATCCCGCTGTGTCTTTAATGTATCCAGTGCGGATTAGCTCAGCATCCTTTCTCAGAGCAGCTCCCATTGATGATATAACTTTTATTCCTTTTTGCTGAGCAAAGGCAATGATGTCTGCCTTGCTTTTCACGCTGTCGATACAGTCGATTATAAGGTCTGCAGAAGAAAAGATGCTGACATTTTCACTTGAGATGAATGCGTTGATGGCCTTTATCTTCACACTTGGATTTATATCCAGAGCTCTCGATAGGGCAACTTCTGTCTTTTTCTTTCCAATTGTGGAATTAAGAGCAAGAATCTGACGGTTCAGATTTGATTTTTCAAAAGTATCAAAATCAGCAATTATGAAGTTTCCGACTCCAGCTCTCACGAGGGTTTCAAAGCAGAGTCCACCTACAGCCCCGAGCCCAGCTAGCGCAACAGTCTTTGTTTCTATTGAGCTTACAAAATCTTCTCCTAAAAGCGCTTCAGTCCTGTTGATCATCAAACAATTCCTTTTTCCTTTCTTCCATCAGCGAATATACATCAATGCCTGATTCTGCTGCAATCTTTGAATAGAGAAAAGCTATTTTCTCTTCCTGTTCATATCCTGTTTTCATATCCGTCTCCAGCAGAAAAGGAAGACTTAGATACTCCTTCCAGTTCTTCTTTGACAGAAAGTTTTCCTTTATTGAAAAGTAACAGCCAGCATCTGCAATTTTAAAAGCAAGAGCAAGACTTGATGAAAATGAGTGGAATATTGCCTTTTCAATATTTCTTCTTCTGATCTCATTGAGAATTTTCTCATCATTTCTAACTGAGTGTATCACAACAGTTTTTTTGCTGCCTTCGAGTGCTTCAAGAATGGTGTAGAATGCGCTCTGGTCTTTATCCTTGAATCTTGAATCAAGACCTATTTCTCCAGCCATAAGATTGTCATCAGAAAACAGTGTTTCTATGTATGTCCTGACATTATACCCGTCAAGCCAAGGAAGATACATCAGGCTCATGTATCTGTTTCTTTTTCCTCTTTGATATTCATCAGCTGAGTAGGATATGAATGCATTGCAATCTATTTTTCCGCCATGAGCATGAAAATCGAACATAAATTGATTATAGCAGAGAAACATATTGTTGATACATCCATCTTTTTCCGGCTATTATTGGCTGTTATGAGTACTGCTGAACTGATTTTGATTGCCATCAGCCTTTCAATGGATGCATTTGCTGTAAGCATATGCAAGGGTCTTGCCATAAAGGATCTCAAGTTCTCCCATGCCCTTACAGTTGCCATCTATTTCGGGCTCTTTCAGGCTCTCATGCCCCTTATAGGCTATCTTATCGGTGTCAATTTCATCACTTTAATTGAAAGCTTTGATCACTGGATAGCTTTTTTCCTCCTTGCTGCAATAGGGGCTATGATGATCAAGGAAGCATTTGATGAGGATGATGAAGCATCTTCATCACTGTCGTTCAAAACAATGATAGTCCTAGCAGTTGCAACAAGCATCGATGCGCTTGCTGTAGGTGTCTCTTTTGCTCTACTTGATGTAAATATAATCTATGCTGTGCTCTTGATTGGAATAACAACATTCACGCTAAGTGCAATCGGAGTACGCTTCGGATCAGCTCTCGGCTCCCGCTTCAGAAGAAAAGCTGAAATAGCAGGAGGAGCTGTGCTTATCCTGATTGGGCTGAAGATACTCCTGGAGCATCTTGGATTTCTTTCCTGATATTAAGTTTAATTTTAAGTTTTGCATGTACTTCTTAACAGGGATTTTTCAATGCCTAGCAAGGCTTTCAATCTGCTTGACTTTTAAGAGCTGAAAATGCTAGTCTTTATTAGCCTCTTTATCCGTCTTGTGACGGATCAGGATTTAAAGAAAATTCAGACCACAAGGAGGAACCATGATCAAGCATTATGAGTTCACCGTTATCTTATCAAGCGATGAAGATAAGATGAAAGAAGGACTCGCATTTGTAAACGGCGAGTTAGAGAAAGCATCCGCAGAAATCACAAAGCAGGATGATTTGGGCATCAAGACTCTTGCATACACAATCAGCAAGCAGGACAAGGGTCACTATTTCTATTATGAAATCAATGTTGACAGCCAGGCAATCAAGAACATGAGCAGAGCATTTGAGCTCAGCACACTCGTTCTCAAGTTCCTATTTGTCAACCCGGAGAAAATCTAAGGAGAAAACATGGCAGATCTCAATATGGTAGCACTCGTAGGTCGCCTGGTGCGCGATTGCGAATTGAAGTATTCGAAAAGTAATGGAGCGATTGTAAGGTTCTCTGTTGCTGTCAACAGACGCAGGATGGATGAGAATTCAAAATGGGTCGATGAGGCAAATTACTTTGACTGTGTATACTTCGGAAAGGCAGCAGAGAGTGTAAGCCAGTATCTTCTCAAGGGAAGACAGGTCGCTATTGGCGGAGAGCTGAGACAGAACAGATGGGAAAGTGAAGGCCAGACAAGAAGCAAGGTTGAGATTTTCGTCAACTCGCTCACTCTTGTCGGATCGCAGAACCAGACTGGAGGAGCTGTACAGGGCTCATATCAGAATCATAATTCTGAGATGGCTCAGTCAAGGTATGCTTCTCAGATTCAGAGCCCAGTTCCTTCTGAGCCGGTCAGCGGTCCCGAAGACTTTGAAGAAGATGAGATTCCATTCTAATAATCAGGAGTAGAAAAATGAAAGAAGATAAAGATTTTAATGAAATGGACAAAAATGCCCTTAAGGACAGAAAGGCAGGAGCTAGAAAGGCTAGCTTTAAAAAGAAGGTATGCAAGTTCTGCCAGGGTGCAGCACCAGCTGACTACAAGAATCCGGATGCTCTCAAGAGATTCATCACAGAGCGCGGAAAGATCCTTCCTGCAAGAATTACAGGAACATGTGCAAAGCATCAGAGAGCTCTCAACAGAGAAATCAAGAGAGCAAGAGTGCTTGCTTATCTTCCGTTTGAGAAGAAATGATTAGAGCTATAGGGGATGAGGGGAAGAAGGCTCTGTTGCTTTTCTTCCTCGGCTTTATCCTCTCCTTCTTTTCGCTGGGAGAGGTTTTGTTCATAATTCCCCTTCTTCTGATCAGAAAATATATTGGAAGAGCTTACTCTGCGCTTTCAATCGCTGTTGTCCTGTTAGCCCTTTGCATAAGGAGATTCGTAGGATCAGCAGACAGCAGTCTCAGTATTGCTCTTACAATATTCAATCTGTATATTCCCTGTACGCTGTCAGCGTCTGGAATAATATGGTTATATACAGAAGGCTGGAGGGGTGGAAGAAGACTTCTTCTGTCTGTTCTTCCGGCGGCGATTTTTTTGACATCCTTTTCGCTGTACATGGCCTCGGATACGGCGCTTCTTGAATCCTTTTTGGGTTTTTACAGGATTGCGTTTGAAGGAATGCTTTCTCTGGTCCTGGATACAGGAGCACTTACAGAAGAGTTCTGGACATTCTTCATGGAAGTCCTTGTGCTCTTTGTGCTCGGTTTCTTCGTGCCTCTGATTCTTTTCTTCGTCTGTGTGGATGTATTTCTATATGAATACATTTCACATTCAAAAGAAGATGGCTTTGAAAAAAGAGCGGCAAGCGCTGAGTTGGACAGCGCTATGATCTGGGTTTTCATCATAAGCCTTGCTCTGTTGCTGCTTGGCCGTCTTATATCCATGAGCTGGGTAATGACAATTGTGCTGTTCAACTGTACGGTGATTCTGGCAATACTGTATTCCGTTATTGGGTTTTCAGTGTTGTTCTACCAGATCAGGAAGAGATCAATTCGCATGAGAAGCATCAGCTTCTTTCTTCTGATTGCCCTTTTGACCATAGTTGTTCCTGGGATAAACATAATCATCATCTCAGTCCTTCCGATAACCGGTATGATTGAGAACTTCTTTGAATTAAGAAGGTAAGGAGTTTAAAATGAAGATCATTCTCACACAGGATGTTGTCAACCTCGGAGAAGAGGGAGATGTAAGAGTAGTAAAGAACGGTTATGCAAGAAACTATCTTCTCCCTACAGGTGCTGCTGTTATCTATAACAAGACAAACGCAGCAATCTTTGCAAGCCGTGCTGCTGCAATTGAGAAGAGAAAGGAAGCCAAGCGTGCTGAGGCTGCAAGCCTCAAGGAGAAGCTTGATGCTCTCACTCTCACTTTGAAGGTAACAGCAGGAGAGTCAGGAAAGCTCTTTGGATCTGTAACATCACAGATGGTTCAGGACGAGCTCAAGAAGGCTGGATTCGAGATTGAAAGAAAGAAGATCGAGGTTGCTACACATTCAATCAAGATGACTGGAACATATTCTGTTCTCATCCACCTTTATGAGAACGAGAGTAGCCATGTAAAGCTGATTGTTGCATCAGAGGCAGAGCTTAAGGCAAAGGAGAAGGCAGAGGCTGAAGCAAAGGCAGCAGCTGAAGCTGAGGCAAAAGCAGCAGAAGAGGCAGCAGCAGAGGCTGAAGCAGTTACAGAAACTGAGACTGAAGTAGAAGCTGAAGCAGCAGTAGAGACAGCAGAAGAGGAGAACTAAAGATCATGAGCACAGGGAAGAAGCTGGTACCGCCACATAATGATGATGCGGAAAAGTCCGTTCTCAGTGCTCTTTTAATGTATCAGGATGCCTTTGACAAGGTGTCTCTGATTATTTCTCCATCTGATTTCTATCATCCACAGCACCGTGTAATTTATTCTGCAATTCAGGATATGAAGATACAGAATACCGAGGCTGTGGATGTTATTACTTTACATAGCTATCTTGTAAAGAAAGGACTGCTTGAGCAATCTGGAGGTGCTGCATACATTGCAGAGCTTTCAAGCATATCAAGTCTTCTTGCAAATGTCGAAGTATATGCCCGATACATAAAGGATGATGCTGTAAGAAGGGCTATAATAGAAACTGGAAGCGATATCGTCCAGCGCTCATACAATGAAGCTGAAGAGCCATATAACCTTCTTGATCAGGCTGAGCGAAGACTGAGTGAGATATCTATTTCTACAAACAAGAACAGCGCAGAAAACTACAGGATAAACTCAAGCATCAATGACTTTATTAATGTTCTTCTTCAGAAGACAGAAGGAACATATGTTTCAGACACACTGGACACAGGCTTTGATGTTCTTAACAAATACCTCAACGGAGGATTCCATAAAAGCGACTATATAATCATCGGGGCGCGTCCTAGTGTCGGTAAGACTGCACTTGCAATCTCTCTTATCAGAAACATGATAAGAAAAGGAAGCAGGGTTGCTTTTTTTTCTCTTGAAATGCCTTCAAGCCAGATAATCCAGCGTCTTATCAGTGCAACAAGCAGGGTAGAGCAGGGAAAGCTCTATACAGGAAATGTCACTGACGATGAGATAAACCGTGTAACCGATGCCGCCGAGAGCCTTTATCAGGCAGAGCTCTATATAGTGGATGAGCCCAATATGGCACTTGGAGAATTAAGAAGCAGAGCAAGAATGCTTCACAGAGAAAAGCATGTTGATGCAATATTCATAGACTATATCGGTCTTATTGAATCAGGGCTTGACCATAATGTGCCCAGAGCCCAGGAAGTAGGATATATCTCAAAGGCGCTCAAGCAGCTTGCACGTGAGCTCAAATGCCCTGTAATCACGCTTTGTCAGGTATCAAGAGAAGCAGCAGACCAGGAGCCTCAGCTCAATAACCTTCGTGAAAGCGGCTCAATTGAGCAGGATGCTGATGTTGTAATGCTGATTCACAGAAAAACAAACCTCACTGAACTTTCAGAAGAAGATGTTGCAAAGCTTGAAAAAGATAAGACAAGCAATGCAAACATTCAGCACACAAAGCTCCTTGTTGCAAAAAACAGGAACGGAAAGACCGGGACTGTGTTCCTTGGCTATCTTTCAGAGCTCACATCATTTGAATCAACTACACAGGATAAATCCCGCTTCATTGATCCGAGCAAGTATTCTTCTCAGAAAAAAGGCTAAGAAAGAAAATAGTAGTGGATGTCCACGAAATAAAGAGCGGCCATCAGAGAGAAGGCGATTATCATACCAGCAATCTGCAAGATTACATATGTTCTCGGCCTGAGTCCCTCTTTCTTGAATATCTCAATGAAGTTTATCAGGATTCCTCCACCGTCAAACGTCGGGAATGGGACAATGTTCGCAACAGAAAGACTTATAGATACAATCGAAAGAAGATATAAAACAGTCCTAAGGCCGCTTGAAATTCCTTCGTTGAATGCCAGAGTAGATATATTCCCGATGCTCTGAGCCGCTTTTGTAGGCCCTGTTATCACAAGGCGTGCATCTTCTATGTTCAGCGTTATGATTGCTCCAAGAGCCTTCATTGTATTTACAAAATACTCAGATGCCTTTTTTATTCCGAGAGTCAGTGCAGAAATACCCACTGCATCACTTGATTTCCTTAAATCGGATTTAAATGAGAATGGAAGGGGATTGTAATCTGCACGATAGCTATATGTTCTGCCGTTTTTGCTGGCAAGCACAAGATTAAGTGGCCAGGAGAGCGAGAATAAATCAAGCGTGTTATGTATCTCTTTGCCGTTTGCACTTATTATCCGGTCCCCGCTTTTTATCATCTCATCTTCGCTTCTGCCAATTACCGCTTCCTGATAAAGCGAAAGCCCATAGTAATAATCATCGCCGTTTATCTCAGGAACAAGATTGACTTCAATTGTCTCACCATTTCTTTCTACAGTAAGGATGTGGCTTTTCCCGTCAAGGCGTGATGTGAAGTCTTCGTAATCAAGCACAGCCTTTCCATCCATCTGCAAAATAAGATCACCTGTTTCAAGTTCAGGATTTTCAACACTGTATTGAAAAAGTGCTGGATAGTCGTTGATTACACATACGCGGCATGGGTTGCTTATCCTTTCAACTGGAAGAGAAGATGCAAGAGCAAGAAGAAGAACTGCAAGAATGAAATTTCCCAAAGGACCTGATGCGTAGATTATCATTCTCCTGAAAGGAGAGGAAGCAAAATAGGAGCCGCTTTCCTTCTTGTCCATTTTCTTCTTGTCATCAGAAAGTGCTTTTGAAAGATCAATTGAACCTTTCATGCGGCAGTACCCGCCAAAAGGAATTGCTGAGATGCGGAACTCAGTTTTCTTTCCGTAAACTGAGAATACACGCGGTCCCATTCCAAATGAGATTACATCTACATCCACTTTCATCAATCTTGCGGCTGCAAAATGTGAAAGCTCATGGAAGAATACGACAAGACCGATTAAAAGAAATCCAAGAAGAAATTTTAAGATGAAATCAAGCATCAAGGATCTTCCTTGTATCCTCTTTTACAAGAGAAGAAAGATAATCTGTCTCTTCAAGCGACAAATTCTTTACATCATAATCCTTTTCAAGGACCTTAAGCACTGTGCGGCTGATATCGTTAAAGGAAATACGCCCTGATATAAAAGCATCAACTGCAACTTCATCTGCAATATTGAATACGCATGGATAAGCGCCCTTGCTTTCAAGACAGCTGTATGCTGCAGCAAGAAGAGGAAACTCGCTCTTGCTCCATGATGAGAATGTAAGAGTAAGGTCCTCAAAAGAAAGAGGGGAGACAATGTTCTCCAGCTTTATTTTTCCATCCGAAAGAGCTGCTGCAATTGGCAGGCTCATATCAGGAGGAGTAAGCTGAGCATATACAGCGCCGTTTTTCAGCTCAATCAGGCTGTGTACAATGCTCTGACGGTGAATGGACACTTTTATGTCTTTTGCACCAAAAGAGAAAAGATAGCCTGCCTCTATTACTTCAAGGCCTTTGTTTGCAAGCGTTGCACTGTCAATAGTGATCTTCTTGCCCATCTTCCATGTAGGATGATTCAAGGCATCTTCCAGGCTTACGTTTTCAGTGCTCTTCTTGTAAAAAGGACCGCCTGATGCTGTTATAATCAGCTTCCTTGTATTCTCACGGGAAAAAGCAGAGATAAGGCTGTATATGCAGCTGTGCTCGCTGTCAACAGGAATGATTCTCACACCGCTCTTTTCAGCAAGAGAAAAAATATAGTTTCCTCCAAGCACAATGCTTTCCTTGTTTGCAAGAGCAATATCAATATGTGCTTCAATCAGGCAAATAGTTGCAAACAGCCCATCCGAGCCTGCAATAGCATTAAGAACAATGTCTGCATCAAGATTGGAAATATATTCTTTTATTTCATCTCTTGATTTTTCCTCTGTCATAAAATATGAGCAGGAAAATTCTTTTGCCAAATCAATTACTTTTCTGCTTCTGTTGCTTGTCAATCCTGTTATAACAAATCCAGGATTGTTTTCTCTAATTGTCTTTATTGCTGTGCTTCCTATGCTTCCGGTAGCACCAAGTATTGCAATCTTTCTCATAGTATGAAAAGGTTTACGAGAATTATAAATGGAGCAGTTGCAACAAGTATGCTGTCGATGCTGTCAAGGATTCCGCCGCGTCCCGGGATTATGAATCCGCTGTCCTTTACTCCTGCACTCCTTTTTATTGCAGACTCAATAAGGTCTCCGATTTCTGCAAAAATGGCAGTTGCAAGTCCAATAAAGAGTCCCTGAACTTTAGTAAACAAAAACATAGATGGAAATAAAACAGGAGCAAGTATTCCAAAGAGTGCAGGAAAGACAAGCCCGCCGACAAATCCTGCAATGCTCTTTTTAGGACTTACTTTTACAAATCCTGAATTGTTCTTTCCCAATGCCATACCGATAAGGTACGCAAATGTATCGCTTCCGAATACAAGCACAAGAAAGAAAAGGATATATGCTGTTGCATTTTCAAGAAAGAGAATGTCAACAAAGAAGATTGAGAGAAGTCCTGGATAGAAAAGGCCGAGAACAGTATATGCTCCCTGGCTTAAGGCAGAATCAAAATTATCCTTTGCTCCTCTGAATACTTCCACTGCCAGAACAAGCATGGAAAGGAATATGAATAAATAGAATGAGAATTCTGTGTTCTCAACACCTGAAAAGAACTGGATAATCGGGAATACAGGTGCAAGGAACATAAAAGGGGAGGGTGATGATTTCTTTTTAAGCATCGTGTACATCTCATATGTACCGCCTGCTATCATCAGGATTATGAAAATAAAGAGTGCCAGATGGTTATACTGAGGCAGAAAGAATACAAGGGTAAAAATCAGTGGTAATCCTATTACCGTTGTGAGAACTCTCTTTACAGTACTTGTCAAGCAAGGCCTCCGAATTTTCTGATGCGCTTATAGTAATCCTCTTTAATCTGATGGATCATCTGCTCATCCCAATCTGGAAAAAGTTTATCATAAAAACCAAGCTCTGCATAGGCAGAATCAAAGAGAAGGAAGTTGGAAAGCCTCATTTCGCCTGCGGATCTGACTATGAAATCGACAGGAGGAATATCCGGATTGTCAAAACGACTTCTGATCAAAGATGCATCAATTTCCTTATATCCATCCCTTATAAGAGAATTGACAGCTCTTTCTATTTCATCATAGCCGCCATAGTTGATTGCAAGCTGAAGCGTTATTTTGTCATTGTCTTTTGTCTCTTCCTCAGCTTTCTTCAAATTCTTTACAGCTTCAGGTGGAAGATTTGATGTGTTGCCAAGCAGGCGAACACTGACTCCAAGTGAATTAAGGGTCTTTATTTCCCCGTAGATCTTATTAGTGAAGAGGGCCATGAGGTATTTCACCTCATCTGGTGGCCTCTTCCAGTTTTCTGTGGAAAAACAGTAGACAGTTAGATATCTGATGCCCTCAGAAATACATCCGCTGATGCATCTTTTGAGGGCCTTGAGCCCCTCAAGATGCCCCGCAGTGCGCGGAAGGAAGCGGGCTTTAGCCCATCTTCCGTTTCCGTCCATTATGATTGCCAGGTGCACCAGATCTGCCATATTATATTTCCATTATCTCTTTTTCTTTAGCTTCAGCGAGCTTTGCAACTTCAGCAATTGCAGCATCTGTGAGCTTCTGGACCTTGTTTTCGCCTTCCTTCTGCTCATCTTCGCTGATCTCGCTGTTCTTCTGGCTCTTCTTCAGCTCTTCCATCGCATCTCTTCTTACGTTTCTGATAGCGACTTTGCTCTGCTCGGCCATCTGCTTAGACATCTTGACAAGTTCCTTTCTTCTCTCTTCTGTGAGGGCAGGGAAGTTGACTCTGATGAGCTTTCCGTCATTGTTCGGATTAAGTCCGAGTTCAGACTTCTGGATTGCCTTCTCGATCAAAGGAAGGAGGCTCTTGTCCCATGGCTGGATGACAACAAGCCTTGCCTCAGGCACAGAAAGGGATGCCACCTGATTGAGCGGAGTCTCCGCACCATAGTAGTCAACCTTGATCTTGTCAAACAGGGCAGTGTTTGCCCTGCCTGTCCTGAGATTCTGGTATTCACCTGAAAGGCTTGATACGCATTTCTTCATTCTTTCATCACATGTGTCAAGAATCTTCTGCATTTTATTATTCCTTAAGCGTTTACGCCTGCCTGGTAAACAACATAGCTTGAAATTGTGATATCACAGCCATATTTCTTGCTGAGCTCAGAAAGAACCTGCTTTACGCTCTTTGAGTCATCCTTTACGAATGCCTGCTCGTTGAAGCAGATTTCCTTATAGAGCTTTGAAAGCTTGCCCTTGATGATGTTTGCCTTTACCTGCTCCGGCTTGTTTGCCATCTTAGGATCCTGGTCAACCTGGGCTGTGAAGATTGAAAGCTGCTCCTCTTCATATGCCTTGTCAACATTCTTCTCATCAAGATACTGAGGCTTGTATGCAGCTGCGTGCAGTGCAAGGTCGTGTGCGACCTCCTGAACATCAGCATTAGCAAATACATCCTTGTTGTCTGCGTGCATGTTGATTAAAACTGCAACAGCACCGTTGCCGTGGATGTATGTAGCTGCATATGTGTCGACACTCTCTGTGTGCATCTTTGTGATGTTCATGTTCTCCTTGATTGTTGCAATAAGTGCATCAACCATGCCCTTAAGCTCTTCATTAGGCTCGCTGTATCCCTTCTCAAGGATTGTCTTGCACATGTTCTCACCAAGAGCCTTGAACTCCTCGTTGCTTGCAACGAAGTCAGTCTCGCATGAGAGAGAAAGAAGAACAGCGTTCTTGTCATCTGTCATGACAAATACTCTTCCATTCTCTGTTGCTCTGTCCTGGCGCTTTGCAACTGCAGCCAGTCCCATTTCCTTGAGAATCTTCTCTGCCTGAGCAAAATCCCCATCTGCCTGAGTAAGAGCCTTCTTGCAGTCCATCATTCCTGCACCAGTAAGGTCTCTGAGTTTCTTTACATCTGAAGCGCTGATTGCTGCCATATATTACTCCTCGTCCTGGTTGTCCTCAACAACCTCTTCTTTCTCTTCTGGAACATAGTTCTCGAAATCTTCAATCTCAACAGCCTTCTCCTCAACTGGAGCGCTTTCTGCATAGTCCTCGTCATCAAGGGACTCGATAATCTGGATGCCTGAATCGCTGTCTGCATCGATAACTGCATTTGAGATAATCTCAACAAAAAGGCTGATTGCCCTGATAGCATCATCATTGCCCGGAATAGGGTAATCGATACCTGTCGGGTCACAGTTTGTATCTACAACTGCAATTACAGGAATTCCAAGGCGGTTAGCCTCAGCAACTGCTGTTGCCTCTTTCTTTGTGTCGATGATGAAAAGTGCACCAGGAAGCTCCTTCATGTCCTTAAGTCCGCCGAGGTTCTTGTTGAGCTTTTCCTTCTGCTTTGTCAAAAGTGCAACTTCTTTCTTTGTAAGGCTGTCAAATGTTCCGTCAGCCTCCATTCTTTCAATCTTCTTGAGTTTAGCGATGCTGTTCTTGATTGTTGCGAAGTTTGTGAGCATACCGCCAAGCCATCTGTTTGAAACATAAGGCATGCCACAGCGCTTTGCAGCATCTTCGATTGCCTGCTGTGCCTGCTTCTTTGTTCCTACGAAAAGAATCTGCTTGCCGTTCTTTACCTGTGTTCTTACTGCTTCATAAGCCTCTACAATGCATGCAGAAGTCTTCTGAAGGTCGATGATGTGAATACCGTTTCTCTCTGTGAAGATGAAACGTGCCATTTTCGGATTCCATCTCTTTGTCTGATGTCCGAAGTGTACGCCTGACTCGAGCAGGCTTTTCATGGTTACTACTGCCATAGTAATCCTCCTTAACGCGTGGACAAATTGTCCTTCCAACACTATATCTCACTCATACGAGCGGAAATTATTGCCTCAGGCAACGTGTCTACTATAGTGAAATTGGGCATTCTTTTCAATAAAAAGATGAAAAAAACTCTGAAAATGATTATAATAGCCCCAAAAGAGGTGTTTATATGAAAATGATTATCTCCATTTTGTCCCAGTCTGATGAGGAGAACACAGTTCATGCTCTCAATGAAAAGGGCTACTATGTGACAAAGCTTGCCACGATGGGAGGATTTTTGAGAAAGACGAATACCACCATACTCATCGGCTGTGATGATGAAAAGGTGGAGGAGGCAGTATCCATAATAAAGAAATACTCTGCAAGAAGGACTGAGAATGTTCCTTACATGCCTCCTACAGGCACTGCAGTTGCAAGTGGGGTGAGCGTGCCATTTGTATCTGTTCCGCAGACTGTCGGAGGATCAACAGTTTTTGTCGTGGATGTGACACATTTTGAGAAATTCTGACTTGAAAAAAAGCAAGCCCAGCACATCAGGCTGAGCTTTTCTTTGCACATCTGACCTCTCAGATGCGTCTGGCGGCGGTCCCTCTAGTAGGCAACCAGGTTTCCCTATTAAGCCGCTTAATTTATTATAGTCTGCAATTTATACAGATGTAAATAACAAAGTCATGTGTTTTTCATGTGTTTTTATATAAATTTTGATTACTTTTGATTAAGAAAAGGATATTTTGTATTCATGAAAGGTTTTTTTATAAAGAAAGCATTCTTTGACGGATGGGACAACCTGCTTGTCATGGTCGCCCAGAACCTCATTTACATGGCAATAATAATCTGTGCGATATACACTACTGGACTTTTAGGAGAATTCACTTTTCTTGGAATTTCCATTCTCGTCCTGCTTCTTTTTGCAGAGTCTGTCATAGCAGGTGGAACAAATCATGTGGTCTATAACTGGGCCCATTATAAGAAAGAAGGTTTTTCTGCATTCAAAACTGGAATAAAGAGAAACTTCAGGCATGCAGTTCTATTCTTTTTCCTCCAGCTTCTTCTAATACTATATGTGACGATAATAATTCCTTTCTATTCAATGGTTGAAGGGAATGCTGTCACCTTCGTCATAACCGTCGCGCTGCTCTGGATACTTTTCATATTCTCGCTTGCTTTTCCATTTTATTTTGCACTCAGCGAGCATCTTCCTGCAGACAGGCCTTTTAAGACTCTGAAAAAATGCTTCATCATCATGATAGACAACATAGGATTTGCTGTATTCTATCTTTTCTATTCCATAATATGTCTTTTAATAAGCATATTCACTCTCGGTCTTGTTCCAGGCTTTGTCGGAAAGCAGCTTGCCTCTCAGGATGCTGTAAAGCTCCTGATGTACAAGTATGACTTTCTTGAAGAGCATCCTGATGAAAGGAAGAACATCAACTGGGATGATCTTCTCTTTGAGGAGAAAAAGAACCTCGGACCAAGATCTCTGAAGAACACCATATTCCCTTGGAAGGATTGATACATGAAAGAAATAGAAATCAAGCTTTCTCTTTCATCCTTTGCTGAAGCAGAAGAGAGAATAGAAAAGCTTGCGGGTAAAAAGGGCAGTGAAGTGAAAAAGGATGATATTTACTTCCGCACTCCTTCATCCCGTTATCAGGCGCTCAGAATCCGCAACAACAATGGAAGGCTGGAAGCGACATGTAAGAAGATGAGCTACAAAGAAACGGAGGAGAATGAAGAATTTGAATTTGCCATAAAAGACGGAGAGAAGGAGAAAGCAGTATCATTCTTTCTCGCCCTCGGCTATGAGATTTTCTTTGAAAAGAGAAAGAGAGGGCTTGAGTGGATGCATGAGGGCGTCCATATCGAGCTTTTTAATGTAAATGACATAGGCATTTTCTGTGAGCTTGAGGCTTTGATTCCTTTTGACAGCAATGACAGTGATATAAGCAGGACTCAGGATAAGATAATGAAAATCGTATCTGCTCTTGGCTATGAGTCAAACATTGAAAGAAGGAGCTACAGAGAGCTTATTCTGGGTCCTGAATACCGCTAGAAAAAGGAACCTGCTTTTCTTCTTTTCCCAGCAGCGGCAAAAGAGAAGCATAAAAGAAAGGACAGTCTTTTTTCAAAAACTCATCAAGAGTCATTTTTTTTACATAAATTGAAAACTCGTTATACCTCTTTGAAAGCACTTTAAGTGCATCCTGATTATCTTTTTCAAAGTAAAGGATTGAAAGTGCAAGCGACAGAGCATTATCCGAATCTCCTTCTTTTTCATAAAGTTTCATCAGCCTTGAAAGGATGCTTATATCTGATGGGACAAGTTTTGTAAGTTTTATAAGGGCATCTTTTTCCATGCTCTCATCATCAAGGCTTTCTGCAATGTAGAGATAAAGCGTCATGAAACGGTAGCTGTCTGTGTTTTCAAGGACAATGAGGAGCGCATCATCATAGCGTGCAAAATATGTGTATATTAAAGCCGCATTGTAGAAAATGCGCTCATCTGCCTTTCCTTTCTCAATTGCTTCTTCGTATATTTCAAGCTTTTCCATCTCAGGAAGCTCTGATGCTCTGCTAAGGGCTCTTTCAGAGTAATTGATGCAGGATGATAAAATAAGAATCAGGGCAAGGCTAAGAAAGAACAGTCTTTTCAATTTCCCTCACCTGGTTTCTGTAAAGATTCACGATAGAAGAACCATAGTCAGCAATAAGCTGGATGATGTTTCTTTCCTTTTTATCTTCATCCTTGCCGTTGAGCCTGTCTCCAGCGTCCCCGAGGCCTGGAAGAATATATGCCTTCTCATTGAGTACCGGATCCATCCAGAGTGTATATATTTCCGCATCTTCAACAGCCCTTGTAATCCTGAGTGCACCTTTGAGCGCGGAAATCACATTCAGGACCTTGATGGATTTTGGCTTTATCCCCATATTCTTAATGTACTTTATGATTGTCACAAGACTGCCGCCTGTTGCATTCATCGGATCAGCGAAAATAAGGTTCTTGCCCTCCAGGGCCTCAGCACAAAAATATGACCTGTCTAGAGAAAGGACATAGTTCATGTCATCTTCATTTCTGCTTTCATCCCTTTTGATCTTGAAGAGTGCAAACGGAGTTATGTACCCGGTTTCTGAATAGCTTTCAATTTCCTTGCTTATAATCATGCTAGGAAGGAGTGCACCGCGAAGCATAACGCACATTACTGAGTCCTTGATCATATCCTCGCAGTCAGGAATGAAATGAACTGCATAGTTATTGGCAGGATCTTTTACAGGAGTTGCTATCACAAGCTTTCTTTTCTTCTTTCTGGAAGAGGCAAGATATGAGTGTGTAAAAAGCATCTCATATGCTCTCTGGATATAGTATACAAACTCTTCATGATCAGTTTCCGGGTCTCTGAGCCTTGCAATGATTCTTGAGCACTCAGCATGCATTTCATCGGGAGTGTCAAAAGAGTATACATGAATTCTCTTGTTCTTTCTTACAATGCGCTCGGTCTCGTGCCCGATTTGTCTTTGAATCAGGGCAAGAGAATCAAGATCCTTTTCCTCAATTTCAGCTTTCTTTGAAATCTCAAGGCAGGAAGAATACATTTCCTCCACTTTTTTTATATCTTCTTTGTCTTTTTCACTCAGATATCCATCCAGATCTTCAGCTGTCATAACAATCCTGTCTTTCATGGCATAAATTATAAAGCAGATAATGGCAATTATTGAAGAGCAAAATCTCTTGTGCTATTCTTTCATCAGATTCACATATAGGAGAATTTTATGAATTTAGTATTTCTTGGCCCTCCGGGAGCAGGTAAGGGAACAATTGCAAAGCTCTTGAAGGAGGAGTTGAATATTGCACATATTTCAACAGGTGATCTCTTTCGCGATAATATAAAGAGGGAGACAGAGCTTGGAAAGCGTGTAAAAGAGATTCTTGCAAGCGGTGCGCTTGTACCAGATGAGGTCACAATTGCCATGGTAGATTCAAGGCTCAAGGAAGATGATGCAAAGGGCGGCTACATCCTTGACGGATTTCCGCGCACCGTTGCTCAGGCCGATGCACTTGAAAACATGAGCAGTGTTGATGCTGTCATCAATTTCTGTCTTGCTGATGAAGAGATTTTAAAGCGTCTTTCAGGCCGCCGTGTCTGCAAGAGCACAGGAAGGACATACCATATCATCTACAATCCTCCGAAAGTTGAAGGAATCGATGATGAGACAGGCGAGGCTCTCATCCAGAGAGATGATGACAAGGAGGAGGCCATCAAGCACCGCCTTGAGGTTTACCAGACATCAACAGCTCCTTTGATTGACTACTATACTGAAAAAGGCCTTATCATAGATCTTGACTGCTCTGGAAAGCCAGAGGACATAACAAGGACTTTAGTAGAAAAGCTAAGAAAATGATCAGAATACTTCATGACATATCAGAAATATTTGTTTCAAACATTTATCCTGAAAAGGGAGAGTGCATCACGCTCTCTCTTTTTTCATCAGAAAAAGACATTTCAGTTTTTCTGAAACACAGGAACATCCAGGGTCTTGAGAGCACAGAGGAGATGGCTTTGAAGAAGTCATCAAAATATCCATATGTCTTTGACATATCTGTTTCTTTGAATCCTACAGATGAAATCTTTGATTATTATTTTGTGATTAAAAAAGACGAGAGTGTATTTTATTATTCAAGAAAAGGACTTGAAAAATATATCCCATCATTCTCTTTCCGCTTTCAGATAAAAAGCGCAGTAAATCATCCGGAGTGGGTGAGCTCAAGATGCTGCTATCAGATTTTTCCAGATCGTTTTTTCAACAGCAGAAAGAGCAAGGCAAGAAAAGACGGGGAATATTCTTATAACGGGGCATCTGTGAGCACATATTCCTTTTCAGATATTCCTCCTGAGTACAGCAAGGCAAGAAGTCTTGATTTTTTCAACGGGGATCTTTATGGAGTTGCAGAGAAGCTTAGTTACATAAAGGAAGCAGGATTTGACATGCTTTATATAAACCCTGTTTTCTCATCTCCTACAAGCCACCGCTATGACAGCTCATCATTTTTCTCAGTCGATGAAGCACTGGGAGGGGATGATGCTCTTTCATTTCTTATTGAAAAAGCTCACAGCATGGATATAGCTGTCATCCTTGATATCTCCATAAACCACACGTCAAAGATAAACAGCTGGTTCATAAAGGCAAATGAAGATCCTTCATCCATTGAGGGCGGCTTCTATTACTGCATAGATGGGAAATATAAGCTCTGGGCAGGAATAGATACCATGCCAGAGCTAAACTACGAGTCAGAAGAACTGAAGAATCTTGTTTACAGAAATCCGGACAGCGTACTCAAGCGCTATATCAAAAAGCCTTTTTCCGCTGACGGATGGCGTTTTGATGTTGCTGCAGAGCTTGGCCGGGGAAGCAAAAAGCAGATTACTCTTTCGCTTTGGAAGGAAATACATGATGAAATAAGAAAAGAAAAGAGCAATCTTTATACAGTCTCCGAAATCTGGGATGACACATCTTCATACATCAATAACGACATATTTGATGGCACAATGAATTATTTCTATGCAGGACGCGCTGTCAGATCGTTCATGGGAGAAGAGGACAGGGATTTGCAGAAGGACTGGGGACATAATCCGAAGAAAGTTGAAAAGCTAGATGCATACAGCTTTGCATCCTCTGTAAACGATTCTCTTTTTTCCTTAAGGAGCCAGAACTGGTATTTCCAGATGAACCTCATAGACAGTCATGACACTCCAAGGCTTACAAGCAATGAAAAAGTGATGGATGATGATCTGTATTTATCCCTTGTTGCTTTTATTTATTTCCTTCCAGGTTTCCCAAGCATCTACTACGGAGATGAAATCAAGCTTGATGGAAAGATGGGAAGCCCGGAAATGGCACGCTATCCCATGCAGTGGGATGAAAGGAAATGGAATAAGAAGTACAGAGACTGTCACATTGCTCTTAAAAAGATAAGAGACAGAAATGGCTTTGCTTTCTCGTCATTTAAAATTAAAGCTTTAAATGATCACACATTCATGGTAAGAAGGATTCTTCCTGATGAGATTCTTTATTTAGTTTTGAGCCGGGACAAAGACGAGTGCATCATTCTTGATGACTGGCTTGTTGAAGGAAAGAATGTCCAGCTGCTTTTCGGCGAAGGTGAAGTTAAAGAAAACACAATCAAAGTAAAGAAGAACAGGGCAGCAGTCATCTCTTGTCCTCTTTATTCAGATAAAAAAAAGCTGATGAAATAAAAAAAGCTCCTTACTTTTGTAAGAAGCCTAAAGTGGAGGATACAAGGATTGAACTTGTGACATCCTGCTTGTAAGGCAGGCGCTCTCCCGCTGAGCTAATCCTCCGTTAAATTTCAACCAACAGGGGAATTTATAAACCATTACGTTTTTTTTGTAAAGTGGGTTTATAAAAGTTTTTTCAAAATAGGGATAATTGAAGGCCGCAAAGCATAAAAATAAGGGTTTATTTACTATTTGATTATTTAAGCTTAAAATTGAATTGATGAAGGCAGATATGGATATTCTTATAATTGGTTTTTTCATTTATTCGGTTCTAGGATACATCTCAGAAGTGATATATTGCTCGATAGGGCAGAGAAAACTTGTAAACAGAGGATTCCTTTACGGGCCATACTGTCCTATCTATGGCTTCGGGGCACTGGTTGTCATAATCTTCCTTGAGCCGCTGAAGGAATACTGGTATCTTGTATTCATTCTCGGTCTTATCCTGACAAGCATCATTGAATATGTGACAAGTTATCTTCTTGAAAAGATATTCTCCCTTAAGCTCTGGGACTATTCAAAGAGGAAGGTAAACATAAACGGCAGAGTGTGCCTGAGAAACTCACTTCTTTTTGGAATAATGGGAATGGCAGGAGTATATCTTCTAGATCCTGTTTTCCTTCCGTTCCTGCGCTCTCTTGATGATAACCTTAAGCATGTTCTTGCCTCAATTATCGAGCTTGTCATGGTAATCGATGCAACAGCCAGCGTAATCCATCTCAAGAGCTTCCAGAAATCCATTGTCATATTGAAGAAGAAAGCTGATGAGGTTACCCGTGAGACAAGGGATGAAATCAGGGAGACTCTTTCAGGCGAGTTTGACAGGATGAAGGAGTTTTACAGCCGCAATGCATCTCACTTCCTTTTTGCAAACCCAGGCCTGACAAGCAGAAGCAAGGAATATAAGGAAGCAATCGAGGCCTATAAGGCATATATCGAGAAGAGAAAGCAGATAAAAACTGACTATAAGAGGAAGATGAAGGAAAACCGCGAGGATTTTCTCAGCAAGGTTTGATATAATCAATTTTAATGAATTACAGAAATTTAAGAGACGAAATAGATAAAAATGTCTTTATCCTTCCTGTGAGCAAGACAAAACCATATTCAGCTATCCTTGATGTGTTTGAAGAAGGAGCAAGAGCATTTGGTGAAAACAGGGTCCAGGAGATAGAAAGGAAATTTCCGCTTCCTGAAAACAGACCGGAGGGGATGAAGGTATACCTTATTGGGCAGCTTCAGAAGAACAAAGTAAGGAAGGCTGTATTTCTTTCTGACAGGATTGAGTCTGTTGATTCAAAGGATCTGCTGCTTCTCATTGACAGAGAATGCGGAAGGATTGGAAAGAAAATCGAGGTGCTCCTTGAATTTAACTCTTCAAAGGAAGAGAACAAGAGCGGCTTTGAAAAAAGAGAGGATCTTCTGGATGCTCTGAAGCTTTCTCTTACCTTGAAAAATCTTGATGTCATTGGAATCATGACAGTAGGGCCGCTGACAGATGATGAAGGAAAAATAAGAAGCGCATTTAAAGAAACACATGATCTGTTCAAAGATGCCTGCAAACTCAAGAGCCTTTCAATTCTTTCAATGGGCATGAGTGCTGATTACAAAATCGCCATTGAAGAAAAAAGCACGGAAGTAAGGCTTGGCAGCATCATATTCGGAGAAAGAAAATGAGAAGACTGGTTGCCTTTATTCTTCTTATCGCACTTTCTTTTTCCCTCTTTGCTGATCCGATTGTCTATGAATACGAGCCATATGAGGAAGAGGAGTTTCCCATCTGGAGCCATGAGCTGAGAAGGGCAGAGAGCATATTCTTCGGCTCTTTTGTTATAACCCTTCCTGTTTCGATGCTGATATACAATATCGCAGCATACTGCGGCATGCCGACATTTGATGAAGAGTACAAGAATTTCCTTGTACAGGCTGGTGTTGCCGCTTCTCTTTCTCTTACAATAAGCCTTACTGACTGGATAATAGGAAAGACTGGTGATTAGAAAAGAAAAAGAAAGCTTTGTCTCAAGTCTTTCAGGACGTGTAGACAAGGTTGCAAACATAGAAAGAAATATCGCACGCAGTGTCTTCTCAAGAAAGGATACTGTGATAAAAGTAAATAAAAATGATGTAAAGAAGTCATATATTGTAAGCCCGGGAGATGAGATATCTGTTGAGTACTCTACAGAATTCTTTTCCGGTCTTGTGGCAGAGGACATTCCTCTTAATGTAATTTATGAGGACAGCGATATCCTTGTAATAGACAAAGAGGAGAAGATGGTTGTGCACCCTGCTCACGGAAACTGGGATGGAACTCTTGTAAACGCTCTTATTTCACGCTACGGAAAAGATTTCTCATCATCCGATAATCTGCGTCCGGGCATAGTCCACCGCCTTGACAAAGACACAAGCGGCACACTGGTGATTGCAAAAAATTCAGAGAGCCTGAAGGATCTTTCTGCTCAGTTCAAAGAGCACAGCAATAGGAAGTATTATCTTGCAATAGTTGACGGTGTTCTTGAATCTGATATTGGAGTGATTGAGAAGAACATAAGGCGCAACAACAGGGCAAGAAAGACTTTTGAAACCTGCTCAGGCCCGGATGGAAGGCCTGCAAAGACAAGCTATGTTGTTCTTGACAGGAATAGCACTATGACCCTTGTCCTTGTTCGTATCTATACAGGAAGGACTCATCAGATCAGAGTTCACATGAAGAGCATTTTTCACCCTGTTAAAGGAGATGTGCTGTATAACAGGAAGGCAAGAGAAGGGGATCAGATGATGCTTCATTCATATTTTCTTGAAATAAAGCATCCTAAAAGCGGGGAAATGATGAGCTTTAAGTCCTCCTTTCCTCTTCGCTTCAAAAACTTCTTCCCCTCCCAGGAAAGCCTGGAGGAAAAGGCACTGAAAATAATAGAGAAAAATATTATCTGAGGAAAAGAAAGAGGTTTTCAGTTTGAGAATATCTTAGCGCTCACTTCAAGAATGTCCTGATTGAACATCTTTTCAATTCTTACTTTGCTCAGAGCACCATGCCCTGGAAAAATCAGAGTGTTGTCATCAAGGGGGAAAACTTTTTCCCTTATCGAGCGCACAAGGATTTCCTTTTCTGTTATCGTATTTGTCACAGCAAGCATCCCGCACTCAAGACTGTCGCCTGTAAAGAGGGCATAGCCGTCAAAAAGATATGCCATGCTGTCGATGCTGTGCCCTGGAAGATGGATGCATTTTATATCGCTTTTTCCAATATGCAGAACATCAGAGTCCTTTACCCTTATAGTCCATCTCCCATCAATTGAAGGAAAATATGAATAAACAGCAGCATCATAGATCTTGAGTATTTTCTCAAGTGCTTTTGTATGTGCGCTGTGATGATGGGTAATGAGTATGCTTGAGACGTTAAGGCGGTTTTTCTCTATATCAAGGAGCATGTCCTCATTGAGGGTGGATGCATCAATCAGGATTGCATTTCTATCCTCAGTTGCAACAAGGTACTGGTTTACTAGATTCTGGGTATCAAGATATGTGTAGATTTTCAAAACATATCCTCCCTAAAAAACGAATCTTCCTTGTTTGAATAGCGGAACGAGACTCCGCGGATAACAGAGGATGCAAAATTCGCGCGCTTTAAGTTGCAGTCCTCAAATTCTGAGGAGATTATCTTTGAAAGACTGAAATTCGAGAAATAAAGATCATCAGAAACAAATGAGGATGCTATCATGTCTATTGCCATGAATGATGAAAGAATCAGAGAAGAGTCAGTTATCCTGGTCTTGTAAAGCATTGATCCTGAGAAGACAGAGCTCTTTATGTCCATATCAGCAAATGTGCATGAGTTGAATATCGCATAGTCGAAAAAGGAATTGATAATCTTAGAAGATGAGAAAGTGCAGCCAGTGAAAGTTGAAAAGGAAAAATTCGAACCGATGATGTCAATTGATGAGAAATCAACAGAATCAAAGCTAACATTTGCAAGGTTCTCATCCTCGATGATTCTTGTTTCTTTAGCATCTGAAAGCAGTAAATCAAGCACATGTTTTTTGTTCTGGCTGTGATGAAAGCATTTTTCACCGCCTTTTAAAGCAAAGCTCGGACAATTCTTTTCACTGCATCGGAAAAATGAGAACATGGCTATATTATATTGGAAAATAAGGAAAGCAAGAAGTATTTATCTTGACTGTTTCTTTTTTCAGATAGGAGAATAAAGAAAAACGGGGAGGCTAAATGGTTACCTTTTCAGGCGTAATTGTATTGCTTGTTTCAATACTGAGTTTTCTTTTTTCTCTAATTTCTTTTGATGGCTCGAGCATCCTTCTTGCTTTGATGCTCTTTATTGCATCAATTGCATCTCTTTCCCGCCAGGGCAGGGTTAGCATCGGAATCTTCATTTTGTTTTTCTCGATATTCTCACTCTTCTTTAATTTCGGAATTATCAACACTCTTTTGATGCTCCTTGTCCTCATCTTCTCAATCCTCATGATAATAGGCGAAGTGAGAAACAAGAAGAAGGAGGTGCTTTCATGAATGCTCTTGCAGTAATAATCATCATACTTTCATCACTTTCTCCTATTTCAGATTATTTTCTTTTTTATTCAATCAGTCTGATGGACAATATATTTCCTCTTCTGGTCATATTGTTCTCCATATTAACAATTGCACTCAAGAGCAAGACTGTGTATTCAGTCTTTGCATCTGTTTTTGCGCTTCTTTTCTATATGACTAATGCAGGGTGGAACGTCTTCATTACCTTCATCTCTTTCATGCTCATGATTCTTTCTTTCTTCATGGCAGTATGTGCAGAGACAAATATGGTGATGGATAGAAAAGCTGAGATATGGAAGATAAGAAAGGAAAGCGAGCTGGCCAGAGAAAAAAGTGCTGCATCTTCGGATAGTGAAAAGATTGAATCAGTTGAAAAAGTGCAAAGTGTAAGCGTTGAGGAAAAGAAAGATACTCCTTCAGCTACTCCTTCTATTCAGACTGCAAGTAAGAAGAGAAAGGAGATAATCCGCTGGCCAAGGGTTCTTTTCATAATCAGCTCAATTGCTGTTGCCTGCACCTATCTGTATCTGATTATTGTTGCTTTCACATTTTCTGGCCTTGTTGACTGGTTTGATTTTGCTGTCAATACAGGAAATATCTTTGCAAGCGCATTCATCTCTGCCTTCCTTCCAGTTTTCCTTATCGCGCTATGCTTTATCAGAAAGAGATCTGTGTGCGTAATATCATCACTTCTTGTATTCTTCCTTTCTGCCTGGGCTATTCTTCAGCTCCATATATATTATGTATATTTTAATTACAATGCTATATTTTTCTCTGTAGTTGATGTATTCAGTTATGTTTTTTTCTATCCAAATAGTATCTTTTCAAGTTTCAATGATTATCCGATTTATTATGTCAATCTGCTTTCTCCTCTTCTTCTTGTCATCACTTCCATCATCTATGCAAGATCAAAGAAAGTGTATGTACCTGAGAATACTGTAAATACAGTTGCAACAGAAAAAAAAGAAGTAGAAGTTTCTTTAAATCCTGTTTCTTCTGTTTCTGAGGTTATTGGTGCAGATGAAAAAGAGCAGGATGAAGAAGATGAGATTCTGGATGTAGAAAAAGACAGAAGCAAAGAGACAGAGTAAAATCCAGATGATTCATTAAAATTTCATGGGATTCAGTTTCATTTTCTGAATCCCTTTCTTATTATACGGATTATCTTTTTTTTCTTGTATTAAGAGTCCTTTGCTGATATCCTTTTTCCCGTGAAAGGCAGAATAATAAAAAGCGCTAACAATATTTACACTCTCTCTTCTCTTTTAGACTCATCTATTTGCCAGGCAAGGATAAAAGGGAAGGTGCTTGATTCTGTCAAGGGCGAATACAATCCTCTTGTTGTAGGCGACATTGTTTCATATATTCCAAACACTCAGGGAGACAGCATGATTACTGAGCGTGAGGAGAGGGCAACAAGTTTTGCGCGCTGGAATGTAAAAAAACTTATAAACCAGACGATATGCGCGAACATGGATCAGGTTGTCATTGTCTCAACTGTATCAAATCCTCCATTCCGCCCGCGCTTTATTGACAGGGCAATATGCTGTGCAAGAAATGCTGAGATTGTAATTGCAATCAATAAGGATGATCTTGAAGTTTCTCCTTTTGTCTCATCATGGTGTAAGCTCTACAACGCTCTTGGATTTAAATGCATAACAATCAGCGCAAAGGAAAAAAGGCTGGACGCACTTATTGAGCTTCTGAAAGGAAAAACAAGTGCTTTTGTAGGCCAGAGCGGATGCGGCAAGAGTAGCATAGTGAACGCGCTCTTGTCCTTGAATGAGAAGACTGGGGAAATAGTCAGCAAATATGACAGAGGACGTCATACAACAACTTCTTCCACATTCTTCTACGGAGAGGAGTATAACATAATAGACACTCCTGGAGTGAGAGAGATTTTAGTTCCTCTTGAAGATGAAAGCCTTGTAAAGGAATGTTTTCCAGAACTTAAAGATGCCACCTGCCTTTACTCATCCTGTCTGCACTACGGGGAGGAGGGATGCGCTGTACCAGAGCTTATTGATAAGAATATTGTATCCCCAGAGCGCTATGAGAGCTATTTAAGGATTCTTGAGTCCCTATTTGAAAGAAGACCTGGCTATATGAGAAAGAAGGCAAATGAAAGGCAGAAGTGATAAAAAAGGACTTATTCTCATTGAACTTGACAAGGTCCTGGATGACGTTAAGAAGAACATGCTTTTTCCTGAAAGCGAGAGCTATATAAACATAGATCTTGTGACAGGAGACAAAGATAAGCTGGAGAGTAGAAGATCCTCCTTTGATTTCTTCCTTTCCCGCTTAGAGGGAGGAGAAGTTGATCTGGATTCTTTTCCCCCAATTTCCCCGATACTGAGGAATATCAGGATAAGCCACCAGGACATCGATGCCGCTGATATCTACAGTGCAGCAGTATTCCTTTCATCCTACTTTAAAAGCAGGAGGTTCCTTTCTGATGAGTTTATGCCAGATGAGAATGATGAGCTTTTTGTAAACGATGTTTTTTCGTATTTGGATGCTCAGGGAGGAGTCAACCTTTCTCATCCGAGGATTTATCCGCTTGTTAAGGAAATAGAGAAGAAGAAGGATGAAAGAAGCCGCTATACTCTTTCTTTCATGAAAGAAAATGCTGAGATTGTAATGAGCGAGAATCCGTCATTCCGTGACCAGAGGCTACTTATCCCAATCAGAGCTGAAAAGAAAGGCCAGATAAAAAGCTATATTCACAGCTCTTCATCATCCGGGCAGACTCTTTATGCTGAGCCCTTTGCTCTTGTGGATCTCAATAACAGCGTCTTTCTTGCCGAGGACAGGCTCAGAGCAGAGATAATGAAAATAAAGCATGAGCTTTCTGAGCGTCTGAGATATATTTCACCATATATTGAGAAAAAGGTCGAAGAAGTAAAGTCCTTTGACTTCTTTTATACATTCAGCCTCTGGATAAAGAAGAACAGGGCAGAGCATGTCGAGTTAGCAGACACTCTTTCCTTAATCGAGGCCCGTCATCCTCTTTTATATGAAAAGGCTGTTCCCATATCGATAACACTCGATGAGAATGTTAAGGCAATTGTCTTTTCCGGCGCGAATGCAGGAGGAAAGACAGTAAGCATGAAGACAATTGCGCTCCTTGCCGCAATCAACCAGATTACGACATATATTCCAGCAAGCGGGAAATCGAAGCTTCCTCTTTTTTCTTTTTTCCTTGCAGACATCGGAGATAATCAGGACATACTTTCTGATGCTTCCACATTCTCAGCTCATCTGAAGAACATAAGGCATGTAACAGAGAAGGCTGACAAGAATTCCCTTGTGCTCCTTGATGAGCTAGGAAGCGGCACGGACCCGAAAGAGGGCTCTGCATTCAGCATTGCAACGCTTGAGTTTCTGAAAAGAAAAGCCCGTCTTACTCTTGTTTCCAGCCATTACTCGGATGTGAAGAATTATGCATATGTCTCAGAGGATATAATAAATGCATCCCTTGCGTTTGACGATAAAAGCGGTGTGAGCCTTTATAAGATCATTGCAGGGCTTCCAGGAGACAGTCATGCGCTTTCTGCAGCACGCAGGGCAGGGATTAATGCTGAGATAATAAAAAAGGCAGAGGATCTTCTTAAGGACAACAGCTCAGAAAGTGTATCGCTAATCAATTCTCTTATTTCAAAATCAAGGAGCCTTGATAAGAAGATAAGCCAGGCAGAGAATGAAAGAAGGACGCTGAAATTCAAGAAAGAGGCTCTGGAAAAGAAGATAAAGGAAAATGATGATATCTCTTATTCTCTTGAAAAGGAAGGATTGAAAGAGCTGAACAGGCTTACTGACGAAATTAAGAGAAAGCTTGAGCGCCTGGTTATGGAAATAAGGACCGGCGAACTTGACAGTAAAAAGATAAAAAGCGTCAAAGATTTCATCTCTTCACTCGATAAAGAGAAGGAAAAGGTTTCATCAAGCGTTGAGAAAAAGAGAAAAGAGAGAGAGGAAGCGGAAGAGGAGATAATATTCTCCCCAGGCGAGCTTGTATTCTGCGGAGAGAGCAGAAGCAAGGGAAAGATCATAAAGAAAGTGAGGAAGAACCAGTATCAGGTTGCGCTTGAAAACGGACTTAAGCTCACTCTCTCTGCATCTCTTATAACAAGTAGAAGCCAGGAAAAGAGCACAAGCGTTAGCTTCTCTGTAGAAAAGAAAAATGCATCCTATGTCGTTGATTACAGAGGCCTTAGCCTTGCAGAGGCGAAGGAAAAGCTTGATGCTCAGATTGAAGCCGCTCTTTATTCAAATGTATCCTCATTCTCGATAATCCACGGCTTAGGGGATGGAATACTCATGCGCGGCCTTCATGAAGAGCTTAAGAACAATCCCTATGTTTCATCATATTATTTTGCACGTCCAGAGGACGGAGGGATGGGCAAGACCTACGTTGCTCTTAATCTTGATTTATAATCAGCATATTCAGAATAGAATCTGTACTTAAAGTACAGATGTTAACTGTTTTTATATAAAAAGTTAAAGGGTACTATAAATTAATTAATTATAATATAATAAAATAAATATAGCAGGGGGGGGTACTCTAGACTAAAATCATTACTTTTAGTGTGTTTTACGTTGACAATGGCTTATACTGCCTGTCTTTAGACTTTGAGTAGCAGGAATTTGTGCTAAAGCTGCTAAAGACAGGAAAAAATTAATCCTTTAAGCCCATCTTTCTGAGCACATTTGAATCAAGAAAGAGGTTGTTGAGCGGTATTCCAAGTGAGGCGGAAAGCTCATCAATGAAGGGGCTTGCAATCGACATGTTCATGTATTCACCCCTGCCGGTCTGTGCCACCTTGAAATCCCTCATGAACTTCATTATCTCCGGGCTTCCGAACCTGCCCTTGAGTATATGCACCTGGAGAATCCTCACGAGCAGCACGGCGATGTAGCAGATGAGGAAATGACCTTTGATGCAGTCCTCTTTCTGCAGGAATACTGGTCTTGCATCAAGGGATGACTTCATGACGCGGAAGGATTCCTCTATCCGCCACAATGAATGGTATGTCGAGTATATCTCCCTTGCGCTCATCCTCGTCTCGGAGGTCACAATCAGGTTGTATCCTGCGAGCTCGAGATCCCTGTCTATGGCCTTCTGGTTGATGGAAGCCACAGCCTTCCTGCCATCATCAAAGGAACAAAAGTCAATGTACTTGCCAGAGTCCCCGAACTCCGACCTCTTGGCCTCGGAATAACAGAGGGCCTTTGCCTTCTCTGCCAACTTCCTTATCTCGTATGTTTTTTTCTCCGCAAGCTTCGGAGACCATGTCAGCACTCTCTTCTCCGTCAGGCTCACCGTAACCGTCTTGCCTTCGTCTGTAGTGTATGAATAAGGGAACTTATCGACGCATTCCTTGTAGCGGTAATGGAGCGAGCCGGCGCTGTCCAGCACATCCACCCAGTCATCGCTGTTCATGGTCACCCAGATCTTCTCTTTCTCCGGAAGCTGCTTCACTGACTTTGAGAAGATGTATCCATCTCCGTCTCTCCTTGCCTTCGTGATGTTCTCCGCGCAGTTCAGGCCTTTATCCGCAACATGTATAGTCCTTCCCTTGATGCGGTTCTTCTCCTTCAGTTCCGCAACAATCTCCCTCAGCACGGGCTTCTCGGACTGGTTTCCCGGATACATCTTCATCCCAATCGGGATCATGTCCGCATCCAGCAAGAGCCCTAGGCCCACAATCGGATCCTTCTTCATTTCCTTGCTCGGCCCCTTCTTCCTGAAATCATCCTCCCTGTCTATCTCGAAGTAGAAATTGGTGCAGTCGAAGTATGTCGTCCCGGTCCTCGTCCCATACTTCCGTTCCGTAAGCGCGGCGAACAGTTCGGTGAGCTTGCTGTACTCGCTGCCGAGAAATTCGCAGCATTCAAGTATCTGGTCATATGAGATGTCCTGCCCGCCGAACAGCTGCGGTAGCACATCATGGAATGTCGCCCGCTTGGAGCATGGCGCGATGACCCTCGCGAAGACAAGGGATGAGAGCGCATCATACAAGCCGAATCTGAATCCCCTCACTCCCTGCCAGAGGTCAAGATACCTCTCAACATCAAGCTCCTCCATTATCCTCTTGAGAGGGAAGTACCCAATGCTCTTCAAAGGCCCTTTCTCACCAATCTTCTTCCCTTTCCCTGCCTGCTTCCTGATCCTCTCTTCAGCATTCAGTCCATCCACCTCCTTCTGGAAGTGCGCAATCGGATCGTCAATCCCGCTCGCGACAAGGTCGTCATAATAGCCAAGCGAGCGGTAGCATGACTGTACTACATGCCCCCTTTCCTTGCTTAGCGCGCCTGAATATATCTGCAGATACAGCCCTTTCTTGTTCTTTGTCTTCTTGAGGAAATATGACATGAAACCTCCTAAGGACAGTATAGCACAATAGCACAAATAATAAAACATATGAAAAAGAAATTTCAAAATTTTTTGCAGGAAGAGGAAACCCCCATTTGCAACATACTAAACGGGGGTTTCAATCATTCATCGGTTTGGTGGTTCTAAAGATTTATTGTGCTAAAAGTCTAAAGACGGGAGGACGGAGGGATGGGCAAGACCTACGTTGCTCTTAATCTTGATTTATAATCAACATATTCAGAATAGAATCTGTACTTAAAGTACAGATGTTAACTGTTTTTATATAAAATATTAAAGGGTACTATAAATTAATTCATTATAATATAATAAAATAAATATAGCAGGGGGGGGTACTCTAGACTAAAATCATTACTTTTAGTGTGTTTTACGTTGACAATGGCTTATACTGCTTTTAGAATAAAGCATGGGAAATTGAGAAAGAAGAGTTGGGATGCTTCTTTTTCTTATGGAGTTATTTTTATATGAAACGACTAGCGATTTTACTTTGTCTTGTTGTTTTCTGTCTGTCTGCTGCATATTCATATCAGCTGTCTCCGCTTAATGCAACTTATGATTCAAGCGGGCCGGATAGTCAGAAAATATACACAATAGTAAATGACTCGGATTCACCGATTGCAATTGAGATCTCTGCAGTAAAGAGGAATATCGACATAAATGGTGAAGAGTATAATGAAGATGCTTCTGCATATTTTTCTATTCAGCCCAGCAAGATGATAATACGCCCGCAGAGCACTCAGCTTGTGCGGGTGCAGTACCGTGGTCCAAGCACTCTTACTGAAGAGCAGAGCTTCAGAATAATTTCTGAGCAGATTCCTTATTCTGTAGGTGCTCAGGTTCCTGACTCAGGTCAGATGATTTCCTTCCTCTTTGTATATTCAACAAGTGCATATGTTCGCCCATCGCGCGTAATTGAGTCGGTTACAAGCACAGCAGATCTTGATGAGGACGGAAAGCTTAGTGTGACAATAGAGAACACAGGAAGCGTGCATCAGCTTTTAAACTCACTTTCTGTTACTGTCACCTCTGATAACGGTGCAAGCTATACTTTCACTGAAGAAGAGCTTGAGGCAATATCAGGAATTTCCCTTTTAACAAACTCCAAAGTCGTTGTGAGAACAGAAAATGCACCTTCTGAGCTTCTGAGTGCAGACAATCTTAAGGCATCTGTCTCTTACGACTACTCATATTCAAATTAAGGAGAAAAGCAGGGGGATAAAGTGAAAAAGGGGAAGAAATATACTCTTTTAGCTATGTTTCTTATTCTTTTAGTTCTATCCATGGCATTCTTTGTCATGGACTTTGTGTCATTGCTGAGAGCCCCTGATTTTTCCTCTTTCATATCCCCGCTTCTCTTAGACATTTTATTCATAATCCTCTTTGCTGAGGCACTTAAAGCGTTGGTAAAAGAAAAAGAAGGAGAAAAAGAAGAAAGAATGAGGGAGTACTTTATAACATATCTTCTTACATCTCTCATCCTTTTAGCTCTGCTTGCTCTCTTTTCTTCCCATCGCGACATTCTGCTTGCTCTCTCTGCAGCTTTGGTTATCTCCAGAGCAGTTTTCTTTGCCTTTGACAAATCAGGAGGAGAAACAGCAGGAGAGACTGATTTAATCATTCTTCCAGCTCTTCTTGTAATTCTTTTATTCCTCATTCTTCTTTTCATCTTCAATCCCGGCGTGAAAGAGAAAGAAAGGGAGAAAACAGAGACAGCAATAATAGAAACAGAATATGAAAAAGAGATGCTTTCTCCTGAGATTGTGGAAGAAACAATAATTGAAGAAGAAACAAAGGCGGAGGAAGCTGTCCTTGATACAGTATATGTAAGCATAAAAGGTATTTCTTCTTCTCCTGAACTAAGCGTTGATGAATCCGATCTCATTGATGTTCCTGTTCCTTCTTCTCCTTCTCTCAAGACACACGATAGCTCTTTAAGCCTTGTGGATGTTCCTTCTAAGGCAAGCCTTGAAGTTACTTATAAGTATCTAGAAGATGTGATTATTCCTTCTCCGGCACTCCTTTCTGTTGAAAGCCAGATTCTCACAGATGAGGTCTCTTATGAATTGAGCGGCTACTTTGCAGACTTCTATATTGCCGGACTTGACTCGCTTGAGCTTCTGGACGGCACATATTACATGGACCTTTATGTCAATGACACATATGCAGGAAACATAGAGGTCATAAGCCTTTCTGGAAACATAAGCCTTTCAAAGAACATGCTTGAAGCATACCTTACAGATCTTCTTACAGATGAAGCTTATAAGAGAGTTCTTTCATATGGCGAAGAATACATACCTCTTGAATACTTCTCATCAATAGGAGTTGACAATTCCTTTGATGTCGATGAATACAGAATTGACCTATATTTCTCACCTGAGGACATGCCGGTTCAGATAATAAGCGTCAGAGGAAGCTCTTCACGCTATCAAAGACGCACGATTAATGACGGCCTGACGCTAACTCCAGCAACATTTACTCTTTCCAGCCGCTACAGCTTAAGGGCAAGCAACAGCGATATTACAGACAATAGCAACCTTTTAAAGGGAACAAGACTTTCCCTCGGTGTCACAAACTCATGGAGACTATTTGATGTTTACGGCACATTCTCATACAGCATGGGCTATCAGGACAAGGATTTCGATTTCGCTTTCGGATCTTATTCATCCTATTACGATATTCCTGAAAAGATGATGAGAATAAGCTGGGGCAATGTATCTACTGATCTTCTGAGTGCAAAAGGCACTGCTTTAGGAATCCGCGTTGAGACAAGTCCCTCATATGCCGGAAGAAACGGCTACCGCAGGAACTACTATGAGCAGGTAATTGTTGTTGAGAAGACCAGCGATGTGGCTATCTACAACAATGCAGGAGGACTTGAGAACAATGAGATTTTCAGAAGAACGCTCTCTCCTGGAATATACCGATTAAGGGATTTCGTGCTCTATAGCGGAGCAAATGACATACTAATCAGGATTTCTCCTCTTGATGGCTCAGAGCCTGTTGAAATCACGATGGACGTGCTTTACTCATCATCTCTTCTTGCAAAGGGTGAGACTTATTTCTCAGCCGCACTCTCTACAGGAAGGATTAAAAGCACTGTCGGCTCACAAAAGGATGATATAGTGCTTTCGATCCCGATGTGGAACTCTGTGCGCTATGACTATGATATAAGAAACCTCTCTGCATCGCTTCATTTCAGAAGCGGAATAACTGAAAGGGCAACACTTGATATGACATTTGCTCTTTCAAATACTCCTGAAAAGGATAATCCTCTTAATCTCAAGGGTGCACTGTCTGCCGAGCTTCTTCATGCCAACAGGGCAGGAACTGCTCGCTACAACATGTCAATCCGCCTTAGTGAGAAAGATGATGAGCTTGCCCCGCCAAGCCTTACTCTGCGCTTCGGGCAGGGATTCTCTACAGGCCTTAAAGCTCTTTCGTCAGTAAATCTTTCTGTAAACTACTATTATTCTCCGACTATATGGTCAGTCAAAGAGGGACACAGTGCAAGCCTTTCTCTTGGAATAGGTGGAGGCTATGGAATAATGAGCTGGTCGCTTTCATCATTCATCCAGAGTGGCATTCCTGACTTTGAGACTTTCACGCTCAGCGAGAGTTTCTCTTCCTCTTTCAGGCTTACAAGCAATTTCTATCTCTCGCTTTCGCTTTCAATGGGTGTGAACAAGAGCGGGATATCAAGTGCAAGCGGAAGAGTCACAGCATCCCTGCGCTTTGGAAGAAACAGCATAAATGCATCTACTGACGCAAAGAGCGCAAGTGCCAACTACTCATACTACAGCGGAAGGCATAATGTGAGTGCATCAGTAAGCAACTGGGGAGACTTTGACAAGCTTGCATCTTACTCTCTTGGAGCAAACTACTCATATAGCGGAAAGTATGTCTCACTCTCGTCTTCTCTTAATACGGACATGAGTCTTGACCGTGTAGCTCTTTCTCTCTCGCTTTCTACTGCATCAGTATTTGCTGACGGTCTTTTTGCCTTCACTGGAAGCGTTCCTTCTAACTATATTCTTGTAAAGCAGAAGGGAGCACTGAGAGGCAACGACCTTTTTGTCGGCCAGATGGGCAACAGCAGTCTCTCTGAGCTTCCAACTCTTTTCAATACAGGAATATATACAGACCTTTCAAGCTACGGAGACTCCCTGATGGTTTACAGCTCATCAGAGGACGGATATTACTCATCTAATAGCATTGCTGTAAACATTCCTGAAAGCTCAAGGCGAGGCTATGTTTTGAGACTGGATGCAGATTTGACTTTCAGTCTCTCCGGTGTTGTTGAAAAGCCGTCAGGCGAGCTCTGGATAAACGCATCAAGCCCGCTATATGAAGTTGTGAAAGATGAGAATGGAAACACAGAGCTTGTAAGCAGCGGAAATTATCTCTTCACAGACTCTTCAGGACGCTTTACAGTAAGTGAACTTGGCAAGGGAACTTATGCTTTTGATGTTGATGATAATGATGAGTGGTATCTCTACACATTCACTGTCAGCGGTGATGATCACTACTACGGGTATATAAATATGCTTGAGGATGCAGAAATCTCTGAAGAATCAGTTTTATTAGATATATACTCAGCAGTCTACAGCTATGAAGACGGAGAGAGGTTTACAAGCGATGAGTTCTTCTCATTCCTCTATCCTGACTTCAATAAGGAGGCAGTATGAAAAAAGTGCTCTTAGCCATACTTTTAGCAGCACTGTCTGTATTTACTCTTTCTGCTGCCAGCACAGCCAGTTTTGATATCAAGGCATATAAGCTCAGAGATAGTAGCAAATTAAAAGTCGAGATTACAGATGCAATACCTGGAGGTCTTGATACATTTACAAGTTCAGAAAATGGAAAAGAAATAGATTTGTCATCTGTCCGTCAGAATCTTCTTGGGCAGACTGATATTGAAATTGCTGATTTTGCCGAGCATGTAATTTTTTCTTGGAGAGTATGGGGAAACACAGCTGGTACATATACAGTAAAAATAAATTTCTCCACATTTAACTTGCAGAAAGAAGAAAATGGCACATTAAAAGATGAAGGTGAACATTTTATTGGTGTCAGATTTGAATCTGGAAACGAGACATTTACATTCCCGGACTATAATGATTCTGTTGTAAAGGATGAAAATGAAAATGAACTGGGTAGAATAGAGCTAGCCACTATTGATAATGTTGCAGAGCTTAAATCTTATGTCTCATCAACTTCAACAGCACAAGATGGTTTATCAATTGTCTGGACTGTTGATGGAGACCATAATATACGCTGGATTGCTCATGGCGCTGTTGCAGCAAATATAAGCACATCTGATTTTGAAAATGAATATAATCCGAATGGAATATACAGAGCTTATTGCACTGTAAGTCTGGAGAGTAGATTATGAAGAGAATTATCCTGTTAACATTGATTTTGGCATCATCTCTTATCTCTCTTCTCGCCTGGTCTCCACTTGAGACAAAGGCCTTGCAGATTCAGGCTGGTGTCGATAAGGCTCTTGAGATCAATGTGGAGCCTATTCCTGCACAGACTGAGTTCTTCCTTATCGGTATGCCATTCAATATTGAAGAGGATTATGTGAAGTATTCAGCAGAACTTGATGGAAGAATTATTGCTCACTGGAATATTCTCTCAAATTCTGGATTCAAAATATTTGTTGAAGCTGATAAGCTTCATCATGTTGATACATCATCTTATCCGAATGCTAATTTGGACTATATTCTCACATTCACTTATGATATCGGCTACATAGATGAGAATAACAACTCTCAGAGCATGAAAGGTGAGTTTGTATATAACACAGCAAATAATTCTCTTTCTGGCAGCAATGTAGAAGACAATAAGTTCACATTCACTGGAAATATTCAATACAGCTTCATTGGTCTTCTTGATGGAGATATATACTTCATGTTCACAGATTCTGCGACAAATACGATTGCTGCAAATAAAGGAAATAATAGTGCAACTGTCCCGCAAGGAGATTACATTGCAACTGTTACTCTGACAATGGAGGCATTAATATGAAAAGATTTTTAATTTTATTATCAATCTTGTTATCCGTTTCCTCCATTTATTCTCAGACAATTAGAATCAGCCCATATGGAGGCTTTGCAAACATTAACATGGCTTCAACTTATTACAGGGCAACAGAAGGACTTGCTCAAGGTCAACCCCCTACATGGAAAGAAGCTACGGACAATAATATAAATTCTTCTTTATCAAACGGAGGAGTATACACAAATGCCCAGATGATAGGACTTGGTTCAATTGAAAGTATTACTAAATACGATGATAATGTCTATCTTTCTGAACCTATAACTATTACAGTCTCATGTGCTGACGGTTACAATTTTGTGTCACAGAGCAACAGTGAATATAAAAGGCCGTTTGAGCTTGTCCTTATTGGTAAATATGATACGGATTTCAATAAGAGTACTTCTGATTTCTTGTTTGTTTTTGATTCTGATAATCAGAGTTATAAAATTGATAACGAAGAGTTTATGAAAATATTAAAAGGCAACAACTTTAATGGTTCTTTCAATATCTGGTTTGATCTTGTTCTTGTATTACCTGGAGAAGTAAGCAGTACTGGCAATCTGGTAATTGATGGAAGAAATTATCCTTTAAAAGAGGCTAATGATTATCTGGCTGTAATTACATATACAATCACGCAAGGTAATGAAAGTCAAAGTGTCTCCATTCCTTTTTCCGGATATTATTCGTCAATTAATGATAACCCAGAACCAAACTATGTCTCGCTTTCTGTTGCTCCGACAGGAAATGCAGCAAACCTTAACATGAATACAGACAGCGGAAGGCTTGTAAAGGTTGCAGATGTTGATTTCATGATGGATGTAACACCTTTAGATACAAAATTAAACCCTGATATTACTTTTAATCCAAATGGCTTAAGCCTACCTAATGTTGAAAATACATTAAAGGAGAATGGAAAAAATACAAACATTAAAATCTTCTTTTCTGCAAACAATGCTCCGGGAGCCTCATATGAGGAAGGCTTCAAGCTTGTTCATTCTTCAGTAATTTCGGGGGCAACACTTACAAATTACAACAGTGCTCCATTTACTGTTGTAACAGAAGCTAAAAGTGGAAGAACGCTATATAAGAGATTGACTGGTAATGAATGGGTTGTAGGTGCTCAGGATGGTTCAGAATCATCAGTTTCATTTACTGGAGATGAATGGGCTGATGATAGCGGAAATATTATTCATTCAGATCTTTCTACTGCTTCATGCATCTATCCGGACCTTTTTGTCTCATATCCAAGACAAGATTTGTTAGATAATAAACTAGGGCGCGTGTATTATGCCTGGGAAGGGGAGATATATGTCCTTATTGATTCAAATGTTGATACTAGAATGATGCTGGATGGGCGATATACATCAAGCATATATGTCCATGTAATTGCTGATTAGGAGGAAAAGAGATGAAAAAAATCGTTTTTGTACTTTTACTTGCATTCATTTTCACATGCTCTCTTTTCTCAAACGATAAGGATGCGCTTCTTACTGTCAATGTCTCAGTACCAGAAGACTGGGGAGTGAACAAGCCTGAAGATGCTGTTAGTATAGATCATCTTGTTCTTGAGATGAATTTATCAAGTGAAAGTGCAAGGCTGATAAACAACACAGCATTTTCTCTTGGATCTCTTGATACGCTTAGCGATGATTTATCAATAGATTTCCTTTACTATGGCAATCTTGAAAATGATTATGTAGTAAGAATAAAGAAAGAAGGAATTACTGATTTTGTCTCAGATAAATCACCGTATTCAATTTCCTTCGATACATCTTTTGCTCCTGCAGATTTTTCAGATGACAATGTTTCTGTCTCTGTCGTCAACAATGATGAGGTCCTTCTTAAAATTGCTCCTGAGGGGCCTGTGAACGGCAAGAAAGTTCTGAAAATGAACCTTGATTTAGAAGATGCTGCTCTGCTTGTTCCTGGAACATACAGCGCACAGATTCTGTTTGAATTGGAGAGTGTGAAATGAAAAAGATATATATTGTTTCTGATTCTGATCTTTGCATTCTCTCTTCTATATTCAGCTGATGACAAGGAAAAGCTTAGTGTCTCTTTAAATCTCTCAGGAGGAAGTCAGGGCGAGGAGAATATTGAGATAGGTTTCTCATCAAACGAAATAAAGAATATTTCTGATGAGGTTGAGAAAATCGATGGAGACTTTTCTCTTATGCTTCTTGAAAATGAATATTATGCCAGAAATGCTGTTCCAATTTTTGCATATTACAAGATCATGAGCGGGAAAAACTATTCAATGAAAATCTATCTTGATGATGTTTTGAAAAGCGCAGAAAACGAAATCAACTGGTATGTCTCTGAAAATGATGTTTCACTTGGTCTTGAGGCATCCTATGGAGAGTCTCAATCTGCTGTAGATACTGTGGTTCATGACAGCAGCAAGGATTATACAAGCTCCGGCAGTATAAAACTGAATATCTGGACAGATTATCTAATAGATGCTGTCCCAGGAATATATAAAGCAAATTTGAAACTTGGTGTTTATTCAAATAGTTGAGGAGGGTATCATGAAAAAATTATTATTTACTCTAATTGTTCTTGTTTCTTCTTTCACGCTTTTTGCAGCTGTAGGTCCTGTTTATGACAGTACAGACAGTACAGACATACCCTCCACTGATAAGAAAGCAGAGACAGTAGTTTCTCTAGACTTTTCAAATGCAGAAAAAGCAGAGAAATCCATTATTTTCGGTTTTTCTTCTTCAGAGCTTTCTAGGGGTGACTTTACTCCTGTGAAAACTCCTATTAATAGTGTCTCTCTTGCTCTTCAGGATGCAAATGTAAATGGAGAAGTCTATGCAATCAATGAAGAAGATAATAGCCCTGTCTATGTCTTCTACCAGATAATAAACGGATCTGATGTAAATGTGAAAATCTCACTCAGCGGTCCTTTGAATTATGAAGAAAGCACTGATAGTGGTATAGGTTGGACAGTAAAGTGGGGTGAAAACAGTTCTGTAAGCGAAGATAGTTCTGCTGTGAATATTATCACTCATAGTGGAAGTAATGTTAAGAATGCAGGCAGTTATAAGCTCAGCATATCAACAGATAATCTTGCTAAAACTACGCTACAAAGCAAAGAATATAAGGCAAATATTGTTTTGGAAATAAATGATGGAAATTAATAAAGGGGGTATATGAATGAAAAAATTTATTGTTTTCTCAATCGTACTGTTCTCATCTCTTCTGCTATTTTCAGCAAGCGTGTATAACAGCACTGATCAGGGTGCTACGGAAATAGCAAAAGCCAGCGCAGAAACAACAGTTGCATTTGATCTTTCAGCAGGGGATGAAGGAACAGAATATCTTGTTTTTGGATTTACAGGTGAAGAAGTATCAAGTAATGACTTTGCACCAAAGAATGGAAAAGAAAAAGTCTCACTAAAGCAGAAAGTAAATACAACTACTGTGCAAGAGAGTACAAAATCTGCTCTTGTTGCTGATAATACTGATGATACTATTTACGCATTCTGGCAGATTTCCAGTGGTAAGAGTATCACTCTTGCTTTAATGATTGATAGTGCTCTTACTTATGAGGAAAATAATGGTGCTAAAATTCCATGGTCAGTGACTTGGGATTCTAATAAGAGTGTTGCAAGCCCAACAGGAGACACTCCAAATCAGACAAATGTTCATGTGCATAATGGATCTAATCCTGTTGAATCTGGATCTGTTGCTTTAAAAATATCAACAGAAGATTTGTCTAATCTTAATCTTTCAAATAAAATATACACCGCAAAGCTTACTATGATTGTTGTTTCATACATTTAAGAAGGAGGATAAAAATGAAGAAAGTATTTGTTTTGTTTTTAGTTTTATTACTTGTTGCATCTGCTGCTTTTGCAATAACTGTATCTGATAAGGAAGAAACCCCTGCAACAGTAAAAGCATCTCTTGATTTATCAGGAGAGACTACAGATGTAGGATTTGTAAAATTCGGATTTTATAAAGGTTCTGCTCCAGAAAATTTCAGTATTACAACAACAGGTGGTGTTTCAATATCTGATGATGATGCAGTAAAATTATATCCAAAGGTAGATACAACAGGAGGTGCAAAACTTATTGCTACAAATAAAGCTGGAGAAAGTGGTAATTATGAATTCTATCTTTTCTATCAGATATTGTCTGGTACAAAGTATACTTTAACATTGTCTCTTGATGAAAAGATGAAATTAAATGATGATCCTAAACTTGACTGGACTGTGACATTGTCAGATGCTTCAAAGACAAGTGTTACAACAGTAGGTGAAGAAAACAAAAGCAAAACTATTCTTACTCATGATCCTAGTCAAGAGAATGCAACTGTCACTTCAGCCGCAGCCTATAATGTTACAGTAACTACAGAAGATATATCTAGTCTTAAGCAAGGAACATATGTGGGAACGATTACACTTACACTGACAACAGATGGAACTAAAGCTGGAGCATAATATCATGAGAAAGAGTGTGCTTGTTCTGCTTTTCATTCTCATTTTCACATTTTCTTTATCTGCGCAGGATGAAGGAGTGACACCTGTTGCTGAAACGCATGAAAGCGCAACAGCGACTTTGAGTTTGAATCTGACTGGAGAAAATGCCCTTGAAAGCTTTCAGTTCGGTTTTGTAGATGGACCTGTTGACAGCTTTACTGATACTGTCAACAGCTCAGTTTCTACTCAGGCAGACAGCACAACCAGTGTAAACGCAGTTTCAGAAATTCCTCTTGTCATCGCTCTTAACGAGAAGACTGCTAAGACTGATGAGGCCAAGAACTATTATATCTTTTGGAAAATAAGGAGCAGCAAGGCATATAAGGGAACTCTATCATGGACTGATTTATCTATTGAGAGCGGTTCTTCTCTTGATACAACAGTCTCTTTTGCTGGTCAGGCAGTTGGAAAAGGTGGAGTGAGTGCAGCAACAAATGATGCTGAAAAACTCCTTGAAGTTTTCTCTACATCAAGTGAAAACAGTTCAACTAGTAGCTATTTTGAGACTACAGGTAGTCAGAAGTTTATTGTAAAGACTGAAGAAATTACAAAGGCTGGAAAATATAGTGCGACACTGACACTTACAGTAACAGCTATAGGAAATTGAGATATGAAGAAGATTTTCCTTGTAATGACATTCTTATTAATCCTTTTATTCCAAGTCACAGCTGATGATAGTGTCAGGTTAATCTGGAATCCTGAAATAGAAACTACAGGGAAACTCTGGTTTGCTGATTCTACTGGTATTGAGAAAAGTGAATTTCCACTTACTTTAAGTGAATCTGAGAATATTGCTGAAGCAGAATTTTACGCACATTATAGCATAATAAGTGATTCTGATTTTACTCTTGAGTTTTCTCTTGAAAATCTTTTTAGCTCACTTTCATGGAGTGCTGATATCAATCAGTCACAGTCACCTGTTGATGCTGGAAATTCTTTTAATCTTAAAATATCTAATGAATCTGAAGATTTATTAAAAGAAGACTCAGTTCATATCATAATCAAGACAGATTCTCTTAGTAATCTTAGCTCTTCTGATTATGAAGGAGTTACATCTAGCAAACCAACTATAAAAGTTACGCTAAAAACAGAAGGAGGAAATGCATGAAAAGATTGGCTATAGTAATTTTGCTGATATTTTTTGCTTTCTCTCTTTCTGCAGCAAACTATGATGGTATTTTAAATGGAGCAAACGCATCTGCAAATGTTTCATGGACAATAGATGAAAGCAATCTCTCATTTACAAGTGTTGTTTTCTCAAATGACGATGGTGGCCTTAGCCCGCTTGGAGATAGTTTTGTTATCAAAGAATTCAAACCAGATCTTGAAAATAAAAAGATAACAGCAAACAAGACTTTTTATGTTGTATGGTCGATATTCACTAATGACAGAGTATCTGTTGCAATGAAATTCGAGCAAGAAAGTAATTCTTTAGTCACTACTGGCATAAGCGCAAAATATAAAAATGATGAGAAAGTTAACATAACTAGCGATGAGGAAACAATTTATACACATGAAAGCTCAGAAAATACTTCTCTTGATAAAGGCTATGCAACAATAAATATAAGCGTAAGTGCAGATGCTGATGGCCTGAGTTTTGGTACAGACGGTATTAATCTTGGCACTCTTACTGTCACTGTTAAAACAGATGGAGGTGCAAATTGAAGAAGGTATTTGTTTTATTTCTTTTATTTATCTTTGCATTGCCTCTGTTTGCTGCAATATCTTATACAGGAAGTACTTTTGGCAGTGCAGATGCAATCTTTACCTGGGATCTTTCTGATTATGGATCTGCAAAACTAACATTTAATTCAACATCTGTTGCTCTGACAGAATCGGGAAGTGAGGTTCTTGAGAAAAAAGCTACAGGAGATGTGAATTTTTCCTATGAAGTTACTGCTTTTTCTGCCGTAAATATTCACTTTGAACCATCAGGTCCGCTTTCAAACGGAAGCGGTGGTCAGATAGGATGGGTATTTTCATATGGTGACAATATAGCAACATCTGCTTCTTATGGAAACAATGTAGAAAATACAGGCTTTGATATTCAGACAGCATATAGCGGGTCTGGACTGAATACAGTGAAAGATAGTATCTCCTTGTCTATTGAGACAGAGGCTCTCAAGGACAGTTTCCTTACAGGTGGTGGAACGTATAGTGCAAATATAATCGTCAATATAACAGGAGTAGACTCATGATGAAGAGAATTATATTCTATATTTCAATATTGTTATTGCTGCTCTCTCCTGTATTTGCCGCAGAAATAAATTTTGGTGAAACTCATTCTTCAACTTTAGCTCTGCCACTCCAGCTGAATACAAAAGATTTCCAGTCTTTTTCAGTTGGATTTTCAAACGGGTATCTGACTAGTGCAACAGGAACAGTAGGCGCACTCAGCGATACTGAATTCAGTAATACATTTACTGTCGGGACAGATGAGTTTATAACCGAAGATACTCTTCCAAAAGTGACTTTCTATATCTGGTGGAAGATCATCTCGACATCTAAGGTTAAGGTACAACTTAAAATCAATCCATTGGTTTCAGGCGATTCAACAATAGATCTTACTGTTAGCAAGAATGGCAATGATTATGGAAAATGTGATCTGGATCTCAATGGAAGTGAAACCATATCTACTGAGAAAACATATACTGTTCTTGATTATGCTCCCGCAACAAACAGCAATGAAGAAGGCGGGGGACTGCAATGGGGATCTACTTCACTTGTTCTTGCAGTAGATAGAAATGCAAATAATTTCAAGGCAACAAGTTATACCTCAACTGTTGTCCTGGAAATTGTTGATGGAGGAAACTGATATGAGAAAAGTTTTTGTTATAATTCTAATCTCTCTTATCTTTCTTTCTTCAATATACTCAGCTGAAGAGCCAAAGAGGCAGAGCTTTGTAGGTATTCCAGTTGAGTTTTCAGCAGATTATCCTGATGTTGTTGCAGGATTTACAAAAAACAATGTGACGAGTACAATCACTCCAACTTTTATTAATTACAGCATTGATAATCCACTTATGTTTGTATACAATACTCAGAACACCAGATTCGAGACAGAAGGAATATTCCTTGTAATCCAGGTGTTCACGCCTTATGCTGTTGATGTAAGCATAACGGGATGTCCTCCTTTGAAAAATTCCTCAGATGATGAGATTAACTATTATACTGAAAACCTTACTCTTCCAGGGGAATCCAAATTTACTGGCTCAAATGAAAGTGTAAATGACAGTAATCCAATTGATATAATAAATGAGAGTGGTACATACACAACGCCTAGAGTATATTCAATTTACGGAAAGTTCTATGTGAATGGAACAGATGTGAAGTATGCTGCAGAATATAATACAAGTATTACTATAAAGTTTTCAACGGAGGGAAATTGAATGAAAAAGACAGCTCTCCTTCTGATATTTCTTTTCCTGTCATTAACGGTTTTTGCTAATGATCCTGTTAATTTTTATTTAAATCTTGTAAAGAACGGTTCATCCAGCGTTGAAATAAAGGATTCAACATTAAATACATCTCTTGATAAGATAGTTTTCTCGATTCCAACTAATGTAACGGATCCTGAAACTAATAGAAGTGAAAGTACTGCCAGTTTTGGTCTTGACTGGAATCTATATGCAAACTATGACGCAAACGGTATACTGGATAATTCCTGCTCAATGAATCTTTACTTTGTAACATCAGCTGAGGCTGTTAATAACGGCTATATGCTCGTAAATACAGAAAATGATAAAATTGGATTGAACTACAATGTAAATTTTTCTTGTAACTTATCTTATTCATACAAAGGCTCACTAGAGAATGTAGAACTAACAGGTTCTACTGATGATGCTCCAGATGGAAAAAATGGAAATACCCAAATGATGCTATCTGATAGGACGCTTACATTGTTTGAAAGAATTCCTCTTGATTTTATAACTCCTATAAAGGGAAGTGCTGTTTTAAATCTAGTGCTACTTGCTCCGTGGGGAGATGTTACAGGAGCAGATGGAAATGTAACAGGACAGGATTATCATTTTATGCAGGGTCAGTACACTGGCTATGTTTTCATAGAAACTGTTATCTATTGATTTTCCTTTTTCTGTGTTAGACTGATACCCTGGAGGACAGATTATGTCAGATTATATGAATGGAAGCGGGGTGCAGTATCATCTTCATATAAAGAAAGGGGATGTGGGACGCTATGTCATTCTCCCAGGAGATCCTAAGAGAGTTCCGCTTATTGCAAAGTATCTTGATGATGCAGTCCTTGTCGCCGACAGCCGTGAATACGTTACATATACAGGAACACTTCTTGGAGAAAAAGTAAGTGTAACAAGCACAGGAATAGGAGGTCCAAGCGCTGTAATCGCTGTTGAGGAGCTTTTTAAGTGCGGCAGCGATACCTTCATCCGCATGGGAACATCAGGGGGAATTGCACTTGATGTAATAGGTGGGGATGTAGTGATTGCAACAGGTGCTGTGCGCGCTGAGGGCACAAGCCGCGAATATGCTCCTGTTGAGTATCCTGCAGTCGCTACTTTTGAAGTTGTATCAGCGCTGAAAAAAGCAGCAGACGACCTTGAAATGAGAAGCCACACAGGAGTCGTGCAGTGCAAGGACAGCTTCTATGGTCAGCATGAGCCCGAAAATATGCCGGTTTCTGCAATGCTTCTTGAAAAATGGGAAGCATGGAAACGCCTAGGGGTGCTTGCATCTGAAATGGAGAGCGCTGCAATCTTCACATGCTGTGCTCATCTTGGTGCAAGGTGCGGTGCAACATTCTTTGTTGTTGGGAATCAGGAGAGGGAAGCACTTGGAATGGAGAACATAAAGATGCACGATACAGACAATGCCATTCGTGTTGCTGTGGAGGCTGTGAAGAATCTTATAAAGATGGATAAGGGAATCTAATAAAGCTCTTTGCTGTTTTCTCTGTAATAGCCCTTTCTTTTTTCAAGAAGAAGAGAAAGGTCTTCATCTTTAGAGGCAATCACATCCTTTTCAATATTGAAAAGCTCAAGACCTGTTTTGTCATAATCATCCTGGAGCATCTTGTTTGAAAATGTTCCCATATCAAGTGAAAAGCGCAGAGAGGAATATGATTTTACGATATCTTCTGAGCTAATAAGGCAAACTTTTCCGCTCATCATGTTCTCGATTTTAACTATCCCTCTGAGCTTTTCTTCTGTAAGAAACTCGCTGTTCATGGCTCTGATTATAGAATTTCATCTTTTTTTTGTATGCACTTTTTTGAGTTTGACGGAAGAAAAACAAAAATTTGTTTATTTCTCTTGAATATGGACTTATACTGTTTCTAGTTGCATAAGAGGATGTGTTATGGAAATAGAAATCAAGGATCTTCTGGAAAAAATCAAGAGCGAAGGATTTGCTGAAGCAGAGAAAAAGAAGAGAGAGATCATCAATGATGCTGAAAAAGAGGCAGAGAGAATCATAAAGGATGCTGAAAAGAAAAAGGAAGCACTGCTTGAAGAAGGCAAAAAAGAAGTTGCTCTTTTGAAAGAAGGTGCTATCAGCGATATCCGTCAGGCCGAGCGTGATATGATAATCTCATTCAAGAGCTCAATTGAGAATATCATGAAAAAGCTTCTCAATGAGAGTGTAAGGGATACTCTTGATGAGAAAGGATTGCTTGAGCTTATAAAAAAGGTCATCTCTCTTGGCTATGCTGAAGAAGGAGACAGAATTCTTGTTTCTTCAAGCGATGAAGCTCTTCTTTTATCCACAGTTTTGAAAAAGACAGGCTCTGAGCTTGAAAAGGGGATAGTTCTCTCATCAACGGGCGCAATTAACGGCGGAATAAGGGTTGTCAAGAAGGATAACTCATCATACATCGACATGTCTGATGAGGAGATTGCTGAATCTCTTTCTGCTTTACTCTCAGACAGAATCAGGGAGATTCTCTCTTAATGGCCTATTACTATTTCATCTCGCAGCTCCCGCTCATCAGCATTGATACAAAAAGGAGCATGACAGCAGCTGAATTTCTTTCAAAGAGCAGAGAATACCTTTCAGATAAGGACTATAAAGCTCTTTCTGCTCTCTCTCTTTCTAGCGTCAATGAAAGTGAGAGCGCTCAGCTTGCTGAGTATTCAGCATTCATAAAGAAAGTCAGAAAGATAACAAACGAGATGAGAAAGGAAAAACTCGGCTGGGGCAAGGCTGAGGTGGACGAGAATGATTTTGATCTTGTAGAGAGGATAAGAAAAGCTGTCTATTCTTTGAATCCTCTTGAGGGAGAAAAGGAAATCCTTTCCATTTATTTTGAATATTTTGAGAAGATGAGGAATCTTGATCCTTTCTCTTTTTCAAATCTCCTTCTTTATTACATGCTCCTTCAGATTGCAGAAAAAAGAGATGCATTTGATGAAGAGGAGGGGAGAAAGGAGTTTGACTCCTTGTTTTCTGTACTTGAAGATACACTTTTGAAGGATAGTGATGATGAACAGTAAAAGCGGAATTGTTACAGGCGTTAACGGAAACCTTGTTAACGTTCATTTTAATGAAAGCGTAATGAAGAACGAAGTCGGCTATGTCATTACCGGCTCAGTCAAGCTGAAGGGAGAGGTAATAAGAGTCACCGGCTCTGTAGCATCACTGCAGATTTATGAGATGACAGAGGGGATAAAGGTCGGGGATGCTGTTGAGTTCACATCATCTCTTTTATCAGTCTCTCTCGGTCCCGGTCTTTTGAAGAGCGTTTTTGACGGACTTCAGAACCCGCTTAATAATCTTGCTGAAAAATGCGGATTCTTCCTTGAGCGCGGAGTATATATCAATGCAATTGAAAACGATGAGTGGGATTTCACACCATCTGTAAAAGAAGGAGATATTCTGAGCGGCGGAAGTGTCATCGGAAGTGTTCCCGAGGGGCTTTTCACTCATAAGATCTTTACTCCCTTCACGCTTAATGGAAAATGGAAGGTCATTTTTATCAAGGAAAAGGGAAGATACCGCGCATATGATGAAATCTGCGTGATTGAAAATGAGAAGAAAGAAAAGAAGAGTCTGTCGATGGTGATCGAGCAACCTGTGAAAATTCCGATCAAAGGATATGCTGAGCGCCTTATGCCACGAGATACAATGGTCACAAAGATAAGGCTTATAGATACATTCCTTCCTGTTGCAAAGGGTGGAACATACTGCATCCCCGGTCCGTTTGGAGCAGGAAAAACAGTACTGCAGCACCTTACGAGCAAAAATGCTGATGTTGATATTGTAATAATTGCAGCCTGCGGTGAAAGAGCTGGAGAGGTTGTTGAGGTTCTGAAAGAATTTCCTGAGCTTACAGATCCAAAGACAGGGCGCTCTTTGATGGAGAGAACGATAATAATATGCAACACATCAAGCATGCCTGTTGCCGCACGTGAGGCATCTGTATATACAGCAGTCACAATGGCTGAGTATTACCGCAACATGGGTCTTGATGTTCTTCTTCTTGCAGACAGCACATCACGCTGGGCTCAGGCCATGAGAGAGATGAGCGGAAGGCTTGAAGAGATTCCTGGGGATGAAGCATTCCCGGCATATCTTGAAAGCAGGATTGCCGAGTTCTATGAAAGGGCAGGCCTTGTCAGGCTTAGCGACAAAAGCTTTGGAAGTGTGACAATCGGAGGAACTGTAAGCCCTGCTGGAGGAAACTTCGATGAGCCTGTAACGCAGGCAACACTGAAAGTTGTAGGAGCTTTCCATGGGCTCTCAAGAGAGCGAAGCGATGCAAGAAAATATCCTGCAATCGATCCTCTGGACTCATGGAGCAAGTATGATGGCATTATTGATAAAAAGGATGTCAGCGATGTCTATTTCTATGTGACAAAGAGTGCTGAGGTTGCTCAGATGATGAAGGTTGTCGGAGAAGAGGGTACAAGCCTTGATGACTACATAGTCTATCAGAAGGGAGAGCTTGTCGACTCAGTTTATCTTCAGCAGAACTCGTTCGATCCAGTTGATGCAGCTGTCTCTGTTGAACGTCAGAGACGTACATTCTATATCCTGAAGGATATAGTTGACTCTTCTTATAACCTTAAGGACAAAGATGATGCAAGAGCTTTCTTCAATGAAGTCCGACAGCGTTTTCTTGACTATAACGGGAGTGAGGAAAACAGCAGTGAGTTCTCAAAGAGAGAAGCTGATTTAAAGAGCTTTTTTGGATCCAGACTGAGGTAAGGTATGCAGAAAGTATATACAAAGATTGAATCAATTGTAGGAAATGTCATTACAGTCAGGGCAAAGGGAGTAAGCTCTGGAGAGCTTGCGCTTGTCGAGAGAAAGGATGGGGGAATAAGCTATGCGAACGTAATCAAGCTGGATAATGACCTTGTGTCCCTCCAGGTGTTCTCCGGTGCGCAGGGAATCAGCACATCAGACTCTGTAAGGTTTTTGTCCCATGGAATGCAGGTAAGCTTTTCAGAAAACCTGCTTGGACGCATATTCAACGGAGTAGGAGAGCCTCGTGACAACGGTCCGGCTCTTAAGGACAACATGATTGATATCACGACCCCATCCGTAAATCCTGCCCGCCGTCTTCAGCCCAAGACCATGATTAGGACAAATATTCCGATGATTGACATGTTCAATACGCTTGTAGTTTCCCAGAAGCTTCCTATTTTCAGCGTTTCCGGGGAACCTTATAACCAGCTTCTTGCACGTATTGCCATACAAGCGGAAGTCGATATAATCATCCTCGGCGGAATGGGGCTTAAATATGATGACTACCTTTATTTCAGGAACACTCTTGAAAAGGAGGGAGCACTCAGCCACACAATCATGTTCATACATACAGCAAGCGACCCGACAGTCGAGTGTACACTTGTTCCTGATTTGTCCCTTTCTGTTGCTGAGCGCTTTGCCCTGGAGGGAAAGAAAGTTCTTGTTCTTCTTACGGACATGACAAACTTTGCAGACAGCCTGAAAGAGCTTGCAATTACTATGGACATGGTACCTTCCAACAGAGGATACCCGGGAGACTTATATTCATCCCTTGCATCAAGGTATGAAAAGGCTGTCGATTTTGAGGGGGCAGGAAGCGTTACAATTCTTGCAGTAACTACAATGCCGGGAGATGATGTCACACATCCTGTTCCGGACAACACCGGATATATCACTGAGGGACAGTACTACCTTAAAAACGGACATATTGAGCCTTTTGGAAGCCTTTCAAGACTCAAGCAGAATGTCAATAAGGATACCCGGGATGACCACAGAGCCCTCATGGACGGAATGATAAAGCTGTATTCAGCCTATAAGGACAGCCTTGAGAAGAAGAGCATGGGCTTCATGATGAGCTCATGGGATGAAAAGCTCTTGAAATATGGTGCTCTGTTTGAGCAGAGGATGATGGACCTTTCTGTGAACATCCCGCTTGAGAAGGCTCTTGATGAGGGCTGGAAGATACTTTCAGAGTGCTTTGAGAAGAATGAGACACTTCTTAAAAGCGATCTGATTGAGAAATACTGGCCAGAGGAGTAGCAATGCGCATCAAGCTTACAAAGAATGAGCTCAAGAAACAGAAAGACAGCTTGAAGCAGTTTGAGCGATATCTGCCGACCCTTGCTATGAAGAAGCAGCAGCTCCAGATTGTGATCTTTGATGCCTACAAGGAGATTGAGGAGATAAGAAAAGCTCAAAAAAAGGCAAAGGATTCTCTCTCATCTTGGATTGCTGTCTATGCTTCAAACAGGCTTTTGAATGATGATGAATCAATAATCAACCTTGTGAAAATCAAGGAAATAAAGAAAACGCATTCAAATGTTGCAGGAGTAGTTGTTCCAATCTTTTCATCCCTTGAGTTTGAAAGCTTGCGCTATGACCTGGATATCTATCCTCTATGGGTAGACTCTGCTCTTGAAGCGCTTAAAAACATTGCAAAATATACTGCAATGGTTAAGACTCTTGAAGAGGAGATAGCTCTTCTTGAAACAGAGCTCAGGATTACAAGCCAGAGAGTGAATCTTTTTGAGAAAGTGAAGATTCCTGAGGCTAAGGATAACATAAAGAAAATCAATATATATCTTCAGGACCAGAGCACGCAGGCTGTTGTGCGTGGAAAGATTGCAAAGAAAAAAAAAGGAGGCAAGAGCTATGATAGCGAAGATGCTTAAATGTGTTATTATCACAGATGAAAAGCGAAAAAATGCCTGTATCTCTGACCTCCGCAGTCTCGGTTCTTTGCATATTGAGAACATCAGGAGAAAAAGCCAGCGCTCTGAAGACATTGAAAAAATAAAGAGCACTTATTCAAATGCCCATAAGGTCTTGCTTGACCTTGGTGTCAAGAAAGAAGGGAAAGAAGAATATGGGGAAGTTGAAAAAGCTGTTGCGATAATTAATGCTCTTGACAAGGAAAAGAAGGAGATAGCTGAAAAAATCAGGCTTAACAGCCTTGAAGCTGAGAGAATCAGGGAATATGGCTCATTTGATCCTGAAGATTTTACTCTTCTTGAGAAGAAAGGAGTAAAGATCAGGATATATAAGGCGGGAAGAAAAGAGACAGAAGAGATAAAGAAAGATGAAAGCTTTTCCTTCATTCTCCTTAAAGAAGGAAAGGTGAATACAATTGCAGCTCTTTCAGATCTTCCACAAAAGATTCATCTGAGTGAATTTTCTCTTCCTTCCATTTCCCTTTCTTCTCTTGATGAGGAAATTGAGAGAGACAGAAACAGGATTGCTCTCATAAACGAGGATATAAAGAAATATCTTCCGCTGAAAAAAGCAATAGAGAGGGAAATAAGAAAGCTTGATGATGAGATAATGTACTCAGACTGTCTTTCTACTCTTAAAGATGAAGGAGAGATTGCTTATATTTCTGGCTACATTCCTTCAAAGAAAAAGGATGAGTTTGCATCCTTTTTGAAAGAAAGAGGATATGCATATGTAATCAGGGAAGTTTCCTTAGATGATGATGTTCCAACCCTTGTCGAGTACAACAGGGTCACAAGGATTGTAAAGCCTGTCTTTGACATCCTTGGAACAGTGCCTGGGTACAGGGAAATGGATATCTCTTCATACTTCCTTGTCTTCTTCTCTCTTTTCTTTGCCATGATTGTAGGCGATGCAGGATACGGACTTGTATTTCTGATTGCTGCAGTCATAATGAATGCAAAGAGCAGGAAATTAAGTGACATCAACATACTCTTATATGTCCTTTCCATCACGACGATAATATGGGGTGCATTGACAGGAACGTATTTTGGAAGCGAGAAGATACTCTCTTCATCAGCTTTTCTGCAGGCTCTTGTAATTCCTCAGATCACTAATTTCCCTGAAGTGATGGGCGTTGACTCAACATGGGCACAGAACATGGTCATGAAGTTCTGCTTCATCCTCGGCACAATCCAGCTTTCGCTTGCATGCATCATCAATGTTGTAAGAAAGATAAAAGCAAAGGATTTATCTTTTGTTGCAGACCTCGGATGGCTTTTGGACATACTGGTTCTATATGGTCTTGTTCTTTATCTTGTAATTGGTGCTGAGTGCAATTTCAAAGCTGTCGCGATTTCTGTAGCAATAGGATATATTCTTGTGCTTGTCTTTGGATCTCAGGCACCAGGAGTTCCTTTTGTCAAGGGAATGCTTTCAGGCCTTGCAGGGTTTTTCACAACATTCCTTAATACGGTCTCTGCCTTTTCTAACATAATGAGCTATATCCGTCTTTTTGCTGTTGGCATGGCAAGCCTTGCAATTGCAGAGAGCTTTAACAACATGGCAGGCGGAATGATGAGCGGTGCAGGTATTCCTCTTGCACTAATTGTCATTCTCCTCGGACATGTTCTGAATCTAGTAATGGGAGTGCTTTCCGTGATTGTTCACGGAGTTAGACTCAATCTTTTGGAATTCTCCGGACAGCTTGGAATGGAGTGGTCCGGTCATCAATATGAGCCTTTTACAAAGAAGGCTGAGTAAAAGGAGAAAGGAGTTTTGTTATGAGTAACATAGCTTATATCGGTATGGCATGTGCACTTGCAATTTCTGCAATGGGCTCAGGTATGGGAGCTCTGGTTGCCTCTCAGGCTGCAATCGGAGCATGGAAGAAGTGTTTTTCACAGGGCAAGCCCGCACCGTTTATTATGGTTGCGTTTGCAGGTGCTCCTCTGACGCAGACAATTTACGGCTTTTTGCTTATGACTTTCATTGAGAGTGCGATTGAAAGCGGAACCAATGCTCTGCTTTGCTTCGGAATCGGAGTCTTTGGGGGAATTGCAATAGGACTTTCTGCATTCTTCCAGGGTAAGGTTTCAGCCTGTGCCTGTGACAGCCTTGGCGAGACAGGAAAGGGAACAGCCAACTACTTCATCGTAATCGGTATTGTTGAGACAGTAGCGCTTTTCACTCTCGTTCTCTCACTTCTTGTTCTTTAAAAGAAAAAAGAAAAACACTGTTTGAAATAACTGGCTGAATCTTTTTCAGTCAGTTTTTTCTTTTTCGCTCATTTGATATAATCATTTTCATGGTCACAGCAAGCGCAAAAGAGATTTTAAAATATACATCAATTGAAGAGGAACTGAAGAACATCAAGAAGTATGAAAGTTCTGATTTCCCTTTCTCTTCTTTTTTTGTCGACAGATCGTTTTCTCATCTTTTCATGGTGCTTTCAGGCTCTCTTATGCTTTATACAAGCTACAGGGAAAACAGCGAGAGCTCTGAGGTGCTTTCTGTGACAAAACTTGAAAAGGGAAAGTGTGCCCTTCTTCTTCCAGGAGAGAAATTCATGATAAGGGAAGAAGGGGAATCAAGCATCTCTCACTTTGTCTTGAATGGAGAATACGATGTTCAGCACTAAGGTTGCAAAAGTAAGGAATCTTTATATCGGAGGATCCTTTCCTGTAAGGGTTCAGACAATGTACAACTCAGCTTTAAAATCTGATGAGACAGATTCAGTTGTAAAGCTAATTGGAAAGCTTGCTCAGATGGGCTGCGATCTCATAAGGTTCAGCTATACCTCTAAAGAGGACGGCTCTGCGTTCAAAGAAATTGCCTCGCGCTCTGTGATTCCTGTTGTAGCAGACATACATTTTGACTATCTTCTTGCCATCGATGCGATAAAGAACAAGGCTGACAAGATCAGGATAAACCCAGGAAACATCGGAGCAAAGTGGAAAAGGGATGAAGTTGTGCGCGCCGCCCTCGATAACGGCGTTGCTATAAGAATCGGACTAAACAGCGGATCTCTTCCTCTTAATGACAAAGGACTTAAAAAAACTGATCTGATGGTTGAGACAGCACTCAGCTACATCAATGACTTTGAAGCTCTTGGATTTACCAACACAGTCGTATCTTTAAAGTCAAGCAGCACGGATGAAACACTTGAGGCAAACAGGAAGCTCAAGGCTTTATGTGACTATCCGATACATCTTGGAGTCACGGAAGCAGGAAGCTCAGTAATATCATCTGTGAGGTCCACATGGGCTCTTGGAAACCTTCTTAACGAGAAAATCGGAGATACTATCAGGGTTTCCATTACAGGAAGTGTTTCTGATGAGGTGATTTCAGCCTGTGAGATTCTGCGCACGCTGGGCCTTAAGAAGACTGGAGTGCGCCTTATTTCCTGCCCGCGCTGCGGAAGACATACATTTGATACAGAGCGCATGGTGAAAAGCCTTGAGGAAAAGCTTCTGATGCTTGATAAAGATATTACTGTTGCCATTATGGGATGTCAGGTCAATGGCCCAGGAGAGGCCAAGGAAGCTGATTTTGCGCTTACCGGGATAGGAAGAAAAGCATTTCTTTATAAAAAGGGTGAGCTTTATAAAGAGGTTGATTATTCAAATGCTGAAAAGGAGCTTCTAGATGCAATCCAAGAGTGATTATCTGATAATCAAAGGAGCCCGTGAGCATAATCTGAAGAACATAAATCTCACTCTTCCCAAAAATTCCCTGATTGTTCTTTCAGGGCTTTCAGGAAGCGGAAAGAGCTCTCTTGCTTTTGATACAATCTTTGCAGAAGGGCAGAGAAGATACATGGAGAGCCTTTCAAGCTATGCCCGTCAGTTTTTAGGGAGAATGGAAAAGCCCGATGTCGATTTCATTGAAGGACTTTCTCCTGCAATCTCTATTGAGCAGAAGAGCACTAACAGAAACCCGCGCTCTACAGTGGGCACAGTGACAGAGATTTATGATTACTACCGTCTTTTATGGGCTAGAATCGGGCATAAGTTCTGCCCGAAGTGCGGAAAAGAGATTTCTGAAATGTCGATTGACCAGATTATCGACATAATATTCTCGCATCCTGAGGGCGGAAAGCTCATGATTGCATCCCCTGTTGCAAGAGGAAAGAAAGGGGAGTTTAAAAAAACACTTGAGGATGCAGTGAAGCTTGGTTATACAAGAGCTCTCATAGACTCTCATGTCTTCAACATAGATGAGCAGATTCCATCTCTTGAGAAGAATGTAAAGCACAATATTTCCATTCTTGTTGACAGGATAAAGAACTCAAGTGAGCACAGGATGAGACTGTCAGATGCAATTGAAAAAGCAACTGAGATGTCGCGAGGGCTTGTTGAGGTCGTATATGTCGATGAAGACAAAAGCGAGATATACTCTGAGCGCAACAGCTGTCCTGACTGCGGAATAACGCTTGCGGAGGTTGAGCCAAGGCTTTTCAGCTTCAACAACCCTTTCGGGGCATGCCCCGACTGCAATGGGCTTGGTGCGAACAAGGTCTTTGACATAAACAAGATTATCCCTGATAAAAGCCTTTCATATAACCAGAGAGCAATAAGGACAGCAAGCCAGAATGGAAATTATGACAAAGCACGCTTTGAAGCATTTTTCCGCTACTATGGCTACAATCTAGATACTCCTATTGAGCTTCTTTCCCCCCTTGTCTTTGACAAGCTCTGCTACGGCACTACGGACAAGATTCCATACCGTTATAACCACAGCTCGAAAAGCGGGCATGTCGACTATGAAGAGACTTTCCCAGGAATAATTCCAGATTTAGAGAGAAGACTGAAAGAGACATACAGCCTCAATATAAGGATATGGCTTGAGTCTTTCATGAGCTTCTCAACATGTCCAACCTGCAAAGGTCTTCGTCTCCGCCCTGATGCGCTTTCAGTGAAGGTGGGTGGATATAATATAATGGAGGCAACGAAGCTGAGCGTTTCAAAGAGCCTGGATTTCTTTTCTTCCTTGACTCTTTCAAAGACAGAGGAGGAAATTGCACGCCAGATTTTAAAAGAGATATCTAGCCGTCTGAATTTTTTAAAGAATGTAGGACTCGGATATCTCACGCTTGACCGTGCGGCTGCAACGCTCTCAGGAGGGGAAGCGCAGAGGATAAGGCTTGCTACCCAGATAGGATCTGCCCTTACCGGTGTCATGTATGTCCTTGATGAGCCGTCAATAGGTCTTCACCAGAGAGACAATGAAAAGCTAATAAAGACGCTTGAGAATCTCCGCGATATCGGAAACACAGTCATTGTAGTTGAGCATGATGAGGATACGCTTCGCGCCGCTGATTACCTTGTAGATATAGGACCCGGGGCAGGAGAGCTGGGTGGAGAAGTTGTCGCTGAGGGGTCTCCTGAAGATGTTGCCAGATGCGAAAAATCTGTTACAGGCCTCTTTCTTTCAGGAAAGCTTACTATCCCTGTTCCTTTAATTAGAAGGAATGGAAACGGAAAGCTGCTTACAATTAAAGGCTGCAGAAAGAACAACCTTAAAGGAATCGATGTTTCAATTCCTCTTGGAACAATGAGCGTGATTACTGGAGTCTCAGGCAGTGGAAAGAGTACCCTTTTAAATGAGGTTCTTCTTCCAGCAATCCAGGATTATCTTGCAAAGAAGAAGGAGCGCTTTGACGGCTATGAAAGCTTAGAAGGGCTTGAGAATATAGATAAAGTAATCAACATAGACCAGAGCCCGATAGGGCGCACTCCCAGAAGCAATCCTGCAACATATGTTGATGTGTTTACGGCAATAAGAAATCTCTTTGCATCCCTTCCTGAGAGCAAGGCCCGCGGTTTTACTGCATCACGCTACTCATTCAATGTCGAGGGAGGCCGATGCGAGAACTGCCATGGAGATGGGCAGCTGAAGATCGAGATGCATTTTCTTCCAGATGTCTTTGTTCGATGTGATGTCTGTGACGGCAAGCGATACAACAAGGAAACGCTGACTGTCCAGTACAAAGGAAAGAACATTTCAGATGTGCTTGAAATGACTGTAAGGGAAGCTTATGAGCTGTTTAATGCAATTCCATCAATCAGGAGAAAGCTGGAGACTCTGATGGATGTTGGCCTTGATTATATAAGGCTCGGCCAGAGTGCGCTCACTCTTTCAGGGGGCGAAGCACAGAGGGTGAAGCTTGCACTAGAGCTTTCAAAAATTGGAACCGGAAAGACGCTCTATATTCTCGATGAGCCCACGACAGGACTTCATTTTGCAGATGTCAAGAAGCTTCTTGAGACACTTGAGCGCCTGGTTGATCAGGGAAACACAGTCATCCTGATTGAACATAATCTTGATGTGATAAAAAGCTGCGACTATGTCATTGATCTAGGCCCCGAGGGGGGAGACGATGGGGGAAGAGTGGTCGCATCCGGCACTCCTGAAGAGATTGCACAGTGCGAAGAAAGTTATACAGGTCAGTTTTTAAAGAGGTTGCTTTGAAGAAAGTTCTTCTTTTCCTGCTCATTTTTTTCTCTCTTTTTTCTCTCTCTGCGCTTGAAAGCCATGATATTTATTATGCAGACACTGCGCTTTTAAACAGTCTTCTGAACAACAGGGGGATAGCAGGAGAAGGACTAACTGACCAGGAAAAGAGAAGTCTTCTTTATGATGCAGAGAATATAGAGGAATACAGGGTAGATGACAGCAAGAGCAGCACTGTTTCTGTTGAGATTATTAACTCTGATACGCTTGTATCATCAGCTTCTCATGTCGAGATGAGCGGAAATGTTCAGCTTATTGTAAAAAGCGCTGATAAAAACTATACATTGAATGCAGATCATATCTCGCTTTCACTTGAAGAAGGCATTCTTTCCGCTCTCGGCTCTGTATCTCTGGATGGGTTTGAGGAGGCATCAGTTTCTGCTGACGTGCTTACTCTTTACTATGACAAGGACAGCATAAACATCCTCAATGCCTCAACGCACACAGAAAAGAAGAACAGCGATAATAAGACTATTGAAATCTATTCAGTGGGCCGCAGCCTTGAAAGCACAGCTGAGGGTGGAGCAATATACACAGACGGTTTTATAGCATCGCGTGAAAAAGATCCACTCTCATCGATTTCCGCTTCTTCAATTTCGCTTCTTCCCGGCTCTGACCTGATGATAGAAAACGCAGTTCTTAAAATCGGAAGGGTCCCGATTTTCTATTTTCCGTTCTTCTTCTACCCGGGAAGCCGCATGATTGGAAACCCTTCATTCGGATTCTCATCTGAGCGCGGTGCGTTTTTGAATACCACTTTTGAGCTCTTTGGGCACAGCAAGAGGATAGAGAGCAAGGAAGAATCATCGTTTTTGTCTCTTTTCTCATCTTCTGAGGATACATCCTCTTATTCCCCGGACGGTGCATATTATTCAAGTTCAGCTGAAAAAAGTGATCTTGAAAGCTGGGCAGAGAAAACAGAAAGCTATATGGTCCTGATGTTTGATGCCTATAAGAGTGCGGGCCTTCATGCTGGAGTCGACCTTTCTCTGAATTTTTTTGACAAGAGCCTGAATATATCTACACTCTCCGGCGTTGCCCTCTCATTTGAGGAAGTAGGCGGTTCAAATTTCAGATATTATTCTCAAAATAGCATAAAATATAGCGACTATGGGCTAGATCTTCTGCTTAATCTTCCATTTTATTCAGACTATCTGGTACTCAATACCTATATGAACAGAAACACTGCTTTCTCCCTAGAGCCTCTCTTTTTGCAGCGCTCAAGCTTCCCTTCCTCTTTCAGCACCACTGCATTAAGAAGTATAGAAAGATCTTTTGAGCTTTCTTATACTCTGCCTTCAAGCTATACAAGCAAATATCTTTCATCATTTTCCCTTGATGATTTTGTAATCTCAGAAAGTTATGACTATGACGGAACAGATGACACTTATGTAATCTCCTCTGCAACGCTTCCATCATTTTCTCTTAAAATGACAGGCGCATTCTTTGATACGGAAAAAAGAGTTGATAAAAGCAGTGAGGAAGAAGAGGAAACGGAGTTTGACGCGTTTATAGCTAAAAGCTCTCTTCTTCATCCTCTTTATTTAAACGAAGCAGACAGAAAAAGAGCATCTGATACCTATTCATTTTCTCTTGGCTACAGTCTCTTTGAAAGTCTTGAGAGGATAAAGGAATATAAAAGAGGTGACCTTTATTCAGAAAGCCTTGATAATGTCTTTTCATCCTACATTGATCTTTCTCTGGACCTTTCTTCCTATTTTTCCCTCTACAACAAGATTTCAAGTGAAATCAGGTACAGAGAAAATGAGAAAGAAAACGATAAAAGTAGCAAGCTCGATGCAGATCTTGTCAATGCTCTTACCGTTTCCTTTCCTTTTGTCGGAATCAGATACCGGCTCAGCACCAGGCTCATTAATTATGAAAAAGAAAATGGAAGTGAGAAAATTGCGTATGCATCATTTGACAAAGACAGCGTGCTGCTGCATGACATAAGACTTTCAAAAAGCTTTGAGCTTTCTTCCTGGGGAACTCTCACTCCGGCAGTGACATACACTCTTTATCCCCTCACATCCAGCCTTCGTCCTGAGATTTCTTACCGCTATGAAGGCCTTCGCCTGTCATTTTCATATCTATTTAAAGACAAAGAGGGAAGGCTTGAGAGCAATGATATAAATGCTGCATTCTCTTTAGAGACAACATATTTCAAAACAGCTTTGGATGTTCTTTATGAAAGTCAGGATATTTTGACAAAAGGAAAGCTTGCGCCTCTTTCATTTGATTATATAGTCACACTGTCAACTGAGGATGAAAAATACAGCATTTCTGAAGAAATTGAATTTGATTTTGACAACATGAATTTTGAAAGGATAAGAACTAGTGTGAAGATTCCATATCTTTCTTTCTCTTTCGATTTCTCAGGACGCTATGATTCTGTCTCTATTTCTTCTCTTGCTGTCAAAGCAGAAAGCGGCAAGCAGGCTTTCCAGTTCTGGAAGGGAAGGATATATCTGTCGTTCAATATAAACATGAGCCTTTCTGTGGATGCTTTGATACCTGCAGCTTCCTCTTTTGCATTTGAGCCTGAGCTTGTTTTCTCAATTGCAGAGTTTGCAGACCTCACTTTCTCATTCAAGAGCGAGAACAATCAGTTCTATAAGTATTTTGTTGACAATAAATTCTCATTTTCAGCTCTCTGGGATGATCTTCTTGCCTCTTTCGATTTCTTTGGAGACGGAAGAAGGGATACAGGATTCAATCTCACTGAGTTTGAGATCTCTTTCACACACTACATGCAGGACTGGGCGCTCAGCCTTGAATATAAATCTTCGATTGAGCTTTACCATAACAAATATCAGTTCATACCTGAGTTCTCAATTTATCTTTCATGGAACACCTTCCCGGATCTCAATGTTGATGAGAAGTGGAGCAATAATGGTGGGATATGGCAAAGAAAATAGCATTTTATTCACTTTTTCTCTCTTTTGTATTATGATTTTTCCTGATAATGCTTGATTCATTCGTATTTTCAAAAGCCGAGTATGCAGAATCTGTTCTCGGTGCAAATGATAAGAACATTCCATACATTGAGATGCTCCTTTCTTCTGAGCTTACTCTCAAGGGCCTTGTTGTCAGCTGCAGGGACAACAAATATTTTACTCTTCTTTTTGCAGCCCTTGAAAACATCGCAAAGGAAAGGGGAGAGATAAATGAGAGTGAGATATTCATGGTTTATCAGAAGATAATTGAAGGAAAGGATGTTTTATCATTCTCTGAAGAAAAAATCTCTTTCACTGTTTCTTCAAAGACAATCTGGCCAAAGAGCGAGAGCCAGAGGAAATACATGGAAAGCCTTAAAAAAGACAAGGTCATTATTTCCTATGGCCCTGCAGGAACAGGAAAGACATTCCTTGCTGTTTGCTATGCGCTTGAGGAAGTGCTCAGGGGAAGGAAGAACAGGATAATACTTGCTCGCCCGGTTGTTGAAGCCGGAGAAACTCTCGGCTTCCTCCCTGGCGATCTTACGCAGAAGCTTTCTCCATACTTAAGGCCTCTTTATGATGCGATGGAATATGTTCTTCCTCCTCTTCAAATCAAGCGTCTTGAAGAGAACGGAGTGCTTGAGCTTTCTCCTCTTGCATACATGAGAGGAAGAAGCTTTGCTAACGCTGTGGTTATTCTTGATGAGGCTCAGAATGCAACATCAGCACAGATGAAGATGTTCCTTACTAGGCTTGCAGAAAACAGCAAGGCTATAATTACTGGGGACCCTGAACAGAGCGATCTCAAAAGGGGAGAAAAGTCAGGACTTATAGATGCAGTTAGAAGGTTGAAAGGCATAGAAGGGCTCTCAATTGTCAAATTCAGCGCAAATGACACTGTCAGAAGCAGCATAGTACGCGATATAATAAAAGCATACGAGGATGAGGATGAAGATTAAGGACCGCTTATATCTTGATGTTGAAAAATACTTTTCTAAAGCACAGAAGATAGCCTTTATCTTCCTTGCAATCCTTTCTGTCCTGCTTGGAGTACTTCTTCCGTTCTTTTATTCAAAGCTGGACAGTGGAAATATAAAGCTGTCAAGAGAATATGTAGCAGGCGAGCTTTCTGATGAGACTGTAGTAAGCCCCATTTCTTTTTCCTTTGTCGATGAAGTGGAGACCAAGAGAGCAAAGGAGAATGCAGAGAAGGCCGTTTTCCCTTATTATTCCCTTTCTCTTTCAAAAACTCTTGAAATGAGGAATATCCTTACAGATTATCTTAAGGCCGTGATTACTGGAAACGAGTCAGTCGCCCGCTATTATCTTTCTGATGCAGGATATAATGACACACTTAATGTCACATCCCGTCTTCTTTCCCTTTCTGCTGAAAATCTTCTGGTCATTTCCCGTCTGATTGAAGAAAACCAGAGCCAGATACTTCTTTCCGGTGTATTCTCCGCTCAGGAACTCAATACATCAAATGCAGAGGGATACTACACAATCCTTTTTGACAATGCAAGCGGAGCATCAGCAAAAAGAATATCGACAAATGGCCTCATTACAGAAGCAACGCTGTTTAAAAGCATTATGGACCAGGCTTACTCATCATATTCAAATCTCACATATGAGGATATAAAGCTGATAAGCGATGCTGTTGATCTCTTTACTTACACAAATGTCTTTTATGATGAATACAAGACAAACAACATGCGTCAGGAGGCCTCACTTAATACTCCATCTTCAATCATATACATTGAAAAAGGGGATGAGATAATTCGCCGTGATGAAGTGATAACAGAAAGAATGCTGAGGATAGTGGATATCATCAACAACCAGGCGCCGTCAGTTGACATGGTGAACATGCTTGTTCAGGCCGTGTTTCTAATCACTGTTCTTGCTTTTGGAATATATTTCTTTGTATATTTCATGCCTTATCATTTCCGCACACCGCTGTATTCGCTTCTTTTTCTTTCAGGTCTTGTTCTGACAGAGATTCTCACATTCCTCTGGCTTGTGCTTTCTATTGACAACTACCAGTCGTACAGTCCGTCATCCATAATGCCTTATCTATATCTTCCTGTGATGTTCACATGCATCACAAATAGAAGAAGAATAGGCTTTATCACCGGCTTTGTCCTCTCCGGCTTTGCCGTAATCTACCAGTCAAGCGACAAGTACACTTTCTTCAATCTCATTGTAATTATCGAGGCCTCTGTGATGTTCATACGCTTTGGAACAAACAGAATAGACATTATCTATGAGGCTTTCTATTCATCTATTGTAGCTGCGCTTACTACAGGACTCTTTTCTCTCTTTGCCGGCTACAGCTACCAGATACTTGTGAACAACATGATACTTGTTGTTCTGAATGTAGTAGTCACATATATTGCTGTTTCAATAACGCTTCCTCTCCTTGAAAAGATATTCAACCTTCCGACGATATTCCGTCTTCATGAGCTTTCATATACGGATACTCCGACTTTAAACCGTCTTGCCCATGTTGCACAGGGCACATTCAATCATGTAAGGAATGTCTCTGATATGTCTTATCAGGCGGCAAAGGCGATAGGAGCCAATGCCGAGCTTACTAGAGTCGGTGCTCTTTATCATGACATCGGAAAGAGCGAGCACCCAGAGTATTTTATCGAGAACCAGAGCGGAAAGAATGCTCATGACCAGATAACTACAAGTCTTTCTGCCGCAATAATCAAGAGCCATGTCCGTCTTGGAGTGGAGAAGGCTAAGGAGATCGGGCTTCCCCAGGAGGTCATAAACATAATCAGCGAGCATCATGGGAACGATATAATCACATATTTTTACAACGAGGCCAAAAAGGAAGCCTCAGGAAACATGAGCGTCAGCGAGGAGGATTACCGCTATAACGGAGAGCCTCCTCAGAGCCCAGAGAGCGCAATTGTAATGCTTGCTGACTGCACGGAGGCTGCAAGCCGCACTCTCAAGAATCCGAATACAAACAAATATGACCGTCTTATCAGCAATATCATAATCAGCAAGATCAATCACAATCAGCTTTCTCAGAGTTCGCTGACACTTACTGATCTTGATATCATCAAGGACACATTCATCCTGTCCCTTGTAGGACGAGACCATCAGAGGATAGAGTATGACAACAAGGAAAACTGAAATCTATTTTGAAAGTGATGAAATGAGAAATGAAATAGATGAAGGCTCTGTGCTCTCTTTCATCGAAAACGCATCCAGAGCTCTTGGCCTAGAAGGAAATTTCTCTCTTTCATTCATCTCTGATGATGAGATGAGAAGGCTGAATAATGAATACAGGAACATGGACTCTTCAACAGATGTTCTTACATTTGCCTTGGATGATGATGCATCATTTCCATCATTTGACTTTGAAGAAAAAGAACTGGGGGACATCTTCATCTCTCCGTCTTTCATAAGAAAGAATTCTGAGGAGTTTTCAGTTCCATATTCACAAGAGCTGATGCGTCTTGTTCTTCATGGAATGATGCATCTTATGGGATATGACCATGAAAGCAATGACTTTGAAAAAGAGGAAATGCTCATAAAGCAGGAAGAGATTCTGCGCGCTATTTTGCTTGATAAATCTTTAATGCAGCAAAAATAGCTCAAAGAAAGCCCTGCCTGATGATTTCTCTTTACTTATCAGTAAAAAAGTGGTATTTTTTATCTGTTAGTTAATTAGTAAATTATTATCGATTTAAGATAATGTAGAAGGAGAAAATTCGATGAAAGTTGGAATTAATGGATTCGGAAGAATCGGACGCTTTGTCTTCCGCGCTGCAATGACAAGAAAGGATGTCGAGATTGTCGGTATCAACGACCTTTGCCCGGTAGATTACCTTGCTTACATGCTCAAGTATGACACAATGCATGGTCAGTACAACGGCACAATCGAGGCTGATGTTGAGAAGTCTCTTCTTATTGTAGACGGAAAGAAAATCAGAGTAACAGCATGCAAGGATCCTAACGAGCTCAAGTGGGACGAAGTAGGTGCAGAGTATGTTGTTGAATCAACAGGTCTCTTCCTCACAAAGGAAAAGGCACAGGCACACATCAACGCTGGTGCAAAGTATGTTGTTATGTCAGCTCCTTCTAAGGACGACACACCGATGTTCGTTGTTGGTGTAAACGAGAAGACATATGTAAAGGGAACACAGTTTGTTTCTAACGCAAGCTGCACAACTAACTGTCTTGCTCCTATTGCAAAGGTTCTCAACGACAAGTTCGGAATCGTTGATGGTCTTATGACAACTGTTCACTCAACAACAGCTACACAGAAGACTGTTGACGGACCAAGCATGAAGGACTGGAGAGGTGGTAGAGCTGCAAGTGGAAACATCATCCCATCTTCAACAGGTGCTGCAAAGGCAGTTGGAAAGGTTATTCCTGAGCTCAACGGAAAGCTCACAGGTATGTCAATGAGAGTTCCTACTCTTGATGTTTCTGTTGTTGACCTTACTGTAAATCTTGCTAAGCCTGCAAAGTATGACGAGATCTGCGCTGCAATGAAGGAAGCATCTGAGGGCGAGCTCAAGGGCATCCTCGGCTACACAGATGAGGCAGTTGTTTCTTCTGACTTCCTCGGAGATGCAAGAACATCTATCTTCGATGCTAAGGCAGGTATTGCTCTTACAGATACATTTGTTAAGGTTGTTTCATGGTACGACAATGAGATTGGATACTCAAACAAGGTTCTCGATCTTATCGCACACATGAAGAAAGTCAACGGCTGATTACAGCCTGTATTTTATGGGCCTGCCTGATGCAGGCCTTTTTCACTATAGGAGTAATTTATGGTATTGAATACAGTTAAAGATGCATCTCTTAATGGAAAAAAGGTTCTTATCCGTGTTGATTTCAACTGCCCTGTAAAGGAAGGAAAGGTCACTGACCCGACAAGAATCCTTGCTGCACTTCCTACAATCAAGTACATCCTTGATGAGGGTGCAAGCCTTATTATCATGACACACTTCGGCCGTCCAAAGGGACAGAAGAACATGGATTATTCTCTTCTTCCTGTAAAGGAGAAGTTTGAGGAGCTCCTTGGAAAGAAAGTAACTCTTGCTCCGGATGTAATTGGAGACGAGGTTGCATCTCTTGTAAAGGATATCAAGCCAGGTGATGTTCTGATGCTTGAGAACGTAAGATTCTATCCTGGAGAGGAGAAGAATGATCCTGAGTTTGCAAAGACACTTGCAAGCTATGGTGATGTATATGTAAACGATGCATTCGGAACAGCTCACAGAGCACATGCATCAACAGAGGGTGTAAGCCACTATCTTCCTTCCTATGCAGGATTTTTGATTGAAAAGGAAGTAAAGTATATGGCTCCGCTTCTTGAGAACCCTGAAAAGCCTTTTGTCGCAATCATCGGCGGAAGCAAGGTATCAAGCAAGATTACTGTTCTTGAGTCCCTTGTCAAGACATGCAATACAATCGTCATTGGAGGCGGAATGGCTTACACATTCCTTGCAGTTCTCGGACACAAGATTGGTAAGAGCCTTGTAGAGCCTGATTATTTTGACACAGCAAAGAACTTTTTAAAGGCTGCTGAGGAGAAGGGAGTCAAGGTCATTCTTCCTGTTGACCATGTATGTGCATCTGAATTCAGCGAGAGCGCAGAAGCTGTTGCTGTTGATTCTGTAGATATTTCTGATGACCTTATGGGAATGGATATTGGAGCAAAGACAGTTGAGCTTATCAAGGCAGAGCTAAAGAGTGCAAAGAGTGTTGTTTGGAATGGTCCAATGGGAGTATTCGAGTTTGCTCAGTTTGCTAAGGGAACAGAAGAAGTTGCCAAGGCTCTTGCAGAAAGCGATGCAACAAGCGTAGTAGGTGGCGGTGACAGTGTCGCAGCTATCAACAAGTTCGGTCTTGCTTCAAAGATCAGTCATGTATCAACAGGCGGTGGTGCTTCTCTTGAATTCCTCGAGGGCAAGACTCTTCCTGGCATCAAGGCACTGGAGAAATAAGATGAGAAAGGCATATATTGCAGGAAACTGGAAAATGAACATGACAGCAACAGAGGGAAGGGAGTATGCAAAGGCTCTTCTTGCTGCTGTCAAAGAAAAGGGCGCAGATGTAAAGATGATGGTAGCTCCACCATTTGTAACAATCCCTGCTGTTCTTGAAGTGCTTAAAGACTCTCCAATCATCGTTGCAGCTCAGAACATGGCTGATCACAAGAGCGGAGCATATACAGGAGAAGTATCTCCTCTAATGCTCAAGGATCTGGGAGTAAATACTGTAATTCTCGGTCACAGCGAGAGAAGGCAGTACTACGGAGAGACAAACGAGATCATCAACGGCAAGATTCTTCTTGCTCTTGAGTGCGGCATGGATGTCGTATACTGTGTTGGTGAGACGCTTGAGGAAAGAGAGGCTGGCAAGCTTGAAGAAGTTCTTGCTTCTCAGATTGAGGTTGGTCTGAAGGGTGTTGATGCATCCGCTATGGCTCATATCACAATCGCTTATGAGCCAGTCTGGGCAATCGGAACAGGAAAGACTGCAAGTGCTGAAGATGCAGACAGCGCACATCTCTTTATCAGGGAAACTGTTGAGAGATTGTACTCAAAGGATATTGCAGAAAACCTGATTATACAGTATGGTGGTTCTGTTAAGGCTGGAAATGTTAAGGCCTTGATGGCTAAGGAAAACATCGACGGAGCTCTTGTAGGTGGTGCAAGCCTCTCAGTTGAGCAGTTCCTGCCTATTTTAACATTCAATAAATAAGCTGGAGTGATAGAATGACAGTTTTAGGAATCATCCTATTGGTACTTTTTGTTTTGGTAGCACTTCTTCTGGTTTTCCTTGTTGCAATCCAGAGTGAGCAGAGCACAGGTCTTGGCGGAGTATTCGGCGGAGACAGCAGCACTGCTTTCGGAGGTAGGAGCAATGCTTTCCTCACCAAGGCTACCACTATCCTTGCAATTCTCTTTCTTGTGCTTGCTCTTCTTGTAGCACTGACACACAGAACAGGGAGCGAGGATCTTACTGCTGCAGTTGAGCAGACACAGAGAGCTGAAGCTGGAACTACATGGCTTACAAACGATAGCCAGAGTGAGGTTCCTGCTTCTGATAGCGCAAACTGATTTGCAGTACATTTTTGCCGGCCTCATTTTAAGGCCGGTTTTTTCTTTTAAGCGGAGGTTTCGATGAAAGTCGCACTTGTATATGCTGGACGGGATAGGGATGATCAGAAAGTTAAGCAGATTGCATCTTCTCTCTCATCAGCTCTTTCAAAAAAATATGAGGTGACACTTTTAAATGCTTATGTTGATGAAGAGAGACTTACTTTCTATGATTTTATTGTTCTTGTCTCCACTCAGAGCAGCTTCATAAGCGCAAGAATCCCTGATATAGTGCCAAAATACTTGAAAACTACACCTGGAGCAGAAGGCAAACGCTCTCTTGCTGTGGTATTATCTGGAATCAGGAGTTCCAAGACAACCATCAACCTGATGAAGGCGATGGAAGAGCAGGGTATGCTCGTCAATGCAAGCTTTACTGTCAAAAATACCAGTGAGGCAGGCTCTCTTGGCAAAAATATCCAACTGGAAAGGAGTTAAATCAAAATGAAAAAGAGATTCTTATCTGTTCTGCTTGTACTTTTTCTTGCCCTCTCAGCAATAGGATCAGCAAGTTTGGTATCTAGCCCTGCTGCAACAGTTAATCTTATCAGAAATAAAGCAATTACAAATGATGATGTCGATGCTATGCTCAAGCAGTATCAGAATGCAGGAGTATCTGCAGATCGAAGCCAGATTCTAGATATTCTCATCAATGATGAAGTATTCCTGCAGGGTGCTGAACGTGATGGTGCACTTGCAACTGATCAGGAAGTTGAAAGCTATGTCTCTCAGCTTAAAAGCCAGCTTGAGAGCCAGGTAGGTGCCCAGGTTTCTGATGCAGACTTTGAAAGCTATATAAGTGCAAATACAGGAATGAGCTTAGATGAATATAAAGAAGGCATAAAAGAATCTTTGACTGTTCAGAAATATGTTCTGCAGGAAAAGGGTGCAGAGCTTCAGAACATCAACACAATGCCTACAGATTCACAGGTCGAGAACTTTTACAGAAAGAACATGCAGGGCTTCTTCCAAGCAGAGAATGTTAAGCTTGCTCATGTTGTAAAGCTCAAGACTGATGATGAGAAAAAGAATGAGGAGAATGCTGTCTTGATGACTGATGTTGCAGAAAAGATCAAGAATGGAAGCATTACATTCGAGCAGGCAGTTTCTGACTACACAGACGATGCAGAGAGCAAAGCTCTTGGCGGAGATATCGGATGGCTGAGCATTGACAACCAGAGTGCAATTACAGGATTCGGACAGGATTTTGTCGATGCAGTAATGAATTTAAAAACAGGAGAGGTCTCCGGAATGCTTGAGTCCAATGTCGGATACCATATTGTCAAAGTTAGCGTTCATAACAGCGGAAGGATTTTGGGAATTGATGATAAAATCAATCCGGAGAGCTCAGAGACAGTAAGGGATTACATTGTTTATCTTCTTGCCAATCAGAATGCACAGAATGCTCTTGCCAATGCTACAAATGAACTGATTGCTGATCTCAGAAGCCAGGCAAGAATAAGGATTTATTAAGTGAAGGAAATTTTCAAACAGGATAGGGTGACAGCCAGGAGCATCGCGCTCCAGGCTCTTTATTCCCTTGATTTCAATAATGAGCTTGATGATGATCTTGATTTAACTGTCTTTCCAGGAATGACAGAAGAGGAGATGGATGCTCTTGATGAAGAGGCAAAAACATTTGCACGCCTCCTAATTTTAGGAACTGTTGAGAACAGGTCTCAGATTGATCAGATCATTAGAAAATATTCAATAAACAGACCGCTTGAAAAAATAAACATCGTGGACAGAAATGTTTTAAGGCTCTCGCTTTATCAGCTTCTGTATGTAAAGGATACTCATCCAACAATCATAATAGACCAGGCTGTAAAGCTTTCCCAATCATTCAGCAATGATGTGTCATACAAATTCATAAACGGTCTGCTTGACACATATGTCAAGGAGAACATTCATGATTGAGCTGAAAACAAAAGAGGATATTGAAGGAATAAGAAAGAGCGGTGCTCTTCTTTCATCCCTCTTTAAGATGCTTGATAAAAACATCAAGGAAGGCATGAGCACTTATGATGTCGACAAGATTTGCTATGAGTTTATCAAGGACAATCATGCAATTGCCTCCTGCCTCGGATACTGCGGGTATCCAAATGCTACATGCATTTCCGTAAACGACACTGTTATTCATGGCATCCCGTCAAGGAAGAATATCTTAAAGGACGGGGATCTTGTTTCTGTAGATATCACACTGGATCTTGACGGCTATGTATCAGACAGCACTCATACCTATGAAATCGGAAATGTAAGCAAGGAAGTCCATTTACTAAATGAAGTGACAAGAAAAGCACTTTATAACGCAATAGATGCAGCATCAGTAAAGGGTGCACGTCTATATGACATTGCCCGTGCCGTTGAGTCCACGGTCCGTCCTTATCACTATGGGATAGTTGAGGACTACTGCGGTCATGGAGTTGGATTTTCCATTCATGAAGATCCTCTTGTTTTCAACTATGTGAACACAAGATATTCAAACAAGAAACTCCGTGAAGGCCTTGTAATTGCAATAGAGCCCATGATCAACATGGGGGACAAGAGAATAAAGGTCCTGGATGATGGCTGGACAGTCAAGACTGTTGACGCTTCTGTCGCATGTCACTGGGAGCACACTGTTGCCATCACTGAAGATGGACTTGAGATTATGACCTGAGGTGATTTATGTCCAAGGAATTCATTACATGCGATATGATCCGCGATGCAGCTTTAAAGCTTGTGCACAAGATGTATACAGTCGATCATTTCATGCCGGATATCATATATGATTCGCTACGCGGCGGTGCATATATGGCAAATGTAATGAGCGAGTACTATAAGCTCATTGCAATGAAGGAAAAGAGAGAGCCTGTATTCTATGCTGCTGTAGTTGCAAGGAGTTATGGAAAGCTTTCTGAGCACAGTGAGCACGTTGATATCGATGGATGGACGGTTAGCCCCAAAAAGCTTGACAAGAACATGAAGGTTCTTATAGTTGATGACATCTTTGATACAGGAATGACTGTTAATGCACTTGTCAATACTGTAATGGAGCAGAGTGGGATTTTAAGAGAGAACATTAAGGTCGCTGTCTATGACTACAAGGTTCCTCTTTATAAAAAGGAAAGCCTTCCTATCCAGCCTGATTACTGGTGCAGAAAGCATGTTCTCTCATCTCCTGAAGAATCCAGATGGATTCACTATACATGCCATGAATTCATCGGGCTAACTAGTGAAGAGATAGATCAGGTATTTGCTGATGAGGAAGTGAAGAAGATTCTTCATGAAGTTCTATAAGGTTTGCAGGCTCTGCCTGCATTTTTTTTGAATGTAATATAAAAAGCGGCAGGATTTCTGCCGCAAATTAGAGCTTGAATCTTCAGCTTTAATTCTGAGTTTCATTATTAGAAGAAAGATCAACAGTTGTGCAGTAAACTCCGTTTGAAGCTGTCACACGATAAATTTTAATTGAATTATTATTATTGTCTTCAACTGCAATATACTGCTTTTCTCTGCCGCTTAAAGAAGAAAAGAGTGTCTTTACTTCATGTTTATTTCCATCTGCTATAAGAGCAGAATTTGAAATAAGGAATGTCTTTCCTCCGGCTTTTGTATAGAAAGGAGTTCCACTAAGCTTGATAGCCTTCTCCTCCTTATTTTTTAAGGCCTTTCCATTTGAATCATAAACAGTGTAGTCTGATCCTGCTACAGCATAATCAGAAGAGAGGAAATGTATTGTAAGAGAGTTCTTATTACCATCTTTTATAGTTTTTTCAATACCATCAACATAATACTTGTTATTATTTTCATATGCATTAGGTCCGATTATTCTTGCATCTTCTTTATAATCAGAAATTTCTTTAGCATTAGAAACAGTCAGTGTATTTTCATTTTCATTTTCTGAATAAATTAAATGATTCGTATCATCAACATTGATCAGATAATATTTATCACCAACAGTCTTAACTATGGCTGTAAAAACATTTTTTCCATCAACATAATAGACTTCAGAGCCTATGATTTTATTAATTTCATTTTCACTAGCCTTGAAAGTTACTTTAGTTGAAGTGTGATCAGTCATGTTTTCAACTTCGAAATAAAAACCATTGGGATCATTTATGCTTTTTAGTGCATATTTAGTACCATCTGATTCATCTGATTCGAATACAAATTTATAGAAGGCATACTGCTCTTTTTCCTTTGGGGTAAATAAAGTAGTATTCTGCGCAGAGCTGTTCATTTCATAATAGGAAAGGCCATTTTCTGAGTTGACATATATTTTATTATCTAAGACTCCGATGAACTCTTGAACATCTACATTAGTAACAGCCTCGCTTGAAAGAATATCATTGAAAATACCCTGACCATCAAGATTGCATGATGTGAGCAAGATAAGTGAAGAAAGAAGAATAAATAAAGCTTTTTTCATACCATTCTCCTTAGTGCCTGTATACTGCTGAGAGTGTCAGAGGTGAAAAGAGTGATACTCCGTTATAGTCTGCTCTGTCACTCTTTAGATAGAATTCCGGCACAAATGTTACTCCGCCGTTTATTCCCATTCCCCATTCGTCGGTAAAGAAGAATCTGAATCCTACTTCAGCTCCAACTGATAGTGTGAGCTTGCCGTTTCCTGCAAGGCTTATGTAATTGATTCCTGCTGTAAGTGAAAGAGGAATTTCAATATTTCCCTGCAGAGGAACATATGTGAACTTGAAGAGCATCGGCACATTTGTGAAAACACTGCTTGACTGGTCAAAATGGAACTGATATCCGATTTCTCCGCCAAGTGCGATATAAGGAGATGTGAAGACCTGGTATGTTATGCTTCCATATCCTCCAACTGTAAGGTGAGTGCCCTCTGCACCCATTCCAGAGCCTGCAATGTCCTTCTTCGGCACTGCCATATAGTCAGGAAAAGCCACGCCTGCAGATATTGTGAATATCTGGCTGCCTGTATCATAAAACGGCTGGGCAGCAAAGAGGCTGACTGAGCTCAGAAAAATCATTAATGCTGTAAGAATTTTTTTCTTCATGCGTTCATTATATAAAAAAGATTCATATTTTTAAATGGATTGAGAAAACAAGGAAAAAAATGTATTAATAATAGCAGATGAAGCTACTTGACGGAAAAATCATCAGGGATGAAATCCTTGAAAAGCTTAAAGAAAATACGCAATCCTTTATAAAAAAAGGAAATAGAGCACCAAGTCTTGCAGTCATTCTCGTTGGAGATGATCCAGCGAGCCTTTCTTATGTCAACAGCAAGCACAAGATGTGCGAGGCACTTTCTTTTGTGCATTTTGATTATAAATTGTGTGAAGATATTGCTGAAGAGGAGCTTTTGGCTTTGATTGACAGGCTGAACTGTGATGAAAGTGTTGATGCAATCCTAGTACAGCTTCCTCTTCCTTCTCACATAAATGAGAGCAATGTCATTAACAGAATAAGCAAAAAAAAGGATGTTGACGGCTTTACGGAAAATAATCTTGGACGTCTTGTTCAGGGACTTGACTGCTTTATCCCATGCACAGCAAAAGGCATTCTTGACATGCTCGACTATTATGATATTCCCACAAGAGGAAAAAGCATTACAGTAATTGGCAGAAGCAATATAGTCGGCAAGCCGCTTGCAATCCTTTTGATGAATAAAGGCCGTGATGCGACAGTGACTGTATGCAACAGCCACACAGAGAATCTAAAACGCTTTACAAAGGATGCAGACATTATTGTTGTTGCCGCAGGAAAGGCTGATCTTCTTAATTCATCCATGACAAAGGATGATGCTGTCATCATTGATGTCGGAATAAACAGGATAAAGGATGAGAGCAGGAAAAAGGGCTACAGAATCCAGGGTGATGTGGATGAGAAGAGCTTTGAAAGTACATCATGCCTTGTTTCACCTGTTCCGGGAGGAGTAGGGCTGATGACAGTCATCTCCCTTATGGAGAACACATTCAAGGCGGCAGTAATCAGGAGCAAGAGTGAGATACATAATTGAAACATACGGCTGTCAGATGAATGTGGCAGAGTCCAATGCAATTGAGCTTCTTTTAATGGCAAGGGGAGCAGAGAAGACAGAAAGCACAATCGATGCTGATGTTGTGATTCTGAACACATGTTCAGTCAGAAAGACTGCTGAAAACAGAATCTGGGGCCGCCTTGGCTATTATTCAACAGTAAAGAAAAGAAACAAAAACTTCAGGATTATTTTAACCGGCTGTATGGCGGAGCGCCTTAAGGACGAGGTTAAGAATGATGCACCATATGTTGATGCGGTAATCGGAACAAACGAAAAGAATGAGATTGCATCATTTGTTATGGACAATAAGCTTGAAAAAGAAGAGAAATACAGCTTTCTGCCTTCCTATTACAAGGAAGGAGAAATATCTTCATACATCCCTATAATGAACGGATGCAATAATTTCTGTTCATATTGCATTGTTCCCTATGTCAGGGGAAGGGAAGTGAGCAGAAGTGTTGAGGAAATACTTTCAGAAATAGATTTCCTTGAGAAAAAGGGTGTGAAGGAAGTAACACTCCTTGGCCAGAATGTAAATTCATATAAGAGCACATATAACGGAAAGACTGTTGATTTTCCATCCCTGTTGGAGCTTATAACGCCGCACCTTGAGAACATAATGTTCATACGCTTTGAGTCTCCTCACCCGAAGGATTTCTCAGATCACCTTATATCAGTTATTGCTGAAAACAAAAAGATTGCAAAGCATATACATCTTCCGATGCAGAGCGGTTCGACAAGGATACTCTCTCTTATGAACAGAAAGACAACAAGGGAAGCTTTCATTGCTCTTGTAGAGAAAATGTATGAGAAAATACCATCTCTTACTCTCTCAACTGATGTCATGACAGGATTTCCTTCAGAAACAGAAGAAGAGTTTGAAGAGACTCTTTCGATGATGGATGTGATGAAGTGCACGGAAGCTTTCATGTATTACTACAACCCGAGAGAGGGGACCAAGGCATATTCAATGTCAGGCCAGATTGATGAGAAAGAAAAGATCAGAAGGCTGGAAATTCTTATAAAAGAGCAGCTTGAAAGAGCAAAGAAGATAAAAAGTGCTCGCCTTCCTTTTAAGACTGAAGCTATAGTGCTCTCTGTTACAAGGGATGAAAAAGAAAGGCTTCTTGCTAAGACTGAGCATAACGATATGATTTCATTCCTGCCTGTAAATGAGCACAAAAGCGGAGATATTGTCACTCTTTATGTGACAGAGCTCAATGGAAACACATTCAGAGGTGAAGAGATTGTCTGATTTTGATTCTTTCTTATCCATTCTTGAAATCTCAAAGCGTGTTGTTGTATTATCAGGAGCCGGTGTTTCAACACTCTCCGGAATCCCTGATTTCAGATCTTCAGGAGGTCTATACAGCAAGAAATACGGGCAGCTTTCTGTTGAAGAGATTGTATCAATAGATTTCTTTTTCTCTCATCCTGACATCTTCTATTCATGGGCAAGCGAATACTGGTTCAATATTGAGAACTTTGAGCCGAACATAATCCACAGGTGTCTTAAGAAGATGGAGGATATTGGAAAGCTGAGTGAAGGAATCTTCACACAGAACATCGATGCGCTTCATGAGAGAGCTGGAAGCAGGAATGTCTATAATCTTCATGGCTCTCTCTCACGTGCCTTCTGCACTTCATGCAATGCGTTTTATAAGTATGAAGACATTGCAGCAACTGTCAGGAAAGGGGAAGTCCCTAAGTGCTCAAGATGCGGCTCTCTGATCAAGCCTGATATAGTCTTTTATGGAGAGGCTCTTGATATGAGCACTCTTTTAAGAGCAGAAAGCGCATTTGAGAATGCAGATCTTACGCTTGTTCTCGGCTCATCTTTAATTGTCAATCCTGCAGCAAGCCTGCCATACATTTCTGCAAGAAAGGGCAAAAAGATTGTGATTGTGAACCGTGATGACACTTATCTTGATTCCTATTCATGCCTTCGTTTCAGAGATCTAGAGTCCTTCTTTGTCCAGCTTGATGAACATCTGAGAAATAATTAACAGTCAGATATTGACCATTCTGTCTGTTTACTATTATATTTATTTTGCCAGAACGGGGGTGTTTTGGTTTCGACTAGCTTTGCTAGGTCATGGACTGCAGACCAAGAGCTGACTTGTAAAACCGGCGCAAAAAATTAAATGCAAAGAAAGAAGACGACAACGTCGAAACTCTTGCTTTTGCTGCTTAATTAAACGCAGCATGGGGAAGGCGGAGATGCTTCCGCTCTGCATTCCCTAACAGACAAAGGAAGCTTTTTTGCTCATAAGGGCCGTATGAGTCGAAGAAAAACAGGTCATATCTTTTCTTTACGTTTGTTGCTTTACCGATAGATTAGAGAAAATTTAGAAACAGCAACTAAGCCTGTAGACGTTCATGGATAGACTGTTAGGACGGGAGTTCGAGTCTCCCCACCTCCAAAAGACAGAGGATGAATATGGACAAAAGAATAAGGCTTACCAAGAGCAAGCTTAAAAAGACACTTTTAGATCTGCTTTGCAGAATGAACATGGAAGATGTCACTATTTCAACACTTTGCCGAGAGGCCGGAGTGAACAGAAATACATTCTACAGCCATTATTCCTCTGTTGATGAGATATTCAAAGAAGTTCTTTCTGAGTTCACGCAAAGTATCAGCGAGAGCCTTACCGAGTCCTTGGAGAAGGGAATAATCACAGGGCTTGAGGATCTTCTGCTGAACATTCTCTCGCTTATTGAGAAGAACAGGTCAATGTGCATACTCATTTTCTCTGATACTTCAAAAAGCTTTTTAAAAAACGTTCTCTCAGCTCTTCTTCCTTATACAAAGTCAGTATGGCAGGAGCAGCTTCCGCTTAATTCTGAATATGCCCAGATTGTATATACATACATATCCGGCGGCGCAATAAGCGTTATTGAAGAGTGGGTGAAGAGCAATTTCGCCATCAAGAAAGAAGAAGTTGCATTGGTGCTTGAAAAGATCATTCTAAACGGACAGAAAGCATTCATAAACGCATGAATGCCTAATAGTTCATTTCCCTCAGCTGTCTTCTTGCATCGATTTTAAGATCTTTTTCCTTTATAGCTTCTTTTTTGTCCCTGACATTCTTTCCGCGAGCAAGGGCGATGTTCATCTTTACAAGATTCCCCTTTATGTAAATTGAAAGAGGCACTATTGTCAGGCCTTTCTCGTTGACTTTTCTTGTAAACTTCTTTATCTCATCCTTATGTGCAAGAAGCATTCTCTTCCTGTCACTTTCATGGTTGAAGATATTGCCGTGGCTGTACGGCTGAATAATGAAGCCGGTCAGGATAAGCTTCCCGTCCTTTGGAATAATATAGCTGTCAGAAAAAGAGACGCGTCCCTCGCGGACGGATTTTACCTCAGTTCCAACCAGTGATATACCGCATTCAAGCTCTTCAAGAATCTCGTAATTGAAATATGCTTTCTTGTTCTTCTGTACTAATTTTATATCCTTGCTCATAATATCTCGCAGACTCTGAATCCCATGTACTCGCTGCACATGTTTTTTCCGCTGGTGCCAACAGTGTCTATAGTAATTTCATCTGGATTGTTTATCCAGCTTCCTCCTTTGATGATTATATCAAGGCAAGGATTGTCAAATGAAGATATAAGTGAATAATCAAGGCATCTCATGTTTTTCAGATATGCTGTATCCGTCATCTCCCAGAGTCCCCCGAGTGCTGATGAGAGCTTTTCACTTTCATTCTTGTAATTCAGGGAAAGAGAATATTCATTGCTGTTTGATGAGGCAACCATATAAAGTATCTCGCTTGGAAGAGAATAATCTGTGCCGTTTTTTTCATTGATGTAGTCAATATAGGCATTTGCGGCATAGTAGCTTATGTTCCTTATTCCGCTTGTGTTGTTTATCCTGCTGTTCAGCGTAATTCCTTCAAGATAATATTCATCAACAAGACCTTTTTCAATAAGAGAAGATCTGTTTGAAACGCTCCACTCGGGATTATCCTCGACAAAAACAGAATAATCGTTTACAGTAACAGGCCTCTTGCTTATTCTGAAAGAAGGATAGGCAATTTTGTTTTCTCCAATAAGGATCTCTCCTTCTTCAAAATAAAGAAAATCTCCGTCATCTAGATAGGGACTAATCGGAGAGATGGATATTTCCACATTTTTATCATAAATTTCAGGATCTATTGAGAATGCAATGCTTATTCCTTTTTCTTCAAGATATGAAACAGAGAGAAGAAGATCGTTCATAAGCTCTTCTGTTGCTATCTGAGCATATGCAAAATATAGCGCGCTGTTTATTTCTTCTTCTGTAAGAGAAAGAGAAACGGCATCATATGCAAAATCGCTGATAAGAGGGCGCATTCTGAATACATTTGAATAGCCTGTTATCTTTGCCTCTTCAGAAATTTCAGAACAGAATGTGCCAATAACAGTCTTTTTCAGCTCATCTGTGCTTTGTGCAGCAATTTCAATTTCCTTAACACGTTTATGAAAAAGAGTGAAGAACACAGGATGGGAGACATCAATGCTCTGGGAATACAGATACACTCCTTCCTTATAGTAAGAAAGCTCATGCTCTCCGGAGGAGACAAAATAAAGGCTTCCTTCACTTGAGCCAAGATATTTTCCGTCAAGAAGAATGCCTGTATCACTTAAATTGGATGAGAATGTCAGATACTCTCCGCCTTTGATTATGCCGGGAAGCATGAAAAGAAGGAAAAAGAGAAGCAGGAATACAGCAATTGTCGAAAGCAGTATATATAGGCCCGGTCTCATCCCGAAATGAGGCTTGAGTTTTACAGGTTCGACTTCCGGAAGTTTCTTTTTATTCATAAATGAAAGGGTAATAATCATTTTTTTTCTTGTCAACTTTCCTTTAGTAGTGTACTTTTTCATTTATGGACAGATTTCTTACGGCAATAGAGAGGAAAGCAGAAGGCTATCTGACAAGAAGAAAGCAGAAAAAGCTTTATTACAAGGAAAAGAGAAAAGGTATTTTCTGGGAAATCTATTCCTGGCTTGATGCTCTTGTCTTTGCTGTTTTCTGGGTGATAATCATCAACCAGTATCTGTTCCAGTTTTTCTTGATTCCTTCCCCGAGCATGGTCAGCACTCTCAATGTCGGAGACCGTGTAGCAGTTATCAAGAACGCATATGGCTATGAGCTTTATCCTGCAGGAAAGAAGGTGCTTACATTAAACAGGAGAGTCGAGCGTGATGATATCATCACATTCTATAATCCTGAATACGACTCAAAGGGACCTGTATTCGATCTGATGAGTCAGATAATCTTCATGGGCACTCTTTCGCTTGTGAACATAGACAAGAATCCTGATGGGACTGTTGCTGAGCGCCTTTATGTAAAGCGTGCTGTAGGCTTTCCATATGATGAGATAAAGTTCATCGAAGGCGATGTTTATATCAAGCCATCGGGATTTTCTTCATTTATTTCAGAAGATGAGTTCAGAAGAGAAAATAATCTGGAGGATGGAATTAAAAGGAGTGTGGATAAAAATCTCTATCCGGCTCTTGATGCTTATTCAGCTCTTCTTGCATATGATGAGCTTGGACTCTTAAACTACGCGCCTCAATACCTTTTGACCAGATATTCAGCTCTTGAAAGCATCGGCTATGTGTTTGACCAGTACCAAGGAGAAAGCAGCAAGGCAAGAATGGCTTATCTTCTTTCCCCTCATGACAGCGGGAAAAGAAGCGCATACTCATCCTACGAAAGGGGAATCTATGTTCCAGAAGATCATGTGCTCCCGCTAGGCGACAACAGAGATAACTCTAGGGACGGAAGGTACTTCGGCCCTGTAAGTGAAAGCTCAATAAACGGAAAAGTTGTCTTCCGTTTCTGGCCTCTTTCATCAATAAGCAGAATCAGATGATTGATTTCACCCGGCCTCTTTCACTATATATTCATTTTCCTTTCTGCAGGAGAAAATGCGGATACTGTGCATTTTATTCACTTCCAAGATTATCCTATGACGATGAGACTGTTGAAAAATATGTAAATAAAATCCTTTCTGATTTAGACAGCCTTAATGAAATCTGGGGCAGGGGATACAGGACAATATATCTTGGGGGAGGAAATCCTGTTCTTGCCGGCATAGACAACATAAACAGGATTCTTGATAAAGCTTATGAAAAAGGGCTTCCAGAAGAGGTGACAATCGAGATAAATCCGGAGGATATCAGCAGGCAAAGAATCAGAAATCTTGCTTATGTGACAAGAGTCAGCACAGGAATCCAGAGCTTTGATGAAAAAGCCCTTGCCGTGCTTGAAAGAGCTTCCAGCAGAGATGAGAATATCAGGGCGCTTGAAATTCTGAAAGAAGAAGGAATCAACTTCAATGCAGATTTAATCACTTCAGTTCCATCACTTGATCCTTCAGTAACTGTCAGAGACATAGAAATAATTTCGCATTTCACTCCACCTCATATTTCCTTTTATTCCCTGCAGTATGAAGAGGGGACAAGAATGTATGAATTGAGTGGAAAAAGGGATGAGGAATATGAGGAAAAGTGCATAAGAAATGGCTGGAGCAGGCTTTCAGATCTTGGCTATGAGCACTATGAGATTTCGAATTTTGCAATTGGAGAAAAATACAGCCTTCATAATCTGAATTATTGGGCTCTCGGGCAATATGCAGGACTCGGACCTTCAAGCGAGAGTTCTTTTGGATACAGAAATATTACATCGGTGAGAAATAGCCAGAGCGTTTTTGAATATATTAGTGAAAGTGTTTACGAAAAGGAAAGTCTTTCTGCTTCCCAGTCTGTCTGTGAATATCTTCTTACAGCTCTCAGGACCAAGTGGGGAATAGATAAGGATGAATTTTTCAGACGTTTTGATTTGTCTTTTGATGAAGTATTCAATAATGCTCTAAGCAATATAGATAATCGAATGTATATCGACAGCAGAAAGTCATTCAGATTGAATGAGGAAGGCTTTCTTTTTTCTGATGCTGTTATCTCATCCCTTGCAATGGCTGTATTGTAGAATACTGTTGACTGAATTTTTTCCTTTATGATAGATTAACAGGGTACAAACTTAGTTTATCTCAGAGGTATTATTTTTATGTCAGGCCACAGCAAATGGGCAACTATCAAACATAAGAAAGGCGCACTTGATGCAAAGCGCGGTCAGAAATTCACAAAACTCATCAAGGAGATCAGCGTCGCAGCAAAGATGGGCGGCGGAGATCCGGATTCGAATGCAAGACTCAGAACAGCCATTTTGAAGGCCAGAGCTGAGAACATGCCTAAAGACAATATCGACAGGGCAATCAAGAAAGGAAGCGGCGAGCTTGGTGCTACCAGCTTCTATGAACTCACATATGAAGGATATGCTCCAGGCGGAGTTGCAATTATCATCGACACTCTTACTGACAACAAGAACAGGACTGCAGCTGATGTCAGAAGCACGCTGACAAAGCTTGGTGGATCGCTGGGGGCAACAGGATGTGTCAGCTACATGTTCCAGACTAAGGGCGTAATCACATATGATGCATCAAAATACTCAGAAGAAGAGATTCTCGAGGCGGCTCTTGAAAACGGAGCAGAGGATGTAGTCAACGAAGACGGGGTTATTGAAGTAACTACAACTCCATCAGATTTTGCAACAGTCCTTGAGGCTATGCAGAAAGCAGGTTTTGAGCAGGAGAGTGCGGATATAGATAAGGTTGCAGACCAGATGGTTACACTTGACAACGAGAAGGCAAACAAGGTTCTCAAGATTGTCGAGCGCCTTGAAGACCTTGATGATGTCCAGAAGGTTTCTACAAACCTTGAGCTTCCGGATGATTTTGAAGAGGAGTAAGATTTGATTATCCTTGGGCTTGATCCGGGACTTGCTACTACAGGCTGGGGAATAGTGGAATTTGATGGCCATGTCACCCGGCCTGTTTCTTTTGGAGTGCTCAGGACAAAAGCACATACAGAGCTCAGCGAAAGGATATTTGAGCTGGGAAAAGATCTCAGAACCCTTGTGGATAAATTCTCAGTCGATGTGTGCTCAATTGAAGATATCTATTTTGCCAGAAACATAACAAGTGCAGTTCCTGTTGCAAAAGTAATCGGAGCATTCTCATATGTTCTTAAGGATATCGGCATTCCTTCATATTTCTACTCGCCTCTTCAGATAAAGATGGCGGTGACTGGAACCGGAACAGCAGATAAAAGACAGGTGCAGGAACTTGTTAAGCTCCATCTTCATTTGAAGGAAATCCCAAAGCCAGATCATGCCGCTGATGCGCTTGCGGACTGTCTGTGCTATATTAACTATGACTACAATAAGAGGTTGAATCTTGATTAACGCTATTAACGGGCAACTGGTATCAACAGGGGAAAGCAGCATTATCATCTCCACTGCATCGGGAATGGAGTATTTTCTTGAATGCAGCGGCAATACTGTCTTTGATATCCTTTCTTTAAGCGATGAGAAGAAAAAGAATTTAAGAGTCCTCACTTACTTCATACACCGCGAGGATGCGATGCTTCTTTACGGCTTTTCGACAGAGGACGAAAGAAAATGCTTTAAGGAGCTTCTGAGTGTAAACGGTATCGGTGCAAAAGGAGCGCTCAAAATACTCTCAAGCATTAGAGTGAAAGATTTCATTGCTCTTCTGGACAAGCAGGATGTGAAGACCCTTTCCAAGATTCCGGGAATCGGGGGAAAGACTGCACAGAAGCTTATTCTCCAGCTTAAGAATGTCCTTGTAATGGATGAGGAAATTGAAAGCACTGAAAGGAAAACAAGATCTTTTGAGTTTGCCGACCTTGTTGACTCTTGTGTCGAGATGGGTCATGAGAGAAAAAGAGTGAGAGACAGAATTGATAGTCTTATGAAAGAAAATGAAGTGAAGATGAAAGATATGTCTCATGAGGAAAAAGAGCGCTTCTTATTCGCACTCATAATCAAGGAGAAATGATGGCCATAGACTTTGAGAAGAATTTTGATGAGCTTGAGGTTGCTGATGATAAGCTCATGAAGAAGGAATTTGATGAGGAGATGGACAGGCAGGAGAATATCCTGCGCCCACAGCATATTGAGGATTTTCAAGGGCAGGAAAGCCTTAAGGAGAACCTCAAGGTCTTCATTTCTGCTGCAAGGGCAAGAGGAGAGGCCCTGGATCATACATTCATCGTAGGACCTCCAGGCCTTGGAAAGACGACGCTTGCAAGCATTATTGCAAATGAGATGCACTCAGAAATCAGGATGACAAGCGCTCCTGCACTCGATAAGCCGAAAGACCTTGCTGGAATACTTACAAACCTCAGCGAGAATTCAATATTCTTTATCGATGAAATACACCGTCTGAAGCCTGTGATTGAGGAAATGCTCTATATTGCAATGGAGGATTTTGAAATTGACTGGGTAATCGGGCAGGGAGTTGCAGCGCGTACAATGCGTGTTCCTCTTCCTCACTTCACTTTAATCGGCGCAACAACAAAGGCCGGAAGCGTATCTTCCCCTCTTGCAAGCCGTTTTGGAATAAACTTCCATATCGATTTCTATTCTCCTGAAGAGCTTAAGGACATAATAAAGAGGAGTGCAAAAATACTTGGCGCTAAGATTACAGATGATGCGACAAAACTTCTTGCTTCCTCCAGCCGGGGAACTCCGAGAATTGCAAACAGACTTTTGAGAAGACTGCGCGATTATGCATATGTGCTTTCTGACGGTGTCATTACAAAAGAGACTGTGTCAGAGGGTCTTGAAAGACTTGGAATCGATGAGAACGGACTTGAGAAGATGGACCGCCAGATTCTCAGAACAATAATTGAATTCTATGACGGAGGACCTGTAGGAGCTGAGACATTAAGCATCTCTGTCGGAGAAGCTGTTGAGTCCCTTGAGGATTATTACGAGCCTTATCTGATACAGCAGGGCTATTTAAAGCGTACAATGCGCGGGCGCTGTGTGACAGAAAAGGCTTACAGACTTTTGAACATCAAAGGAAAAGGAAATGCTGACCAGGGATTTTTATTTTGATCTTCCAGAAAATCTTATTGCACAGTATCCGGCAGAAAAGAGAGGAGAGGACCGTCTTCTTTTTCTAGATAAGAAAACAGGCGAGTACAAAGATTACATGATGAGAGACTTTCCTTCTCTGATTGATGAAGATACTGTGATTGTTGTCAACAACAGCAAGGTAAGGAAGGCAAGGGTATTTGCAAATAAGGAAAGCGGGGCTAAGGTAGAGTTTCTCTTTCTGAAGAAAAATGAAGACAACAGCTGGAAGGCGATGGTAAGCAAGAGCAAGAGGCAGAAGGAAGGAGATCTTTATACATTCATAGATGGAAATGAGTCTCTTGCTGCTCATATTTCCTCCTCCAATGAGGACGGGACAAAGAATGTTGTCTTTGAAAAAGATATTGATGAATCCTTTTTTGAGAAATTCGGCCATGTTCCTCTTCCCCCATACATAAAGAGAGAGGACTCTTTTTCCGATGAGTCCAGATACCAGACAGTTTATGCAAAGAAAGAGGGAAGCGTTGCCTGTCCGACAGCGGGACTGCATTTTACGAATGCACTTATGGACGAGGTGAGAAAGAAAGGCATAAAGATCTATGAAGTCACTCTTCATGTTGGGGCTGGAACATTCCTTCCTGTTAGAAGCAAAAACATTGAGGACCATCATATGCACACAGAGCATTTTGAGATAGAGCCTTCTGTCTTTGATGCTTTAAACAGGGCAAAGGAAGAGAAAAAGAAGATTCTTGCAATCGGAACAACAAGCACAAGGACTCTTGAAAGCGCATCATCAGCTGAAGGAAGGCTTATAAGAAAATACGGAGAGACAGATATCTTCATAAAGCCAGGGTATGAATTCTGCTTTGTAGATGAGCTTTTGACAAATTTCCATACACCTGAGTCAACTCTTCTGATGCTTGTGTCAGCCCTTGCAGGAAAGGAAAATATATTCTCTGCATACCGTCATGCAATAGAGGAGGGCTATCATTTTTACAGCTATGGCGATGCGATGCTTATAAAGTGAGGAAATCTTTGATTCTTTCAAATGTATCTTCAATTGTCAGAATGCCTTCGATGTGAAGGTATTTTACACCTTCAGGAAGGCTTGAGAAAATTTCTAGATAGTTCTCTCTCACTTTTTTAAGCGTTGCTTCTTTTTCAAAAAGCTCCTTTTCCTCTCCGCGTGAGTTGATCCTTCTCATGCATTCTTTAACCGGAGGATCAATGAAGATTACATACTGGCTGTGAGGATAGTCGTTTATTTTTTTAACAAAATCCTTATCGACTGAAAGACACTGATATGCAAAAGATGAATAGAAATACCTGTCAGATACAACAAGTCTTTTCTTTGCATTTTCAATTATTCCGTTTTCTCCGTATATGTGGTTATGCCTGTCTGCAGCATATAAAAGAGCAAGGGATGATGCAGTGGTCTTGAATTCCTTTTTCAGCACTCTTCTTATAAGCTTTCCGATTTCTCCGTCAGTTGGCTCAAAAGTCCTCATTGCATCAAAATGCTTTGCAATCAAATCCAGCTGAGTTGTTGTTCCCGCTCCGTCAAGGCCTTCAATTGTGACAAAATTCTTGATTATCATTGTAATATCTGTTTATTCAATTTTTAGATTTTTTTTAGTATAATCGAAAAAGGAGATGAGATGAAATATCATACAAGTGCAAAAACAGTTCTAATTGCATTATTAATACTTTTCATTTTCTCTTTTTTCTCTCTCTCCTTTGTTTTCTATTTCAAGGCTATAAGTCCTGCTGAAGCGGCCCTTGATAATCTTCTCTCATCCTTTTCAGATCCAGATGGGGATATATACATCTCATACTCCTTTCTTGACAGGAACCTTTTTTCATCAATAAGCCTAAATGATGTTGAAATCAGGTATGCAGATACTGCAGTTATTCAAGGAAAAAGGGTGAGTGTTGACATCTCAATATTCTCGGCTCTCTTCAGGGCAATTACAAAAAGCGGAGAGATTCCCATCACGCTTGAGGATTTTGATGTACAGATATTCACATCCAGTGACAAGGAGGCTTCTTTTAAAGATGAGAAAAAAAGCTCAGAAAACTCATTCACTTTAGAAGACTACAAAGACCTTGTGCTGGTTTTAAGCGCATCTTCTGTCGATGTGATTTTTAACGGTGAGATTCTTTTTGAAAACCTGAATTTTAAATCCAATCTTGATCTTTCAAAAGGCCTTTTTGATACAAGCCTTTCAATAGATAGATTCAAATATGAGGGAATAAGTGCTGAGAACATAAGGGGAGAGGCTGATTACAACCAGATGTATTATATTTCTCTTACAGCAGAGAAAACTGCTATGGATAGTGCTGACTATAATGTTTCTGCAGACAATGTCTTTTCTTCCATCGTGTTTTCAGATCTTAAGAGCTTAAAGAATCTTGATTTTTCTCTTTCTCTGAATGCAGACAGGAGTAATATAACAAGCAATAATCTGGAGTTTGATCTCAAGACGCTCAGACTCAGGTTTGAAGATAAGAATATACAGGCTCTTTTTGACGATGCATATCTCTTATATGGAGAATACAGCGCATTCTTGAAAAGGAGTCAGGCATCAGGTGGCATTGAGGAAGAGACAGTATCTTTTTCCTTTTTTGATATAGAGTTAAGAAAGCAGAATGATCAGATACTGAATATAGATGAAATTTCTCTTGATCTTTCAAAAGCTGATGAGAAGGCAGAGCTTAATATAAGCACCCTTGATTCTTCCTATCTTTCAATTCTTACAAATGGTAAAGCTGGTGATGCTTTGCTGAAAAATCTTGCCCTTGAAGCAAGAAAAAATGAAAACGGATATGACTTGTCTGCTGACTTTGATATATTTCTTTCTCTTAATGCCGGAGGAAAGGAAAGTCTTTCATCTTCCTTTGAAATACTTGCTCAATACAGTGTAGAGAAGGAGGAAATCGATTATATTAAAGTTCAGTCAGAGGACTTTAAAGCATCATTTTTATCAGAAGAGCTTGATCTTGCTCTTGATTATGAAAATAAAAGAGCTTTGCTTTCTTTATCCTACTCGGACAGTCTCATGCTGAGTGCTGATATCAGCGAAAACATAGGCTTTAATCTTGATATAAATAGTCTCTCCTTAAAGGAATTTTCTCCTTTTATCAGGATATTCACATCAGAGTTCGATGCTTATATAAAAGACGAGACAAGAGTAAGTTCTTCATTTTCTTCTATCCTGGAGAAAAATGAGGATTCTGCAATAGGCTACAGCGGAGAAATTTCTGGAAATCTTGAGATTGCTGACCTTAATTTCTCTGGCCTTGATTTTTCTCTCTCTTCATCTCTTCGTTCAAATCTTGAAGAAAGCGAAATGAAGATAAATGAACTTAAGCTTGATCTTGGATTCATCAGTGCAGACTTTAAGGGAGCACTAGACTATTCTCTGATGCTTCCATATGGCTCTTTGAGCCTTAAAACACAAAAGCGCGAAATCCTCTCGCTTTCTCTAATGCTCTCAGAGAGAAAAGAATATTCCTTCTCCCTTGAAAGCTCTTTCTTTCTATCCTCGCGTCTTTTCGGATTCTATAATTTTGAGGACAACACTCATTTATATTCTGATGCGGTCTTTACTACCGAAAACAGGGATTATAATTTTGCTTTAGACATTGATTTCATACACCGCTTCATCCAGGTCACAAATGAAAGAGCAAGCTTATATGTCTCATTTGACGAGTCATTTGATGCATCGCTAATTCTTTCTTCCTTTGAGATAATAAATGAAGATCTTTCTTCAACTGTCCTTGACGGAAGGTTCTCATTCAGCTTTGATTTCTCTTCTCAGCGCTACAGCCTTTCCTCATCAAGAATAAATATAGTAAATATGTATCTGCTTGCAGGAAATCCGAGTATCAGCTTCTATCTGAATGCAGACAATGATGCTGTGAATATAAGCAATCTTTCAATCTCATCATCTGTGTTTGAAACTCTCTCCGGTTCCTTTGTATTTGAATTTGAAGACAAGAGTCTTGCATTCATGCTTGAAAACTCCAGCGAAGAGTTCCTTTTAAGCCTCTCTTCCTTTGAGGATTATTATTCAGGTCTGATGTCTGCAACAGCCTTCAATCTCGAGCGCTTCGGCCTTGAAGGAAAAATAGACATGAGTCTGATTGGAAGGGGAGCAAGCCTTGATGATATTGCCTTTACTGGAAATTTTGACATTGAAAACGGAAGCTCTTTGATTAATGGAAGCATGAGCATCTCTGAGCGAGATGTGTCTTTTTCAACTCTAAGGTATTCAAACGGAAACTTCCTTCTTGATTTTTCTGGTCTTGAAATCTCATCAACAAGCGGAATAATGAGACTCCCGCTGTCTCTTTCATATGACTTCAAGAACACAGACAGAGACTATCCGTTCCGTCTTTCTCTTGAAATAGATGTAAAGAGCGATGAGGAAGAAAACCTTTATTTCTATTTCAGGAAAATATTTGAATATAATTTTGAGAATCTTGAAGGAAGGATAATGCTTTACAACCTTCAGATGGATGACAGGGCAGCTCAGGATTCTCTATCGCAAATAAGCTACAAAAATAGAGTGCTCACTTTCTCTGGCTCATTCATCGAAGGCACGTTCTCTCTTGATGATTTTCATGCAGAGCTTTCTGTTCATGCTCTTCCTGTCATCGACTTCGATCTCTCAGGCTCATTCAAAGAAACATTTAATTTAAATGTAAAGCTCAATTCATTCAATTTAAAGACTATAAACTTTGCATTCCTTTCTCCGATTGTAATTTTTGACGAGGAGTATGCCAGTGCGGACCTTCTTGTTCTGGGAAAGCCAGGAGACCTTCATCTTTATGGCTCAGTATATGCTGAACGGGTAGGGCTTGATGTTTTCTGGGTCCCCGATGACCACCTTATTGCCCACAATCCTGTTTTCACAGTATGGGACAACAATATAAAAACACATCTTTTTGATGCAACATGTGTTGATAAGCATACAGGGGAAAGAAAGAATGGAAAGGTAATTGTAGAGTTCAATCTTCTTCCTTCCATGCTTCTTGATTACTACAGGGTAGATGCATATGTTGAGGACGGCAATTCTATTTCATTCAGAATCCCGATGCCGAATGAGCAGATAGATATTTCCGGATCAGTTTTCGGGCATTATTATATCGAGCAGCACATCCTTGACAAGAAATCATATATGGGAGGAGAGCTGACAAGCGACAACCTGACAATGTCCATAGGTCTTGCACCTCTTCCTCAGTGGTATTCAACTGAGCCTGGCGGATTTACAATGACATTCGACTTCAATATGGATTTAAGAAGCAATACGACATTTGTCTATCCTTTAATTGACAATCCGATAATTAGCGCGATGCTTGTAGAGAACCAGAAGGCAAGATTCCATAATACAAGAGGCAGCTTTGAGGTTGAAGGAAATCTAAACATAAGAACAGGTGAGCTTTTCTATTTCCAGCGTTATTTCTTCATAAGAAGCGGAAATATCGACTTTAGAAGCAATTCAATAAGGGCTGTTGATCCTGTTATAAACTTAAGGGCAGAACTCAAGACTTTCGATACAAACGGGGAGACTGTCGACATCTACCTTGATCTTGTTGAGAACACGCTTGACAACATAAACCCTATCTTCAGCTCAACTCCTTCAAAGGACTTAAATGAGATAATGACAATCCTTGGACAGAATATTCTTCCTACAGGCAGCGATACAATTTCATCAGTTGTCGGAATTCTTTCAACAGGAGTTGATGTGCTTTCCAGAATAGGTATTCTTCCCTCAGGAAGCTCAAGCCTGTCGAAAAACATAAGAAATACACTTAATCTTGATACATTCAGTCTTCATAGTAATGTAATAGAGAACTTAGTCTTCGATGCAGTGAGTGCATGGGAGAGAAATGTAAATCTTTCTCCTCTTGCAAGATATCTTGACGGGACAAGCATATATGCAGGAAAGTACATATCTTCCGAGCTATACCTTGAACTCATGCTTCATCTTGTTGCCGATGAGAAGAATCTTGAGAATGTCTCGTTCATCGCAGGTGACCTCTCTCTTGACTTTAAGCTTTCACTTGAGTGGGATAACCCGATATGTCTTGTGACATTCTTCACAACTCCGAAGACGTTCAACGCGCTTGACGTGATTGAGAATTTTGGATTCAGTCTGACCAAGAGGTTTATTTTTTAGGTCAAATTGACTAAAATCCATTGAGGAGAAAAAATGAGCAGAATTCGTAAAATACTCTTTTCACTTCTTTTACTGGCTTTGATTCAGTTTTCGCTTTTCGCATCTGACAGCTCATCCTGGTGGGTCGGCATGCCTATAAGTGACTTTGAATATACAGGACTTGAGAACGTTGAGCAGAAAGATCTTGACCGCCTGCTTTCTAAATATGAGGGCGAGAGATTCTCGGATGAGCTCTTTACAGAAATCTACAACACAATATATGCACAGGATTACATTGAATACATTTCTGCAGAGAGTGTGCTTGGAGGAGAGGATGGAGAGAGCCTTATAATAAGATTCAACATCTCTGAAAACCCCATGGTCTCTTCAGTGTCTGTAAGAGGAAATGAGCGCTATGCTGAGCGCACTTTAATTAATGAGCAGAACTACAAGAAAGGCTCATTCATCTCACGAAATGACCTTGAAATCAATGCAGGTCTTATTAGGGAGTACTATCTTGAGCATGGCTATAAGGATGCAAGTGTTACATATGAGACAACAAGCGACGGAGAGAGCAACACAGAAAGCATCACTTATATAGTTGATGAAGGATTTCAGTACAAGATAAGGGCTATAAATTTTACTGGAATTTCTGCATTCTCAGACAAGGATTTAAGAAAGATCCTTTCATCAAAGCAGAAATCTCTTTTCAACAGCGGCAATTACATTGAAGCAAACATCGAGACTGATAAGGCACTTATTGTACAGCATTATCAGTCAAACGGATATATCAATGCAGCTGTAAATGATGTTACCCTTCTTGATGTCACTGAAGATGACAGCAAGACAAAATATCTTGAAGTTGTGTTTGACATAACTGAGGGAGAGCAGTATTTCTTCGGCTCAATAACATTTGATGGCAATGAGGTATATGATGATGAGACAATCAGCGACATGATAAACCTTGAACCTGGAACTGTTCATGACTCTCTTACTCTCCAGAGCATATTTGAGAATCTCTCATCCCTTTATTACAACAACGGCTATATCCAGGCACAGATAATCCCGAATACTACTCTTAATGAGGATGATAACACGATTGACTACTATATCCAGATTTCTGAAGGAATACAGTCGACAATTGAAGAAATAAGGATAGAAGGTCTTACAAAGACAAAGAGCTATGTCTTTGAAAGAGAGCTTACCATACATGTTGGAGAAATCTTCAGCCGTGACAAGCTTATAAGAAGCCAGCAGAACATATACAACACTGGCCTTGTAACAAACATAACAGTTGATCTTTATCAGGGAAGCGAAGCTGGAAAAGTCATTGTTGTGATAACAGTTGAAGAAGGAAATCAGATGGAGCTTCAGTTCGGGGCAACATTTGGAGGAACTGTCAACGGCTTCCCGATTTCAGGCTTCCTGCAGTGGACAGACAGAAACCTTGCAGGAACTGCAAGGAACCTCAGCATCGGAACAAACCTTTCTCCTACAACTCAGAGCATCTCACTTTCATTTTCTGACAGCTGGGTAGGCTCAAAGAGATGGTCTAACGGAATTTCAATCTCTGCATCCAGAAATGTATATACTGATGAGCTTCAGAGAGGAGAGGGTTCACCATATTTTGATGGAAGGGATCCGAATGAAGAATCATATCCTTTAGGAACTGAAACCAATGATCCATCCAGCTGGTGGAACAGTTCCCAGAGCTACCCGGGTTCTGAGTATCTCATGGATTATGACATTTACAGGATTTCACTTTCATACAGCACAGGATATACCTTTGCATTTGATAAAGGAAATCTGACTGTATCAGGTGGTCTTTCATTTGGAATCAACAGGGCAGTATACGACAACAAGTATGATCCGTATGAGCTTATAATCAAGAAATACAAAGATAACTGGCAGTGGTCCAACAGCCTCTCACTCGGTCTTACATGGGACGGAAGAGACCTTATAAAGAACACTACAAAGGGCTATGTGCTTTCACTGAGCTACACATATGCGGGAGGAATCCTTGGAGGACTATCAAACTATAACAGGCTCTCTCTTTCAGCTCAGGGCTTTGTATCCCTTTATTCACACCTTCAGGAAGACGGAAGACAGCGCAATCTTGTGCTTGCACTCACTTCCAGTGTCTCTGCTATGTTTGATCAGTTCTGGTACAGATCAGAGGCAGGCTACTGGGGTTTCCATGGCTATGAGTACGGAACAAGAATCGCGGAGCGTCTTTATATAGACGGCATGAACATGGCAAGAGGATTCTCTCCAGTTACGGACCTTGCTTTTGTCTGGAACAACCAGATTGAGCTGAGCTATCCGATAGCAATAGATGTGCTGAACGCAGAGGCATTCATAAGCGCAACAGCAGCTGTAGACAAACTTGGGGATCTTAACAGATTTACAAATCTTGACTGGTATTTTGCAGCCGGAATCGGCATCAAGCTTGATATCCCTGGCTTCCCGCTTGGGCTTTATCTTGTAAAAGATGCAAGCTGGACAAATGAGAAGGGATGGACCTGGGAGAAGGGATTCATTCCAGGGGACATGAGCATCGTTCTTGCAATAACCCAGTCCATTTACTGATATGGCAAAAGAAAAAGATAACCTTACGCCGATGATGCGGCAGTATATGAAAATCAAGGAGGAGCACCAGGACAAGGTGCTCTTCTTCCGCCTTGGTGATTTTTATGAGATGTTCGATCAGGACGCGATTGAAGTATCGCGGCTTTTGAATCTTACTCTAACAAAAAGAGCCGGTAATCCGATGTGCGGAGTTCCTTATCATGCTGCAAAGAATTATATAAAGAGACTTCTGGATCTTGGAAAGAAGATTGCAATATGTGAGCAGATTGACCTTAATGAGGATTCTAAAGATATTGCAGAGCGCCGTGTTGTCCAGATTTATACTCCTGCAACAGTTGTTGAAGATGAATTTTTAAACTCCACAGAGTCAAGCTTCATAATGAGCATATATCAGGACAGGAAAGGACTTGCTGTATCATATGCTGACATAACAACAGGTGATTTTTTCATAAGGAATTTTCCTCTTGAAAGATCATACAGGGAGCTTGAGAATGCAATATATCAGATAGAGCCGAAAGAAATCCTTGTACTTGATGATTTTTACTTTTCAGACAAGAGCCTCCGGACTCTCCTTGATTCGCTTCCTGTCATGCTCACAAAGCTTCCTTCTTTCTATTTTTCAAAGAAAAGTGCCAAAAAGGAGCTTGAAGAACAGTTTTCAAAGAATCTTTATTCTCTTTTCTCAATTGACGAAAATGAGACATGCATCTTTTCATCCGGTGCTTTATTGAAATACATAAAGGAGATGTCAAAGACAGATCTGGACCAGTTTAAGGGCATAAGCCGCGTCAGCGCAGAGCGTTACATGTTCTTAAGTTCATCGACAATAAAATCCCTTGAGCTTGTTTCAAACCAGAGCAGCGGGAAAAGCGAGATGAGCCTTTTGTCATCAATCAACAGGACAGTAACATCATCAGGAGCGAGAATGCTCAAATCCTTTGTTCTCAATCCTCTGTATGACAGAAAGAAGATTGACCAGAGGCTTTCATGGGTCGATTATTTTTTCTCAAGGAATGAAGAAGAGAAGAAAGTAAGAGATGCTCTCTCCATCTCATCTGACCTTGAGAGGATAGCAAGCAAGATCAGCATGAATAAAATCGTGCCCCGAGATCTTATTGCAATCTCTGACAGTGTATCAACATTATCATCATTGATTGATGAAAACAGAAAATATCTTGAGCTTGTTGAAGGCACAGAAATTGATTTTTCATCTCTGATCTCTCTTTCTCTGGATATAGACAAGGCTATCAACCGCGAGTGTACGAACATCAACGGTAAAGAGAAGATAATAAACGACGGATATTCAGCTGAGCTTGATGAAGTAAGAAATGTCATCTCCTCCTCAAATGAAATACTTTCTTCCTATCTGAATGAAATAAAAAACGAGACAGGAATAAATAATATCAGATGCGGAGAAAACAGGATTATCGGCTATTATCTTGAAGTCTCTAAAGGAAACCTAAACAAGGTTCCTTCCTATTTCATAAGAAGGCAGAGCCTAGTCGGCGGTGAGAGATTCAAAACTGAAAAGCTTGATGAGATAGAAAGCATGATAAGCTCAAGCAGGGAAAATGAAGGGAAAATAGAAAATAGGATCTACAAGAGCTTCATATCACGAATAGAAGAAGTGAACTCATCAATTGAGATGCTTGGAAAAGTCATCTCTTATCTTGATGTTTATTCCTCTCTTTCATATCTGGCACATGAAGAAGATTATACAAGGCCTTTTATTGCAGACGAGGGCTCAGATTTGATTTTGGAAGATGCCCGTCATCCTGTTGTAGAGCAGTATCTGAAAAAAGGAGAGTATGTCAAAAACTCATTTTCATCAACAGGCGGCAGATTCTCCTTGATTACTGGCCCAAACATGGCAGGAAAAAGCACTTATTTAAGACAGACTGCACTTATTGTGCTTCTCTCTCATATCGGAAGCTATGTACCTGCATCAAAGGCGGTTATTCCTCTTACTGACAAGCTCTTCTGCCGTGTAGGTGCTCAGGATAATCTAGCAAAAGGAGAGTCAACGTTCCTTGTCGAGATGACAGAATGTGCACAGATTCTCCGCTATGCAACAAGAAACAGCCTTGTGATAATGGATGAGATAGGGCGAGGTACAAGCACCCAGGATGGCATGAGCATCGCATATGCAGTCATAAAGTACATGAAAAACCTTGGAGCTATCACATTGTTTTCCACACATTATCATGAGCTTACGGGACTGGACAGCTATGGCTCCCAGCTTCTGACTATGAAGGTGGAGGAGACAAAGGGATCTGTTATCTTTCTCAGAAAGGCTGTAAAAGGAATTGCAGCATCAAGCTACGGAATACATGTTGCAAAGCTTGCAGGCATTCCCCGCTCAGTAATAAAGGATGCTCAGGATTTTCTTAAAAAGCACTTTGCTGACTATTCTTCGCTTGAAGATGAAAGCCTTTTCAAACCTGATGATGAAAAAGCAAATGATTATGATGACATAATCAGCTTGATCAGAGATTTTGACATAGAGAACTCAAGTGCGATGAATGCGCTTCTTTTCCTTCTTGAAATAAAGAAAAAACTCACATGATATTGACAGCATTTTCATTCTGAGCTATAAAATACACAGTTTCATTAAAGTGATTTAAGGAACCCATCCTGCGGTTCCTTTTTTCATGATTGGAGAAATATGCTTTTAGATAAATTGAGAGAAAATGAACTTTATAAGGAACTTGAGAATCTTGTTTCTCCTCTCGGCTATCATATAGTAGATACATACAAGAATGAGAAGAAAGGAGAAACAGAGCTTACTGTTCTTGTTGTAAAGAAGGGTGGAGACATTGCTCTTGATGATCTTGAAATCCTTTATAACCTTATCTATCCCCGTTATCAGGCAAAGTGGGACAGAAGTCTCACACTTGAAGTCTCCAGTGCGGGAATGAACAGGAACATCAAGGATGTATATGAGTTCCAGCTTTTTAATGGAAAAGATGTAAAGGTCTATTCAAATCTTTATTCTGCTTATGTTTATGGAAAGATTGAGGAAGCTGATGATGAGAAAGTTGTTCTTTCTTACGTCTCGATTCCTGATAAGAAAATCACTATGGACAAGATAGAAATGAATTTATCAGATATACAGAAAGCCAGGCTTGAAGGCCTTGAGGAGAGTGGGAAATGAGTCTTGATTTGACTAATGAAATTAATGAGATGATCTCAAGCGCGAATATGAGGGAAGAGCAGGTTCTCGACCTCATCAGAGATATGATCAGAAGCGCATACAAGAGAAAATACGGGACAGATGAGAATGTCCAGATTGAATTTGATGATACAAACCGTCTTATGGATGTATATCAGATTAAAAAGGTTGTGCGTGAGGAAGACTGGTATAACGAGCACACTGAAATTTCAATCGATGATGCAAAAGAACTTGTTGAAGATGTTGAAATCGGTGATGTTATCAGCATCCCACTTGATCCAAAGACATTTGAGAGCTCTTCTGTCCAGTCTGCAAAGCAGAGAGGACAGCAGATTGTAAGAGAATTCACTAACGACCGTGTCTATGCAAATGCAAAGAGCCTTGAAAACAAGCTCATATTCGGAAAGCTCACAAAGAGAAAGGAAGGCGGTGAGTACACTGTTGACATCAAGCTTGACAAGGCAGATGTTGTTTTTCCTCTTCGCGGTCAGAGCCCTCGTGAGACTTATCAGGACGGAGAGCAGTTGAAGTTCCTCGTCGAGAGAGTTGAGAAAGCTGATGCGCAGGAGACAAACAGAAAAAAGAGAAAGGGCCCGAGTCAGGTCCGTGTTGTGCTTTCAAGAAGCAGCAGGGATTTTATCAAGGCACTTCTTGACAATGAGGTTCCTGAAATCAGCAACGGCGATGTCGAAATCGTTGCAATTGCGCGTCAGGCTGGTGTGAGAACTAAAATTGCAGTCGATACTAAGAAGATTGATGTTGATCCAGTGGGAGCTGTTGTAGGCCAGAAAGGAAGCAGAATCCAGACCATCATGAATGAGTGTGAGGGTGAGAAGATCGATGTTATCCGCTATTCATCAGATCCTCTTGCTTTTGTAGCAAACGCTCTTATTCCTGCACAGGTTGAGCGCGTTGTCACAATCGATCCTCAGAGCCGTCATGTTGTTGCCATTGTCGAGGACAATCAACTTGGCTTTGCAATCGGACAGGGTGGTGTGAATGTCAAGCTTGCAAAGATGCTTACTGACTGGAATATTGAGGTGAAGACTCAGGCTCAGTTTGCAGAAATGGAGATCAACCAGAAGATAATTGAAGATGCAAATGCACTGTTCAAGAATGAAGATGAGGAAGATGTAAGGCTTTCAAACGAGGACCTTGGCATTGCACCGGATGATACACCGCTGAGCGACATAGGCCTTGATGAGGATCTTGTTGCCAAGCTTCATAATCTTGATATCTGGTCTGTTGAAGAGTTCTTTGAGCTTACTGAAGAGGAGCTTAAGGAAAGCGGCCTAACAGAGGATGAGATAAGTACAGTCAGGAACTCAGTTGTATTTGAAGAAGATGATGACTATACATTCACATGTCCTAGTTGCGGTGCAGAGGTGCCAAGCGGAACAGCTGTATGTCCGAACTGCGGTGCTGAATTTGAATTTGAGTGATAAAGGGAAATATGGAAGAAAACAAAGAGATAAAGAAAGTACATGTTATCAAGAGGGCTAGTGACTACATAAAGGACGAGCAGGCAAAAAATGCACAGAATGCAGATTCTTCTGAGAAGAAAAAGATTGTCATCAAGAAGAAGCCTGTAGTCAAGATTAAAGTCAAGGAAGAAACTCTTTCTGCGCAGAAGAAGGAAGAGGAGGTTGCTGATAATTCTTTGAAAACTCGTAACGAAACTCCTGAGGCAAAGAAGAATTACGGCAAGGTCATCGGAGAAAATCCGTTCAAGACCAAAACCAGTCCTTCAGTAAGCCCGAGCAACAGGCTCAACAGTGCTGTGCATAACGGACCTGTCATCATCAAGAGCAGCAATCTTCCTCCCGTTCCAGGACAGAAGGGTGAGGTAAGCGAGAGCACAAGACCTCGTGTTGCAGGAATTGTCGGAGGACGTCCTGCAGGTCAGCGCACTTTCCGCCCTCATGACAGGAAGGGAATGCAGAAGGATGGCCAGACAAGGGATAATTCATCATTCCGCCTCAGGGCAGGACAGAGCTATACACCGAGCAAGGATGGCGCAAACAGGGGCTTTAACAGAAACAATGACAGAAAGCCCGGTTTCTCACCTCGTCCTCAGGCTGCTCCTCAGATAGATCTTAATCAGAAGGGCGCAGGAAAGCGAAACAATCTCAACAACAGAAAGAAGGATTATGAAAAAGGATCCCATATTCAGGAAGAGATTGATTTCCAGCTTCAGAAAAAGAAGAAAGAGGAAAGCAAGCTAGCTAGTGTCCCTTCTCGCATTGACATCATGGAGAATATCACAGTAAGCGATCTTGCAAAGAAGATGAATCTCAAGGCAAGCGATATTATCTCAAAGCTCTTCAAGATGGGCATGATGGTTACTATTAACCAAATGATAGATCATGACACAGCAGAGATCATTGCATCTGAGTACGGCTGCGAGGTACACCTTGTTTCCCTTTATGATGAGACAATTATTGAAAGAGAAGAGGATAAGGAAGAAGATCTTAGGCCAAGAGCTCCAATTGTTACAATCATGGGACATGTTGACCATGGTAAGACAAAGCTTCTTGATGCAATTAGAAGCTCCAATGTCGCTGGAGGAGAATTCGGAGGAATCACACAGCATATCGGTGCCTACAAGGTCTCTGTTCCAGGCAAGGGCGATGTAGTCTTCCTTGATACTCCCGGTCACAGCGCATTCAGCATGATGAGAGCTCGTGGCGCACAGGTAACTGACATTGTTGTCCTTGTTGTTGCAGCAAATGATGGAGTCATGCCGCAGACAAGAGAAGCAATAGACCATGCAAGGGCTGCAAATGTTCCAATCATTGTTGCAATCAACAAATGCGACCTTCCAGAGGCAAATCCAGAGCGTGTTATGCAGCAGCTTTCAGATTTAGGTCTCATGCCCGAAGAATGGGGCGGCCAGACTCTTTACTGCAAGATTTCTGCGCTAAAGAAAGAAGGTATTGAGGACCTCCTTGATACAATTCTTCTTCAGGCAGAGATGCTTGAGCTTAAAGCAAATGCAAACTGCCGTGCAGAGGGAAAGATTCTTGAATCAAGAATCGACCAGGGAAGGGGTACGGTTGCAACAGTCATCATCCAGAGAGGAACTTTAAATCAGGGAGACTATTATGTTGCCGGAATATATCCTGGCCGCGTAAGGGCAATGTTTGACGACAAAGGAAAAAGAATCCAGAGTGCAGGTCCTTCAACACCTGTGGAGATAATAGGACTTTCAAACATTCCTTCTGCCGGCGATCCGTTCCAGGTGACTGAGGATGAGAAACAGGCAAGGATGGTAGGAGCAAAGCGTCAGGAACTTGAACGCCTTGGAGACGGTGCATCAAGAAACAAGCTTACTCTTGATATAATCAATGCAAAAATCAAGGAAGGAGAGATTACAGATTTCAATGTCATCATCAAAGGTGATGTTCAGGGAAGCGTTGAAGCTCTTCAGGGTGCCCTTGAGAAGCTCTCTACTGACGAGATTCGCCTTCATGTCATACGTGCAAGCGCAGGTGCTATCATAGAAAGCGACATTACACTTGCATCCGCAAGCAATGCAATTGTCATAGGCTTCAATGTACGTCCAACACCGAAGGCTCAGGCTCTTGCTGAAAAAGAGAAGGTCGAGGTCAAGAAGTACAACATCATCTATGATGTCGTCGATGATATCAAAGCAGCTATGGAAGGAATGCTCTCACCTGAAATCCGTGAGGTCGATATCGGCAAGGTTGAGGTCAGAGACCTGTTCAAAGTACCTAAAGTCGGAACAATTGCCGGCTGTTATGTAACAGAGGGCAAGGTCAAGAGAAACAGTCTTGTACGTGTCATCCGCGACAGCATACAGCTTAATCAGAACCTTATCCGTCTTGCTTCCCTCAAAAGATTCAAGGACGATGCAAAAGAGGTCAACGAAGGCTATGAGTGCGGTATCGGGCTTGAGAACTGGCAGGATCTGCAGGTAGGCGATATTCTCGAGATTGTCGAGACAGAGGAAATCAGAAGGAAACTGGAGACAAATGAGTCAATATAGTAACCAGCGCCTCAGTGTGAGAATCAAGGAGATTATTTCTTCCTTAATTCTTACAGGGGCCATAAAGAATCCTAATCTCTCAACGCTTGTGAGCATTACTGATGTAATTCTTGCAAAGGATAATGCAAACTGTACTGTATATGTATCAAGTGTGCTTGAAAACGACAAAAGCCTCGAAAAATCAGTAAAGGCTCTCAACAGTGCAGCTCCTTTCATCCAGAGCAGGATTAACAGTGTGCTCAAACTCAGAAACACTCCGGTCCTTCTTTTCAAGGAGGATAAATCCTTTAAGGAAGGCGAGAGGATTTCTGAGATTATAGACAAAGCGATGAAGGAAATTAAAAGTAATGAATGATTTTCTCATCATTCTTTCTGAAAAAGAGAAGGGCAAAACGAGTTTTGCCCATCTCTTTAAATACAAAAAGCTCTATAAAGGCAAAAAAGTAGGGCATGCAGGAACACTTGATAAATTCGCAACAGGGCTGATGATTGTTCTTATCGGTAAGGCGACAAGACTTAATCAGGTATTTTCAAATCTGGATAAATCATACAGGGCAAAAATTAAATTCGGGGAAGAAACAGATACACTCGACCCTGATGGAAAAGTCATAAGAAAAGCAGAGCTTCCATCAAAAGAGACTATACTTTCAGTTCTTCCTTCCTTCAAGGGAAAGATAATGCAGGCTCCTCCAGAGTATTCTGCTGTTCACATTGATGGAGAGCGTGCGTACAAAAGAGTTCAGAAGAATGAAGAAGTGAAAATGCCAGAGCGTGAAGTTGAGGTCTTTGATTACCGGGTATTGAAAATTGATGACTGCTATCTTGACATTATATTCCATGTGTCAAAAGGAACATATATAAGAAGTCTTGCACGTGATATAGGAAGAGCATGTGGCAGCTGTGCTCGCCTGGAAGAGTTAAATCGTCTTACAATCGGGCCATATTCACTATCTGAAAAGAATCTTAGCACAATGGAGATTCTTGAAAAGACAGATCTCTTTTCAAAAGTTCGGCTGAAAACAGAATACAGGAAAGAAATTGACAACGGATATATAATCTCGTCATATATTCTTTCAGACAGCGCTCCGGAAAAAAAATATAAATTCCTTTATTTTGATTCTGAGCTTTATGCTGTTGCTGAAAACACTTCAGGGAGGCTGAAGATAATCTTCAGGCTTGGCTATGGAAGTCTTTGATTTTGACTATATTCTTTCTCATCCTTTAAAAGGCAGATGGGCTCTTTCTCTCGGAGTCTTTGATGGTGTTCATTACGGACACAGGAAAATTCTCGAAAGCCTTGAGAAGGTAAAAAAAGAGAAGAAAATACAAAGTGCTATAATAAGCTTCAAAAGCAATCCCAAGATGAAAAATGCAAAGTTTATCGATACTTTGCGCCTCAGAGAGGAGTATATTTCATCATTTGATGTTAATTCCTTTCTGCTTATTGACTTTTCTGACAAATTCAGAAAAATTTCAGGCTGTGAGTTCTGCTCGATGCTTTCATCCATCATGGAAATAGAAGCACTTGTTGTAGGCTCTGATTTCTTTCTCGGCACTCCTTCATGCCAGCTTGATGGATATGGAGTGAGAAAGGAATTTGAAAAGATGGCAAAGCCTATTGATTTGATTGTCGTGGATTTTGTCAGAAACAGAGAAGGTGAGAAAATCTCATCAACTCTTTTAAGAAAATATATTTCATCCGGAGACTTATTTAGTTATAATGAATCTTCGGGACAATATTACACTCTGGACTCAATGTCATTACCCTCAGAGAAATCCGGTAGTGTTATATATGTCGACATCTCATCATGTTCACAGCTCCTTCCGCCACAGGGATGCTATGAAGTGAAGGTCGGCTCTGATACTTGCCTAGCATTTTTAGGTGCATCCAGGCTTGAAATCAGAAAAGGCTCGGATGATGATGTCATGGATAGAATACAGTTTATCAGGAGTATTAAATGATTAGTAAGGAAACAAAGCAGGAAATCATTGCTAAGTTCGGCGGCAGCGAGACAAACACAGGAGACAGCAAGGTTCAGATTGCTCTTCTGACAGCAAGAATCAACGATCTTCAGAAGCACTTTAAAGAGAATCCGAAAGATCATGCATCAAGAAGAGGACTGCTAAAGCTTGTAGGTCAGAGAAGAAGGCTTTTGAAGTATGTCAAGAATAGAGACATCAATGAGTACAGAAGCCTGATTGCCGAGCTTGGAATCAGAAAGTAATAAAAGAAACAAAGCGGGAAGAAATCTTCTCGCTTTTTGTGATTATAAAGAACTATAAAAGAACGAATAAGGAAGTATTATGGAAATTACAAGAGTAGCTGTCCCGATGGACGGCGGAGAGCTGGTATTTGAGTCCGGCAAAATTGCAAAACAGGCAAATGGCGCGGTATACGCATATTTCAAGGGATCTGCTGTTGTAGCAACAGTATGCTGCGGAGAAGAGCCAAGCGAGCCTATTGATTATGTGCCTGTATCAGTTGAATATAACGAGAAATATTATGCTGCAGGAAAAATTCCTGGAGGATTCTTGAAGAGAGAAGGAAAGCCAAAGGATAAGGAAATCCTTGTCAGCCGTCTTATTGACCGCCCGATGCGTCCTCTCTTTGACAAGGCATTCGGAAGAGAAATCCAGATTGTCCCGACTGTTGTCTCATCAGACATGACAAACACTCCGGACATTATTGCAATAAATGCTGCAAGCTGTGCTGTTACAATCTCAGACATTCCTTTCTATGGACCTATTGCAGCAGTCAGGGTTGCTCTCATTGATGGAAAGTATGTAATAAACCCGACTTTCCAGCAGATTCCTGAAGCATCCCTTGATATCGTAGTAGCCGGTACAAAGGACGGAATCACAATGGTTGAAGGCGGAGCAAAGGAAGTGCAGGAAGATGATATGCTTGGTGCAATTGCCGCAGCTCAGCCGGTTATCACAAAGATCTGTCTTGCTCAGCTTGAGATGCAGAAGCTCTGCGGAAAAGAGAAGCTTCCTCTTATGGAAATCAAGGAAGCAGATCTTTCATGGGCAGAGGAGCTGAAAGAATATGCTTATCCTTTAATCAAGGAAGCAAGCTTTGTAAAGGGCAAGCAGAACAGAGGAAATGCAATTTCAAAGGTTATTAGTGAAGTAAAGGCAAAATATGCTGATCTCATTGCTGAAGATGAGAAAAGAGAAGGCGAGGTTGACAAGATTTTTGAGGACATGGAATACAATATCCTCAGATCATCCATTTTAAATGACGGAGTCAGAACTGACGGAAGAAAGGTGACAGATATCCGCCCGATAACATGTGAAGTCGGACTTCTCCCGTCAACTCATGGTTCTGCACTCTTTACACGTGGTGAGACACAGAGCCTTGCAGTTACTACACTTGGAACAGTGCAGGATGAGCAGCTTTTTGACAACATCGACGGAGAAAAGAGCTATTCCAACTTCATGCTCCACTATAACTTCCCGCCATACAGCGTAGGTGAATGCGGAAGACTTACAACAGGAAGAAGAGAAATCGGACACGGTCATCTTGCTCAGCGTGCTCTAGAGGCTGTTGTGCCTAAAAAGGACAAGTTCCCGTACACAGTCAGAGTCGTATCAGAAATCATGGAGTCAAACGGCTCTTCAAGCATGGCAAGCGTATGCGGCGGCTGTCTTTCCCTCATGGATGCAGGTGTTCCTATCTCAAAGCCGGTTGCAGGTATTGCAATGGGACTTATAACTGAAGGTGAGGACTATTCAAAATACGTTGTCCTTTCAGATATCCTCGGAGAAGAGGACCATCTTGGAGACATGGACTTCAAGGTTGCAGGAACAAGGGATGGAATTACAGCATTCCAGATGGATATCAAGATTGCAGGAGTCACTCCTGAGATTATGAGCAAAGCTCTCAACCAGGCTAAGGAAGGAAGAATGCATATTCTTTCAATTATGGAGAAGACACTTGCTCAGCCGAGAAGTGAAATCAGTGAGCTTGCTCCTAAGATTCTCTCATTCAAGGTTCCAGAGGACAAAATCGGTGCGATTATCGGAACAGGCGGGAAGACAATCAAGTCAATAATTGCCCAGAGCACAGCAGAGGTCAACATTGATGAGACCGGTACTGTAATGATCTATGGAAAGAACAATGCCGTTGCACAGAATGCAAAGAAGCTTATTCTTTCAATCATCGAGGAGCCTGAGGTCGGCAAGATTTATCAGGGAACAGTAAAGAGAATTGTTGACTTTGGCGCATTCATCGAGATTCTTCCAGGAAAAGAAGGACTTTGTCATATTTCAAAGCTTTCAAAGAAGAGAGTAAAGAATGTTGAGGATGTTCTTCATGTCGGAGATGTCGTAAGTGTCAAGCTCATTGACATTGACAGAATGGACCGCCTTAATCTCTCTTATATTGATGCTCAGGAGAGCCTTGATAAGGAGAATAAGGAAGAAGAGTCAAAGTGAGAATACTATTAAAGAAGGAAGAGGGAGTGAAGACTCCCTCTTACCAGAGCGAGGGAAGTGCCGGATTCGATATTTCGGCACACCTTGAAAAAAGCATCGTTATAAAAAGCTTTTCCCGATGCATTATCCCTACAGGACTTTATTTTGAAATCCCTGAAGGATATGAGATGCAGATTCGTCCAAGAAGCGGACTTGCTCTCAAACATGGAATTACTGTTTTAAATACCCCTGGAACAATTGATTCTGATTACAGGGGAGAAATCAAGATTGTTTTAGTCAATCTCTCTGATGAAGACTTTGTCGTCAACGACGGGGACAGAATAGCACAGGCAATTGTTGCTCCGTATACAAGATGCGACTTTGAAATAACTGATACTCTTTCTGATACAATAAGAGCAGATGGGGGATTCGGCTCCAGCGGAGTATGAATGAGAGTGTGTGCTAAACACAGGATAATCTATACTTTTGTCACAAAGGAATTCATGATTAATTTCATTGCTTCCTTTGTTTTTTTCTTTCTTATTTTCTTTGTAAATTCTATACTGCTGCTTGTTGAGAGGGTTGCACTAAAAAATGTTGCACTTTCAGATATTTTATATATGGTCATTCTCTCGATGCCGCAGTTTCTTATTTATACTTTCCCTTTCTCAACACTTTCAGCCAGCAGCATGATGCTTGCCCAGATGGGAAGCAGCAATGAGATTCTTGCACTCTGTTCATGCGGCATCAAAATGAGATATGTGTATTATCCAGTGATTGTCCTTTCACTTGTAATCAGCCTGCTGAATTTCTATGTCTCTGATTTTCTTATGCCGTATTCAAACTCGAAGTATAATGCAAGACTTTCTGAGCTTATGGTTGAGATGCCGACATTCGAGCTTGAGAAATCCAGTGTGAGCACTGTAGGAAACCTTATTCTGACAAACAAAGACTTAAGTGAAAACGAGATATATTCTCTTACTCTTTTCAATACGGACCTTGGAAGCGAGAACAAGACAATTGTTTCAGAAAAAGGGAGTATAAACATAATCAATCCTGATTCTTTTGTTTATTCTCTTTCTCTTGATGATCCTCAAATCATGATTACTGACTCATCTGATTCCTCGTTTTTAGTGCTCTCTGATGCAAAGGAAGCTGAGGTTTTCCTGAATTTCTCTGATCAGCTTCCATCCCTGACTTCAACCAGTCCAATGAATTTAACATCTAAAGAACTTCTTGAGCAAATTGAAAATAGAAATGTGATTGAAGAAGAGATGAAGGATACATTTAATGAAAGCAGGAAAAGAAACCTTTATTACATTTCTGATTCAATAAAACAGGGCAATTACGATTTTATAGATCAGGTCTATTTTATAGAAAATTCTTCTGAGCCATTTGATTTCTATGCTCAGTATTACAAGGCAGAGCTAACAAAGAAATTCGCACTTTCCCTTGCATGCTTCATTCTTACATTCATCTCATTTCCTCTTGCAAAGACAAGGATGAGATATGGAAGGCTTACAGGCTTTGCACTTTCTCTTTTGGTTGCTGTTTTATACTGGTATCTGCTGTTTTTTGTCCAGCTCAAGATATTTGAAATAAACATAACATCATATATTCTTATGATGATTCCCAATATTGTGATTGCATTTCTTGCACTTCTTCTGAACATTCTCAGGAGGAACCGCACATGAGAATCATTTGGCGTTACAGCATATTCTCGATATTGAAAGTGGCAGCCATCACTCTTTTGATATTCTCTCTTCTTGTAATGGCTGTTGAGACATTCATGAGAATGGACAGCATAATAAACGCAGGATATTCTTTTCTGACTCTTTTCTATTCCTCTTTTTTCTCCCTTTCTGATTATTTCATAATGCTTTTAAGTCTTGCACTCTTGTTCAGCACTACATATTTTTATTCTACCTTAAGTGCAAACAATGAGCGTCTTGCACTTTATTCATCCGGTTACAGCAAGAAATGCCTGACTCTTCCTGTAATAATGCTTGCCATTCTTATTTCTATTTTTCTCTCGTTTTTGAATGAGACTGTAATTCTGAACTGGAAAAGTGAAGCAAGAAAGATAAACGAATCTTTGTTCGGCCTTGAAGGCACAAGCTCAGCAAACACAATCACGCTTTTTGATGAAAAAACAGGCTATATTGTCTATTCTCCGCGCTACAGTGAGAGTACAAAGCATCTTTATTCCCCGATTATAATAAAAACAGAAGAAAACAGAATAAGTGAGAGAGTTGAAGCAGATTATGCACTCTATGAAAACGGAACATGGATATTCATTGACGGTAGCAGGGTAAGAAATGAGGAGATATTTGAATTTGAAGAAACCATACTTCCTGATTTCTCTTTTTCAGAAGACCTTTTCCTTGAAGGAAGGATAGATGCTTCCCTCATGAGCTTTTCTTCATCCATTGATTACCTGAAAAGAGTAAAGGCTGTGAATGAAAGCCAGTACAACCGCTTTCTCTATGAATTCCTTCACCGAATAGCCGAGCCTTTTACTGTTTTCATTCTCATGATGATAGCTATCCTGATGAATTACAGCTACAAAAAGAATGTTCTTCTATTCTCTCTTTTTGAATCCATTGTAATTGCACTTGTTTATTTTGTTTCCGACATGGTCTTTTCAATACTTGCATCAGAGGAAATAGTCAATGCAGCTCTTGCAATAACTTTTCCATCTCTTGCAACTATAATTATTGCTCTGGTAATATCAGAAGCGGGTAGAAAATTATGAGCATTCTCAATGTAATAAAGACAGACAGCACATCAAAAGCCAGACTTGGAATCTTGAGCCTTAATCACGGTGTTGTTGAAACTCCTGCATTCATGCCGGTTGGAACAAATGCGACAGTGAAGGGAATTTACCATGACAAGATAAGGGAAATAGGGTACAAGATAATTCTTGCAAATACATATCATCTTTATCTCAGGCCTGGTCTTGAGGTGCTCAAGGATTTCAATGGTGTTCATAACTTCTCTTCATGGGACAGGAACATACTTACAGACAGCGGAGGATTCCAGGTTTTTTCTCTTTCTCAGCTTAGAAAAATCAGCAAGGACGGAGTGAAATTCCAGAGCCATATCGATGGATCAAAGCATGTATTCACTCCTGAAAAGGTGGTTGATATCCAGAGCATCATCGGAAGCGACATAGCAATGTGCCTTGATGTATGCACACCTCCGAACATTGATTATAAAGCTGCTCGTGATGCATGGCTTATAACCAAAGACTGGGCAAAGAGGAGCCTGGAGGAGAAAAAGAGGCTTGGAGAGAGCTTTCCTGGAAATCTTTTTGGAATAATCCAGGGAAACTTCTATGAGGATCTGAGAAAGGAAAGCGCTTTGACGCTATCGGAAATGGATTTTCCAGGTCTTGCAATCGGAGGACTCTCGGTTGGAGAGGAGAAAGAAGAATTCATACATTTTCTTTCCTTTACAGCTGAATACACTGATCCTTCAAAACCACGATATGTCATGGGAATTGGAAGTCCGGACTATATTCTTGAGGCTGTTGACAACGGAATCGATCTTTTTGACTGCGTGCTTGCAACAAGGATGGCAAGAAACGGAACGGTGTTCACTGATGACGGTCCTGTTGTGCTTAAAAAAGCCATTCATAAATTCGATCATAGACCGCTTGAAGAAGAATGCAGCTGCACATGTTGCAGAGAATATACAAGAGCATATATGCATCATCTGATCAAATGTAATGAAATGCTTGGAGGCATGCTTGCAACAGAGCATAATCTTGCATATCTTTTCCGCCTCATGCAAAGGGTCAGAGAGGCAATAAGAGAAGACAGATTCAAAGAATTCAAAAAGGAATATCTTGAACGCTACTATGCAAAAGCAAAATAAAGCACTCTCTTTCATATTCATAATTCTTTCCCGTATAGCAGGGATGCTGAGATCAGCTGTTCTGTCATTCTATTTTGGTTCTGAAACAATAAATGAGATTATAAACACTTCATATGCGCCGTTTAATCAGGTGAGAAAAACACTTGAGGATGGGAACAGCAATGCATCCCTTCTTGCAGATAGAGATGATGAAACAGACAGTGCAATAAGTCTCGATATTCTTCTTTACATCCTGCTAATTCCGCTTTCTGCGCTTTTTTCTCTCTTTCTCTCATACTTCTTCAAATATTCTTTTTTCTCTCTCTTTTTAATGCTTTTCTTATATTCCACATTCCTTTTTATCTATCTTGTGCAGAATGCCATTTCAACAGCTCTAATAAAAGAGAACAGGGGAGTTCTACATAATTTGCTTTCTCTGTTTTTTTCTCTTTTATCGCTACTTTTTCTTTTTTTATTCAAAAATCTTGGAATACATTCCCTTTCTCTTTCACTTTCAGGTTCATCCCTTATAACTCTTTTGCTGACTTTGACGATAACAAAAAAGAAAAGCTTTCATTTTATTAAGAAATATGACTCAAAATACTCATCATCGCTCGTTTATACTGCACTTTCTGCTTTATTCATACTCGTGCTTTTTTATGTGAGTGCAAGAGAAAAAAGGGCAACATATTTTGCAAACAGCTATATAATAGCACTTCTTCCATCCTCCGTTGCAATTTCATTCTTCATCTCCACTTCATATAAGAGGACAGAGCTAAAAAAAGCATACAGATACTATATTTCTTTCATAAGTCTTAGCACATTGCTTCTAATTGCTTTCTCAAATGAAATAGTCGAGGTGCTCTATGAAGGAGGAAATTTTTATTCTGATGATGTAAAGGCAAACTCAGCCATGCTTTTTTATGTTCTTGTATCTTCTTTCTTCATGTCTACTTCAATTTTCTTTGAGCGCATTCTCTATCTTGAAAATGAAAAGAAAGTCATAATCAGCATCATGTTAAGAATTATTTCTGCATTAATTTTCATGTTTTTAAATTTAAGCACTGAAATCATAATGCTTTTTTCCTTTCTTATATGCCTGATTTTCCTGATATGCACTCAGAATTTCATTAGTAAAAAAGAAATAATTAAAGAAACAATTCTTTCTCTTTCCTGCTGTTTTCCCATAATTGTCTATATATTTTTTCCTTTTGTCAGGATTGGTGATGTTGCAGATGACAAATTATCTGAGCTATTCTTATCCCTTCTTCTTGGACTTTTTCTTTTTCTTCTTTCTCTTTATCCGATTGCTTTGAACATCAGAAGAAAAAGATAAAAAAACAGGCCATCTGAAAAGACAGCCTGATCAAAAATAATCTAAATCGCAATCAAAGCACAGAGGAAACAGAAAGAATGACATAGTCATAGCTCTTGTCATTTATTGTAAAGCTCACCTCATCCTTTTCCTTATGGTCTCTTAATGCTTTTCCAAGCGGCGCGTTGATATCGATGATGCCTTCTTCAGGGTTGCTTTCCCACCTGCCAAGGAAAGTGTAAGTGACATTTCTGTTCTCATTCTTGTCAAGAAGCTCAACCTTTGTTCCAAATCCGATAAGGAACGGAATTACATCCTGGCTCTTCATGATTCTCACAGTATTTAAATCATGATTAAGCTCACCAAGTCTTCTTTCAAGCTCTCTCTTATGCTCCTTTGCATACTGGTACTCAGCATTCTCCCTTAAATCTCCCAGCTCTCGGGCTGTGTTGATTTCCTTGAGAATCTGAGGCATATCGACTGTATTGATCTTCTTAAGCTCTTCCTGCTTCTGATTGTAGCTTTCCTCAAGGCACAAAAATCCTCTGACGGTCCTTATAGTCTTTTCCCCATCCTTTTTGTTCTCTTCGGCAAAAAGCTCTGGACAGCGTGATAAAAGCATTGCTTTATACTCATTTTTTTCAACAGTATCGAGCTCGCTGTTGAGCATTATGAGGCTTTTTAGCTCAGCAAAATCCTCATAGTCGGCTGCACTTTCAATCAAGGACTCAATATGCCTGTCCTTCATAAGCTCTTTCTTAATCGCATCTCTCTGCTTCTTTGTCTCTCCGACAATGTCAAGGTTCTTGAACGACTGAAGTGCCCTGAGTTCCTGTTTTGTAAGCTGAGCCCTGTCATAGTCTGCTTTTTTCAGATCCTCATCTGTTACTTTTGAAATGAAATATACAAATTCAGCAATTTTTCCACGGAAAGCAGAGAACACGCTGCCTATATATTCATAATAGTCCTTGCTGCTCATTTTCTTCAGACATTCAGAGATATATGGAATATATGAGCTCATCATCTCAATTAATGTCTCAGGATATCCGTCAACCTCAATAACCTTGTCAACATATTCCTTTTTAAGCTTTGCTCCGCCTTCAACACGGGCAAATGCCTGAATCCTTTCTTCCTGAGAAAGACTCTTGTAAATATCCTCAAAGCTTTTCTTTACCTGAACTTTGACCTCATCATTTCTTGATACGATTTCTAGAATCAGGGCAGAGCAGAGCAGAACATCGCTCTTCTCATCTCCTTCAAGCTTCATGGCAAAATAATCAGCCATATCCATAAGAGAATCCGAACTCTTGTCAATTTCCTTGTTGCTCATAGCCTCAAGCATGATCTGGGCCCTGAGATAGAAATTGTTTCCAGCTTTCTCAAAGGATGTGAAGATTTTCTCCTCCTCTGTCTTCGGATATGACTCAAGGCGGTATATATCAGTTGAGCCCGGAATGAATGTGACATACTCGTTCTTTCTCAGTTCCGTCTTAAGTTCTTCTGAAATCTTCTTCCACTCATCATCACTGAGTATTGAAGGAACTACTTCTGCCTTCATATCCCTGATGCTTGCCTCATTGTTGTCAGCTGAATAAAGAAGAGTCCATGCAAGCCAGGATATGCCTCCCGGTGCATTAATCTTTGCTTTTATCTTTGCCTGAGGAACACCTTTCTTGATTGCCTTTATATTCTGATTTGTAAGCGGAACAAGAGAAAGGAAAGCGGCTTCAAGAGCAATCTTCTGCTCAGGCTCGCTTCCTGAATACTTTACAGTAAGATGAGTGTTGTCTATTCCTGTAATAAGGCCAACTCTCCTTGTAGCCTTCTGATAGCAGAATGCTCCCTTGCTGTATGCAATTTCCTTTTCAAACTCATTGATTTCAGAAAGCACATTGGCGCTCTTTACAATATTGTACTTTTTAAGACATTCAGCAAGTCTTGAAGAATTTCTGTACTCTTCTTTAAGTGTCTCGACAACTGCCTTTCTTATATCATCTTCACTTTTTATTCCAAGCATGAGCTTATAGACTGTAACAGTGTTTTCAAGGTTCTTTCTTCTTTCACTCTTTTCTGCCTCATCAAGCTCAGTTTTTTCCTTTTTAAGCTCTGCAATTAAAAGAGAATAGAGATTGAATGCAAAATCGCTGTCAAGCTTTGCTACAGTGCTCTCGACATAGTTTATGAAGAACTGGCAGTCAAGGCGCTTAAGATTAAGAAGGTTTTTGAATGCATTCTCGATCTTCGAGTTATCCTGAGGAACATCCATTCTCAGCAGTGCTCTCTGATAATAAGCATTGGCCTTCTTCTTGTCATCAAGGCTCTTGAAGTGCTTAGCAACTTCCATGATTATGTCCTTGTCCTTGTTGTCAGTCTTAATGTAGCGCTCATAGTACTGCCACATCAGATCATCATCTTTTTCCTCGCTAGCAACATCGCCAAGGATTCTGAGTGCAAGAGAGTTCTCGCTCTTGGAGATAATCAGAAGTCCGAGGTATTTGACAACAGTCCAGTTCCTTGCATCATAGAACTGCACAAGTATGTTATTGAGATCCACATTAAACTCGTGAGGACGCATTTCAAGCTTGATTCGTCCTGCTACATAATGCAGTGCTATAACATCTCCGGCATTCTCCTCCTGATAGAGCTTTATAGCCTCATTCCTGGTCTTGTTCAGACTCTCAATCTTGACTCTTTTTGTAAATATCTTGCTGTCTATGTCCTCAAGGTTTTCAACCTTGTAGTTCATTGCAGGATTCTTTCCCATATTCTTTTCGTCACTAATAAGCTGTTTAAGATCCATAGTTCTCTCCGGATTTTCATTATCGTGAAGTAAAAAAATAATGCCGAACAGGCTAAAACTGCTCGGGCAAATTTCTTTATTTCTAAAAACAAATATAACACAAGAATTAATTGAATGCAAATCGAAAATATTTCTGTTATACTCTTACTCATGAAAGAAAGTCTGATCATAAGTCCGAGCATTCTGTCTGCAGATTTCTCGGATATAAGAAATGAAATAGAAGAGATTTCTTCATCCGGACTTGATTATGTGCATCTTGATGTTATGGATGGAATGTTTGTTCCGAACATCACATTCGGTCCTAAATTCATAAGTGATTTAAGAAGCAAGACAGACCTTGTTTTTGATGCTCATCTCATGATTGAGTCTCCTGAGCGCTACATTCATGATTTTGCCTCTGCAGGATGCGATATCATAACAGTGCATGCTGAGGCTACCAAGCACCTGGACAGGGCTATAAACATGATCAAGGAAGAAGGGAAGAGTGCTGGTGTATCGATTAATCCTGCAACAAGCCTTTCCGAGATTGAAGAGATTCTTCCCTCAGTCGACTATGTCCTTGTAATGAGTGTCAATCCAGGATTTGGAGGTCAGAAATTCATATCATATATTCCTGACAAGATAAAAAGGCTATCAGAAATGAGAGCAGACAGCGGATATTCATTCCTGATCAATGTTGACGGGGGTGTGAATTTATCTACAATTGAGCTTTTAAAAGATACGGGCTTGGACATGGTTGTCACGGGATCTGCATTCTTCAATGCTCCTGACAAGGAAATATTTGTTCATACACTCATGGAGAAGTTTTTCAACTGATGAAAGCTGTCATACAGAGAGTCAGAAATGCAAATTGCACTGTGGATGGTAAAGTCACAGGAGAAATTGATAAGGGAATGCTTGTCTACTTTTCTGTTTCAAAAGAAGATAACATGAGCATGCTAAATCCTTTTCTCGACAAGATGGTCAGACTCCGCTTTTTCGAAGATGATGATGGGAAAATGAACAGAAGCCTGAAGGATGTAAACGGCAGCATTCTTTTCATCAGCCAGTTCACTCTTTATGCTGATCTTTCACGAGGAAACCGGCCGGACTTTGCTCATGCGATGAATGCAACTGAAGCTGAGAAATTCTATTTGTCAGCAATTGAGATACTGAGGCATCTCGGATATAATGTCTCAACAGGAATATTCGGTGCACACATGCATATAAATTATGAAAACGACGGGCCTGTGACACTGATTCTCGACAGCTCTGATATTAGTTCAATAAAAAAGCTGTCATTAATTGAAAGCTGAGTTTCTATATATAAAAAGGAAAGTATATGGCAAAAGAAGAAAAAATTGAAAACAAGAACAAGATTGAAGCGCTGGAAGCCGCAAGACTTCAGATAGATAAACAGTTTGGAAAGGGCTCTCTTATGAAGCTCGGGGACAACAGGGAAGTGCTCGACATTGACGTAATCCCATCTGGAAGCATACTTCTTGATGAGGCTCTGGGAGTTGGAGGCTATCCTAAAGGAAGAATCATTGAAATCTACGGTCCTGAATCTTCAGGAAAGACAACTCTTGCCCTTCATGCAATTGCTGAGGCACAGAAGAAAGGCGGCATTGCTGCATTCATCGATGCAGAGCATGCACTCGATCCGCAGTATGCAAAAAACCTTGGAGTAAACATCGATGACCTCTGGATAAGCCAGCCGGATAACGGAGAGCAGGCGCTTGAGATTACTGAAAGCCTCGTCAGGAGCGGTGCTGTTGACATAATCGTCGTGGACTCTGTTGCAGCCCTTACTCCGCAGGCTGAAATTGAAGGAGACATGGGAGACAGTCATGTCGGACTGCAGGCGCGTCTTATGAGCCAGGCGCTCAGAAAGCTTACCGGTATTCTTGCAAAGAGCAATACGACCATAATCTTTTTGAACCAGATAAGAATGAAAATCGGTGTTCTGTTCGGCAATCCAGAGACTACAACAGGAGGAAATGCGCTTAAGTTCTATTCCTCTGTCAGAATTGAAATAAGAAAGAGTGAATCCCTTGGAAAGAGCCAGGATGACATTTACGGAAACCGCGTAAAGATAAAGATTGTCAAGAACAAGGTCGCACCTCCTTTCAGAAAGTGTGAGCTTGATCTTATGTTCGGCTCCGGCATCAGCTATTCAGGAAGCATTCTTGACGGTGCTTTAAAATATGACCTGATTGAGAAAGCAGGAGCATGGTACAGCTACAAGGGCGAGAAAATAGGCCAGGGAAGGGACAAGACAGTAGAGTATCTTGACCAGAACCCTCTTGTGCGTGATGAAGTTGAAAAAGAGCTTCGCTCCTTGATGTTCAAAAAGGAAGATAAGTGATATAATCTCCCCCATGCAGAGTGTTGTGGAAGAAAAGAAGAAGTGCCAGTTCTCCCTTGAGAAATTCTCGGGACCGATGGACCTTCTTCTTTTTCTTATTCAGGAAAATAAGGTAGATATCTACGACATACCTATTTCAGAAATCACAGAACAGTTTCTCTCATATATCGAGTCCTTTAAAGCTGATATTGAGGAAATGGCTGATTTCTATAAGCTAGCTGCCGACCTGCTTTATATTAAGTCCAGGATGCTGCTTCCTGTAGATGTCACTCTTGATGAGGAATATGAAGACCCTCGTCAGGAACTTGTTGAGCGCCTGATTGAGTATCAGAAATTCAAGAAATATGCTGATTTGCTTTCCGGCAGCAGCGAAAGCGGAAGATTTTTCATTCCAAGACGGGAAAACCTCTTCTTGATTCCTTATGAAGATCAGGATCTTATTGAGGGAGTGAGTCTTGAAGACCTGTTTGCAACATTCAAAAACATACTTGAGACCCGTACTGTTCCTGACAAGATATTCAATGTATATGAAGAGGTGTCAGTAAATGAGAAGGAAGCTCTCATGCTTGAGCTTTTTGAAAAAAATGACATGATAACTCTTTCAGATCTGATTGTGGATTTCTCGAATCCACTTCATATAATCTGTGCATTTATGGCAATACTTGAAACTACAAAATGGAAGACGACATATATCAGGCAGTATGAAAACTACGGAGAAATCTATATAACAAAAAGAGAAGGATTTGAAATCAGTGCTTCTGAGGCTGATGAAATAGACTACAAAGCAGAAATTCTTCCAGATTCATCAGGCTTTGTTGATGATACTCTGGAAGAAGAGGATGAAAATGAAGAAATGTTCATCGGGGATGAAGAGGAGATAATCCTTGATGATGAGGAGGAGTGATGGCTAAAAGCAGGATAATGAGCGAAAACGCACGCCTACTTGAAGCTGTGCTTTATATCGAGAATGAAAGTCTAACAGTTGAACGCCTTGTAGAGCTTACTCAGATGAATTCAATTGAAGTCAAGGCTGCTCTCAAGGAAATAGATGAAATGTCAAAGGATCTTAACCGAGGGCTTACACTCATAAACGAGGATGATTCATATTCTCTTGCTCCAAGTGCTGACCTTTATGAACGATTGAAGAAAAGCTATGGACGAAAGGTGGACAGAAGGCTTAAAAGAGCAAGCTTGGAAACACTTTCCATAATCGCATACTCCCAGCCGATAACAAGGAAGGAGATAGACAAGATCAGGGGAGTATCCAGCGATTCGATTGTCAGGCTTTTAAGGGAAAAAGAATATATCAAGGTTGTCGGCAGGGCAGATATACCCGGACATCCATGCCTTTATGGCACAAGCAGGAAATTCCTTGTAGAATTCAATTTACAGAGCATTGCTGACCTTCCGAAACTGAGTCAGATAGACGAGTTTAGATTCAAAAAGGAAGAAGAGGAAGAAGATGATGAAAGAGACGAATGATTTATATCCGCTCCGTCTGCAGGCATATTTGGCAAAATGTGGAGTTGCATCGCGCCGCGCTAGCGAGGAGCTTATAAAGCAGGGCCGAGTGATGGTCAACAACAGGACCGTAACAGAAATGGGAGTCAAGGTTGGCGAGGATGACATCGTTCAGGTTGACGGAGAGACAGTGGAGCTTACAGAACAGCTGTATTATATTGCGCTTAATAAACCGCGCGGTTATGTCTGCACAAACTATGATCCCAATGAGGAACTGTATGCTAAAAGCCTCATTACAATAAGGGACAACAACCTTCTTTACAATGTCGGAAGGCTTGATAAAGAATCATGTGGACTCTTGCTCTTTACAAATGACGGAAAGTTTGCAAATGCTCTCATGCATCCGAAATACGAAATTGAAAAAGAATACCTTGTCAAGATTGACCGTCCTGTTGAGATTGAGGATTTGAATAAAGCCCTTGACGGATTATATATCGACATGAGCAAGCCTTACAGAATCAAGCGTTATGATTTTGTCCCAAGGACCAAGCAGTATATAAAAATAACTCTCACAGAAGGAAAAAACCGTGAGATAAGAAAGATCTTTGCTTTCCTTGGCTATGATGTAAAAAGCCTTGTAAGAATCAGAATAGGCTGTGTCGAGCTTAAAAACCTTGAAACAGGAGAGTGGAGGAATTTAAAGAAAAGCGAGATTGAAGGTCTATTGCAGGGCAAGAACACTCTTTCAGACAGAAAGAGAACTCAGAAAAGGAGGATTAAAGATGGTAATCGCAATTGACGGGCCCGCAGGGAGCGGAAAAAGTACTATCGCAAGGATTCTTGCCAAAGAGCTTGGGTTTTATTTCCTCAACACAGGTTCTTTTTACAGAGCTTACACATATGCCCAGATAAAAAGCGGAAAAGATCCCCTTGATAAAGACAGTGTTCTAGAGACTGCTGAAAACACAAAGCTTTCAGTCATTGATGGAAATATTGCAATTGACGGTGTCAATTCAGAGATGCATCTTCATACTCCTCTTGTAGACAAATACTGTTCTCCAGTCTCTGCAGATCCAAGGCTCAGAGAATATGTAAATAAACAGGTTAGAGAGCTTGCAAAAGGTATGAATATTGTCACAGAAGGAAGGGACACCACTACTGTGATTTTCCCCGATGCCGAGTATAAATTCTACTTTGATGCTTCTGCAGAAATAAGGGCTAAAAGGAGAAAGGAACAGCAGCCTGATGGTCCAAGCTTTGAAGAGATTTTGAAAAGTATCATCCAAAGGGATGAAAATGATAAGAATAAGGCTGTCGGAGCACTTAAAATAGCTGATAATGCCATATATATAGATACAACTGACTTGACCATAAAACAAGTTTGTGACAAAGTAAAAAAAGTTATTGGAAGGTAATAAATAAACCTTAAAACTAGTACTAGGAGCAAGTAATGGAAAATGAAACTCAGATGACACAGTATCTCAAGTCATTTGCTGGAATTGAAGACGGTCAGATCGTAACCGGAACTGTTGTACAGTTAAATAACGACTATGTTCTTGTTGATGTCGGCTATAAGAGCGAAGGAAGAATTCCTGTAAGTGAATTCATTGAGCTTCCTCAGCTTGGTGACAAGGTCAATGTCACAATTATTAAGAAAGAGGGAAGCGGCGGACAGGTAATCGTTTCAAAGAAGAAGGCAGAAGCAAAGGAAAAGACAGAACAGCTTAAAAAGGCTGCAGAGGAAAAGACACCTGTCTTAGGTAAATTCAGTAAGGTAATCAAGGGAGGCTATGAGGTTGACCTTGGCGCAGATTATAAAGGTTTCTGCCCGCTCAGCAAGGCAGATGTGAACAGAGTTACAGAGCCTGAATCACTTGTTGGAAAGACAGATTATTTCATCATCGACAAGTTCCACACAGGCAGCAAGCCAAAGAGTGTTGTCTCAAGAAGAGAGTATCTTGAGAGAAAGATTCAGGAGAACAAGAAGAAATTCTTCGACACAGTCCAGATTGGAGATGTAGTAGAAGGAGAGGTAAAGAGCTTCACAAGCTTCGGTGCCTTCATCGATCTTGGCGGATTTGACGGACTTCTTCATATTAACGATATGAGCTGGGGTCATGTCACAAGACCAAAAGATTTTGTCAAGAAGGGCCAGGTTGTACAGCTTCGCCTTATCAACATTGATCCTGAGACTCAGAAGATTAATCTCTCACTCAAGCACATGGAAGCAGATCCATGGACAACATTCGAGCAGCGCTACCAGGTAGGTGATGTGATTACTCGCCCTGTAACAAAGATTACAACATTCGGTGTATTCATTGAAATTGAGCCTGGAATTGAAGGACTTGCTCATGTTTCAGAGCTTTCATGGACAAAGAAGATTACAAACCCGAAAGACATTCTCAACATCGGAGATGTAGTGAATGCAAAGATTCTCGGCTATGACCTTGATAAGAAGAGAGTTTCTCTTGGACTCAAGCAGCTCATGGAGAATCCATGGGATACAATCAATGAGCGCTATCCAGAAGGAAAGGTCTTAAAAGCTAAGGTCGTCAAGATTACAAATTCTGGCGCATTCCTTGAGCTTGAGGATGGAATTGACGGATTCCTCCACATTGATGATGTTTCTTGGACAAAGAAGATCAAGAACATGGATCAGTTCTGTAAAGTGGATGATGTGATTGAAGTTGTTGTCTCACGTGTTGAGCCAGAGAACAGAAGAATCAGGCTTTCAGTGAAGGCTCTCAATGGGAATCCATGGCAGACACTCAAAAAGGACTATCCAAAGGGAAGTACTATCACAGGAGAGATTTCTGATGTATCTGACTTCGGAGTGTTCGTAAAGGTCATCGGAGACATTGAAGGACTTATCAGCAAGTACAACCTTGTTGGTCCGGATGAAGAGTACACAGATGATGTTCTTGAGTCATACAAGGAAAAAGTTGGACAGCCAATAAGTGCAGTCGTTGTCGACATCAATCCTCAGACTCAGAAACTAAACCTCTCTGTCAAGGAGCTTATCAAGAAGAACCAGGAATCAGAGATGGCTAAGTATATGGCAGACGAGAAGGTAGAGGATGACACATACAATCCGTTTGCTGATATGCTCAAGAAAGACTGAAATCTAATTGAATATAAAAGACAGGGAAGGATTTAATCTTTCCCTGCTTTTTGAAGGTGAAAATGAGCAAAAAAGATAAAGTATCAAAAACTGAAATACTTGCAGGACATACAGAGGGATTTCTCAGAACTCACAGTCGCCTGTTTGCCATTATTGCTGCAGTTGTAATCGTTGCAGTAGTTGCAATCGGAATCATCTATTTTGCATCATCAAACAGCACAGAAGAGAAATATGAGACTCTTTATACTCTTGAGTCAGAATACAACTCTCTGCTTTTGATTGATGAGACAACTGATGAATACAGCAGTGCTGTTTCTGCTCTTAAAAGCAGCCTTGATTCTTTCATTTCTGATAACAAGATTACAAGCTATGAAGGTGCAAAGGCAAACATGATTCTTGCAGACATACTCTTTTTGGAAGAGAACTGGGAAGAAGCATATGCAATCTATCTTGCTGTTGCAGAGGCAAACGAGGATAACTACCTTGGACAGCTAAATTATATGAACGCTGCTGCAGCTGTTGAAAATGCAGGAGATACAGATGAAGCTCTCAGACTTTATAATCTTGTATTCGACACATACGGAATCAATGCTCCTATGGCTCCTAAAGCACTTTTCAATCAGGCAAGAATAGAGGAGAGCCAGGGCAATCTTGATCTTGCAACAACAATTTATAATCAGCTGATTGACCAGTATCAGTCATCATATTATTCAGCACTTGCAGAAAGCAAACTTCTTGTACTCTCTGCTAACTGATTAATTTAAGGGAAAACATATGAAGAAGGTATTATCCCATCTTTTTATATTGTTTTCCCTTTTTCTTTTTTCTTCATGCGGCATACCCACATTCATGAATATAGATGCAACTGTAAAGAATGATTCTTTCTATATCAATGAAAATTCATCAGATCAAGATGCTCTTAATAATTTAAAAGTAAAGATCATGCTTCTATATACAATATCAGAAGATGATGATTCACCTGCAAACAAATACTCATCTCTTAATTCTGCATTCAAAAAACAATATAACCCAAATAAGTACAGCGCAATAGGTTGCGGAAATAGGGGAGGGCAGGGTGTTCTTTCATCTCCTGTTGATGGTCAGAATCTCTATCAATTTAAAGATGTAGATAACAAAGCAACAAACTATGCTCCTGATTATTTATATAACTTCGAAGATCCATTAGCATCATATAGTTTTTCTTATGAAATAGTTGAAGCTGAAAATATAGATGGGGTTTATATCAACTTCACTATAAAAAATGAAAAGAGTAAAGAAGTTACATTTACTCTTTCTCAGCATGATGGTCAGCCCTTTGATAATACAAATCATATATATGTAACTCCTGTAATTTATTTTGAGAATGAATGTTTCTCTAATAGTGTTCTTGCTCTTCCAGACAGTATGAGATTGGTTGATTGATAATGAGTGATTTCAGCAATTTAAGCCCTTTAGAGAAAAACGTACAAATTGTATATGTAATACAGAAATTCATTAATGATTATAATATTCCTCTTGAGTTCTGCTGGACTAAAAACAGTCCAGAAGGAAGCAATGCTGCAGAAGTTCTTGAATATATAAAAAAGTATTCCATTGGGGAATTGAACGAAGATAACATTCAAAAGGGTTGGTTTACATTTTACTGTCCTAAATTTATTAATGAAAATAATGAACCCCTTATTTTTTCCATAAATCCAGAAAATATATCAAGAATCAGACTATATAGAAAACCCAAAATGAATAAAGCTATATGTATTTATCTGAATGCAAAAAATACTTTGGAAGAATTCTTATCGCGGGAAATTAATTTCATGATCCTACAAGATAGAGCCTTTTACAGAAAAGGTTTAAAAGTTTTGGATTCATACGAAAAGAGCTGGAACAGAAAATAATATGATACTATCAGAAGATACAGAAACAAATGTAAAAAATCAAAATTTCATGAAAATAGGCTAGTGCAGGCTAATATAATCAATGGAATTGAGTTACATATAAAATATAATCAAATTATAAGGAACCTTACTGTTTTGTATTTTCTAACTAATATTTAAAAAAATAATAACTAACCTTTCTGTGTTATAATTTAATGTGTAATATAAAATATATTGCATTAATTTTAATATTATATTATTTAATATAACGAATTTAATTTTGATACGTATCAATTTTATAAACGTGAAGAATATTAATTTGTTTTAAAATTTAATACAGAATTAAAATTTTATAAAATGTATATAATATATATTCTGACATATGCATAAAATATTCACTTTTTGAAAAAAATATTATGAACAATTTTACACATACAATAGAAAATAAATAAAAAATAACCTGCAATAAGACCTAAAGAAATAATAGCTTCAAGCATAACTACCTCATCCAATCCATCATACCTTCAACAACATTCTTACCAAATCTACCAATAGTACCATCTAAAGTAGAACCGAGACCCTGAACAATACGTCTCACATAACCACTAATAACACCAGCAATAGAATTAGAAGAACCCATATGCTGACCGGTACCAGCCATATATGCATTCTCCATCTCTTTTTCGTCGTTGTCAAGTTTTTGCGCAGCAATCTCAGCCTCTAAAATTTCAGAATATCGAGTAGACTTAAGCTCTGCCATATCAGCATTAGCAACAGCCTCACGGTACTTTTCCTTTTGAGTAGCAATCTGTTCATCAGTATACTCCATATCTTTCAAAATCTGCTCAGTCCTTTTTTCAGCCTGTTCAACAAGCTCGCGAGTATATTCAGTAGATACACCATAATACTCAGTGCGCTGATCCATCATAGCAGCATTAGCATAATTCAAAGCTTCCTGACTTTGAGACGTAGCATACTGCTGTTGAAGATATTTAGTGTTAGCTTCCATCTGGGCAGTCTGAGCAGCAACATTATCAGCCTCACGCATAGCCTTCATAAGGCTCATACCTTTCAAAAGTTGGTCAACAATAGAAGACTGAGGAGCAGAAGTTGAAACTACATCACCTGTTTCAGCTCCAGAACCTGCAGCCAAAGTCTTAGACAATCCTGCAGCTTGCAGATCTGCAGCACGACGCTGAACAGCAGTATCCGCTCTTTCCCAATTCTGATTCTGTACATATTTCTGCCACTCAAGATTATCTTTCTGTAACTCATAATTCTTATAACTCTCATAAGCTCCAGTAAGACCACCAAAAATAGAACCAAACATATTCGCAGTTGCATTCCAATCTATAGCCATATTTACCTCACACTATATATAGTGTTTCTAGAGCCTGATAGACCACTAGAAACACCAGCATTGTCAATGCGCACTATTATATCAAGTAGATATCGTGCGCATCATTCGGAAACTTCCGACTTATTTCCGGAATTTTCCGGCTCAGCTTCACTTGCATTGGAGTTTTTTGTTACTCCAGCTGCGCTTGCTTTACCAGAAATTCCAGAATAATCGGTATTCCTCATTTCTGTTACTTTATCTGCCATTGAAAAATCGTGCTCATCGACACGAGGAACACGAATAACGTCATCATCAGACTCATGAAGTGAATTTCTTTCAAATTCAGTCATCATCTGCCTATACTCACGATAACGCTCTCCAGAAGCAAGAAGTCTCTTGATCTGCTTCTCTGGAGAAATATAACCTTTAATGTCAACAACAGAATCCTTATTATTCACAATACCTACACGAGCTTTCGGACGCATATCAACAGCAAGAGAACCATGCTTATTTAAATTAAAAATAACTTCACTCATACAAACTCCTTAAAAGTGATCTACCAATCCAGGTGTACCATATCTAGGCAGCGGACGCTTAGCCTTCCAATTAAACTCAAAATGCATAATGAAAGGATGTTCATTCTGCACAGCAAACGGACGAGCTAACTCAGAATCAGAACCATCAACAGAACCAACATTCATGAAATCACTGTTAAGCATAGGCTCGGACGCAAAATATCGTCCCTGATGCCAATAATCAAAAGTATAATCAGGCGCATCAGTACGAGCATGATTACCTATCCTAGACTGCTGCGTTCTGAACTCATTCCATATACCGGTAAATCCAAATTCTTTGAAAAGATTAGAAACATCAAGAGTATTATCAACAGTTTTAGGAAGATAAAGTTCACAGAGATCAATAGAACGCTCTGAAAGATGAGCAAACTCCGGTGAATACTGATCAAAACGACCTTTTCTATAAAACTGCCTTTCAATACCCTGCTGATAAATAGGCTTAGGAAGAATCCAAGAAAGAACTAGAACTAATCCATATTCTTTAAATGTAAACTTTCCAAAGTTAGATCTACCAAGACATATAGCCTGTCCAGTCTGACCACCTTGCGGAGAAACAGACGAACCAGATCCAGAACTAGCGGAAGTCTGAACAACATCAGATTTATACCATGGAATAGAAAACTGACCAAGGAATAAAGGACGCTGCAACCTATAATCACCAGGTGTAACACCAAAATGACTAAGAAGAAGCTCAGTGTACCTTAAACCACCTCTTGCGGTACGCTCCATCCAGAGCTGAATCTGGAAAGCTGTTCTTACATCTGATACGTTAAACGTAACTGCATTCTGAAGATCAACATAACCAGTAAGAAAATCATCAGAAGAAGTTAAGCCAGAACCCTTTTCATAAACAATGCCAGAAGTACAAGGAATACCTGAACCACCAGCAATATCAAAAAACATAAGAGCCTTATCATCAACTCCATAATCAAGTGACTTACCAAAAAAAGCATTTTTGGGAATATCAGAACTACGAGATCCATTTAGAACAGAATTAAGCGGATTAAACTCAAGAGGCAATTTACCTTCAAGAGGAAATGCTGGAGCTTCACCAAACTGCTGATAAGGTAGGGCAGATGTAAAATAATCCGACTTATAACTTACAGGCAAAAGCTGATCATATTCAGACATAGCTATAAAAGAATCATCATCAGAATCATTAGAACCTACAAACTGAGCTACCTGAATTTCATCTTCTATCTGTTCTACTCGGAAGAATTCGTTCCAGATCCAACGATAAGCACGATGAAGGAAAACATTAATAAACTCAGGAGGAAAATCAACATAATGATCTGAATCGAATCTAATCTGTTGACCTAGACTATCCATAATACCAGAATCAGTAAAACTAAAAGAACCTGAATTACCTTTAGAAGTAAGACAAGGAATAGTTAAATCCTGAGTACCATCATCACCACCTTTTAAAACATCCTCATAGTTAACTTCACCAACAGGAACATCAAAGTTTGCATCAGAACCCATTAAAAGACGATAAGGACAGAAAAAAGCAGCAGATCTGATATCAAAGCCGGAAAGCATAGGCGACTTAAGCGCACTAGTCAAACGACCAACTACAGCAGTATCCATTGACCAAGTATCACCGGGCAAAACCTCAAATGTTGCCACAGGGAAAATCTTGCCAAAATCCATAGAAAGAATATTTGCTTTATACTCATCAAAAGAATTACGAGAAATCTTAGGACGAGGAACAGAAGTATAAGGATTAAGTGCCATTATTTACTCTCCTTTTCTTTTATTAAACCTTTTTCAAGTAAATAAGATTTAAGATCTGAACCACAACAAACAGTTACCATATAAGAAACACCATTACTAATTAAATCAACATCATTTTCTAACATAACAAG
>DXHU01000006.1 GCA_019113245.1 Candidatus Ornithospirochaeta avicola
AAAGTATTAAGTGAATTCATGAATATCCTGGTGACCATAGCAGAGTGGAAATACACGTTCCCATCCCGAACACGTAAGTAAAACGCTCTAACGCCGATGGTACTTGAGCTTGCCTCAGGGAGAGTAGGTAGTTGCCAGGTTTTTTTATTGTCTTTTATTGACAGTTGTCAATGAATATAACTGAATAATTTAGTATATCTTTTTCTCCTGTTTGAGTGCCTTTATGAGGCACTTTTTTCATGCATCAATTGCGCTTGTTATGTCTTCAGGCATCTTGCCGTAGACTACGTAGTATTCGACTGCACTTTTGAGCTGTCTGTAATTGCCGGGCCAAGAATACTTCAGCCATGGAGAGTAATCTTTTATTTCATATCTATAGAATTCCCGGTTCATCCTCTTCTGATTGAACTCTATGGCCTTTCTTATTGTATCGCTCTTTCCCTTTATTTCCGGCAGCTTGAATATGAAGGGTCCTATTCTTGAATAAAGGTCTTTTCTGATCAGTTTTTTTATTTCACTGCTGCTTGCACTTGTTGCAAATATCAGGCTTGTTTTCACCTTTCTGTCCTTATCTGAGCCAATCTGCCGTATTTTCTTCTCCTCTACAAGGCGCAGCAGTTTTGCCTGCATGTCAAGAGGAAAATCCTGTATCTCATCGATGAAGAGTATTCCGCCATCAGCCTCCAGTGCAAGTCCGTTTCGGCTTGTTCTTGCGTCGGTGAATGCTCCCTTTACATGACCGAACAGATGGTCTTCTATATTAATCTGGTTATGAGCACCGCAGTCAAAATTGACAAAATGCTCTTCTTTTTTGAGTTTTTTGGCAATAAGGCGCGCAAGTGTTGTTTTTCCTGTCCCGATTTCTCCTGTAAGCAGGACTGGAGCTCCTATGTTCAGTGCTGTAATTATATTCCCGCATATTTCCTCAAGCTCCTCATCGATTTCAAATATCTCATATTCGTTTTTTTCTTCACTGGCTAAGGAGCAAGGGGCAAATATCTTTTTATATTCCTCCTTTTCCACCTTTTCTTTGAGATTCATTTCCATCAGCGCTCCCTGGAGTGTTGATTCACTGAAAGTCTTATAAAGAGATACCATCCTTGAGCTTATGACTGAGTTCTCCCTTATGTCCGAAAGCAGTATGAGGTATGCATTCTTGTTTCTGCTGAGATAGCTTATGAGATTCCCTGTATCGTCAAAAGAAGGAGAGACAACAAAAAGCGTCTGCTCTTCTATCTTGAGTTTTCTTATTTCTTTCAGTGAATATATGTCCTTTGCTTTTTTCTTGAAAAAACGGTGCACTGCATACATGATATGAGCGTGGGATGTGCTGTTTCCCACGTAATATACCTCCATCTGCCTTTCCTCCTTTTGGCTCAATGCTTAAATGGTACCACAGCAAAATCTCAATGCAAGATATATTTTAAATATTTCTATTATTTTTATTTCTTCTAATATATGCAATTCTTCTTAACTTGATATTTTGAAAATGATATCATCTCTCTATATGGAAATAAGACTGGAGAATCTTAAGAAGAATTATTCATCAATTCATGCTGTGGCAGGAGTTGATCTTACAATTCCTTCCAATAAGATTTATGGAATAATAGGAAAGAGCGGAGCTGGAAAGAGCACACTGGTACGCCTTATATCCATGCTCGAGAAGCCGGATGAAGGCAAAGTCTACTATGATGGAAACCGTGTGGACAATCTGGCAAAAAAAGACCTTATAAAAAAGAGAAGGGAAATCGGGATGATTTTCCAGAATTTCAATCTCTTTTCTTCCCGTACAGCAGCAAAGAACATCGCATATCCGATGGAAATCTGCGGTATGAATAAGGACTATATAAGAAAAAGAATCGATGAGCTGCTTTCCCTTGTCGGACTTGAAGGAAAGGGAGATGCTCCGATAAGCACACTATCAGGGGGGCAGAAACAGAGAGTTGCTATTGCAAGGGCTTTAAGCACCAAGCCCTCAATCCTTTTCTGCGATGAGGCTACAAGTGCCCTCGATCCTCAGACAACAAGAAGCATTCTTGCCCTTATAAAGGAAATACAGCAGAAAATGAATCTGACTGTCGTGATGATTACACATCAGATGGAAGTAGTACGCGATGCATGCGACCGTGTAGCTGTCCTGGAAAGCGGAAGAATTGTTGAAGAAGGCTCAGTCAGCGAGGTTTTCTCCAATCCTAAGAGCCCTGTGACAAAGGATTTCCTTTCAAGTGTCACAAATGTTCAGGAATCTGTTGTCCGCTGGAGCCAGGAAGGAGGACACTATACGCTGCGCTTCCGCGGAGGAGCAACTGATGCACCGATTCTTTCCACTGTCGGAAGAAAGACAGGTGCTATCTTCAATATCCGTGCGGCAGGTGTGCAGACAGTCTCCGGAGAGGATATGGGAATAATTGTTTGTGATATCGGTCCGAATGCAGAGACAGTTGCTTCAGCGCTGTCAGAACTCAGGAGAATGAGTGTAATTGTGGAAGAGGAGGTGCACTCTGATGTTTGATATACTTCTTGAATCAACACTGGAGACTCTCCAGATGGTTATTCTCTCTACAGTTTTTTCGACAATTATAGGGCTTCCTCTTGGGATCCTGCTGCATATAACAGCAGAGGAGGAAAACGGTGGTCTTGTGCCGATGAAGGTCCTCAATACTGTGCTTTCAAGGATTGTCAACATATTTAGAAGTTTTCCATTCATCATCCTCATAATTCTCTTGATGCCGCTTTCAAGAATCATAATCGGGACAGCAATCGGAACAGCTGCCACAATAGTGCCTCTTTCGATTGCCGCAGCTCCTTTTGTCGCGCGTCTTGTAGAGTCTGCACTCAAAGAAATAGATCCTCAGGTAATACTTGCTGCCCGCGCAATGGGAAGCACTAATTCCCAGATTATCTGGAAAGTCATGATACCAGAGGCTCTTCCAAGCCTTGTAAGCGGAATAACGCTTACGATAATAAACCTCATAGGATATTCTGCGATGGCTGGAGCTCTCGGAGGAGGAGGGCTAGGAGACCTGGCAATCAGGTACGGTTATCAGCGCTTCAGACCTTCTTACATGGTTGCTGCTGTGATAATAATCCTTGTTATGGTCGAACTCATACAGGTTGTTGGAAACAGGATAAGCAACCGTCTGATCAGCAAGAGATAAGAAAAGGGCTGCCTTAGTGCAGTCTTTTGTTTTGTCCGTTTTTCTTGTTTTTTTAAAGAATATTGAAAATTTAAATTATTATAAAATATATAGTTACAAACTTTTTATAATAAAAATGCAATTTTTATGCAAAATAATGTTGAAAAATTTTTTGAAATATTCTACATATTTAGACATAAAAAAAGGAGGAAAGACATGACCAGTTTCACATATTCATTCTCAATGTCTTTCTTCATGATGATGCCCTGAGGGGCATGCATATTCATTTTCCACGACATTTCTATTTCTAAACAAATCTTAAAAACAAAAAACAGGAGAAAATTATCATGAAAAAAGCTACAGCATTGCTTATATCTTTATTACTCGTATCTCTGTCCCTTTTTGCCGGAGGCGCGAAGGAAGCAGATTCATCAATACTTAAAGTCGGAGCAACACCTGATCCTCATGCTGCGATTCTTGAGGTTGTCAAGGATGATTTGGAGAAAGAGGGAATTAAGCTTGAGATTGTCGAGTTTACAGATTATGTGACACCGAATGAAGCGCTCTCTTCAGGAGAAATCGATGCCAACTACTTCCAGCATCTTCCTTATCTTGAGTCTGCAAATTCAGAGCATGGTTTTGACCTTGTTTCTGCTGCAGGAATCCATATTGAGCCGCTTGCAGTTTATTCAGATAAATATACAGATCTTGCTGATCTTCCTGAAGGAGCAACAATTGCAATTCCAAATGACCCGACAAACGAGGGAAGGGCACTTCTTCTTCTTGAAAGTGCAGGACTCATCACACTCAAGGAAAATGCAGGACTTGAGGCTGTTCCTTCTGACATAGAGAGCAATCCTAAGAATCTTGAGTTTGTCGAAATCGAGGCTCCGAGCATTCCCCGTGTTCTGGTAGATGTTGATGCTGCTGTAATCAACGGCAACTATGCAATTCTTGCAGGGCTCATTGCAACAAGGGACGGACTTTTTGTCGAAGGTGCGGACAGCCCGTATGTGAACGTAATTGCAGTACGTTCCGGCTTTGAAAATGATTCGAGAATCACAGCCCTTGTCGAGGCGCTCAAGAGCGATGAGGTGAAGGCTTTCATTCAGGAGCGCTATCCTAACGGAGAAGTAATTCTTGTAAACGAATAACCTCATCTCCCTTCCGGTTTTTCTGGAAGGGATTTATTTTTGCCGAATATAGGGTAGAATAGATACATGGTCAAAATAGAAAACGAATATCTTCTGATAGAGGTCAATCCTTTTGGGGCAGAGCTTGAAAGGATCTTTAACAAGAAAAACGGCACTGACTATCTCTGGAGAGGAAGTGATGAGTACTGGAAGGGAAAGAGTCCTATTCTCTTTCCTTTTGTAGGACGCCTAAAAGACGGGAAATATGTTTATGACGGAAAAGAGTACGAGATTGGAATCCACGGCTTTGCCAAGCGCGTGAACTTCAACACCCATGCAGATGGGGACAGGATAATATGCACATACGATGAAAAGAATGAGTCGTATCCGTTTTCCTTCTCTCTTACAGTCTCTTATATCCTTGACGGGCAGTCTGTCATATTCTCTTCCTCTGTGAAGAATAAGGATTGTAAGACCATGCATTATGGCTTTGGCTATCATCCGGGCTTCAATGTTCCTCTTGCTGACGGGCTTTCATTTGAAGACTATTATGTGTTCTTCCCTGAAGCAGGAAAAGTGGAAAGAAAGCTTTTTGGACCCAATTTCCTTGATTCAGGAGAGCGTGTTCCGTTTGGCCTTTCTGACAAAAAGCTCAGCCTAACGCATTCTCTTTTTGACAATGACTGCGTCCTTCTTCATAAAGCAGGAAACATTCTTGAGATCAGAAGCGACAAGGATGACAGAAAAATAAGGGTAAGCTATCCAGAATTTGAGAATGTCGGACTCTGGCATTCGATGAAGACAGATGCTCCGTTTGTATGCATCGAGCCGTGGTATTCGATGCCTGGAAAGGAAGGAGAAATCACAGATATCGAGAAGAAGGAAGATTTCATACATCTTCCATCTGGGTGCGAGAAGACTCTTGAGATAAAGGTTGAGATTTTCTGATGGAAACAGCTTTGATTGTCATAGCGGTGCTGAACCTCATCATCATTATTGCCCTTCTTTTCAGAATCAGGGCGAAAAATGATGATTCAAAACTTGAGAGTACGATTCTCAGCTATTTCCGCGAGGAAGAGAAGATTCTTTCTTCTCAGCTTTCAGCACTGAGGGAAGAGAGCGCAAAGAACAATCTGCTCATGACAGAGAAAACAGCAGAGAGCCTTGATAAAATCAGGACAGCTTCCTCTGAGGGGCTCAGGGCCGTATTCATCCAGCAGCAGAATGAGAAGAAATCCCTTGATGAGAATTTCCTTTCTCTTTCAGAGCGGATTAAAGAACAGCTTGAGAAAATCAGGACAGAGGAAAAAGATGCTCAGGAAGCGCTTTTAAAGATGAACAGAGATTCCTCTGACTGCCTGAGAGCTGAGCTTGAGAGGATAAGGGGCGAAAATGACAAGAAGCTCGAGGCCATGCGCCAGACGGTTGATGAGAAGCTCCAGAAGACTCTTGATGAACGTCTTGCAGCAAGCTTTGAGATTGTGACAAAGAACCTCAACAGCCTGCGAGAGGCCCTGGGGGAGATAAACCGCCTGAGTAAGGATGTAGGAGACCTCAACAAGCTATTTGGCAATGTCAAGAGCCGTGGCGTCTGGGGAGAGGTGCAGGCTGAAGCAATCCTTTCAGACATCCTCACAAGCGATCAGTATGAAAAGAATTTCCACCCCAGAAAAAACGGGGCAGAGGTTGTTGAGTTCGCAATCAAGCTTCCCGGGAAGGAAAACGGAAATGTATATATCCCGATAGATTCAAAGTTCCCTAAAGAGGACTATGAGCGCTATGTCGAGAGCACCTCAAGAGGAAACAAAGATGAGATAGATGCATCTTTGAAAGCACTCAGGGAAAGAATAAGGAAGGAGGCTTCCGATATAGATCAGAAGTATATCAATCCTCCGCGTACAACTGACTTTGCCATCCTTTTTCTTCCAACAGAAAGCCTTTATGCGGAAATCCTGCGCCAGGCAGGCTTTACTGAGGATATTCAGATGCGCTACAAGGTCATAATCTCCGGTCCGACAACATTCTCGGCATTGATCACTTCCCTTAATATGGGATTCAGGACACTTCAGATAGAAAAACGCACGAAAGAGGTCTGGCATATCTTTGCTCAGATAAAGAAGCAGATGTCAACATTTGCAGAAGAGCTTGAGGCAAGCAAGAAGGCAATCGAAGGAGCATCGAGCAAGATTGACAAAGCTATAAAGAGAAGCGGCATGCTCCAGATAAAAATGGAGAAGATAGAGCTTCCGGAAGCCAGAGAGAATGAAAGCTTTGCAGACAGCCTGAACGGAGAGAGCAGCACTTACACTGAGCTTCCTTTCTGAAAAGGTCTTGTTTGACAAAAATCGCTTATTTTGTCAGAATAACATTGTATATGCCAAAGAAGATTGATCACGAAGAGAGAAAGGAAAAGATACTCAAGACAGCACTTGAAGTGTTTTCAGAAGTAGGCTACAGGGATGCAAATCTGTCCCTGATTGCTGAGAGATGCTCTCTTTCCCGTCCTACAATCTATCAGTATTTCAAGGATAAGGATGAAATATATTACTATGCTGTAAAGCTTGTCACAGGTCATCTGTTCCTTGAACTGTCTGAGATGGCATTCGATCTGTCTCTAGGAGATGAGATAGACCGCCTTATAAAGATAGCAGTTCGCATAGTGGATTATGCAATCAGTGCAGAAAGCGAGCTGACAAAGCTCATGGAGGTCATGCTCCAGCAGAAAGAGTTCAACAAGGACTTTTCCCAGATAATCTACAAGAGAACAGCAAAGCTTTCCATCCTCTTCAGAAGGCTTTTAAGCCACGCAAAGCATGAGAATGTTGTAAAGCCGGATCTTGATGTGGATATGAGCGCGAACCATCTTTTCTCGCTGCTTGAATCCTTCTGTTTCCAGATAGCTTTCTTCAAGAATTTCAACAGACAGGAGACAGTTTCCCTTCTTTCATCATACCTGAATTCTCTCCGCTGATTTCTCTTGCCATTTCATTTCTCTTTTATTATTTTCCCTCATGAGAGGTGAAAATTATGAATTTTGATAACTATACACTTAAAATGCAGCAGGCAGTGAATGCATCGCTCCGCCTTGCCGAAAAGTATGAGAATGCAGAGATCACCACAGCTCATGTGCTCCTTCCTCTGCTTGAGGACAAGGACGGGATTATCAGACCCATTCTTGAGAAGATAGGAGCCCCATGTGCTGATGTTGAGAAGGATCTTCTGAGCAATCTTGAGAAAATACCGAAGAGCAGGGGAAGCTCGATTACAAGGAACATGAGCAGTACCCTTGCCCGTGTCTTTGCAGAAAGCGAGAACATTTCGGCATCCATGAAGGATGAGTACACATCATCTGAACATTTTCTTCTTGCATCGATAAAGCTCGACAGCGCTGTATCTGCCATTCTTTCTGCCTATAGGGTGAATGAGAAAGCTGTCCTTGAGGCGCTGAAAACAATAAGGGGTGATAGAAGAATCACATCAAATGATCCGGAGAGTTCTTATCAGGCACTTGAGAAATACTGCAGAGACCTTACCCGAATTGCTCGTGAGAATAAGCTTGATCCGGTAATCGGAAGAGATGAGGAGATAAGACGTGTTATGCAGGTTCTTTCAAGAAGGACCAAGAACAATCCTGTTCTGATCGGGGAGCCGGGCGTCGGAAAGACAGCAATAGTTGAAGGTCTTGCTGAGAGAATCAGCCGCGGCGATGTTCCTGAAAGCCTGAAAGACAAGAGACTTCTTTCTCTTGATCTTGGCTCTCTTGTTGCGGGTGCAAAATACAGGGGAGAGTTTGAGGAAAGACTCAAGGGTGTCATAAATGACATTTCAAAGAGCAACGGAAGCATAATACTGTTTATAGATGAGCTTCACACCATTGTTGGCGCTGGAGCTGCAGAAGGAAGCACTGATGCTTCAAACCTCATAAAGCCTGCCCTTGCGCGCGGAGAGCTTCATGCAATAGGCGCAACTACTCTTGATGAGTACAGGAAGTACATTGAGAAGGACAAGGCTCTTGAAAGAAGATTCCAGCCTGTTTACTGCAACGAGCCAAGTGTTGAAGACACCATTTCTATTCTTCGTGGTCTGAAAAGCCGTTATGAAGTGCATCATGGTGTCAGAATCAAGGATGAGGCGCTGGTTGCCGCAGCTGTTCTTTCTGACAGGTATCTTACAAACCGCTTCCTTCCGGATAAGGCAATAGACCTTGTTGATGAAGCGGCATCCAGAATAAAGATCCAGCTTGAGAGCCAGCCTGAGGAGATGGACAGGATGGAGAGGAAAATGCTCCAGCTGTCAATTGAAAGGCAGGCACTGAGCAAGGAAGAGGATGAGGCTTCAAAGGAAAGAGAGGAGAAAATCAAGGAAGAGTATTCAGAGCTCAAGGAAAAATATGATGCCATGTATCTTAAATGGAAGAATGCAAGGGAGAATATAACAGCCCTCAGAGAGAAGAAGGCTCTTCTTGAAAAGCTGTCTCAGGATGAAGCTGATGCAGAGCGCCAGGGAAACCTTGAGACGGCTGCCATGATCAAGCATGGACAGATTCCTGAGCTGAAAAAGGAGATAGAGCAGAGCGAGGAGAAAGTCAAGACAAGCGGAGAAATCGTGAAGGAGGAAGTCACAGAAGATGACATTGCACGCGTTGTCTCTTCCTGGACAGGTGTTCCTGTCATGAAGATGATGTCCAGCGAGAAGGAGAAATATCTGAAGCTTGATGAAATCCTTTCTTCTTCCGTAATAGGGCAGAATGAGGCAATTGAGGCTGTCAGCAATGCAATAAGAAGAAACAAGGCTGGAATCCAGGATGAGAGGAGACCTCTTGGATCATTTCTTTTTGCAGGTCCTACAGGAGTTGGAAAGACGCTTCTTGCAAAGAAGCTTGCAGCATTCCTTTTTGATGACGAGAAAGCGCTTACAAGAATAGATATGAGCGAGTATATGGAGAAATTCTCTGTCTCCCGTCTCATCGGAGCACCTCCTGGATATGTCGGCTATGATGAGGGCGGACAGCTTACAGAGACTGTAAGAAGAAGGCCTTATTCGGTAGTTCTTTTTGATGAGATAGAAAAGGCGCATCCGGATGTGTTCAATATCCTTTTGCAGGTGCTTGATGACGGAAGACTCACGGACGGTCAGGGTCGTGTTGTGGATTTCACGAATACAATTATCATCATGACAAGCAACCTTGGCTCTGAGTATATCCTGCGTGATGAAGAAAGGGGCAAAGAGGAGGTGATGAATGCGATTAAAGGCGCTTTCAAGCCTGAATTCATAAACCGAATTGACGAGATAATCGTGTTCAATCCTCTTAAAGAAGAGCAGATCAAGAAGATTGTCCGCCTTGAGCTTGAGACTTTAAGAAAGAGAATGGAGAAGAAAGGTCTTGCATTTTCTTGGACAGATGATGTTGAGGCATATATTGCGAAGACAGGATTTGACCCTGTTCTGGGTGCCCGCCCGATAAGGAGAGCTATTCAGAATGAGGTTGAAAATCCGCTTTCACGTGTTATTCTCGAAGGAAACTATGATTCAACACTTACAGCAGGCATTGAGGATGGAAAGATTGTCATCAAGTAGTGCCTTACAGCTTTCTTTTGTGTCTATGTCAAAGACAGAGCCGGCTCCGGCTTCATAGCATATGATGTTCTCCCTTTCAAGGATTGTCCTGAAAGGGAGATTTTCTTTTAGCATGATGTTTCTGATTCTCTTGGGGATGAATACGGGATGCCCTGGAATACCGTTATAGCATGCGCGGCAGGCTTTTCCTTCTTTTATGATTGCAATTCCTTGAGAAAAATCATCCTTTTCAAGAAGGGGAAGGTCCCCTGGGATGATTACAAAATCGTCATCGCTGCTTTCAAGGGCGGCAATCATGCTTGATCTCTGGCCTTTTTTGAAATCTGGGTTATATATATGCGGAACATTCACGCAATCCAGAATGCTCTCAATCCTTTTTCTTTCAAATCCTGTTACGCAAAGTGTGTCAGGAAACAGTGAAAGCACAGTTTCAAGTGTGCTGAGAAAAAGAGGCTTTCCTTTATAGGGAAGAAGCATCTTGTTCTCTCCCATGCGAAGGGATAATCCTGCAAGAAGAACAACTGCTCTCATGAGAATATTATCTTATAAAAATTACAAAAAATCATCATGAAACAGTCTTTCATTTTGTTGCCTAAAGTTCTTTATGGGAATAAAACTTGAACATGGAAGCAGTATTAGTCAACACAATTTCTGTAATAGCAGGTTCTTCTATAGGCCTTGTTTTCAAAAAAAGGATTTCTGATTCCCTGAAAAACATCGTTACCATCTCAGCCGGTCTTGTGACCCTCATCCTGGCCATTGACATGGCAGCAGCAGAGGCTAATGTGATAATAGTGCTTTTCTCCCTCATCATAGGCGGCCTTGCCGGACATAAAATCAGGATAGAAGAGAGAATCCTGGAAATCGGGAAAGAAAAGAATGGCTCTTTATCAGGGTTTCTAAACTCATCACTGCTTTTCTGCTCCGGGGCAATGAGCATAGTAGGAAGCTTCAATGCAGCCCTTTATTCAGACAACAGCCTTATCTACACAAAGAGCGTGATGGACGGCTTTATGGCAATCGTGCTTGCATCTATATACGGGCGCTCTGTAATGCTTTCTGCCCTTACTGTTCTTGTTTATCAAGGGTTGCTCACTTTATTTGCATCCCTTCTTCAGCCTCTTCTCGGCAATGAGGGCGTGGCTGCAATGACATGTACCGGAGGCTTCCTTTTAATCATGATTGCGCTCAATCTTCTAAGCCTCAAAGATATAAAGACAGGGAATTTCCTTCCATCTCTTATCATCGCACCGGTGCTCAGCATAGCACTTGCATCGGTTTGAAAAGGCTTTCTTACGTAATATAATAAAAGACAGCGGGAACAGCATGAATGTAATAATTATCGGAGCAGTCGCTGCAGGAACAAAGGCGGCGGCAAAGCTGAAAAGACTCGATTCTGAGCTTTCAATCAAAATTCTCACAAAGGGAGAAGAGATATCATATGCAGGCTGAGGCCTGCCTTATTATATCAGTTCAGAGATAAAGGAGCGCTCTGAGCTTGTTGTCAACACGCCGGAGAAATTCTTTTTGCTGACAAATGTTCCTGTGATAACAGGAGCAGAGGTTCTGAGTGTGGATACAGTGCATAAAGCGGTGCACTACAGAAAAGACAATCAGCCTTTCAAGGAGTCCTATGACAAGCTCGTAATTGCAAGCGGTGCTGAGAGCCTGTTCGGCCTTGAAAAATACCAGGGAGTATTTCATGCGCCTTATGATAAAGCAATAATATATGTTTTTCAAAAGAAAATACATGTTTGACCCGTTCTTTTAAAATAAAATGAATGATGGAGGATTATATGCTTTATCCAAGAGTCAATGAAAAGAGAAGTGTTATAGATCTTAACGGGGTATGGTCTTTCTGCCTTGATGACGGAACCCATGGGGCCAATATAGACAACAGCTTTATAAATGAAAATAAGGAGAACATTGCGGTCCCTGCAAGCTATAATGACCAGAAAGATGAGCTTAAATATCGTGAGCACTGCGGCTGGGCATACTATGAGAGGACTTTCAGTGTGCCTGATGTTTTTAGAAATGAGCGCCTGGTGCTTCGCTTTGATGCGGTGACTCATTATGCAAAAGTGTATCTGAATTCTGTCCTGATAGCTGAGCATAAGGGAGGATTCCTTCCATTTGAGGCTGAGATAACAGAAGTTGTGAAATGGAATCAGGACAATCTGTTGCAGGTTGCAGTGGACAACAGGGTGAATCATTCGACGCTTCCTGTCGGAAATGAGGATGGAACTGCGTTCTTCGGCTCTGACAATGCAGGTGTTCCTTCTGTTGAGGCAGCCAAGAAGTGGAGGAAGAAGAGAAATCTTCCTAACTTTGATTTCTTTAACTATGCAGGCATAAACAGGAATGTAAGAATCTACACGACAAAAAAGGATTACATAAACGACATAACCATTGTCCCGTCCATTTCAGGATCCGACGGCATCGTAAGGTATGAAATCGAGACATGCGGGAAAGGGGAAGTCTTTGTTCAGATAACAGACAGGGAGAAAAAAACAGTAGGAGAGGCAATGGGATGCAAGGGGGAGATTAGAATAAAGAATGCAAGGCTCTGGAATCCGTATCCGGAAGATCCTTACCTTTATACTATGACAGTCACATTTGCTGAGGATAGATACTCCCAGCGCTTCGGAATAAGGAGCGTGGAGGTGAAGGGCAGCAGGTTCCTGATAAACGGCAAGGACTTCTATTTCAAAGGCTTTGGAAAGCATGAGGATGGTGCTGTGTTCGGTCGGGGCTTCAATCTTCCCTATGATGTGAAAGACATGAGTCTCATCAAGTGGATGAATGCCAACTCATTCAGGACAAGCCATTACCCGTATGCAGAGGAAATGTATGATCTTGCAGATGAGGAAGGAATTGTGATAATCGATGAGACTCCTGCTGTCGGGATAGGTGCAGGCACAGCTTGTGATCCATATAAGACATTCAATATCAGGGAGCATCATGAGAGCGTGATAAGAGACTTAATCAGCAGAGACAAGAACCATCCGTCCGTCGTAATGTGGAGCATGGCTAACGAGCCTGATACTGAGCACTGGCCGACATCTGCAAAAGAATACTGGACGAGCCTTTATGAATTCACCCATTCCCTTGATCCGCAGGACAGGCCGGTCACTTTCGTATGCTGTCAGAACAACTATGAGGCAGATCTTTCTACAAGAGAGATGGATGTCATATGCATAAACCGCTACTATGGCTGGTACAATCTTTCAGGGGATATGGATGCTGCCTGTTATGCTTTAAATCTCGAGCTTGATTTCTGGCAGGGCATCAACAAGCCCCTTATCATGACAGAGTACGGTGCTGATACGCTGAATGGCTATCATCTTACGGCTCCGGAGATGTTCAGTGAGGAATTCCAGGTCATGTATTACGACAGAATCAACAGCGAATTCGACAAGAGGTCTTTCATAGTCGGTGAGCACCCATGGAACTTCGCGGATTTCAATACGATACAGGGTGTTTACAGGGCTGACGGAAACAGAAAGGGCCTGCTTACTAGAGATAGAAGACCTAAGATGGGAGCACACTATTTCAAAAATAGATGGAAGGAGATTCCCTCTTTTGGATATAAGAAATAAAGAAAACCAATTTTCACTGATTCTTATAGAAGATGAAAAAGGGCCAGGGCAATAAGCTCTGGCCTTAAGTATCTCTGCTTTCTGATCTTTATTTTACAAGCAGGCTGTCAAGGGAATCGTTTTCTGTATTCTTCTTGACCTTGCATTCCTTTACATTCCAGATTTCCTTTGCATAATCAAGAATTGTCCTGTCTGAGCTGAATTTTGCGCTGGAAGCAACGTTGATGATTGCCTTCCTGTTCCATTCTGCCTGATTGTCTCTGTAAAGGTTCTGTGCTTCCTCATGGCGGTCATGGTACATTCTGAGGTCTGCCATCAGATAATATCTGTCGCCATATTCGAAGAGGCTCTTCTTGAGAGGCTCGAATATTCCGGTCTCATGAATTGAGAAATATCCTGAATCGACAAGGGCCTTCATTGCCTTTATCTCCTCATCCTTTTCAACCCATGCAAGCGGATTGTAAGAAGAGGAGAGGGCTCTGATTTCTTCTTCGGTGTGCCCAAAGATGAAGATGTTGTCAAGACCAGCCTCTTCTGCCATCTCGACATTTGCTCCGTCCAGTGTTCCCATTGTGAGTGCTCCGTTGCACATGAACTTCATGTTGCCTGTGCCGCTTGCCTCTGTTCCTGCTGTTGATATCTGCTCTGAGATGTTTGTCGCAGGAATTATGTTCTCTGCCATTGTAACGCGGTAGTTGGGCATGAAGAACACTTTGAGGTGCTTGTTGACCTGGCTGTCTGCGTTTATCACGGAAGCAACGTTGTTGATGAACTTGATGATTAGCTTTGCATTCACATAACCGGGAGCCGCCTTTCCTCCAAAAAGGAATGTTGTCGGCGGGAATGACTCGAGGTATGCTCTGTCATTCTTCATCCTGTTGTAGATCATTATGATGTTGAGAATGTTCAGCAGCTGTCTCTTGTACTCATGAATTCTCTTTACCTGAACATCAAAGAGAGTGTCCGGATCGATTATGATTCCGCAGTCCTTCTTGAGGAATGCCGCCGCATTCTCCTTTCTCTCTTTCTTGACAGCGGCAAAACGCTCTATGAAAGACGGGTCTGATGAGAAGCTCTTTAGTTTCCTGATTTCCTCAAAATCCGTAATCCACTTGTCTCCGATTGCATCTGTGATGAGAGAGGCAAGACCCGGGTTTGCATCAAGCAGCCATCTTCTCTGTGTGATTCCGTTTGTCTTGTTGTTGAATCTTTCTGGGAAAATCTGGTTGAACTCAGGGAACATGCTCTTTTTCAGAAGATCTGAATGAAGGGCTGCAACACCGTTCGTGGAGTGGCTTCCGATTATTGAGAGATTTGCCATCCTGACCATTTTAGGATTGCTTTCCTCAATGATGGACACTGCTGATATCCTTTCGCTCTGGAGAGGGAAGTATGAGACTGCCTTTGAGATGAAGCGCTGGTTAATCTCATAGATTATCTGCATGTGTCGTGGGAGAATCTTCTCAATCATAGGAAGCGGCCATTTCTCAAGTGCCTCTGGCATGAGTGTGTGGTTTGTATATCCCATGGTCTTTTCCGTAATATCCCATGCCTCATCCCATCCAAGTCCTTCCTGGTCTATGAGAAGCCTCATCAGTTCAGGAATTGCAAGGGACGGGTGTGTGTCATTAAGCTGGATTGCCGCTTTTTCAGGAATGTCCTTAAGGGCAATGCCGTCTCTCTTGATTCTCCTGATTGTATCCTGAAGAGAACAGGAGACGAAGAAGTACTGCTGCTTGAGCCTGAGCTCCTTGCCCATGTAGAGAGTGTCGTTAGGGTATAGGACCTGTGAAAGGGTCTCTGCATTGATTTTGTTTCTTACAGCTTCAGTATAGTCTCCGCTGTTGAATTCCTTGAAGCTGAAGCCATCCGGGCTTGTAGCACTCCAGAGTCTGAGTGTGTTTATCGTCTTCCCGCCATAGCCTACAATCGGGGTATCGTATGCAAGGCCGTTGACCTGCTCAGAAGGCTCCCACACAAAGTAGTCCCTTCCGTTTTCGCGGTACTGCTTGACTTCTCCCCCGAAGAATACAGGATAGACTCTGTCCGGGCGTACGACTTCCCACGGATTGCCGTCCTTGAGCCAGTTGTCCGGGCTTTCAACCTGCCAGCCGTTCTTGATCTGCTGTGTGAAGATTCCATAGTTGTATCTGATTCCATAACCGAATGCCGGAATCTCAAGCGTTGCAAGAGAGTCCAGAAAACATGCGGCAAGACGTCCGAGTCCTCCGTTTCCAAGTCCTGCATCCGGTTCCATGTCCCTCAGCTCCTCTAGGGTGACTCCGAAGTCCTTGAGAGCATCGCGAACCGGCTTTTCCAGGCCGAGGTTGATGATGTTGTTCGTCATTGCTCTTCCCATGAGGAATTCAAGAGAGAGGTAATAGACGCGCTTTGCCTTCTTGGCTCTCTGTGTCTTTCTTGTCTGGTCCCACTGGTGGATGATCCTGTCCCTGATAGCGTATGATAGAGCCTGATAGCGGGACATTTCATCGATATGGTAGCTGTCTGCATCAAGGGTGTATCTCAGGTGCTCGGCAATATCCTGTCTGATATCCTTGCTTGTTTTGCCATATCTTGTCTTGATTTCACTAGCCATAATATCTCCTGTGTGATATCTAACTTTTTTGCTGGTAATTCTATAGAAGAAACGTCTTAAAAGAATTCCATGACTAATTTATAGGAATTTGAAAGAAAATAATAGTAGCTGGAAGCCGAGTTTTTCAACTCTCTTTTCTTCCCCCTCTTCAACAGAAGAGCAAATTCATCCAATCTCAGCAGATATATTGACAAAGAAGGAGTGGTTTGGTATTGTAATCGTTGCATGTTTGCTCAAACATGCCTGGGTTGCATGCAAGCAACAGAGAAAAAAGAGATTGCCCTTGTAGCTCAGCAGGTAGAGCACCACCATGGTAAGGTGGGGGTCACCGGTTCAAATCCGGTCGAGGGCTCATTAAAGAAAACGGTATAACCGAGGAGATAAGATATGGCTTCCAAGAAGAAAGGTCCAGTAGAGAAAATCGCTCTTCAGTGCACAGAGTGCAAGCAGAAGAACTACACAACAGAGAAGAACAGGAGAAACACTCCGAACAAGCTCGAGCTTATGAAGTATTGTCCGTTCGAGCACAAGCACACTCTCCACAGAGAGGCCAAGATTAAATAAAGAGTCTTTTCTTCAAGGCTCGTGCAGGCCAATAGCTCCAATGGTAGAGTGGCGGTCTCCAAAACCGTTTGTTGGGGGTTCGAGTCCCTCTTGGCCTGCAGGAGCCTTGATAAGAGAGTGAGGTTGTAATGAAGAAGATTGGCAGATATTTCAAAGAATGTTTCCTTGAAATGAAGAAGGTCTCATGGCCATCCAGACAGGTTGTCGTAAAGTCAACATGGGTCGTAATCATCTCAGCAATCATTTTTGCTGTTGTTCTCGGACTCGTTGACACCCTTCTCGGACTTGGTCTCGATCTTATATTCTAAGGTAGATATATGGCACAGGGTTGGTACGTAGTACATACATATTCAGGACATGAGCAGAAGATAGAGCGTGTGATTAACAAGATGAGGGACAATGATCCTGATTTTGCTCTGTATTGCACAGCTGTGAGGGTTCCGATGGAGGAAGTCAGGACTCTCAATGACAAGGGCGAGGAGAAGACTGAGATGAGAAAGCTCCTTCCTGGCTATATCCTTGTCGAGCTCAATCTTGATGACTCAAACTGGAAGGATATCACAAGCAGGATTGCGCGCATTGCAGGTGTTACAGGTTTCATCACAGCAGACAAGTCCGGCCGTGTACCTCCGGTGCCACTGACAGCCACTGAGCATAAGCGCATCCTCGAGCGCACGGGTGAGATTGCAGCAGAAAAGACATTCCGCCCGAAGCAGGATTTCGAGAAGGGGGAAGAGGTCATCGTGACAAGCGGACCTTTCGCATCCTTCCATGGAACTGTAGAGGAAATTGATCTGGCAAAAGGCAAGCTTCGCCTTATGCTGGAAATCCTTGGAAGATTCACACCAGTTGATGTTGATTTCTCCCAGGCAGAAAAGATTGTAAAATAATAAAGCAATCGGTTTTTGACATAAATATAGATTAAACTGATTACTCCCTTGCACATGCAAGGTGGGAGCCTGATCGTAGTACAGGCGTTAATACCAGCGCGTGGCAGGATTATCGGTCAACTCAGACCAGCCACGGCGTAAGGAGATTTAGTTATGGCAAAGAAGAAGGTTACTGCTATTATCAAATTGCAGTGTCCGGCACAGAAAGCCACACCGGCACCTCCGGTCGGACCGGCACTCGGTCCTCATGGAGTCAGTGCACCACAGTTTGTCCAGCAGTTCAACGACAAAACAAAGGGTTTTGAAGCTGGTCTCGTCATTCCTGTAGTCATTACAGTTTACCAGGACAAGTCTTTCACATTTGAGCTCAAGACTCCACCTGCAGCTGTTCTCATCAAGAAGGCACTCGGCCTTGAGAGCGCAAGCGGCACACCTAACAAGGTGAAGGTCGGAAAGCTTACTGATGCTCAGCTTACTGAAATCGCTAACACAAAGATGCCAGATCTCAATGCTAACGATATCGAAGCTGCAAAGAAGATTGTTGCAGGCACAGCCCGCAGCATGGGTGTAGAGGTGGAGAAGGAAGATGAAAAGAGGAAAGAAATATCAGGAAGCTGTAAAGAAGGTTGACAGGACTAAGGTCTATTCTCTCCTCGATGCAGTCAATCTCTGTAAGGAAGTTGCATTTGCAAAGTTCACAGAGACTGTAGAGGTATCTGTCAAGCTCTCTCTCAAGAAGAGCCAGAGCGTAAGAGACACAGTTGTTCTTCCACATCAGTTCTCAGCTCAGAAGAAGATTCTTGTCTTCGCAAAGGGTGAGAAGGCTCAGGAAGCTCTTGATGCAGGAGCAGCATATGTTGGTGACAATGACCTCATCGAGAAGATCCGTTCAGGCTGGATGGATTTCGATATCGCAGTCGCTACACCGGATATGATGAAGGACGTAGGTAGACTCGGACCGATTCTCGGACGCCGCGGTCTCATGCCAAACCCGAAGACTCACACAGTTACAAACGACATCAAGGAGGCTCTCAGCGAGCTTAACAAGGGCCGTGTTGAGTTCCGCTCTGACAAGACAGGTGTTGTGCACATGGCAGTCGGCAAGACAACCATGGATTCAGCTGAGATTGCAGAGAACGCACGTGTGACTGTAACTGAGATCATGAGAAAGAAGCCAAGTGACGCTAAGGGTGACTTTGTTCTTTCTGTCGCAGTATCTTCAACAATGGGTCCTGGAATCCATGTTGATGTCAAAGATTTCGTATCATCTTCAAACTGAGGAGGCTTTGAATGGAAAACTATAAGACAAGAGTAACTCAGGCAAAAGAGGATGCAGTAAAGGCTCTGAAAGATGAGTTTGCAGGATATGACAGCTATATCTTCACAAACTACCGTGGTCTCACAGTCGCTCAGATTACAGACATCAGAAAGGATCTGAGAAAGAACGATGCAGCATACCGCGTAGTCAAGAACCGCTATGCAAAGATCGCTCTTGCAGATCTTGAGAAGAACGGTGCTGAGGAGCAGATGGTCGGTCCTACAGCTGTGGCACTTGCAAAGGGAGACACAGCAAATGTTGTTGCAAAGGCACTTTTTGCCGCTGCAAAGGACAATGGCAAACTTGAAGTCAAGGGAGCACTCGTAAACGGGGAATTCATGACAGCAGAGCAGGTTGAAGCTCTCAGCAAGCTTCCTACAAAGCTCGAGCTCATTGCTTCCCTCATGGGTACAATGAAGGCTCCTGTTCAGAAGCTCGCTGCAACATTGCTTGCTTACATGAAGTCAAAAGAAGAAGCTCAGGGGAGCGCAAATTAATACGGTTTTAGTCTACAAGTAACCTGCTAAACCGTTAAAAATATTTATAAGGAGTAGATAATATGGCTACAAAAGATGAAATTCTTGAGTCAATTGCACAGATGAGTGTAATGGAGATTTCCGAGCTTATTAAGGCTATGGAAGAGAAGTTTGGTGTTCAGGCAGCAGCAGCTGCAGTAGCAGTACCGGGCGCAGCAGCAGCTGCAGGTGCTGAGGCAGCAGAGGAGCCGACAGAATTCAACGTTATCCTCAAGAGTGTTGATGCAGCAAAGAAGATTGCATGTATCAAGGAAGTACGTGGCGTAACAGGTCTCGGCCTTAAGGAGGCTAAGGAGCTCTGTGAGAACGGCGGAACACTCAAGGAAGGCGCAAGCAAGGAAGATGCAGCAGCAATGAAGGAAAAGCTTGAGGCTGCAGGTTGTGTCGTTGAAGTCAAGGCTGCTAACTAATAGCCTGATTTGTTATACCGGGGAGCTTTTCTGCTCCCCAATGTGCCACTGGTCTTGGCCAGTGGCATAACGTGTCTATTTATATTACTGTGTTTTCAAGTACTTCGGTGCTATCTGGTGAGCTATTTCACCCTATGGAGGTACATAATGGGGAACGGGAAACCCTTAAAGAGATTTGATATCGGTTCAGAACTACCTGAAGTCTGCCCACTTCCGAACCTGATCGGAATTCAGACAGAGTCCTACAAGAAATTCCTGCAGCTTGACAGGATTGAGAAGGGACTTGAGCCTGATCCTGCATTCGGACTTGAGCATGTATTCAGACAGGTATTCCCAATCAAGAGCCCTAATGATGACATGTATGTCGATTACAAGGGCTATACTGTCGATTTCGACGGAATCAAATATACAGAAAGTGAATGCAAGAAGAAGGGCAGAACATACGGTGTTCCTGTCAAGGCAAAGCTTTCTCTCGTGTTCAGGAATGGCCAGATTTCCGAGAAGGATATCTTCTTCGGAGATTTCCCTCTGATGACAGACAGAGGCACATTCATCATCAACGGAGCTGAGCGTGTAATCGTATCCCAGATTGTCAGAAGCCCTGGCATCGTTTTCAAGATGGGAAAGAAGAATGACGCATCCAGCCTCTATTACGGAACACTGTATCCGTATTCTGGTCAGAAGCTCGAGTTTGTCCTTACAAGGAAGAACGAGAAGGCTGACGGAAAGAAGGATAGCCAGGAAAAGAAAAAAGTAAACAATATCATACATGTAAGCATCGGAAAGAAGCCTTTCCTTGTCACATATTTTTTAAGAATGCTCGGTCTCGATACAAGGGATAAGATTGTTGGAGCATTCTACAACAAGATTTCAATCAGCACAGCTGAGGACTATGGCGACCAGAAGTTCTATCTTTATAAGGACTACTCTAAGGACGACCTCTTCTTCCCGGCAGGTGATGAGATTTCAGGAATCGAGATTCAGGAGCTCAGGGAAGCCGGCATTGAGGAAATCGATGTCTGTGATGTCGGTACAAAAGACCTTGATCATCCTGAGCTTGCAGTTCTCAAGACACTCCGCCGTGAGCGCCTTATCTGCAAGGATTACCGTGATGAGATGAGCGAGGCTTTCAGGAGCGAGTACATCAATGAGGTTGTAGAGGCATGCAAGAACTCACTGCCGCAGAACCTCAAGACATTCCCAGATCCTGACAGAATCATCAACTACTATCAGGAGATGTTCCTCCGTGCACGTGGATTTGAGCTTTCCAACATCGGCAGATACAAGCTCAACAAGAAGTTCTACGGAATGGATGAGGAGAAGTATCAGACAAGCACAGCTCTCCTTCCTGTTGATGTCATTGAGACAGTAAAGAACCTTTCAATCTTCTGTGAAGGCGGTATCAAGGAAGATGATATCGATGCTCTTGGAAACAGAAGAGTCAGAACAGTAGGTGAGCTTCTGCAGAACAACATAATCGATGCCTTCAACAGAATGGCAAAGACTGCAAGGGAGAAGATGAACATCGCAAGTGACGATGTAAAGCCGCAGGAAATCATCTCAATCAAGCCGATTGTAGGTGCTATCAAGGAATTCTTCGGCTCTTCACAGCTTTCCCAGTTCATGGACCAGGTCAACCCGCTTGCTGAGCTCACTCACAAGCGCCGTGTATCAGCACTCGGTCCTAAGGGAGGACTCTCGAGAAGCAGCGCACGCGCAATCTATGAAGTGCGTGACGTACACTATACACACTATGGAAGAATATGTCCTATCGAGACTCCTGAAGGAAGCAACATTGGACTTATCCTGTCTCTTGCCAACTATGCAAGAATCAATGAACTCGGATTCCTTGAGACTCCGTACAGGAAGGTTGTAAACGGCATTGTTACTGACGAAGTCAGATACCTTGATGCAAATGACGAGGAGAGACTCAAAATTGCTCAGGGAAATGCAAAGATAGACAAGGACGGACATTTCCTTGAAGAGGAAGTGTCCATCAGAAGCAACGGAGACTACGGAACTGCAAGAGCAGAGGAGATTGACTGGATGGATGTCTCTCCGAAGCAGGTTGTATCTGTTGCAACTTCACTTATTCCGTTCCTTGAACACGATGACGCCAACCGTGCGCTCATGGGATCGAACATGCAGCGTCAGGCTGTTCCTCTTGTGTTCCCGGAGGCCCCGAGGGTCGGAACAGGAATGGAGATGCGCACAGCATATGACTCAGGTGTGCTCATCAAGGCAAAGAGAAGCGGTGTAGTCAAGTATGTCTCATCAACAAGGATTGAGGTTCTTGTAGACAATCCTGAGATTGAGGGCGAGGTTGACACATACGAGGTCCATAAGTTTGAAAGAACAAACCAGGACAGCTGTCTCAATCAGAAGCCGATTGTGTTTGCCGGTGACCATGTGGATGAGGGTGATGTCCTTGCTGACGGACCTGCAACACAGAATGGCGAGCTTGCACTCGGAAGGAATATTCTTGTCGGATTTGTTCCATGGAACGGCTACAACTATGAGGATGCCGTCCTCATCAGCGAGCGCGTTGTCAGGGAAGATATTTACACATCAATCCACATCAAGGAATTCAGCATTGATGTAAGAGACACAAAGCTTGGTCCGGAGAAGCTTACAAGAGACATTCCGAACACATCAAAGGAGCTTCTTGAGCACCTTGATGAGAACGGCATTGTCAATATCGGAACATATGTCCGCCCAGGATCCATCCTGGTTGGTAAGGTCACTCCGAAGAGCGAGAGCGACACAACTCCTGAAATCAAGCTCCTCAATTCCATATTCGGAGAGAAGGCTAAGGAAGTCAGAGACTCTTCCCTCAAGGTTCCACATGGAACTGAGGGCACAGTCATTGACATCCAGCATCTGAGAAGGGATGAGAAGGATGAGCTTCAGCCGGGTGTCGAGCACACAATCAAGGTTCTCATTGCTACAAAGAGAAAACTCAAGCAGGGAGACAAGATGGCAGGACGACACGGAAACAAGGGTGTTGTGTCACGCGTTCTTCCTGAAGAGGATATGCCGTACATGGAAGACGGAACTCCGCTTGATGTATGTCTCAATCCTCTCGGTGTTCCTTCACGAATGAACATCGGACAGCTCATGGAGACACAGCTTGGGTGGGCAGCTGTCAAAAATGATCTCTGGTACAAGACTCCTGTCTTCCAGAGCGCAAGCATGGCCCAGATTGAAGAAGAGATGGAGAAGGCCGGACTTCCGAAGAACAGCAAGGTGAAGCTCTATGATGGAAGAACAGGTATTCCGTTTGTAAACGATGTATTCTGCGGATATATCTATTACCTCAAGCTCCACCACCTTGTCGATGACAAGATGCATGCAAGAAGCACAGGACCATATTCACTTGTGACTCAGCAGCCTCTTGGCGGTAAGGCCATGTTCGGCGGTCAGCGTCTTGGAGAGATGGAGGTATGGGCATTTGAGGCATATGGTGCTGCAAACACACTTCAGGAGCTTCTGACAATCAAATCAGATGATATGAAGGGAAGAGTGCAGATTTATGGCTCAATCGTCAAGGGCGAGGCTACAAAGACAGCCTCCATGCCTGAGGCCTTCAATGTCCTTGTTCAGGAAATCAGAGGTCTTGCTCTCGATATCTCAGTCTATGACGAGAATGAGAAGCAGGTCCCGCTTACTGAAAGGGATGAAGAGATTATCAGCAAAAAAGAGAAGAATGCTTTCTAAGGAGGAGAGATGAAGGAAATTCAGGATTTCAGCAGCATCAGAATAAAGCTTGCATCCCCGGAGCAGATTCTGGCTTGGTCATACGGTGAAGTCAAAAAGCCGGAGACCATCAACTACAGATCTCTCCGTCCGGAGAGAGACGGACTTTTCTGCGAGAAGATTTTCGGTACTACAAAGGACTGGGAATGCTATTGCGGAAAGTTCAAGAGCAACAGATATAAGGGTGTCATCTGTGACCGCTGTGGAGTAGAGGTGTCAGATACAAAGGTACGCCGTGAGAGAATGGGACATATTTCCCTTGCAGCTCCGGTTGCCCACATCTGGTTCTACAGATCAACCCCGTCAATTATGAGCTATCTCCTTGACATCAAGAGAGCAGAGCTCATGGAAATCCTCTCTTATGAGAAATATGTGGTCACAGACCCGGGTACACACGAGGATCTCAAGAAGAACATGGTTCTCACTGAATCTGAGTATGACCATCTTGTGGAAATGTATGGGGATACATTCTCTGCAGACATGGGTGCTGAGGCTATCTATACACTTTTGAAGGAACTCGATCTTGAGAAGCTCTCTGAAGAGCTGAGAAACCAGCTCAGCCAGAAAGAGGGTGCTGACAACAAGATTGACAACAAGCTCCTTCATAGAATCCGCTATTGTGAGGACTTCCTCAACAGCGGAAACCGTCCTGAGTGGATGATCCTCAAGGTCATTCCTGTCATCCCGCCAGATCTGCGCCCTATGGTCCAGCTTGACGGAGGTAGGTTTGCCACAACAGATCTCAACGAGCTTTACCGCCGTGTGATTAACAGGAACAACCGTCTTGACAGGCTCATCAAGATTAGTGCTCCGGACATCATTATCAGAAACGAGAAGAGAATGCTTCAGGAAGCTGTTGACTCCCTCTTTGACAACAGCAAGACAGCAAACCCTGCAAAGGGAAGCAGCAAGAGGGATCTCAAGAGCCTTTCAGACGGGCTTAAGGGAAAGCAGGGAAGATTCCGCCAGAATCTTCTTGGAAAGCGTGTTGACTACTCTGGACGAAGCGTAATCGTTGTCGGACCGGAGCTTAGGATGCACCAGTGCGGAGTCCCGTCAAAGATGGCACTCGAGCTCTTCAAGCCGTTTATCATGAAGAAACTCGTGCAGGATGGTGTTGCACAGAACATCAAGAGGGCAAAGCTTCTTGTTGAATCAGAGGCTCCGGAAGTATGGTCAATTCTTGATGACGTTGTCAAAGAGCATCCTGTAATGCTTAACCGTGCGCCTACACTGCACCGTCTTGGTATACAGGCATTCGAGCCTGTTCTTGTTGAAGGAAAGGCTTTGAAGCTTCATCCGCTTGTATGTCATGCATTCAACGCTGACTTCGACGGTGACCAGATGGCTATCCATGTGCCTCTTACACAGGCTGCACAGCTTGAGTGCTGGACACTCATGCTCAGCACAACAAATCTTCTGGATCCTGCAAACGGAAAGCCTATTGCATTCCCAAGCCAGGATATGGTTCTCGGTATCTTCTATCTTACAAAGGAGATGCTCCCGCTTGAAGGAGAGGAAGTAAAGAGATACAAGCACTTTGAGTCCATAAATGAGATTGAGGCTGCAATTGATGCCGGTTCTGTAACATACAACCAGAAGATCTATTACCGCCTCAGAAAGGGTCTTGAGATTGTTGATGAGAAGGGAGAAAGAAGCATAGCCGACGGTGAGAGCTGGGTAGCAACCACTGCAGGCCGCGTCATCTTCAACTCTTCTCTTCCAAAGGGAATTCCTTTCCAGAACTACTGTCTTGGAGACAAGCAGCTCAAGAAGGTCATTGCAGAGACAATCAGGACCAACAAGCCGAGTGTGGCTGTTGAGCTCCTTGATTCTGTAAAGGATCTCGGATTCAAGTATGCAACACTCTTCGGTGCTACAATCGGGCTGTCAGACATGATTGTTCCTGAAGAGAAGGAAGCACTTATTGAGGAAGCAAACGAGAAGCAGGCTGTCGTTGTACGCCAGTACAATGAAGGTCAGATCACTCAGGAAGAGCGCTACAACAGGGTCATCGAAGTCTGGACAGAGACAAACGAGAAGCTCACAGATGCTCTCATGAGCGAGCTCAGAAAGAGCCAGAGAGGCTTCAATCCTCTCTTCCTCATGGCAGACAGCGGTGCTCGAGGAAGCAAGACTCAGATTCGTCAGCTCGGCGGTATGCGAGGTCTCATGGCCAAGCCTAATGGAAAGATCATCGAGCTCCCGATCAAGAGCAACTTCAAAGAAGGGCTTTCAATCATCGAGTTCTTCATTTCCTCCAACGGTGCCAGAAAGGGTCTTACGGATACAGCCCTCAAGACAGCAAAGGCAGGATATCTTACACGTAAGCTTGTCGATGTTGCCCAGGATGTTGTCGTATCAGAAGAAGACTGCCAGACAATCAACGGTATCTGGACCAGCGCAGTGCATGACGGAGACCAGATTATCGAGTCTCTTTCTTCCCGCATTGCAGGATCCTGCCCTGTTGAGGATGTCCTACATCCGTTCCTCAAGGATGAGAACGGTCATCCTGTGGTGCTTGCAAAGGCAAATGAAGAGATTTCTGACGAGACAGCAAAGAAAATCGAGGATGCCGGTGTTGAGAAAGTGCTTTTAAGGACAGTTCTCACATGTGAGGCTGAGCATGGAGTTTGCAGAAAGTGCTACGGAAGAAACCTTGCAACCAACAGGACTGTTGAAATCGGTGAGGCTGTAGGTATAATTGCCGCACAGTCAATCGGTCAGCCTGGTACACAGCTTACCATGAGAACATTCCATGTTGGAGGAACAGCAAGCACTTCAACAAAGGACAACAAGCTTGCCTTTGATTACCAGACAATAATCAGGGACATCAAGGGACAGGTGATTACAAGGAATGATGGAGTCAAGGTATTCCCGAGAAAGGGACATATCACGATATCAAAAGTTCTTGAAGAGATTACCGGACTCTTTGACACTCTCCTGGTTGAGGACGGTGCAAGCGTTGCAAAGGGCTATCCGATGTATGTAAGTGCAGGCAAGGCTGTGAATGCCCAGAACAACGGAAGGCTTTATACAATCGGAGACAGGACATTCGTACTTGCAACAGAGAACGATTACAAGGTCCCGTCCGGTGCAGAGCTCAAGGTAGGACTTGGACAGGTTGTCCCGGCAGGGGATGCAATCATCACATTCGACCCGTTTAGTAGCCCGATTGTCTCCGATATCGAGGGAACAGTTGTAGAGCTTGTTGACTTTGTTGAGGACAAGTCATTTAGAAGAATCTACAACGAGGCAGGCGAGTCTGAGATGATCATCGTTCCTGCAACTCAGCTTGGACAGTTCCATCCGACAGTGCTTGTCGAGGCTACTGACAAGAGCATACATAACTTCCCGATTCCGGGCGGTTCATACATGATCGTCAAGGAAGTAGGAGAGTATATAGAGGCTGGAAGCATCATCGCAAAAGAGGCTATCGACAGCGCGACAACCAAGGATATTGCCGGAGGTCTTCCGCAGGTTGACTCACTCTTTGAGGCACGACATGGAAAGTTCATTTCTGCCAATAAGGTCAACCCAATCATCCTCAGCCGCGTAAACGGAACTGTTGTAAAAATTGATGCAAAGGTCAACAGCGGAAGCACAACTGTAGTTATCCGCGACGTGCTTGGAAAAGAGCATCCGCATAAGGTATATACAAAGGATGCGCTCCTTTCTGTAAGAGAGGGAGATGAGGTCAAGGCCGGAGATCCGCTATGTGATGAGACAGTCACAAGCCGCGAGGTCCTTGATGTCCTTGGAGAGAATGCAGTCCTTTCTTTCCTTGTCGAAGAGATCCAGAAGGTCTACCGAATGCAGGGTGTTGAGATCAACGAGAAGCACCTGGGAATCATTATCCGTCAGATGCTCAAGAAAGTTGAGATTGTCAGAGCCGGCGATACTCAGTTTGTCAAGATGCAGAAGGTTGACAAGAACCTCTTCAAAAAGGTCAATGCAGAGGCTAAGAAGCAGGGTAAGACACCTGCAATCGCACGTCCTGTGCTCCAGGGTGTGTCGGATGCAGCTCTTTCTGTTGATTCATTCATCAGTGCCGCAAGCTTCCTGAGCACGACAAAAGTATTGACAAATTCTGCTATAGCAGGTAAAAAGGATGAGCTGAGAGGACTTAAAGAGAATGTCATCATCGGACACCTCATTCCTGCTGGAACAGGTATGAAGAGATACAGAGAAGTCCATGTTGAGGATGAACGCCTCATCGAACTCGAGCGCCAGAAGAAGGAAGAGGAGAGAATCTCCAGAAACCAGGAGAAGGAGCTCGAGGAAATCGCAGATATGCAGGCTGTGGGAGACGAAGCTGAAATCAGAGAGAATACAACTCTTGAAGATGAAGAATGAGTCTCATGCTGACCACGGCAGGTGATATACCCGGTGCCTGTGCACCGGGAAATGCTTCTTCTTTGTGAGGGGAGGAGCACTATTTAAGGAGCAATCGAAAGATGCCTACAATTAATCAGCTAATCAGAAAGGGCAGAAGCACAAGTGCAAGCAAGACAAAGAGCCCTGCACTTGAAGGATGCCCGCAGAAGAGAGGTGTGTGCACAAGAGTAATGACAGTTACTCCTAAGAAGCCTAACTCTGCTCTCAGAAAGGTAGCCAGAGTAAGACTTTCAAACGGTATTGAGGTAACTGCATACATTCCTGGTATCGGACACAACCTCCAGGAGCACTCTGTTGTTCTCATCAGAGGCGGAAGAGTAAAGGACCTTCCGGGTGTAAGATATCATATCATCCGCGGAAGCAAGGATACTCTTGGTGTATCAGACAGAAAGAGAAGCCGTTCTAAGTACGGTGCTAAGAAGCCAAAGGCTTGATGAGGAGGTAGAAAGATGTCAAGAGATTCAAAGACTCCAGTCAGAAAAGTCATGCCGGACGCAGTATACAGCAGCACTGTAGTTACAAAGTTCATCAACAGAATGATGAAGAGCGGTAAGAAGAGCATCTCAACAAGCATTCTCTACAAGGCTTTCCAGAGAATTGAAGAGAAGAGTAGTGAGAAGGCTATGGATGTCTTCACAAAGGCACTTGATAACGTAAAGCCTGTTGTTGAAGTCAAGAGCAGAAGAGTCGGTGGTGCCACATATCAGGTGCCAGTCGAGATCAAGGAAGACAGAAGGGAAGCCCTTGCAATGCGCTGGATTATTTCAGCTGCAAGAACAAGAAACGGCAAGAGCATGTCCGACAAGCTTGCTGATGAGCTCATTGATGCATACAACTCAACAGGTGCAGCTTTCAAGAAGAAGGAAGATGTTCACCGCATGGCAGATGCAAACAAGGCATTCAGCCACTTCAGATTCTAATCAGATGGCCCCTGAGTGGGCCATTTTCTTTTCCTGCTATGAAGACAATAGACAAAACAGATTACGTTTCACTTACATCCTATACAAGAAGATTCACATCAGATGATGCTGCTGTGATTGAAGCCTATTTGAATACTGTTGGAGCGCTCAATGCCGTGACGCTCTGGGAAAGGAAGATTGAGAATGAGAGCTTTAAAGAAAGCGTCATCTCCTCATTCATATCCCGGATTAGATGCGGCGGAGAAATCACGCTGGATGAATTTCTGGGCACGACAAACACAAGCGCAATAGAAAGGGATGATGCTTCCATCTGGGCATGCCCTGATGTCTTTAATGACTATGTTGCCTATCTTACAGAAAACAGGGTCAATACATGAAAAAAAAGGAGCGCGATGCTCCTTTTCTCATTTTCCAAGTGCTTCTTTTAGCGCCTTTGAAAGTTGGTCCGGGCAGCTTGTATCCTTCATCCCGCATTTAATGCCTTCAAGGCGACTGATCACAGCCAGTGCATCCTGCCCCTCGCAGAGAGCAGAAATTCCTTTAAGGTTGCCGTTGCATCCTCCGACAAAAGATATGTTTTCGACTTTTCCGCTATCTGTCAGCGTAAAACTGATTTCTCTTGAGCAGGTGCCCTTTGTCTTGTAATTGAATGTTTTCATGCAAGCAAGAATACTATCACAAGAGCAAAACTTCAAGTGCCCAATATTTCTTTTGCACCACTTGACATACTGAGGCTGTAACAGATATTATTGTCAAGGTGTCTGGGAAAAACTGTCCCCGACGGAGAGCCAAACCGGTTGCTTTTATGTAATCAGGTGGTTCCAGAAAGATTTTTTTCATTCAGAAAATCGTATGTCGTCCCCATGGCGGTGCCGACCTCTGGAATCCAGTAAAGAACACATAAACTTAGCAATCATTTGATCTCTAGAACCCGTTAAAGGCTTGGGCCTTTAGAAAATATTTGTTTTTTGTGACAGTGTCACAAGGAGGAAACTGATGGCTAAGGAAAAATTTGAGAGAACTAAGCCACATGTAAACGTTGGTACTATCGGTCACGTTGACCATGGTAAGACTACTTTAACAGCTGCAATCACAATGCACTGTGCAAAACTTTTCGGTGACAAGGCTCTTGCTTATGACGCAATCGACAACGCACCAGAAGAGAGAGAAAGAGGTATTACAATCAACACAAGACATGTTGAGTACCAGTCAAAGAACCGCCACTATGCACACGTTGACTGCCCGGGCCACGCTGACTACATCAAGAACATGATTACAGGTGCTGCTCAGATGGATGGTGCTATTATCGTAGTAGCAGCAACAGATGGTGCTATGGCTCAGACAAAGGAGCACATCCTTCTCGCTCGCCAGGTTGGTGTACCTGCAATCATCGTATTCATCAACAAGTGTGACCAGGTTGACGATCCAGACCTCATCGAGCTCGTTGAGGAAGAGATGAGAGACCTCCTCACAGAGTATGGTTTTGACGGTGCAAACTGCCCAGTTATCAAGGGATCAGCTTATCTTGCAATGACAAAGCCAGATGATCCAGAGGCTACAAAGTGCATTGACGAGCTTCTCGATGCTATGGATTCTTATATCCCACTTCCGGAGAGAGCTGTTGATCAGCCGTTCCTCATGCCGATTGAAGACATCTTCTCAATCTCAGGTAGAGGTACAGTTGTTACAGGAAGAGTAGAGCGTGGTGTCATCCACGTCAACGATCCTGTTTCAATCGTTGGTATCAAGGAGACTCAGAACACAGTTGTTACAGGTGTTGAGATGTTCAACAAGCTTCTTGACGAAGGTCAGGCTGGTGATAACATCGGTGCACTCCTCAGAGGTATTGATAAGAAGGCTGTTGTAAGAGGACAGGTTCTCGCAAAGCCAAATTCAATCACACCGCATGCAAAGTTCACAGGAACTGTATACGTACTTTCAAAGGAAGAAGGCGGAAGACACTCCCCGTTCTTTGATGGATATCGCCCACAGTTCTACTTCAGAACAACTGACATCACAGGAACATGTCACCTCCCAGCAGGTAAGGAAATGGTTATGCCTGGCGACCACACAGAGATCAATGTTGAGCTCATTCACCCGGTTGCTATGGATAAGGGACTCCGCTTCGCTATCCGTGAGGGTGGTAGAACAGTTGCTTCCGGTCAGGTAACAGAGATTAAGGACTGAGTAATCAGATTTGATGACTAAACTGGTCGGGAAGGAATCTTCCCGGCTGGTATTTTTTGATTTTTGGAGATTTTTGAAAATGGCAAATGAAAGAATTCGAGTCAAACTTACCGGTTTCGAATCAGAACTCGTAGAACAGAGCTCAAAGGCTATTGTTCAGACCGTTGTAAAGGCAGGAGCAAAAGTATCAGGTCCTGTACCACTTCCGACTCGTATCAATAAGTATACTGTCTTGAGATCCCCTCATGTAAACAAGAAGAGTCGCGAGCAGTTCGAAATGAGAACACACAAGAGATTGATTGACATATTGGACCCAACTCAGAAAGTTGTGGAGGCCCTTATGAAGCTTGAGCTCCCAGCTGGTGTGGACGTAGAAATTAGACAGTAAGTTGAGGTAAGAGATGTTAGGGCTTATCGGCAAAAAAGTTGGAATGACACAGGTTTTTGATGCTAACGGCAGACTTACTCCTGTGACAGTAATTAAAATTGAAGATAATGTTGTCGTCGGAAACAAGACAGAAGAGAAGAATGGATATTCAGCTCTTGTCCTCGCATCCGGAGACAAGAAGAAGAGTCAGGTAACAAAGCCATACGCAGGTCAGTTCAAGGATATCTGCGAGCCAAAGGCTGTTGTTATGGAAATGAGAGATTACGACCAGAGCGCAAATGTCGGAGACAAGCTCGGTGTTGACCTGTTCAAGGATGTCACTTTCGTTGACGTCACAGGTACATCAAAGGGTAAGGGTTTCCAGGGCGGTATGAAGCGCTACGGATTCGGCGGTGGTAGAGCTACTCACGGCTCCAAGTTCCACAGAGATCTTGGAGGTACAGCAATGAGCTCAACTCCTTCACGCACATTCAAGGGCCACAGAATGGCTGGCCACATGGGCAACGAGAAGGTTACAGTGCAGAATCTCAGGGTTGTTGCTGTTGACAGCGAGATGCAGGTTCTCATGGTTAAGGGAGCAATTCCTGGACCGACTGAGTCACTTGTGATTGTCAAGAAAGCAGTAAAGAAGTAGTGGAGCAGGATATGGAACAGAAAGTTTTTTCTACTACAGGTAAAGAAATCCGCACAATCAACCTTGATGAGAAAGTATTTGCAGTTGAGGTTTCAAACGGTGCGATTTACCACGCTATAAGAAATGAGGCAGCTAACAGAAGAGTTGGAACTGCTTGTACAAAGACACGTGCTGAGGTCAATTACAGCAATACCAAGCCTTATAAGCAGAAGGGAACTGGTAATGCCAGAAGAGGAGACAAGAAGTCACCGATTTCTGTCGGAGGTGGTACAATCTTCGGACCAAAGCCGAGAGATTATAGCTACACTCTTCCCAAGAAGGTCAAGAGACTTGCAATGCTTTCACTTCTCTCCCTCGGTGTTGAGGAAGGAAGACTCTGCGTAATAGAGGATTTCACAAGCGAGAATGGAAAGACAAAGGATCTTGCACAGATCATGAAGGCTTTCGAGACAGAGAATCAGCGCACAGTAATAATCATGAAGGACGATGATCCGATGCTCCGCCGTGCAGCAAGGAATATTCCTTATCTTCACGTGCTCGCATACGACAAGCTGTCTGCAAAGGAACTTCTCTACGGAAGAAAGATCCTTGTTCTTGAATCTGCTTGCCAGAACCTTAGTGATTTTTATGGTGAGTTCTAGGAGTTAGAAGATGAGAGCAGATCAGATTATTATCGAACCGATTTTGAGCGAGAAATCAAATGTAATGAGAGATGCGGAGGTCAAGAAATATACATTCCGTGTCGCTCCGGAAGCTAACAAGTTCGAGATCATGAATGCTGTTAAGGAACTTTTCGGAGTAAACTGCATTTCTTGCAATGTTATGAATATGGCTGGAAAGCCAAAGTTCTCCAGAGGCAGGGGCGGCTATATAAAGGGCTCAAGATCCTCATGGAAGAAGGCAATTGTCACAGTAGCTAAGGGCGAGAGCATCTCAGCTATTGAAGGTGTATAAGGAGGAAGGATAAACATGGCACTTAAGACATTCAAACCAAATACTCCTGGCCTCCGCCAGAAGACTGTTCTGGTAAGGTCTGAAGTTACAGCAGACCGCCCGGAAAAGTCACTTACAGTTAAGCTCAGCAAGAACGCTGGCCGTGACACATTCGGAAGAATCAGTGTACGTCGTCGCGGTGGCGGTCATAAGCGTGCTTACAGAATTATCGACTTCAAGCGCAACAAATATGGCGTACCAGGCACTGTAAAGACCATCGAGTATGATCCGAACAGAAGTGCAAACATCGCACTTGTCTTCTACGCTGACGGTGAAAAGCGCTATATCATTGCACCAAAGGGACTTACTGTCGGTTCACAGGTTCAGAGCGGACCTAATGCACCGCTTTCAGTTGGAAACGCACTTCCACTCAAGAACATTCCCCTTGGTCTTACCGTACACAATGTGGAACTCACACTTGGCCGCGGTGGACAGCTTGTAAGAAGCGCAGGTGTTGGTGCAACAGTCATCGCCAAGGAAGGGGATTATGTTACTCTCCGTCTTCCTTCAGGTGAGATGAGAATGGTATTCTCCGAGTGCTATGCAACAATCGGAGAGCTCGGCAACGAAGACCACATGAATGTTTCTCTGGGCAAGGCAGGTGCATCACGCCACCTCGGCAGAAGACCGAAGGTAAGAGGTGTTGTCATGAACCCGGTTGATCATCCGCATGGTGGTGGTGAAGGAAAGACAGCTGCTGGACGTCATCCTGTCACTCCGTGGGGTAAGCCTACCAAGGGTGCAAAGACTCGTTCAAAGAAGAATCCTTCAAATAAGTTCATCGTTAAGAAGCGCAAGTAGGAGTAGAAAGTGTCAAGGTCAATTAAGAAAGGTCCTTTCGTGGAGCACAACCTTCTTGAAAGGATTGAAGATTTAAACAAGGCTGGTCAGAAGCAGATGGTTAAGACCTACTCACGTAGTTCTACAATCATCCCGGAAATGGTTGGTTTCACTATTTCCGTATATAACGGTAAGACCTGGGTTCCTGTATATGTTACAGAAAATCTTGTAGGTCACAAGCTCGGAGAGTTTGCTCCTACACGCATATTCCGCGGTCATGCATCTGACAAGAAGGGTAAATAAGAGTAGGTAATTATGATGGAAACTAAAGGTTATAAAGCAATAGCTAAGTATTTAATGGTCTCCCCTACAAAGGTACGCCCGGTTGCTGATCTAATCAGAGGAAAGAAGTACTCAGAGGCATCAGCAATCCTCGAGGCAATGCCACAGAAGGGAGCACGTCTGATTGCCAAAGTATTGAAGTCCGCTGGTGCAAATGCTCTGAACCAGAACAGAAGACTTGATGAGGATTCTCTTTATGTATCACAGATCTTCATCGATGACGGTCCGCGTCTGAAGAGAGTATGGGCAAGATCTCATGGAAAGCGCGATATTCTTCTTAAGAGAATGTCTCATATCACAGTCGTTGTTGACGAGAAGGTAGGTGAGTAATGGGCCAGAAAGTTAATCCAATCGGGCTGAGACTTGGTGTAAACAAGACTTGGCAGTCCAAATGGTATGTAGATCGCAAGGAGTATGCAGATACTCTTCATGAGGACCTCGTCCTCAGAAAGGCTCTTCTTGCCTGCTCTGAAGTCCAGGGTGCTGATATCAGCGCAGTGGACATCATCAGAAAGCCTCAGCGCATCACACTCGTTATCTCAACAGCACGCCCTGGAATCATAATCGGTGCAAAGGGTGCAACAGTTGAGAAGATTGCAGCTAAGATGCAGAAGCTCACAGACAAGAATCTCCAGATCAAGATCAAGGAGATCAAGAAGAGCGAGACAAACGCACAGCTCATTGCTCAGAACGTTGCAAAGCAGCTTGAGAACAGAGGTGCTTTCCGCCGCGTGATGAAGAATGCAATCAGCCGCGCAGTCCAGGCAAACGTCCAGGGTATCAAGATCAAGTGCTCAGGCCGTCTCGGTGGTGCTGAGATTGCAAGAAGCGAGTGGATGAAGGAGGGAAGAGTTCCTCTGCACACACTTCGCTCTGACATTGATTACGGCTTTGCAATCGCAAGGACTTCATTCGGTACTATCGGTGTCAAGGTTTGGGTCTTCAATGGTGAGATTTATAACCGCGCCAAGGCAGAGGATGATGCAGTCGGAACAGTTGTGAAGAAGAAGACTGAAGCAGAGGCAAGGAGTTAAAGATGTTAAGTCCTAAGAGAATCAAATACAGAAAAAAGCAGCGTGGTACACGTGATGCAGTAGCACACAAGGGAAACAGCCTTGCTTTCGGTGAGTATGGACTTATGGCTCTTGAGCCAAAGTGGATTACAAACCGCCAGATTGAGGCAGCCCGTGTTGCAATGACAAGACACGTCAAGCGTGGTGGTAAGGTATGGATCAGAATCTTCCCTGACATGCCGTACACAAAGAAGCCTGCTGAAACAAGACAGGGTAACGGTAAGGGAAGCCCGGAAGGATGGGTAGCAGTTGTCAAGACAGGTGCTGTCATGTTCGAGATGGGCGGTATTGACGAGACTCTTGCCAGGGAGGCGCTTACACTTGCAGCAAGCAAGCTCCCTATCAAGACAAAGTTCGTCATGCGCGAGGATATGGAGTAATTGAGATGAAGAAATCTTATAAAGATCTTAGCTACAAGGAAATGGTAGCAGAGCGCGATAAGCTCAGAAAGGAGCTTGTCAACCTGAGGATGCAGAAGGTTCTCAGCCACCTTGACAACCCGCTCGCACTCAGAACAGTAAAGAGAGACATCGCAAGACTCAACACCAGAATCCATGCTGTGGATATTGGTATTGCGAAGGCAAAGTAATAGTGAGGAAGACGAATGATTGACGCTAGAAAAAAGATTATGACAGGGCTTGTTGTAAGTGATAAGATGGACAAGACCATTACAGTCCAGGTTTCAAACAGAACTCTTCATCCGCTTTACAAGAAGTACGTGGTTTCAACAAAGAAGTTCAAGGCTCATGATGAGAGGAACGAGGCTCACTACGGTGACACAGTCCGCATCATGGAGTGCCGCCACCTTTCAAAGGACAAGTGCTGGCGCCTTGTTGAGATTGTTGAGAGAGCACGCTAAGGAGTTGACTTATGGTACAGATGCAGACTTATCTGAATGTAGCTGATAACAGCGGTGCTAAGCGTGTGCAGTGCATCAAGGTCCTTGGTGGAAGCCACAGATATGTTGCCAAGGTCGGCGATATTATCGTAGTAGCAGTAAAGGACGCTCTTCCGAACGGAGCCATCAAAAAGGGTGATGTTCTGAAGGCTGTTGTAGTAAGAACAAAGAAGGAATACCGCAGACCTGACGGTACCTATATCAGGTTCGATGACAATGCATGTGTTGTCATTGATGCCAACAATAACCCACGCGGTAAGCGTATCTTCGGGCCAGTGGCCAGAGAACTCAGAGATGGGTATATGAAGATCGTTTCATTAGCACCGGAAGTGTTGTAGGAGAAAGTATGAGACTGAAGAAGAATGACACAGTCAAGGTCATTGCCGGAAGCGAAAAGGGCAAATCCGGCAAGATCGTAAAGGTAGACCTCGAGAATGAGAGGGTCTACATCCAGGGTGTGAACATGGTCAAGAAGACCATGAAGAAGAAAAGCGCTCAGGACAAGGGCGGCATCATGGAAGTTGAGGCTCCAATCCACGTATCCAACGTCGCATTGCTCAGCAAGGACAAGGTTACAAAGGTTGGTTACAAGATGGATGGCGGAAAGAAGGTCCGCTATGCAAAGAAGACAGGTGAGGTGCTATAATGGCAGAAGAGAAGTTCATCCCAAATTTCAAGAAGAAGTATCTCGAGGTCGTAGCACCGGAGCTCCACAAGGAATTCGGCTATAAGACAGTAATGCAGATTCCTCGTCTCGAGAAGATCACAGTAAGTGTTGGTGTTGGAGAAGCAACAGTCAACAAGAAGCTTCTGGACGCAGCTGTAAAGGAGCTCGAGCAGATTACAGGTCAGCACGTAGTCAAAACAAAGGCAAGAAAGAGCATTGCTAACTTCAAGATTCGTGCAGGACAGGAAATCGGTGCGATGGTAACACTCAGAGGTGACAATATGTGGTATTTCCTTGAGAGACTTATCTGTATTGCACTTCCGCGAGTCAAGGACTTCAAGGGTGTAAAGCCAAACGCATTTGATGGTCATGGAAACTACTCACTCGGAATCACTGAGCAGATTATTTTCCCAGAGATTGATTATGACAAGATTGAAAGAGTAAGCGGCCTGAACGTTGCAATCGTTACATCTGCAAACACAGATGAAGAGGCATATGCGCTTTTAAAGAAGCTTGGCATGCCTTTCAGTAAGTAAGGAGAGAAAAGATGGCAAAGAAATCTTTGATTGTTAAAGCAAAGAAGACACCGAAATTCTCTACACGTTCTTACAACAGATGCAGAATTTGTGGTCGTCCTCGTGGTTATATGCGCCAGTTTGACATGTGCAGAGTATGCTTTAGAAAACTGGCAAGTGAAGGCCAGATTCCTGGCGTTACTAAGTCAAGCTGGTAAGGAGAAAATTATGGCAGCAAGTGATCCAATTGCAGATATGCTTACCAAGATTAGAAACGCTAGTCAGGCTAAGCACGAAAAGGTTGAAATCTCTAATTCAAAGATGAAGCTTCAGATTGTGAAGATTCTCAAGAATGAGGGATTCATTAAGAACTTCAAGAAGGTTACAAAGGACAATGTTCCTTATATCCGCGTATTCTTAAAGTATGATGAAGACCAGAATCCGGTTATTCATGGTCTTGACCGTATCTCAACTCCGGGACGCCGCGTATACTGCGGTTACAAGGATATGCCTAGCGTATTCAACGGTAACGGTGTTGTAGTCGTTTCTTCCTCAACCGGTGTCATCACAGGCAAGAAGGCTGTTGATGCTAAAGTCGGTGGAGAGCTGATCTGCACAATCTGGTAAGGAGTTGCAAATGTCTAGAGTTGGAAAATTACCTATCGCAATTCCTCAGGGTGTGACAGTCGAGATCAAGGACTCTGTATGCACAGTCAAGGGCAGCAAGGGAACTCTCACACAGACTCTCAGACCTGAGGTGAAGGTTGAAGTTAACGGAAACGAGGTTATCGTATCAAGATTTGACGACGAGAAGCTTTCCAAGAGCTACCATGGTCTTACAAGACAGCTGGTTGCAAACATGATTAAGGGTGTTCATGACGGTTACAGCAAGGTTCTCATCATCAACGGTGTCGGTTACAGGGCAGAAGTAAAGGGTTCAGTCCTTACTCTCAACCTTGGATACTCAACTGTGATCGAGTATATGATCCCAGAGGGAATCACAATCACATCTGATGGACAGAACAAGCTCACAGTCAGCGGCATCAGCAAGGAAAGAGTCGGTCAGGTCGCTGCGGAAATCAGATCTCTCAGAGGACCGGAGCCATATAAGGGCAAGGGTATCAAGTACGAGACTGAGAACATCCGCCGCAAGGTCGGTAAGTCCGGTGGTAAGAAATAAGGGGACGCGTTATGAACAGAATGATAGACAAAGCAAGAAGACAGCTTAAGAGAAAGGCTCACATCAGAAAGAGCATTTCCGGTACAGCAACACGTCCGAGGATGACAGTATTCAGAAGTAATCTCCACATGTATGTGCAGGTTATCGATGATGTTGCAGGAAAGACCCTTGTTTCAGCAAGCACAGTCGAGCCGGAGCTCAAGAGCCTCAGAAATACAGTTGAAGATGCAGCAAAGCTTGGAGAAGTAGTAGGCAAGAGACTTCTGGATGCCAAGATCGACCAGGTTGTATTTGACAGAAACGGTTACCTCTATCACGGAATCGTGAAGTCAATTGCAGATGGCGCAAGAAAAGCAGGCGTCAGATTCTAGGAGACTTATATGGAAAAGGCTAAAGAAAGAGAAGTTAAAGACGCTTACATTGAAAAGCTTGTCAAGCTGAATCGTGTAGCTAAGGTTGTTAAAGGTGGTAGAAGGTTCTCCTTCTCCGCATTGGTAGTCGTTGGTGACGGAGCTGGCAAGGTCGGTTACGGCTTTGGCAAGGCTAATGATGTCACTGATGCAATCAGAAAGGCAACAGAGAAGGCAAAGAAGAGCATGATCACTGTTCCGATGAAGGGAAATACAATTCCTCATGACATCGTCGGAAACTACAAGAGTGCTTCAATCATCCTCAAGCCGGCTGTTCCGGGAACAGGTGTCATTGCAGGCGGTTCAGTACGACTTGTATGTGATGCTGCAGGAATCAAGGACGTCATTTCAAAGAGCCTCGGTTCCAGAAACGGAATCAACACAGTCAAGGCAACATTTGATGGACTTGAGCATCTCTTTGATGCAAAGACTGTTGCAAAGAACAGAGGTAAGTCTCTGAAGGAAATGTGGAGCTGAGTTATGGCAGATAAAGTAAAGATTACACTTGTAAAAGGGCTTGCAGGTATCCTTCCGAACCAGAGAAAGACATGTAAGGCTCTTGGTTTGAGAAAAATCAGCAGCTCAGTTGTCAAAGACAACAATCCTGTTACTCAGGGAATGATCCGCGTTGTTTCACATCTTGTGAAGGTAGAGGAGGTTTAATATGGCTGAGATTGTAAAGCCTTATGGTGCAACAAAGAAAAAGACAGTTGTCGGCCGTGGAGCTTCCAGCAAGGGCAGAGCTTGCGGACGCGGTCATGATGGTCAGAATTCCCGCTCCGGCGGCGGAGTAAGACTTGGATTTGAAGGCGGACAGATGCCTCTTTACAGACGTATCGCACGCCGCGGATTCTCCAATTACCCGTTCAAGGAGGTTGCTCAGGCAATCAATCTTTCTGAGCTTGAGGTGTCATATAACGACGGAGAAGTCGTTAACGATGCCTCCCTCAGAGAGAAGGGCCTGATCAAAGGTATCGATACAAAGGCTAAGATTCTTTCTAACGGAGAACTTACAAAGAAACTTGTTATTGATAGCGTAAAGTGTTCCGCAGGTGCAAAGGAGAAGATTCTCGCAGCTGGTGGAGAGGTAAAATAATAAAGGGAAGTTCTGATGTCAAACGCTTTAGTTGATATGTTCCGCATGCAGGATATCAGAAAGAAAGTACTTATCACATTCGGGTTATTGATAGTAACCCGAATTGGTACTTTTATTCCAATTCCAGGAATCAATCCTACTGCGGTTTTAAACTACTTTGAAGCTTATTCAAACAGCTTCACTGAATACCTGAACTTCTTCTCAGGTGGAGCATTCAACAACTATTCATTGTTCATGCTCGGTGTAATGCCATACATCTCAACTCAGATTATCATCCAGTTGCTGATGCTTGTCATTCCATCACTGAAGAAGCTTTCTCAGGATCCTCAGGGTGCAAAGAAGATACAGCAGTACACAAGATACGGTACAATCGTAGTCTGTATCCTTCAGTCACTGGCAACAACTGTATATGCAAGAAGCATCCCAGGTGCTCTTACAATGTCACCGGTTGCTTTCACACTGGTAGCAATTGTATCTGTAACTGCTGGAAGCATGCTGCTTGTATGGATTGGTGAGAAGATCACTCAGTTTGGCGTCGGTAATGGTATATCACTGCTCATTTTTGCAGGTATCATAGCAAGAATCCCGAGCGCAACAGTGACAATGGTTGAATCAATCAAGGCAGGAACACTCAATCCGTTTGCTCTTGTTCTTGTTGTAATCATGTTCATCCTCGTTGTAGCACTCGTTGTATACGAAGAGAAAGGACAGAGGAAGATCCCTGTGCATTATGCAAAGAGAGTCGTAGGAAGAAAGATGTACGGTTCGCAGTCATCATTCATTCCGTTCAAGATCAACCCGAGCGGAGTCATTCCTGTAATTTTTGCATCAGCACTACTTTCATTTCCTCTGCAAATCGCATATAATTCTCAGATTGGATGGTTGCAGTCCGTTGCAAACTTCCTGGATCCACAGGGTGCCCCCTATCTAATTATCTACACCTTGTTGATTGTGGCGTTTGCATTCTTCTACACACAGGTTTCTCTCAACCCGGTTGAGATGGCCAAGAATATCCGCGATAACGGAGGATCAATTCCTGGTGTAAGAAACGAGAAGCTTGAAGAATATCTTACAAAGGTTCTTAACAGAATCGTTCTTCCAGGCTCACTCTTCCTTGCATTCATTGCTTTGATTCCGACTCTTATCCAGATGTTCTTCGATTTCCCGCGTGAGATAGCAATGCTCTTTGGCGGAACATCACTGATCATTATGGTCGGTGTCGATCTTGAGACAATGAGACAGCTTGATAGCCTGATGAAGATGCATCATCATGATGGCTTTGTCGATGTGAAGAAGCGCAAAGTCAAGAAAATATAATAGGAGCTCGTAAAATGAAAGTAAGAGCAAGTGTCAAACCGATTTGTGACAAGTGTAAAGTAATTAGACGTGCTGGCGTTGTTCGCATTGTTTGCGAGAATCCGAAGCACAAGCAGAGACAGAAGTAATAGGAGGCCACGATGGCACGTATAGCAGGTGTTGACCTGCCTAACAAGGCGGTCAAGATTGCTCTGACATACATCTATGGTATTGGAAGAGTAAGCGCAGTCGATATCTGTAAGAAGACAAATATAGATCCGGATGTAAGAATCAACACACTGGATCAGGATCAGATTGCACTCCTGAGAAAGGTTATTGAAGAGGAGTACAAGATCGAAGGACACCTCAGGACTGAGGTAGCGCTCAACATCAAGAGATTGATGGACATCGGATGCTACAGAGGACTTCGCCACAGAAAGGGCTTGCCGGTCCGCGGTCAGAGAACAAAGACCAACGCAAGAACAAGAAAGGGTAAGAAGAAGACTGTTGCAGGAAAGAAGAAATAAGGGTTTAGGAAATGGCAAACGTTAAGAAAAAAGTTAAGAAGACAGTACTTGAAGGAAATGTCTATATTCAGACAAGCTTCAACAACACAATCATCACTGTTACTGATCTTGCAGGCAATGCTGTTTCCTGGGCATCTGCAGGTGGTCTTGGTTTCCGCGGTGCAAAGAAGAGCACTCCGTATGCCGCACAGACTATCTGTGAGGCTGCAGTCAAAAAGGCTATGGATTACGGCCTGAAGGAAGTCAATGTATTTGTCAAGGGTCCAGGAGCCGGAAGAGAGAGCGCTATCAGGACAATCGGAGTTCTCGGCCTCAAGGTCAGATCCATCCGTGATGTCACACCGATTCCGCACAACGGCTGCCGCCCACGCAAGACAAGACGCGTCTGATTTGAATACCCGGAAGTCTTCCGGGTCTATAGGAGTATTAAATGGCTAGAAAATCTCTTCTCAAAGGGTTTCAGAAACCTAAGGGAATCACATCCGACCAGATTGTATGCACGGCTGAGTATGGTAAGTTCGTGGCTTATCCTTTCGAGCGTGGATTTGGAACAACAGTTGGAAATACTCTCCGCCGTGTTCTCTTATCCTCAATCCAGGGTTATGCAGTAACAGCTATCCGCTTCACAACTTTTTCAGGAGCCGATCATGCTGCACACCTTGTTACAAGTGAGTATGAGCCGCTTCCGGGTGTAAGAGAAGACATTAATGATATCATTGCTGCCATTAAGAAACTTCAGATAAGCATGCCTGAGGATTCAGAGGGAACAGTTTTCACAATCACCTGCAAGGGCCCGGGTGCCATTACAGGTGCGGATTTTGAGAAAAATCTCGTGAGCGTGACAAACAAGGATCTCAGAATCTTTACAATGATGGATGACTGCGACCTTGAGATGGAGGTGCAGATTGACCTTGGAAGAGGTTATGTGCCAAGCGAGTACAATGATAAGTACGTTGAGGAAGCAGGAACCATCAGCATCGATGCATTCTTCTCTCCTGTAAAGAGAGTCAAGTATTCTATCGAGCCTACAAGAGTTGGTCAGCGCAATGACTATGACAAGCTCATTCTCGAGATTACTACAGACGGAACAATCACTCCGGAGAATGCTCTTGGTGAGGCTGCCATGATTATCAAGGAGCATTTTACTGTGTTCATCAACTTTGATGAGGACAAGATCTCAGTCAATGATGATGTTGACAAGGAAGAAGAGAGAATCATGAACATTCTCAGCACTCCTGTTGAAGAGCTTGAGCTCACAGTAAGATCTTCTAACTGTCTGAAGAACGCAGGTATCAAGTCAATTGGTGATTTGGCAAGAAAGACTGAGGAAGAAATCGGAAAGACAAGGAACTTCGGTAAGAAGAGCCTTACAGAGATTAAGGACAAGCTCAAGGAGTGGGGTCTTACTCTCGGCATGACAGATTTCTCAGTATTGAAGACGTCTATCAAAGTTCCAGAGAATAAGGAAGTTAAGGATGAAGCATAAAATTGGTTTTAACGCTCTTTCCAGAACTACAAGTGAGAGAACCGCTCTCAAGAGAAACATGGTAACATCCCTGTTCCGCTATGAGAGAATCGAGACAACAAAGGCAAAGGCACTTGAAGTCAGAAAGATGGCAGAGAAGATGATCACAAGAGCAAAGGTTGATAATGTTCACAACCGCAGAATGATTGCCCGTGACATCTATGACGAGGCAGTTTTGGACAAGCTGTTCAAGGAGATTGCTCCACTGTTCGCTTCCCGCAATGGTGGATACACAAGAATCCTCAAGACTGGCTATCGTCTCGGAGATGCAGCTGAGATGGTTATCCTCGAGCTTGTTGAGAAGACAGCAAAGAAGGATGACAAGGCTGACAAGAAAAAGGCTGAGAAGAAGTCTAAGAAGACAGAAAAGGCCGCAAAATGAGGGTTGCATAATGGCAACCTGGGATAATTCCCATTGAGCCGTCACGAACGTGGCGGTTTTTCTTTTGTCCTGATGGCATGAAAATCATGTTTTTGCTCAGAAATTACAGATTTCAGAATTTTAAGCAATCATCTTATTTTGGTTGACAGTATCATTCTTTTATTCCAATATAAAAATTAGTATTTAACTTTAAGGAGAAAGCAATGACAGATGTATTGTTATATCTCCTGTGTTGTGTAATTGGCATCGCCGTCGGTTATATCGGCCGTTGGATATATGCGAAGTTCAAGCTGACAAGCGTTGAACAGCAGGCTGTGCGCTCAGAGCAGGAAGCTATCACCCGCGCTGAGGCCAGAGCCAAAGAGCTTTTGCTTGAGGCACGCGAGACTGTGCAGAAAGAACAGCAGCAGAGCGAGCGTGAGGCCAGGGAAAGAAGAATGGAACTGCAGAAGAACGAGAGAAGACTTCTGCAGAAAGAAATGAATCTCGAACACAAGCAGAATGAGCTTGATGCGATTAAAAAACAACTGGGAGAGCGCGACAGCGCATTAAAAGACAAGGAAAGAGAAGCTCAGGAAAAGGAGAAGGAACTTGTTGCTGAGCTTGAGAAGGTTGCAAGCCTTACACGCGAGGATGCAAAGACGCTTATAATCGAGCAGATGAAGAGCGAAGCAGAGCGCGAGGGGCAGGTATACCTTAATAAGATTGAGAGTGAGACAAAACTCCAGAGCGAGAAGATTGCACGGGATATAATCATCACGAGCATACAGCGTCTTGCAACTGAGGTTTCAGGGGAAATCACGACAACGAGCGTCTCTCTTCCAAGCGAAGAGATGAAGGGAAGAATCATCGGAAGGGAAGGAAGGAACATAAGGACTCTTGAGACCCTTACTGGTGTGGATATCATAATCGATGATACTCCAGAGGCTGTTGTCATCTCCTGTTTCGATCCTGTGAGAAAGGAAATTGCACGTGTTGCACTTGAACGCCTTGTGCAGGATGGAAGAATACATCCGGCACGAATTGAAGAGGTTGTCAACAAGGTTGCAAAGGAAGTCGGAAGGATTATTGTGGATGAAGGGGACAAAGTGGTATTTGATCTTGGAATCCACAACATGGGACCTGAGCTTATCAGGGCACTTGGACGTCTTCATTTCCGCACAAGTTATGGCCAGAACGTACTTCAGCACTCCAAGGAAGTTGCAATTCTTGCAGGCATGATTGCCAGCGAGGTTGGAGCAGATACCGAGATTGCAAAGCGTGGCGGACTTCTTCACGATATAGGAAAGGGTGCAGAGACTGAAAGCGATGCAAACCATGCAGAGCTTGGTGGTGAGCTTGTAAAGCGCCTTGGAGAGGATCCAAGAGTCGTAAACGCTGTGCTTTCGCATCATAACGACATTGAGCCAAGCTGCATCGAGTCCGTGATTGTGCAGATTGCAGATGCAATCAGCGCCGCCCGTCCTGGTGCAAGAAGGGAAAGCCTTGACAACTACATCAAGCGTCTTGAGTCTCTTGAGAACATTGCAAAGAGCTTTGACGGTGTTGAGAACGCATATGCAATCCAGGCAGGAAGGGAGCTTAGAATCCTTGTCAATTCAGACAATGTTACAGATGAGAAGACAAGAGAAATCGCAAGCGGTATTGCCCAGAGGATTGAAGCTGAGCTCAGATATCCTGGCAAGATTAAGGTGACAATCATCAGAGAGCTCAGAATTGTGGAGTACGCAAGGTGAGGATCCTGCAGCTGGGAGATATTTCAGGACAGAGCGGAATGAGCTCTGTCTTTTTAGGTCTCAAGAGCCTGAAAAAAGAAGAGAAAATTGACTTTGTGATTGCAAACGGAGAGAATGCAAGCCAGGGCTTCGGTATAAGCGGTGAGGACTATCTGTCACTGATATCCATGGGAATTGATGTGATAACAAGCGGAAACCATATCTGGCAGAAAGAAGACATATTCCCTTTCCTTGACAAGATGGACAACATAATCCGTCCTGTAAACTATCCTGACGGGGTTCCTGGCAAGGGCTGGACCATAAAGGACAAAGTTGCAGTCATAAATGCACAGGGAAGAGTGAATATGCCTTCAACTGACTGTCCGTTCCGCACTGTAAAAGCCGCAGTGGAGAAGATAAGAAAGACAACCAAGATCATCTTTGTTGACTTTCATGCTGAGGAGACAAGTGAGAAAGAAGCACTTGCATTCTATCTTGATGGTCTTGTGAGCTGTGTTGCCGGAACACATACACACGTACAGACTGCGGATGAGAAGATACTTCCTGAGGGAACAGCATATATTACGGATTTGGGCATCACAGGGGTTCTTGATTCTGTAATCGGAAGCAGGGAGGATCTGGCAATAGAGAGGGCTCTTACACAGCTGCCGATTAAAAGTGAGGTCAAGCAGGGAAAGGCATCGCTGTCTGGAATCATTGTCGATGTCGATGATGAAAGCGGCAAGGCGCTCAGTATCAGAAGAATAATCAGATGACGCTGTCGTTGACTACGATAGCAACGTTCAGAGCAGGATTGAGATTGTGTATTGTCGTCTCAACCTGCTTTTTTGCTTTGCTGATATCAGCAGAAGAGAGAAAATCATCAGAAAGAAAGACAAAGATTATATTGCCGCTCCTGCCGAGTCCTTCAAGCCTTGTAGAGCTGTTTATGTAGCTTACAAGTCCCTTTTCCATCTCGCTTTCATCAGTTTTCCTCAAAAGTGCCTCAAGGCTCATATGATAAATATCGGTATATCCTCTTCTTATGACCCTTCTTGTGTTTTTTATCCCGTCTACTGAATAGAGTGCAATAAGATAGCTTTCTCCGTCTGCTTCTGACGCATTCTGATAGTAATATTCAAGACGTTCGATATATTTCTTATCCTTTATTTTCTTCAAAACAGGGGGAGCAAAGACAAGAAGAAGCGCTGTGAAAACAGCGATGTATGAGACGGCTATGAACAATATAAAGCGCAGACTTCCTTCCTTTCTCATGCTTTTAATATACACCCTGGCTCCTAAAATTTAAATGGATTGCTCAATATTCTTAAATAATGTAACCTTTTACATGTAAAAACAGGTGTTTTAATGGCTGAAAAACTAGAGATAAAAAACAAGGCAGATATAGATACATCACTTCCGATGATTGCCATTCTCGGACGTCCTAATGTCGGCAAGAGCACACTCTTCAACAGGCTTATCAGAGAGCGCAGGGCAATCACGGATCCAACTCCCGGAGTAACACGAGATCCAATACCATCCCGTTATCTCCTTGGCAACAATGCAGTCACGCTAGTCGACAGCGGAGGAGTCAAGCTGGATAAGGAGGGGCTTGATTATGCCGTAAGCGAAAAGAGCCTTTCTCTTGCATCTCAGGCAGACCTTATCCTTCTTGTCATGGACTGCACTGATGTAACAAGGGAAGACCAGATGCTCCTTGATGAGATGAGGCCCTATACTGACAAGGTGATTCTTGTTGTCAATAAGGTTGATGATGTCAAGAGAGAAGACCTTGTGTGGAATTTCTTCTCATATGGCTATCAGAGGGTTGTCGGAATTTCTGCAGCTCATGGCTCAGGCTTTGAGGAACTTGAGAATACGATGCTCGGCATGCTGGACCTTGAGGAAAGAGAGGAAGAGGAAGAAGAGCGTGAGAGCGTGAAGATTGCTATTTTAGGAAAGCCGAACACAGGAAAGAGCACTCTTACAAATCTTCTTACTGGACGTGATGTCTCAATTGTTTCCGATATTGCAGGAACCACACGTGATGTAATGCGTGCAAGCTTTGAATATAAGGGAAATGACTATACTGTCCTCGATACTGCCGGAATAAGAAGGAAAAGCAAGGTCGAAGAGGATGTTGAGTATTACTCTGTGAACAGGGCAATAAAGACAATTGATGAGGCAGATGTTGTACTGCTGATGGTGGATGTCACTGAAGGGCTCAGCGAGCAGGATAAGAAGATTGCCTCCTTGATTGTACGCCGAGGAAAGGGCGTAATCCTTGTTCTCAATAAGATAGACATGCTTTCTGGGGTGAAGAATGAACTTGTTGCCGTGGAAGACAGAATCCGTTTCCTTTTCCCGATTCTCAATTTTGCTCCAATTGTGTCCATAAGCGCACTTGAGTCAGTGAATGTGGGAGATCTGCTTTCTACTGTGATAAGGGTCTGGAAACAGCTGAATAAGCGTGTTGATACAGCAACGCTCAATGAAGCTTTGAAGTCCTGGACAAGTGAGTATGAGCCTCCTCGCGGCAGCGAGGGACATTACAAGGTGCTCTATGCCACACAGGTGAGTACAACTCCGGTGCGTTTCCTTCTTTTTGTCAACAGGATCAAGGATTTCCCGGAAAGCTATATATCGTATATAAAGAACATGATTAGAAAGGATCTCGGATTCAAGGATATCCCGATTGAGATTTCTCTAAGGGAAAGAAGAAGGAATCCGAGCCTGAATGAAAGAGGCCCGAGCAAGGAGACCCTTGATATCAAAAGGGCTGTAAAGCGCACTGAAAGAAGCGGAAGGGCAAAAGGCGTGAGCAAGAAGCCCGGAGGAAAAGCCAGGGAAGGAAAGGCCATGGAAAGAGCCAAGAAAGTTGTTAGGAACAACAGGCAGGCAAGGAAGGGAAAATGACCTGGCTTGAGAAGAACGGTATAAAATGCGTCTGTTTTGATATCGATGGAACCCTTTATGATATCTCTTTTTTAAACAGGGTGCTTTTCAAGAGTGCACTCTCATCTCCTTTGTTTTCCATCCGCTATATGATGATGAGGAAAAAAATGAGAGATGAGGATGGAGAAGTGGTTCTTGACAGGATGGACAGCCTTTCATTCAAAAAAAGGGAGATGGCACTCTCTTATCCATCAAAGGACGAGAAATGGCTTCCTATTTTTCTGGAGAAAGAGAAGAAGATGCATTCATCCTGGGACAGGGAGTACAGGAAGGTAAGGCCTTTTGATAACCTTGAGAGAGTGTTTGCTCTTATCAGGAAAAGCGGTATTAGAATCGGGGTTCTCTCAGATTTTCCTCTCTCTGAGAAACTTGCTCATCTTGGCATAGAGCCCTATGTGGACTTTGCCATTTCTGCAGAGGATATAGGAAGACTGAAGCCCTGCGGCACATGTTTTCTTGAGATAGTGAAAAAAGCGTCTCTTGACCCTTCTCAGATTCTCTATGTGGGAGACAGCGAGAAAAAAGATGTGAAGGGAGCCAAGAGCTGCAATATGCACGCCGCGCTCATTTCCCGTTCGGCAAATGAGAGTATGGCGGACATCGTTGCAAAAGATTATTATGAAATGGAGAAAATCCTTTTCTCGGAGGTTTGATTATGAGTTATACACTCTGTCTGGCAGTTTCTGTTGTTCTGTTCATTCTGTCCCTTCTTATTTTCTTCTCTGTGAGGGCAGGGGATAAGAAGACAAGGACACTTGCGAACATAAACCAGCAAATCAAGAGTTTCAGAAGCGAGGTTGCTGCCCAGCAGCAGAGAGTCAGGACTGACAGCCAGGACTGCGTGGATAATGTCCAGAGTCATATCGAGAAGGCCAGAAGTGTGGTTGAAGTCGTAAACACATGCCTTGACCGTCTTGCTCAGCATGCCAAGGACCTTTCTGCTCTTGAAGAGGTATGCGTCGATTACAAGAGAGCTCTGGATAAACTCAAAGTGCAGACAGACCAGGCAGAGAACAGAATTCTTGTCGTGCAGCAGGAGATAAGAAAGGCTGAGAGCGTTAATGAGTTTGTCAGGAACTTCCATGAGGAGACTGAACTGCTTGTCAATCAGATGCAGGATCTCAAGGCTGAGTATATCCGTCTTGTGACAAGCACGCAGGAGAGTCTCAAGCAGCAGAGCGCACTCCAGAAAAATGAGAATTCTGAGATGCTTGCAACATTTTCCAGTCTTATCGACCGCCAGAAGAGCCAGCTTGTAGAGTTCGTGAATGTGGAAAAGCAGGGCTTTGTGCGTGAATGCGATGAGCAGACAAGGATTGCCGAGAGCATGAGTGCAAAGGCAGCTGAACTGAAAGGCGAGGTTGAGGATGCTGTCAGAAGTGCAAGGTCAGCACTCTCTGAGATGAAGGATGGATTTAAAACATATCTTGACTCAGCAGAAAGCGAGATCATCTCATACAAGAGCCAGGTAAAGGATATCCTGGATGCCGCAAAGAGTGAAATAAACGATAATGCAGGAGATATTGAAAAGCTTGCAGATGAGACAGCTCAGAAGCTCAACAGCTCATTTGATGCACTTGTTTCGAATTTCAACGAGAAAAAGAGCCAGATAGAAAGGGATGCCGAAGAGAGAATAAGCGAAGCAGAAGAGAGAATTACGAACAGGGAAAACGAGATGAAGGACAATATTGCCAATCTCAAGAGGGAAATAGATGACCGTCTTATCTCCCTTTCCCGTGAAAAAGAGTCGTTTACAGAAAAGACCAGAGTCTCATTCCGCGCTGTCATGCTTGAGGAGCTTGATGAGATAAGAAAGGACTATGAGAAGATTATGAAGGACTGCCAGACTCAGATAGATATCCTTGCGCAGAGAGCAAGTGAGACAAGGGAGACAGTTGCAACGCTCTCTCTTTCTGAGACTGAGAAAATAAACCAGACAGTCAGCCGTCTCAATGAGCTTGGAGCAAAAATCACTCAGACAGAGGCAACGCTTGCATCCCTTTGCGAACAGGTTACGAACCAGAAGGAAGAGCTTTATAAGAAGCAGCAGGACCATTCAAAGATAATTGCATTAATCGGTGATGCACAGAAAGAGCTCACAAAGGCTGAGCAGGAGATAAAGAGCGCGAAAGAAAACAGGATAAAGGAAGAGGCTGAGCTTGTAAAAATCCGCCTTGAAAAAGACAAGGAGAAAGACAGAGAGAAAAAGGAGACAAAGAGCAGGGCCGAGACCATAATCGAGGCCTTTCCTGACGACATATTCATCGGAGAGGAAGAGGAAATCCCGATGGATGACGACGAGTGATGTTGACTCTTCAATTTTCTTTTATTAATTTCTTTTTCAGGAGTTTTCTAACATGGCAAAAGATAAGGACGAAGAACAGCTTGAGGAGATTGTGGCTGAGCAGGTGAATGAAGATAAGGATGAGATGAGCCAGGAGGAAAAGCTCTCATCTCAGATTGATGAGCTCAGCGCTAAGATAAAGGAGCTTGAGGCTCTTGTGGAGAATCTCAAAGACGAGAAGATCAGAAGCCTTGCAGAGATGGAGAATTACAAGAAGAGACTTCTCAAGGACAAGGAAAGCGCAATCAGATATGCGAACGAGAGCCTTGTCAAAGATCTTCTGGATCCTATCGACAATTTCTCCAGAGCTCTTGAGAGCGCAAATCAGAATCAGGATTTTGCTTCTCTGAAAGAGGGGCTTTCAATGGTGGAGTCCCAGATGATGAGCACACTCAGAACAAACTGGGGACTTGAGGAAATTGATGCAGAAGGAAAGGATTTTGATCCTGAATGCATGGAGGCATATGCTGCTGAGGAGACAGAAGGGGTTGATAAAGAGAAAGTCGCTCTTGTGTTCCAGAAAGGCTACCGCCTCAATGGCAAAGTGATCAGAAGCGCAAAAGTAAAAGTTGCAAAGCCTCTGTCTTGACGATTGATTCACTCTTTATTACTTTCTTTTTGAAAATAAAAACTTAACCAGTTTCGGGAGATATATAAAATGGGAAAGATTATTGGAATTGACCTTGGAACAACTAACAGCTGCGTTGCAGTCATGGATGGCAACGAACCTGTTGTTATTACAAATAGCGAAGGAGACAGAACAACTCCAAGTGTTGTCAGCTACAAAGGTTCTGACCGTCTTGTAGGAAAACCTGCAAAGAACCAGATGGTCACAAATCCTGAGAACACTGTTTATTCAATCAAAAGATTCATGGGAAGAAAGTACCATGAGGTTACTGAAGAGATTAAGATGGTCCCTTACAAGGTGACAAGCGGAAGCGGCGATGAGATCAAAGTTGATGTTGCCGGACAGCTTCTCTCTCCTCAGGAAATCAGTGCGGCAATCCTTCAGAAGATGAAGAAGACAGCAGAAGACTATCTTGGAGAGACTGTCACAGAGGCTGTCATCACAGTTCCTGCATATTTCAATGACGCACAGCGCCAGGCAACAAAGGATGCAGGAAGGATTGCAGGTCTTGATGTAAAGAGAATTGTCAACGAGCCTACAGCCGCAGCACTCGCATACGGCTTTGGAAAAGACAAGAGCAAGGATGAGACAATTGCTGTATATGACCTTGGCGGCGGTACTTTCGATATCTCTATTCTTGAGCTCGGTGATGGTGTTTTCGAGGTAAAGAGCACAAACGGAGATACCCACCTTGGAGGAGATAACTTCGATCAGGTGATTATTGACTGGCTTGTAGAGGATTTCAAGCAGAAGAACGGTGTTGACCTTTCAAAGGACAAGATGGCTCTTCAGAGACTCAAGGAGGCAAGTGAGCAGGCTAAGATTACTTTATCATCAAGCACAAGCACAACAATCAACCTGCCGTTCATAACAGCAAATCAGTCAGGAGCACTTCATCTTCAGGCAGAGCTTTCAAGAGCAAAGTTTGAGCAGATGATTGCCCCGCTTGTAGAGAGGACAAAGACTCCATGTCTAAATGCTCTCAGAGATGCAGGACTCTCTGCATCCCAGATTGATGAGGTCATCCTTGTCGGCGGTTCCTCACGTATCCCATGTGTACAGGCACTTGTAAAAGAACTCTTTGGAAAGGAGCCTCATAAGGGAGTAAATCCTGATGAGGTTGTTGCAATGGGTGCATCAATCCAGGGAGGAATTTTAAAGGGAGATGTCAAGGATGTTCTTCTTCTTGATGTCACTCCACTTTCACTTGGAATCGAGACACTTGGCGGCGTGAATACAAAGCTTATTGAGAGGAATACTACAATTCCTACAAAGAAGAGCCAGATCTTCAGTACAGCTGCTGATAACCAGACAGCCGTCTCAATCCATGTCCTTCAGGGAGAAAGAGAGCTTGCAAGCCAGAACAGGACACTTGGAACATTCGATCTTGTTGGAATTGCTCCAGCTCCGCGTGGAGTTCCGCAGATTGAAGTTACATTCGATATCGATGCAAACGGTATTGTCCATGTTTCTGCAAAGGACCTTGGAACAGGAAAGGAGCAGAAGATTGTAATTGAATCCAACAGCGGACTTTCTGAACAGGAAATTGAGAAGATGGTCAAGGAAGCTGAGGCTCATGCTCAGGAGGATAAGAAGGCCCGTGAGTCAATTGAGGCAAGAAATACAGCAGAGAGTGTTGTCTACCAGACAGAAAAGGCCCTCAAGGACTACGGCGACAAGGTCTCTGAGAGCGAGAAGAGCAATATCGAGAGCGCTGTAAATGAGCTTAAGGAAGCCTTGAAGAATCAGAATGCAAGTGCTGAAGAGCTCAAGAGCCTTACAGAGAAGGTTCAGAATGCTTCAATGACACTTGGTCAGAAGATTTACGAGCAGGCTCAGCAGAATGCCCAGAACTCTCAATCTCAGAATGCAGGTGGTGAGAACACAGCATCATCTGATCAGGGCAAGAATGATGACGGCTCAGTGGATGCTGATTACGAAGAAGTGAAATAAATCATATTTCTCTTTAACAAGAGGAAGAATATGGATATCATCAAAAAGGCACTGGGCACGGCCCTCTGCCTTTTTTCGCTGAAGGGGTAAAATGTTTTATGGCAAAGCGTGATTATTATGAGGTTCTGGGAGTTGGCAAGAATGCAAGCAATGAGGAGATAAAAAAGGCCTACAGAAAGATTGCCATGGCCAACCATCCGGACACACATCCCAATGACAAGGAAGCTGAGGAGAGATTTAAGGAAGCAAGTGAAGCCTATGAAATCCTTTCTGATGCGACAAAGAGAAAGAATTATGATCAGTTCGGCTTTGCAGGTGTTGAGGGAGCAGCGGGGGCTGGAAACTATTCCAATGTCTATCGTGATTTCTCTGATATATTCGGCGGTGCCGGAGGTTTTTCCGATATCTTTGAGTCCTTCTTCGGTGGAGGAGGAAGGAGAAGAAGCCAGTCTTCAGCACGCCAGGGGGCATCAATAAGAGTTGATGTCACAATAGATTTCTCAGAAGCAGTTACAGGATGCAAGAAGGAGATAAGTTTTTCTCACAGCATCAAGTGCTCCACATGCAACGGAAGTGGCGGAAGCGGAAGAAAGACATGTCCCACATGCCATGGTTCGGGGCAGGTGATGAGAGGTTCCTCCTTTTTCCAGGTTGCATCCACATGCCCAACATGCCAGGGCAGGGGAAGTATTGTAGAGAACCCGTGTCCAACATGCAACGGAAGCGGAACTGTCAGAAAGAATGAGACTCTTATGGTCAACATCCCTGCAGGTGTGCAGAGCGGAAGCAGGCTCACAGTCAGAGGAAAGGGAGATGCCGGAGAAAACGGCGGTATGGATGGAGATGTTGTAATCTTCATTACAGTCAGAGAGGACAAGTATTTTGTCCGGGATGGACAGGATGTTTATCTTCAGGTCCCGATTTCCTTTGCCCAGGCAGCACTTGGTGCAGATATTTTTGTCAGGACAATAGATGGATCTGAGGTGAAGGTATCTGTCCCGTCCGGTACAGAATCAGGAAAAATCCTGAGACTGAAAGGAAAAGGATTCCCTGTTGTGAATTCCTCCTCAAGAGGGAACATGTATTTGAAGCTTCAGGTCGAGATTCCGCGCCATATTTCGCTGAAGGCAAGAAAGCTCATAAAGGAGCTGCAGCAAGAGATGGGAGATACTGACAGACCAGAACCCATGACATTCGAGATGAATTAGGAGAGGCTATGGGAGAGAGAATCTACGGTTACCATGCAATAGAGGAAGCGCTTAAGAAAGCTTTCAGCGGAAGCACGCTGTATATAGAGAGAAAGGTGAGTGATAAACTCAAGGCTCTTGAGTTCCAGGCAATATGCACAGGAAAAGTTGCTGTGAAGAAAGTAAACCGTGCCGAGCTGGACAGAATGGCTCCAGGCCTTGACCACAGGGGAGCAATCCTTGACATGGGAGGACCACGCAAGGGCGCATCCAGGCTGAAGGAAGTTTCCGTTGAAGATTTTATTGCTTCTCTGGAGGAAGGAAGAAAATATCTTGTGATGATTCTGGATGGAATAACAGATCCTCACAATCTCGGCGCAATCCTGCGAAGCTGCGACCAGTTTTCTGCAGATCTTGTCATAATCCCTGAGCGACGCAGCGTGCAGGCAAATGAGACTGTTGTGAAAGTCTCATCAGGAGCGGCCCAGTATGTCCCCATTTCTGTCGTTACAAATCTCTCGCGTGAGATAGAGAAGCTCAAGGCGGCAGGATTCTGGGTCTATGCAGCTGACATGAACGGAGAATCAAGCTATAAGACAGAGTTTTCCGACCGCACATGCATCGTGATGGGAAGCGAGGGTGACGGGATTTCATCCCTGGTGAGAAAAAACTCCGATTATGTCGTATCAATACCAATGACAGGGCATATCGATTCGCTTAATGTCTCAGTTGCAGCTGGAATACTTATGTATGAATTCAGAAGAAGCTAATCTTCTTCAAAGAATCTGTTTCCAATATCCTGGCGGTAGAAACCGCCGTCGATTTTAAGAGAGCCTATAGTCCTGTAGGCTCTTTCATTTGCTTCCTTGACAGTATCTGCAAGTCCTACCACAGTGATGCATCTTCCGCCGCTTGTGACAGGATTGCCATCCTCATCCTGAGCAACTGCGCCTGCAAAGAGAAGCGAGCCGCCAAGTCCCATTCTCTTGAAATGGGTGAGTCCCGTGATTTTCTTTCCTTTTTCAGGATTCTCCGGGTATCCCTGCGAAGCATAGACCACTGCAACAGCAATTAGTGCATTCGTCTTTATCTCCAAATCGCTCAATCTGTCTTCCTTCATAGCAATGAGAATCTTCAGTGCATCTGTCTCAAGAAGAGGAACCATTGCCTGTAGTGCAGGGTCATTGAAGCGTACATGATAGTCAACGAGAACAGGCTCTTTATCTTCCTTTATTATGATTGAGAAAGTTAGCACTCCACGATATCTCATTCGTTCTGCTTTGAGCGCATAGAGTGTCGGTTCTATTATCCTCTCCTTTATCGCCTTGATCTCTTCATCAGAAAGCGGCACCGGGCATATTGCTCCCATTCCTCCTGTTGGGGTGTTGTCAGATGAAAGACGTGATGTATATTCGCTTGCAAAAGGCAGGCATACATAGCCGCTATTGTCGAGCATGACAGTGCATGTTACGGGAAGACCGGGAACAAATTCCTCAAGAAGGACCGGTCCCCGCAAAAGCAGATGCTTTGCATACTGAATCAGCTTTTCTGTGTCATCTGAGTGCAATATCTCCCTAGATGGAGAAATCGAGTTGCTCTTTATTATGTAATGCTTTCCCTTATGGCGCTCAAGATAGCGGGCAAGCATTGCGCTGTCAGCAAAAAGGCTTCTTTTTGTCGTGGGGATATTGTGACGGTCAGAGAAGCTGCGCGCAAAGGCCTTGTCATCCTCCAGCTTTATCGCGCGGCTTGGACATCCGAATGTATCTATTCCCCTCTCGTTGAGGTACTCTATTATTCCGGAAAGGAGAGGTGCTTCGGTTCCTACGAACACAAGGTCTATCTTATGCTCGAGGCATGCGCGGTACACACTTTCCTTATCTGACGGGTCAAGAGAAGAAAGCCTTACCGCATAATCCTGGCTCAGATAATTTCCCCTTGCCATGAAAAGACCGGAAAGCAGGCTGCTCTTACTTATGTACCATGCTGCGGCGCTGTCTTTAGCACCAGAACCAAGAACAAGTATCCGCATAATTTAGTCCCTCTAATTAAAAAACTATCATACGGATATTCACAATTCAAGAAAAATAATTTTAAAAAAGGACTCTTGTTTTCTCTTCAGACCAGAGTCTCAAGAAGCTTCTCATATTCAAGAATGGTTTCTTTTCTGCATAGTTCTGCCTTTACTCTTGCCGCGTTATGCTCACCTTTTATATATGCCATCAGATGTTTTCTCATCTCTTTTACTGCATAGTTTTCGCCATAGTATTTCTCTGCAAGGTGAAGATGCCTTATAGCGGTCCTGACTTTCTCCTCTATGGAAGCTCTTCTGTATTTTCCTTTTTCAATGAGCTCTTTCGTCTCTCTGATTATGAATGGATTTCCGATTGCACCGCGTGCAAACATGACCCCATCTGCGCCAAGGGATGAAATATAATAAAGTGCATCTTCTGCCGAAAAGACATCTCCGGATGCAAAGAGAAGAGGGGATGAGGAGTTTTGAGGAAACTCGTCTCTCAGTCTTTTGAATGCCGTCTTGTCCGCCTCTCCGCTGTACATCTGGCTTCTTGTTCTTGAGTGCAGTGTAAGCATCTCTGCCCCGCTTTCACAAGCCATATGGGCAAACTCGATATAGTTCATGCTGTCCTTATCCCATCCAAGGCGGAATTTTATTGAAACATGAACTCCATCAAGAGAGTCCTTGAGTGTTTTTATTATTCTTTCTGCACGTGACATATCTGTCATAAGATTGGACCCGCTTCCGGTTTTTACGACCTTGCTCACAGGGCATCCCGCGTTTATGTCTATATATTTTATATTTCTCGCTCTGAGTGTAGGAAGTGCTCTTATAAAAGGATCGCTGTCTGGACCGAACAGCTGGACTACAAGGTTTCTTTCGCCATCAAAGGGTTCCATAAGAGCCTCTGTTTTCCTGCTTCCTCTTGCGAGGGCCTCGGCAGATACCATCTCACTGACGCAGAATGATGCGCCGTATGCTGTAGCAATTTCCCTGAAAGCCTTGTCCGTATAACCTGCAAGAGGTGCCAGTGCCAGATATTTTTCCATGAGAATCAAGATATATATTTTCTTGTTTATTTTCCACTACTATGCTAATGTTTTTTTCAGATGAGTAAAAGAATTGAAGAGCCAGAAATGGCATATGTATATGTAGTCAGGAACCCAAGCTACAATGATTTGTCCCTCTGTGCATGGGACAATATCCTGTATAAGGGCACTAATGTTGTCTACGAAACCAAGTTCGGCCTTGATCTTGGAGTTATTGTGGGCCCTGCTCCTGTATCGCGCCAGCCGTACAGAAAAGGCAGCTGCGATGTTGATGTGATAGATTTCTCATCCTCTGACAATGATTGCTCTTCCTGTTCTTCCTGCTGTGTCTCTGGTGAGCCTGTAAAGGTGGAAGTTAAGGGCGATGTTGATTACATTGACCATCTTGCCACACCGCAGGAGATGAAGAGATATGAGGAGAATTCAAGAAAGGAAGAGGCCGCGCTTAGAGTATGCAGGGAGAAGGTTATCAAGAACAAGCTGAACATGAAGCTTGTCACAGCACATTTCCTTCTTGCTGAGAACAAGGTCATATTTTTCTTCACAGCAGAAGAGCGTGTTGACTTCAGGGATCTTGTAAAAGACCTTGTACAGGTGTTCAAGATGAGAATTGAGCTACGTCAGATAGGAGTGAGGGACGAATCCCGTCTTCTTGGAGGCCTGAGCGTATGCGGACGGGATTACTGCTGTCACTGCATAAACACTCAGATGGATCCTGTCACGATAAAAATGGCAAAGGAACAGAATCTGTCGCTCAACAGCATGAAGATATCCGGTTCATGCGGAAGACTTTTATGCTGTCTTGCTTATGAGTATGACTATTACATGGAAGAAAAAGCAGGATGTCCACAGGAAGGAACAAGACTCCGTCTTGGAAGAGATTTGTGGAAAGTCGTGGAGGTCAACATCCTTTCAAGAAAGCTCACACTTGAGGCAAATGAGGGTCGGACGATGTTCCTTCCCTTTGAAGATGTCTACTATGATGATGAGACTTCACAGTGGCACGTAAGCCAGGATTTCATTGAAGATTTCCTTGAATAGCCGTAAAGCTTTTTATTATAGAAAGTTAATATATTATATTGACCGTGTTTGAAGTTTATGATAATTTGTTAAGCGCTGTTTTAGATACAGCATATGCATTGTTTTAGATAATAAATTCGTGGAGGAAATAAAGTGGCTAAGAAATCCGCTCAGAAAAGCGAAAAGAAAAACCAGGTCAGAAGAGCTATGAACCGCGCAGCTAAGAGCAAGGTCAGAACTGCTATCAAGAAGTTCGAGGATGCTGTTAGAAGCGGAGACAAAAAGAATGCAGAGGTCCTTATGGCAGAAAGTTTCAAGCTTCTTGACAGCTCAGTGAACAAGGGTGTTATGCATCGCAATACTGTTGACAGAAAGAAGAGCAGAATGGCTCATGCTTTCAATAAGCTTGCATAATAGGAGCCTGTATGGAAGAGAAACTTACTAAGGCAGCCATCATTGAAAGTCTTCATGCAAAGTTCGGTATAAGCAGGAATGATATTCATACTATCATTGATGAGCTTTTTGAAGAAATAAAGGATGGTCTCAAGGAAGACAGGATTATAGAGCTCAGAGGATTCGGAACATTCGAGGTCAAGACAAGAAAAGGCCGCGAGAAGGCAAGGAATCCAAAGACTGGGGATATTGTTTCCGTCAATGAGCATGGAGTGGCTATCTTCCGCCCGGGCAAGGAGCTCAAAGAGTTCGTCTGGGATGTACGTGCTCCGAAGAACTGATTAAAAATTATGAGTTTTGATTTATTGAAAAAGCGAAACCTTGGAACTGTATGCTCCGAGGTTTTTGCATTATTTATATCGGCATTTATACTTGCAGCGTCATTCCCGGGATTTTTATTCTCTCACGGAATCGGAGTTTTATCCTTGATAGCCCTGATTCCTCTTTTTATGGTAATCAGGAACACGACATGGCCTCTTGTCGCCCCATACGGCTTCTTCTATGGCTTTGTTTTCTATCTCCTGTTCAATTACTGGCTCAAGTCATTCCATCCTCTTGCTATCCTGATTGTGCCGATAATCAAAGGAGGAGAGATGCTCCTTCTTTTCCCGGCACTCAAGGCATCGATGTGCCTTCTAAAGAAAAAGAGCTACATTCTTGAAGCTGTGATCTGGGTTGCATATGCATATCTTTCCCAGTCATGGTTTGCAGGCTATCCTTATGGCACGATAGCATATGCCCTTTACGGCTATGATGTGCTGATCCAGATTGCTGAGATTACGGGAATATGGGGAATCATATTCATGATGGTCTTCCCTCAGAGCTTTATCGCAGCATATCTTCTTTCATACTTGAAGGGAGAAAAAGAAGGACTTAAAGCGATTGCAAGAAAAAACATAATCCCTCTTTCAATATATGCCCTTCTTCTGATACTGACTCTCACATACGGAATCATCAAAAATGCAGAATGGGATAATAAAGAAGCGGATAAGACAATCAGGATTGCCGCCGTGCAGCATAACCATGATTCATGGCAGGGGGGAATAACCACATACAGAAGGAATTTCAACAATCTCAAGCGCTATACTCTTGAGTCCCTTTCTGAGGATCCGGATATGGTAATCTGGAGCGAGACAGCCTTTGTTCCTTCAATTGAATGGAACCAGCTCTATGATTATGAGGGAAACCATGAGAACAGAGTGCTCACTCTTGAGTTCCTTGATTTTGCAAAAAGCCTTCCTGTTCCTTTATTGACAGGAAATGCAGACGGGGAGCCTATCTACCCGGATGATGGTCCTGTTCTTGAAGATGGAAGCCAGAACAGAAAGGACTATAATGCAGTTGTCCTTTTTGATGACAACCAGATTGTCCAGAAATACAGAAAGCAGCACCTTGTGCCGTTCACAGAGCATTTCCCGTATGAGAAACAGCTTCCATGGCTTTATAATCTTCTTCTTGCAAATGACTACAACTGGTGGGAGAAGGGAGATGAGAGCGTTGTCTTCTCTGCATGCGGCGTGAATTTCTCGACTCCAATCTGCTTTGAGGATGTCTTTGGCTATCTTAATGCTGAGTTTGTGGATGCGGGAGCAGACCTTATTATAAACATGACAAATGACAACTGGTCGAAAAGCGAGATTGCAGCCCGGCAGCATGCCAATATAGCAGCCTTCAGGAGCATAGAGACGAGAAAGGCGATGATGAGAGGGACAAACAGCGGACTGACATGTCTTATAACTCCAGCTGGAGACATAACAGAGGAGATGAGCATGTTCACCATGGGCTATCATATATATACAGTGCCTGTATACGAAAGCGAAGCTGATACATTCTATGTTGAGCACATAGACCTGTTTGCCAAGATTGCTGTATGGGCAAGTGCTGGTACGCTTGTATCCGCATTCATATACAGAGTGCTTGTAAAAGTGAAGGTAATAAAAAAGAAATGATAAATGCTTCTTTAATCATTATAGGAAGCGAGCTTACCCGCGGTGTTATAGAAGACAAGCATGGAAAGCTTGTGGCAAAAGAGCTTACAGGCATAGGAATAAATGTTGTTGAACTTGTCACCATTCCTGATGACGGGAGCATAAGCTATGTCCTTTCAGCTTTAAAGAGATACAGCGATGTGATAATCGTTACTGGAGGGCTGGGGCCGACTCAGGATGATCTGACAAGAAAGGCAATAAGCGATAGTTTCTCTTCTCCTCTTTATCTTGACGAGACTGTTTTTGCAAAACTGAAAGACAAGCTTAAAGAAAAGGCGGAGGGGGCAAACAAGAGCCAGGCGTATTTCCCGCGCGGGGCCAGGATAATTGCTAATGAAAACGGAACCGCAGACGGCTTTGCACTCACTAAAGATGGCAAAAGCATATATGCACTTCCCGGTCCTCCTAAAGAGATGAGGCCGATGTTCTACTCCTATGTGCTTGAGGATCTTAAGAACATGGCAGGCCTTGGAGGGATAAAGAGAGCCGAGTTTTCCTCCCTTATTACCGCAGAGGCAAGGCTTGAGGAGCTTTTTGAGAAGGCATCCAGGAGCGTGAGCTTTGCTACAAGGTTCCAGGATTATAAGATATCAGTGTATTTGAGCGGAAGCGACAGCGATGTGAAAGATGCAATTTCTTATCTGAGAAAGGAAACTGGAGAATACCGCATCCTTGATGGGGATACCGATGCAAAGAAGGAACTGGTGAACACTCTTATTGAGAGGAATCTGACAATCAGCACAGCAGAAAGCCTCACTGGCGGTCTTCTTGGAACACTCCTTACAGAGGATGCCGGTTCTTCCAGATACTATGTAGGTTCTCTTGTAAGCTATGCTACACGCTTAAAGGAAGATCTTTTGCGTGTTCCCTCATCCTGCATTGAAAAACACGGGGTAGTGTCAAAGGAGACAGCGCTCTTCATGGCTGAAAATGTCAGGTCAATGATGAAAAGCGATGTTGCTGTCTCCCTTACAGGAGTTGCAGGGCCCGATGAGCAGGATGGCCGGAAGGTCGGCACAGTATGCATAGGCTTTTCCATCCGCGGAAGGGAAAGTGAAGCTGTTGAGCTTGATTTCTCTTCATGGGGACGCTCAAGTGTAAGAAAGAAAGCGCTTGTATCTGCATTCATCCTCGCAAATTCATACATAAAAGGTGAGGATGTCGTGAAAATAGCATCAGGCTGGAGGAATATATGAGCATAGAAGCAGTTAAGGAATATCTGAAAGAAAAGGGTTTTGCTGACCGAGTCATCGAATTTGATGATTCCAGTGCCACAGTGTCTCTTGCATCTTCTCTTTTAGGTGTAGAGGATGCACGTATTGCAAAGACAATGAGTTTTTCTTGTTCTGATAAAACTGTCATAATAGTCCTTGCAGGCGACAAGAAAGTCAACAGCGGCATGTTCAAGAGGATTTTCGGTTCAAAGCCGAGCATGCTGGGCCATGAGGATGTTGAGCGCCTCACTGGGCATCCTGTAGGAGGCGTGTGCCCATTCCTGATTCCCTCTTCAATAGATGTATATCTTGATTCTTCATTAAAGGAATTTGACACTGTATATCCTGCTGCAGGAAATGCAAAGAGCGCAGTCCGTCTTACTCCTTCTGAGCTTTATGATCTTTCAGGAGCAAAAGGATGGGTTGACGTCGTTAAAAAAGATTAAGTTGACAAGAAAAGATAAAAGCGGGTAACATTACAGCGTAATCCCGCAAATTACCATTTAATCCAATCATTAAACAAACTATTCAACATAAATACATGGAGTTCAAATGTCTGATAACAAAGACGCAATCAATGCTGAAGAAGCAGAAAAGAAAGTTAAGAAAAGAGGCCGCCCTCATAAAAGCGAAGGGACTGAGCAGAAAAAAGTCTACAAGATTTCAAAACCAAGAGTGAGAATAAAGAAGAAGAGCTCAGATGAAGAGGTAAAAGAGACTGAAATCTCTGAAACAGAACAGGAAGCTACAAGCACAGAATTCAGTCTGACTGAGGAGAACAATGTTTCCATTTCTCAGGATGCAGCAGAAGAGAGTGCAGAAACAGCTCTTTCTGCTGTCTCTGAATCTTCAGCAGAGGAGCTTGTCAAAGATGAGAAAGATAATATGAATGCTCCTGGTGAAGAAGGCCAGAGTGAAGAAAATCCAATAGAGGATGTTCAGAAGGAGAAGAAGGAAGGCCGCGAGAGATACAGCAAAGGAAAGAAGAACAACAAGAGAAAGGAAGAGTATCCGCAGGAGGTGAATCTGGATGAGAATCCTGATGCCCCGAGGATGTATATCTCTGTTCTTGCTGTAAAGAGCATAGATGAAATAAGGGCAATGGCCAGGGAAATGGGTATTGCTGAGGATGTGATTCTCGACTCAAGAAAGACAGAACTCATTTACCGCATAATGAGGATGCATTCTGCATCCGGCGGAGCTCTCATGGTCGAAGGAGTGCTTGAAATCATACAGGATGGCGGGTACGGGTATATCCGATACTCAATCAACAACTATCTTCCAGGCAGTGAGGATGTATATATATCAACACCGATGATCAAGCAGAAGGGACTCAAGACTGGAGATCTTGTCCATGCACAGATCAGGGCTCCAAGAGAAGGCGAGAAGGCTGCAGCTGTCATCAGGGTGATATCGGTCAACAATGATGATGTGAAAATGGCAAAGCTCCGTGCTCCGTTTGACAGCCTCACTCCGCTTTTTGCAGACGAGAGGCTTCACCTTGAGGTCATAAAAGACAATGAGCCGAGTGACCTTTCATGCCGTGTGGTGGATCTTTTCTGCCCGATTGGAAAAGGCCAGCGCTCACTTATAGTCGCACCTCCCAGAACAGGTAAGACAGTGCTCATGCAGAAAATTGCCAACGCAATCACGACAAACCATCCTGAAGTATATCTTATAGTCCTTTTAATTGATGAGAGGCCTGAGGAAGTCACAGACATGAAGAGGAATGTAAATGCAGAGGTTGTCGCATCTACATTTGACGAGGTTGCCTCCCATCATGTCCGCGTTGCAGAGATGGTCATCGAGAAGGCAAAGAGGATGGTTGAGTACAAGAAAGATGTAGTCATACTGCTGGACAGCATTACACGACTTGCCCGTGCTTATAACCAGACAGTTCCAGCATCCGGAAAAATTCTTTCAGGAGGTGTCGATTCAAACGCACTCCACATGCCGAAGAGATTCTTCGGAGCTGCGAGAAACATAGAGCAGGGAGGCTCTCTTACAATCATATCCACTGCTCTCATTGAAACAGGAAGCAGGATGGATGAAGTCATCTTCGAAGAGTTCAAAGGAACAGGCAACAACGAGATTGTCCTTGACAGGAAGATGGCAGACAACAGAAAGTTCCCGGCAATCAATATAAAGAAGAGCGGAACAAGAAGGGAAGATTTGCTTCTGCCAGAGGATGTGCTTACCCGAGTCATACTTCTGCGCTCTGCGTTCGGACAGCTTGACGATATCGAGATGAGTACGACCCTTATTGACAAAATGAGGAAAAATAATAACAATAAGGAGTTCCTCGAGAGCATGAATCTCGCTACAGCAAGGAATTAGATATTTGCTGTCTGTGAAAGCAGACAGAGCATATAGAACCGGAGGAAAAGAAATGAAGAAGGATATCCACCCGAATTACCAGTTACAGGAAGTACGCTGCTCATGCGGCAACGTCATCAAGACAAAGACAACAGCAAAGAACCTGACTGTTGAAATCTGTTCAGCATGTCATCCGTTCTTCACGGGTACTCAGAAGCTTGTCGACACAACAGGACGTGTTGAGCGCTTCAACAAGAGATATAACAGAGAGACAAAATAACAGACTCTCAAACCAGGGTGTTTCTTTCAAGGAATGCCCTGTTTTTTTGTTTTAAGAGGTAGGTAGATGTACAGGGTATTGGCACATCACAAGAATGAATACGGTGAAGAGGCAGAAATTATTGTTGACGTTCCTGGTGTTGTTACTCTTTTAGGTGCTTATTCGGATTTCTGCTCGGGACATGCAATAATGTGCACAAGCACACAGGGCCTGAGACTTGCAATCAGCAGGAGAAGCGATAACACAGTACGTGTTTACAACCATACAATACAGGACAGAAAACGCTTCCAGCTTTCGGGGCTTAAATGTAAGGCTGATGACAGATGGATTGGCGCGATAAAAGCAGTCTTTCTTTCACTCCTGCATGACGGAGTACAGCTTCCCGGAATGAATATAAGCATCACAGGGCGTACTGCGCATTCTGACTATGATACGCTTTCAGCAAGCGTTGCGGCAGGTTTTCTCATCGCATTCAATGAGATTCTCAAGCTAAACCTGTCTGTTTCCGATATGCTCAGAATCGCACACAGCTGCAATTTGTATTCCAATAACCAGTTCCGCCTCAGGGATCTTCTGACACTTTTCATCATCAGAAGGCAGGAGCTTGTATTCTTTGACATTGAAAGCTATGACTACAAGACTCTTTCAAATCCGTTTGACGAGAATCTTTCTGTCTACATACTGGACTGCGGAATTCCTAAGAACATACTTTCAGAAGAGGAAACCAAGGTCAAGGAAGAGACCAAGCAGGCAATGCAGAACCTGAAGAATGCAAGAGCTGATGTCAAGCTGAGGGATATTGTGCCAAGAAGGCTTAAGTATCAGAGAGGACTCATCAGTGAAGAGGGGCTTAGGTATGCAAATTTCACGCTCACAGAGAACCTGAGGGCTCAAAGTGCATGGGATGCTCTTATCTCAAAAGATCCTGTGAAGTTTGCAAAGGCAATAAATGAGCAGCAGGAAAGCATATCAAGCGATCTTGAGCTCTCAAGCCCTGAAATTGACTGGCTTATAAAGAGGAATCTTGAGAATCCAAAAGTGCTTGCCTCCACTTTAATCGATACAGGTCTTTCCGGTCAGATTTTCATCCTTGGAGAAAAAGGACTGAAGGAAGAATACAGGGATAAGCTTGATGAATATGAGCGCATATTCGATTTCCATGCAAGCATAAGAGAATTTTTCCCTACAGGCGGAGTCAGAATCCTGAGGGATGATGAGGCTTTATGAAAATTCTTCTTGTAAATGATGACGGGTACAATGCTCCCGGAATTGAAGCTTTAGAGAAAGTATTCAGAAAAAAGGGACACGAGGTGTGGCTTGCCGCTCCTTACAGCCAGATGAGCGGCAAGAGCCATGCGATGACCATCCAGTCCTCCCTTGAGATAAAGAGGCTTGAAGGGGAGTTCCGATATGCCTTTACAGGAACGCCTGTTGACTGCATCCTCTATTCGAAAAGGTATGAGAATTCACTTTTCCCATCCGATCCGGATTTAGTAATTTCTGGAATAAACAACGGTTATAATATCGCGACCGATATTCTTTATTCAGGCACATGCGGAGCAGCAAGGGAAGCTGTTCTCTGCGGCTTCAAGGCCATTGCAGTCTCTTCGGAAGGCTATAGCTACGAGAAGGCTGCAGAGTATGTGTCAGATAATCTGGATACTCTTTATTCACTATGCCCTAATGATGGATTTCTGAATCTCAATTTTCCCCAGAATTTCAATGGCAAAGCTGTTGTCACCATACCGGGCGAGGTCCGCTATGAGGATGTTGTACGTCTTGAAAAGGAAGAAAATGATACCCTCACTGTAAGAATAGACTCTGTAAAGCGAGTCGTGCTTCCTTCAGAGGAACTTACTGATGTGAAGGCTACAGATAACGGGTATCTGTCGATAAGCTGCATAAGCATTCAACAGAGAACAAATGAGGATGTTGAGAAGAGGATGAAAGAAATCTTTCAATGAAATGGGAGGATATGTGCACCAACTGCGGGCTCTGCTGCAGGGAAAAGGTCAAAAGCAGGCATTATCTGATAATACTTGATGAATCCTGTCCTTTTCGCGACGAACAGAACATGAGGTGCACTGTTTATTCCAGCCGCTTCCGTCTTTGCTTAAGATGTCGTAAAGTCAATATTTTCAGAGCCTGTTTCTCCTCTTATCTCCCTCCCTTTTGCGCCTATGTGAGATGGGCGGAAAAACACCATATAAGATTTGCCCGCAAACGGGAGCTGGTGTTCTCCGCTTCAGTTGACGATGAGACTTCTTTTCATTAATTTGAGATGAGAGGATTTTTATGGAAAGATTCGTCTATTTGGATAATAACGCGACCACAGAGATGGACAGGCGTGTTGTAGATATCCTGCATGAGACAGAAGGTCTTTATGCGAATGCCTCCAGCATGCATCAGGCCGGGCAGAATGCAAGTTCTGCAATCGAGTGGGCAAGAGAGAAAGTTGCATCTCTTCTTGGTGCCAAGAAGAATGAGATATATTTTACAAGCGGTTCAACAGAAGGGAACAACACGGTTTTCAATATATTCAGGGATCTCATTGACGAGAGAAAGACAGAAAGAAGGAAGATAGTCCTTTCCGCTGTTGAACACCCTGCAAGCATAGAGACTGCAAAGTATCTGAAGAAAAGGGGATATAAAATAGAGACAATCCCTGTTGATAAGGATGGCTTTGTGATCCTTGAGGAAGCAGGGAAAATAATAGATGACGATACGCTTTTTGTATCAGTGATGACTGCAAACAATGAATCTGGTGCAATTGAGCCTGTAAAAGAGATTGCAAAGCTTGCTAAAGCAAAAGGAGCATATGTGCACACTGATGCAACACAGGCAATTGGAAAAATCGCTGTAAATGTCGATGATCTTGGGGTTGACTATCTTACGCTTTCTGCCCATAAGTTCTATGGACCGAAAGGCGTTGGCGCACTTTACATCAGGACCTCTTCTCCTAAAAGCCCCTATATCCACGGAGGCCACCAGGAAAACGGCATGAGAGCCGGCACATACAACACTCAGGCGATTGTCGGGCTTGGAAAGGCCGCTGAGATAGCAAAGGAAGAGCAAGAGGAGGAGAGAAAGAAGCTCTGGGCCCTCAGAGAGAAACTCAGAAAAGGAATAAGCGAGAAGATAAAGGACGTGGTATTCAATTCTGTGGACTCATATGAGCGCGTTCTTCCTGGGACTCTTGATGTCTCGTTTCTGTATGCAGAAGGCGAGTCGATACTTTTATATCTGGATCTGGAAGGAATTGCAGTCTCTACTGGAAGTGCATGTGCATCAGGCTCTCTTGAGCCCAGCTACGTTCTTCTCGCAACCGGGATGCCGGTTGAGCAGGCCCACGGATCAATCAGATTCTCATTCGGGCGCTTCAACACAGAAGAGGATGTGGACTATGTGCTTGAGAAGCTTCCTCCGATAATCGAGAAAATAAGAAAGATGAGCACAAGGAGATAATATATGGCAGAAAGTTTCATGGCCAAATGGGTCTATACAGATAAAGTCAAGGATCACTTCGTGAATCCAAGAAACATCTGGAAGGATGACGAGGATTTTCAGGCTGACGGAGTGGGAGAAGTAGGTTCCCTTGCCTGTGGAGACCAGATGAGAGTTGCAATCAAGGTCGAAAACGGAAAGATTAGGGATCTCAGATGGCTGACATACGGCTGTGCAAGTGCTATTGCTTCAACAAGCATGATGAGTACACTTGCAATCGGGATGACTCTTGAAGAGGCATACAATCTTTCTCCTCAGATGATTACTGAAGCTCTTGGAGGACTGCCGGATCACAAGTTCCATTGCTCGGTTCTTGGGGATAAGGCTTTAAGGGCGGCAATTGATGACTATCTTGAGAAGAACAATATGGACAACCCATATAAAAAGAAGAGTGCAAAGATTATCTGTGAATGCAAGGGCGTGACAGATCAGATGATTGAAGACCTTGTGAAGAATGACAAAGTCAGGACTTTTGAGGAGCTTGTGAATCAGACTGGAGTTACAACAGGCTGCGGAAAATGCCGCGAGCGTGTTGCATCCCTCTTTTCTGAAATGCTCCATATCTATGGTAAAGAATGATTTCAGTATTCAAGGAAGCAGTAAAGGATGCCGTATACCCAAAAAAGAACGGCATACTTACAAAGAGAAACAAATTCATGAGCGTCAATGAGCCTCAGAGCATGTCGGGTGCAGAGATAAAGAGACTCCGCAATTCTCTTCATCTCTCATCATCTGTGTTTGCACAGATGCTTGCTGTGAGCACAAAGACAGTGGAGGCATGGGAAAGCGGAGTCAATGAGCCCAGCGGGCCTGCGCTCCGCCTGATGAACATGATAAGAAAATATCCGGATCTTCTTCTTGAGACAAATGTCTTTACAGAGAAAATCAGGTGACAGGGAATATTGATCCACCGATGAATTCACGTATGATTGAATCCTGAGGCACCAGTCTGCTGTCCAGAGGATATATGTAGCTTAAGAATTCAAGGAGGCGGCGCGATACGGCGTACGCCTCTTTCTTGTCTTCTGACACGCTTCTTAAAAGCGGAACTGCATATGGAGAGAGCACTGCAAGCTCATATCCCAGTGCGCTGTTTATCATCATGTCCGCATTGTTCTGGAACGGGAATATGTGGTTCTTCTCTCCCTCTTCAACAACAGGCCACATCTGGAGAGTACGCTCGGCACTTGTTCCCCTTGTCCTGTAATCCCTGACCATGCGTCTGAGTATTCTGTTGTCAGTCGTGCTTATCCTGTTTGCATGATCAAGATTAAGACCTGTCAAAGCTGAAATATACACTTTGTAAAAACATGATGGATCAAGGTCCGGATAAAGCCTTGGATTGAGCCCATGTATGCCTTCAATGACAAGAACAGTGTTCTCCTCCATTTTAAATGGAGTTTCTGAGAATGTGGTCTTCTGGCTTGTGAACGAGAATGAAGGCAGATTGACTGGCTTTCCTGCAATGAGATCACAGAGCTGGCTCTGAAACAAATCAAGCCTGAGAGCTTCAAGACACTCAAAGTCATAATCCCCGTCTGCAGTGCGTGGTACTTCCTCTCTGCTCTTGTAATAGTCATCAAGGGATATCTTGATAGGATTGTAGCCAAGCAGTCTCAGCTCATTTGACAGCCTGAGTGAGAATGTCGTCTTTCCTGAAGATGAAGGGCCTGAAATGAACACAATCCTCACGGTCCTGCGCCTTCCTATATCATCTGCAATTGCGGCAATCTTCCTTCTCATCTGACTCTCAAGGAGCAGAATCTTGTCTGAAATGCTTGAATCAAGTATGGCTGTATTCAAGTCAGCTATTGACCTGAAGTTTATCAGCTTCCTGTTCCTTTTGCTTTCTGAGAAAATCGAGAAGAGAAGGGGATTGTCTGTAAATTCCCTTATTCTCTCAGGGCTTCTCATCTGCGGATAGCGAAGAAGCATTCCTCCTGAGTATTCCCTGATATCAAAAAGCCTGATAAAAGAAAAGGATGGAAGAACCTTTTCTGTATACAGCTGATAGCAGGAGCCTGCCTTTATGAAGCGGTAGGACTCATCATTCATCGTGCTTATCAAGTCCACGGTGTCGTCATATTTGTTTTCTTTCAGAATTCTCACAGCATCAAGATGGCTCAGTCTTACTACATCAATTCTTTCTTTATTGTCGACAATCTCCATCATTTTTTCTTTCAGCAGCTTTATGGAGAAACTGCCGCTGTCAAGATAATGGAAATAAAAGCCATCTCCTAAACTGTGTTCAACCTTCATCTTGCGTGATGGATATATTATGCTGGATGCATAAAAGAGGAGAAAACAGAGAGTTTTTCTGTATATTCTCTTTCCGAGCGAAGAGAAAAGGGGAACCCTTTCAATCGTGCATGATGTCTCAATTCTCTCATCAAGCCCCCTGAGCACGCCGTCTGAGAGAACTCCTACTGTCGGATTGTCCATATAAGAAAGATTCTCTTCATCCTTGAACAGTTCTTCTATCTTGATAAAAGGCTCAGCCTCTATTTCCTTTGCTCCGTACTTTATAATTATTTTTTTCATGGTCTGTTAATTATAGCATTAATTGTGAGGATTACAAAAAAAACTAATTTTTCTATAATCAAGGTATGAGCATACTTGTTGTGGACCTTGAGAAAGAGAGCATAAAGGTCGATTCGGATATAAACACATCTCCTTTCCGCCTTCTTAATGTCCTTGGGAAAAAATATGATGAGTATATTGCATTTTCTTCTGCTGAAGATAGCGAGAAGGACAGTGTCAGCCTCATCGGCTTTTCTTCTATTCCTCTTGGCAAGAAGATTTCCACATATATAAGCTCAAACATATCAGCAATATTGAAATACTATGGGTACAGCGCGCTCATAATCACAGGAAGAGCAAAGAGGCTCCTTTATCTTTCAGTCTCAGGAAGCGGGGTGTCGTTGCTTCCTTCTGCTTCTGGTTTGAGCCAGAATGAATTCATATCCTCATATTTGAAAAGCGGAGAAGTCGCAATCTTAACAGGAATTAGCGCAGAAAGGAAGTCTCTTTTCAGTGCAGCATACCTGAATGAAAGAGAGATTCTCTCATCGCTTTATCTTGGATATCTCATGGCCCTCATGGGTCTGAAAGCTGTAGTCTTCAATCCAGGAATAAAGAAAAACGGAAATCTTTCTCCTTTTTTCCTTGCCCGTCTTGAGAAGACAAGGCTTTATAAGAGCCTTAAGAGGGATGGATCTGCAATGGCAATTTGTGATGCTTCAAGAATATCATATATGCCTGTCGATAATTTTTCCCGCCGTTTCGATGCGCGTGCTATCTGCCTTGACGGGCAGTATCTGAAAGAGAGATTCGGTCTTTATGCTTCAACATGCACTTCCTGCCCTGTTTCTTGTCTGAGATACATAAAGGATTACTCTTATGCCCCGACTCTCCGCACTTGCATGGCACTTGGTTCAAAAAATGACATTTTCTCGATAACAAAGGTGGTGAAGATAGCAAAAATCCTTTCAGACTATGGTCTGGACACCATTCTCTCTTCAGCCTATCTTGCGGACAACAAAATCAGGGACGAAGAGGAGATCAAGAGTGCATGCATTCTTCTGTCCTCTGGCAGGAACATGTATTACACTCCTCTTTTTCAGATGGGAGGAAGGATAATAGAGACTGATTTGCGCGGCAGCTATGAGGATGCGCTTTTCTACATTCTTGGAGAAGTTGCAGAGCCGAAGTACACAAGATATTTGCGTTTAAGGATTAAGAGAGAGGATATTGCGGCAATTCTTGCTCTTTATGAGAGGGTGTATACAAGAGCCCTTGCAGACCGCAATCTTCCCATCATGTGCTCTTATATCTCATATATATCAACACTGCCCCGCATATGCTTCAAAAGCCGGGCGCTCCTGCGCTGGACAATGCGGCATGTGAAGATGCACATGCTTGCTACAAAGAATCTTCTTTCTGAAGGACTTGATATTCTGAACATGGAAGAAGATGAGAGAAACAGGATTCCTGATCACTTTATATACAGCATTGATCCTGATATCGATGGAAATAGGTCCATTTCAGAATCACGGCTCATTTCCTGTTACTACGATGAAAAGAGAAGGCTAGAGCGCTATCTTCTTAAGCGTGGCAAGAGAAGTAAATGATATTATCTCGGCATTTTCCTCACTTAAGACAGCAACAGTCTTTCCTTCTTTCGAGCGAGGACGTGCGGCAGAGCCTGGATTGATCAGGATGATTCCGCTTCTTGTTTTTTCAAGCAGCGGAATGTGGGTGTGCCCTGATATGAATATATCCCCGCTTTTCAGGTCGAAATCAGTATAGACATATCTGTCTCCATGAGTGACTGTCACAGTACGTCCGGAAAAGAGAAACTGCCTTTTTAAAGGAAGATTGTAGGGAAGTGAATAATATTTGTCACAGTTTCCGCTCACTGAAAGGAAGGATGAAGAGAGTGCTATGTCATCCTCTGTGACAGGGCATAAATCTCCGCAGTTTATTACAGCATCGCAGGAAAGCTGGTATTTGATTTTTATTATCTTCTTCACGGCATCAGGGGACGAGTGAACATCTGAGACTATAAGATATTTCATATTCTGATGATAACCTACAAGGAAAGCATGCACAAGTTCAGGCAAAAGAACCATTTTGAGCAAAATCATGGTATGTACCACTTGCTGATGAAATAAAAGAATGACTGACAGCACCTCTTGTGCTATAGTTTAGCTATGACAGAGAGATTTATTGAGCTATCTGGTGGAGAAAAGCTTTTCTTTTGTGTGTATCCTGCTGAGGATGAAAAAGCCGTGGTTCATATCAATCATGGTATGGCAGAGCATTCAAAGAGGTACGAGAATTTCATAAGCTTTCTGAATAAATACGGATACACTGTCTATATTCAGGACCATCCGGGACATGGAAAAAACGCTAAAGACGGAAAGAAGGGTTTTTTTAAAAGTGAGGACGGATGGCTTTATGCCATAGAAGCATCTCACAGCATAGACAGTCTAATCAAAAAAGAAAAGAGTGGGCTGAAGCACATAGTAATCGGGCATTCTATGGGTTCATTCATAACAAGACTCTGTCTTTCATACTATCCTGAGGATTATGACAAGGCTGTGATAATCGGCACTGGATACTCTCAGGGCCTTCTTTCCTTTTTTGGCCGCATCATTGCAAGACAGAGGATAAAGAAGTACGGGCCTGATTATGTGGATTCATTCATGAACAACATGGCTTTCTCCTCCTATTCAAAGCACTTTAAAGGAGAGGGAAGCAATGCCTGGCTTTCAAGGGATAAAAGTGAAGTCGAGAAGTATGAAAATGATGATTTCTGCGGCTTTGTCTGCACTTCCTCTTTCTATCTGGATCTTATAGAACTTATTGAGAACGCAAACAGCATTGAGAATGCAAGAAAGGTCAGAAAAGATTTGAGCATGCTCATTCTCAGTGGCTCTGAGGATCCTGTCGGTGCATATTCAAAGGGCGTGAAGAAGGTCGAGAAGCTCTATAAGGATGCAGGAGTCAAGGATGTAAGATGCCGCCTTTATCCAGGAGCACGTCATGAGATACTCAATGAGACAAACAGAAGTGAAGTCTATAACGATATACTGAACTTCCTTGCAGGGTGGCCTGATGAACAATAACAAGGAAAAAGGAATTCTGGCAAAAGCACAGGCCTGGTGGTCTGATTATTTTCATGTTCTGGCTCTAGCATTCAGAAGAATGGGCAGGGACAATATAAACATAATGGCATCGGGAATGGTTTATTCGACTCTCATTGCTCTGGTGCCGACTGTGACTTTCCTGTTTTTCATTCTCTCTGCATTCGGAGCTCTGGATTCATTCATAGCATTCCTGATTCATTTTCTTTCAGACAATCTGATGGTTGAGAATGCAGAGGATCTTGTTGCCGCTTTGAAATCTTACACAGGAAATGCAATGAGCCTTGGCATTGTTGGTTTTGTCACATTCGCCATAACGAGCATCCTTCTTGTAAACAAGGCATACACTGTAATAAACAGGATATTCCGCACATCTCCGAGGACAAGCACGTTGCGGCGCTTCACTACATTCCTTACTTTCCTTGTTGTGCTTGCGTTCCTGATTCTCCTTCTTGTTGCCATACAGTCAAAGATTGCCGGATCTGTCCGTTCTGCAATAGGCTATGCAGAAAGAAGCAAGACAATATGGGAGAATCTTGTTCTTGTGGGAAGCATATGGGGTATACTCTTTTCCCTGATAAAGTTTCTTCCGAATGCAAAGATAAGAAAGACAAGTGCCTCAATCGGTGCAACCAGCGGCATGGTGGCTATTATAATATCATCTGCTGTTTTCACATTCTTCATCAACACATCAGTCAATTACTCGATAATCTACGGCTCGCTTGCATCCATCTTGTTTGCGCTGCTTTATTTCTACATACTGTGGTATCTGATAATGATGTCCGCAGAAATTGCGTACGTTCATCAGTTCCGTCCGGATAAAGGACTCATAAAAGGGCATCCTGAGTCCCCGCTTTCCCAGATAACGGAGGGAATAAACCTTGTCCTCCTTGTCTCTGACAGGTACAAAAGCGGAGGCGGAGCAATGAACGAGAGAGAGCTGGTCAGAAAGCTTGCGGTTCCCCAGAGCAGGCTGTATGGATATATAAACTGTCTGGAAGATGGTGGAATAATAATGAGTGTGAACAACAATCACACAGCATTCATCCCATCCAGGCCTCTGGACAGAATATACCTGAAAGAGATAATTCAGGTTCTTTACGGGCTTGAAAACAAGATGAATGAGGATATTTCAACAGTGGGAGAGGCAATTGCAATCGAGCTTGCATCCCGCGGAGTAAAGGACATGGAAAACCTCAATGTCGAGAATCTTCTGGAGAGAGTATGATATTAAGAAAAGACAATCTTGCTGCAATTGAAAGGGGGGAGTTCGATACACTCCTTGATATTAATTCCTCAGTTATCAGAAGAGGAAAGGATGACAATGGTCTTGAGTTCAGTATGCATAAATTCCCGGCAGTCGACAGCCAGAACAGCATGATAGCAGTTCATTATGCATATGTTCTCTATTCTGAGGGACATCCTTGCTTTGTTTCCCAGATTGAGAGCGTGAATCTGCGCCTTCTCGCTTCAGCAAGCTCTGTGAGCGTAAAAGAGATTCAGCGGCAGTACGATACAAAAAGCTTCTATACGCCACCGCGCATATTCCTCTACAGCCACAGCCTCCGCGAGGATCTGGGGGTTTATCAGGGAAGGGGAAATGACGAAGAGGTGTTTGCTCTTCTTAAAAACCTTGCTGACGAGTCCTTCATCACAGAAGATGACGGAGACTATTCGCAGTGGATTTTTTCTGAAGACGATGAATGAGAAAAGGAGGCGCGGCCTCCTTTTTTCAGTTTATTGTAGTGCTTTTGATTGCCGCTTTCTTCCTGACAAGAAGAGTGCAGGTGAATGCAAAGAGAATGAGTGCTGATATAAACAAGAACAGCAATGCGCCTGCTCTTGTTCTTATCAGATTGCCTGCACACATCAGATAAAATATGCTTAGAAGAATAATCAGAGGAACAGCAAAGAGCTTTCTCAGTGCAAGCACAAAAGTCGTGAAACTGAGGCCCAGGAAGAAAAGTGATGCAGGTGCAAGAATTGCAAGCAGAAGGTAGAAAACAGCATTACTGAATCCTCTCTCTTGAGCAAATGTGATGAATATCAGCATGCAGAATGGGATGACAGGCACATAGAAGGAAAGAGCGTGCCTTTTTATCATGTCAGCATAGCTGGATTTCCTTGACATTCCTGAAAGCATGTTCATCCTGAAATTCTGAATAGTGCAGCATCCCAGGCATAAAGCGGCAATAGCGATACAGAAGAGAATAACAGATGAAAGCACAGCTGATGATATATATTCATCTTCAATCAGGATTCTTCCTCCAGTGAAAAACTTTACGGCAAGAAAAATAATATAAACACCTATAAAAGTAATGACTGATGATAGCAACTCTCTCTTGTCATATCTTGTAATTTTCATTTGGATCCTCCTTTGTAATCTCAATAAACAGGTTTTCAAGATCTACATGTTCTTGATCCTGATCTCTTTCTTCTGAAAATATAAGCCAGTAGGGCTTGTTCAGGCGGAAACCATGCTTGATGAAAGTGCTGTCAGGTTTTGAATATGTACGGCATGCAGTGCTCAGTTTTTCCGCGCTTTCATTAAGGATTATCCTTCCGCTGTTTATAAATATTATCCTGTCTGCAACATTCTCTATATCTTTGATGAGGTGTGTTGATATGAAAACGGCCTTTCCTTCTTCAAGCTTTCTCATCACCTCATGATAAAACAGATCCCTGTTTACAGGATCCAGATTTGCAACTGGTTCATCAAAAAGCAGATACTCGGCATCTGATGAGAGTGTGATTATGTTTTTCAGCAGCATCCTTTCTCCCTGACTGAGTTTTTCCCATTTCTTCTTTACATTCAGATTGAAGAGGCTTAAGAGACTTGCTTCTTCATCTGCATCACATCGTCCAATATCAGAAAGATATTCAAGAATCTTTTTCACACGCAGTGAGGATAAAAAGAGGTTGTCCTCGTTGGAAAGGGATACGAGTCTTGAAATATTATCGCTTTCTGTGGCAGTGATGCTTCCCTCTGAGAGCGGGATGTAATCAGCAATTGCCCTCATCAGGGTGCTTTTGCCTGCTCCGTTTCTTCCAAAGAATCCATAAATATGACCTTTCTCAATTTCAAGGGATACATTGTCAAGTGCTTTTATATCTCCATAATTCTTAGAGACGTTCTTAACCTCAATCATTTTTTATCTCCTTTTTGACCGCATCCAGTATTTCATCCTCAGTCATTCCGAGTTTCTTTGCCTCGTTTACAAGAGGAAAGACAAACGAAGAAGAGAAGGATGCCTTTCTTTTCTCTTTTATCATTTCCCTTGCATTTTCTTTTACATACATTCCAAGACCTCTTCTTTTCTCTACCAACCCTTCATCAACAAGGATATTCACGCCCTTCAGAACTGTTGCAGGATTGATGCGCAGTGTCGCACTTAATTCTGTTGTTGAAGGAAGGGCTTCACCTTCTCTGTATTTCAGGCAGAAAATATCATCTTCAATAAAAGATGCAAGTTGAATGAATATAGGTATGTCCTCTCTAAAATTCCAACTCAAGTTTTTCTCCTTTATTGGTTAGTTACTCAACTAATTAACTATATAGCATCAGACTCATACTATGTCAAGCAAAATCAGGTATTGCGAAAAAATTTCAATTCTGCTAAATTTACAGAGCACGGGCTCTTAGCTCAGCGGTTAGAGCAAAGGACTCATAATCCTTGGGTCGCCGGTTCAAATCCAGCAGGGCCCATCAGCAAATGCAAAAGGTGATGCAAAACCTTTTCTTACAAAGCAAGGAGCGGTAATCCAAGGAGCCGCTCCTTATTTATTTTCCTTTGCCTTCGGATCAAAACTAGAATACATTTTGACACAATGCAAACTATGTATTATCTTCTAAATAGAGAGGAGAATGATATGGCATTGACATCAACTGTAACATTTCGGACTACACCAGAATTGAAAGAGCGTGTCGACAATCTTGCCAAGAGAACAAGGCGTAGCTCTGGTTTCTATTACAATGTCCTTCTTGAGGATTACCTCTCTGAGATAGAAGATATCTATGATGCTGTAGACATAAGTGAAAGAGTCAGAGCAGGAAAGGAAAAGACCTATTCATCCGATGAAATCAGGAAAGAGCTCGGTCTATGAGAATCCAATACACTGAAACGGCGAGAAAGCAGCTCAAAAAGCTTGATAAGACCATTCAGAAGAGGATTCTTGATTACATGGATGAAGTCGGACGGCTTGAGAATCCCAGAAGCAGAGGTAAAGCCCTTTTCGAGAATATGCGAGGTTTATGGCGTTATCGCGTTGGGGATTACAGGGTAATCTGTGAAATCCAGGAATCGAGAATCATAATCTCTGTGCTTAAGATTGGGCATTACAAGAACATTTACTGAAGTTTGGATCTCGCAAGGAGAAAATGGATGTGTTCATGTTGCTGCAGAAAAGAACTCAAGGAGTCTACAACAACATATGTAGGATTATACAATCATCATCAAGAATGTCCCTTGTCTAGAATGCGTTCAATGCGGAGAGAAATATTATACCGACTGCGTTATATAGAATATTGAGAGAATCGTAACGAAGGCGAAGGAGCTGACTACAAAGCAGATTGAAGGTTAGCCATTTTTGCTGAATTTAGCCTCCCCTCTGAAAGTTTCGTCCGTTTGTATCATCAAGAGCGTTCAAACACATCAGCAAACACAAAAGGTGATGCAAAACCTTTTCTTATAAAGCAAGGAGCGGTAATCCAAGGAGCCGCTCCTTTTTAATGAAGAGTTCCTAAAGACATTTGCATTAGACATGAAAAATAGAGATTAGCACAGCCTTTTTTTGATGTAGAATTAAATGGGGAAAAAAGTATTTTCTTCTTGCTTCATCTTTTGCCGTTTCTGTATCAAACGTCATCTTTAACATGAGGTGTTATGAAAAGAACGTTTTTCACTGAAGCAGCTTATGCATTTGGAATAATTGCTCTGGCTTTGGGCACTGCATTGATGGAGAAGGCAGATTTTGGTCTGTCCATGGTTGTCGCTCCTGCCTATCTTGTTCATCTGAAAGTGTCAGAATATATAAGCTGGTTTTCATTTGGCATAGCCGAGTATTGTTTTCAGGCATTCGTTCTTATCATCCTTTCATTGGTTTTGAAACAGTTTAAAAAGAAGTTTCTCTTTTCTTTCATCACGGCATTCATTTATGGAAATGTTCTGGATCTGATGATAAGCCTTGTAAATAAGATTGATTCTGCTTCTTTTTTCGGCAGACTCCTGTTTTATATTTCTGGTCTTGTCGTATGTGCCCTTGGTGTATCTTTGCTTTTTAAAACATATATTTCGCCGGAGGCGTATGAGCTTTTTGTCAAGGAAATATCTTGCAAATATGGCTCTGACATCAATAAGACAAAAACTGTTTATGACTGCATAAGCTGTATGACAGCAATCGTAATGTCATTCATTTTCTTTGGACTCTGGCATTTTGAGGGGGTGAAGGCCGGTACTGTAATCTGTGCCCTTCTAAACGGCTGGACAATCGGGAAATGCACTAAAATTCTTGACAATTTTTTTGAATTCAAGGATGCATTCAGCTTCAGAAATATATTTTCATGAAAGTAGTGTGACGCCTTCAAGCTCAAGTAGCATCTTTTTCCTTTCAAGCCCTCCGGCATAGCCTGTGAGATCTCCATTTGAGCCGATTACGCGGTGGCATGGGATGATTATGGAAATCCTGTTTTTCCCAACAGCAGATCCTATAGCTCTTGCAGACATTTTCATTATGCCTCTTTCTTTTGCAATGCTGTCTGCCAGTTCTTTGTATGTCCTTGTTGTTCCATATGGAATTTCAAGCATGAGCAAGCAGACCTGCTTATGAAAATCTGTCCCTTCAACAAGAATGGGAGGAGAGAAATCAGGATTCTTGCCTGAAAAATAGAAATTAAGATAACGTCTTGTCTCTGATATTACCCTGTTTTCTCCTTCTTCTGAATCTGACAGCTCAGGATAGCCTTTCTGGTTCTCAAAATAGAGTCCTGTAAGATAATTCTCTGTGGCAGTGAGCAGAATCCTGCCACAGATTGATTGATAATATGCATGCATCAGTCAGCTTCCAGTGGTACAAATGAGAATGCGTTCACATCAAAGAGTCCAGAATCTGTGAGCTTTAAAGCCGGTATGACAGGAAGTGCCATGAAGCATAAAGTCATGAAAGGATCTATGTCTTTTGAAACGCCGAGTTCCTTTTCTGCTTTCTCGTGCATCATGTCAAGGCATGCAGTCACTTCGCTGAGAGTGGCATCTGTCATGAGCCCCGCTATCTCAAGAACATGTGTTGCCAGTTCTTTTCTGTCACAGAACATAGTTATTCCGCCCCCAGTTGCTATAAGCTTTTTCACAGCAAGCTCCATATCCTCATCATTGTCTCCGACGGCTATGATATTGTGTGAATCATGGGCAATTGATGTAGCAACAGCTCCATGCTTAAGTCCATAGCCTCGAATCAGGGCATTTGAGACAAGGCCTGTCGCGTGATGGCGTTCGATAACTGAAATTTTCAGAATGTCTGCTTTAGGATCATGTATCCATGTTCCATCTTCATCTCTCTTCACCTTTGCTTTGCCGCATTTTGTGACAACACCTCCGGCTACGATGTCTATGATGCGGACGCAGTCGCCCTTCAATGTAAGTCTCAGTTTCTCTTTTGAGAAATCCTTTACATCCATCTTTCCTGCAACATTCTCCGGCTTTGTATGCTTTGCCTTCTTTATTATCCTGTTTCCTGATGCGACAAGAGTTCCAGAGATGTACACATCTTCTGCTTTTATTCCATCTTTCACTTCAGAGGTGAGGAAGAAGTCGGCTCTCTTTCCAGGCGCTATGCTTCCTCTGTCGCTCAGACCGTAGCAAAGCGCGGCATTGAGGCTTGCAGCCCTTATAGCGAGTGCAGGGGCAAGGCCTTCTTTTATTGCAAGGCTTACGCCATAGTTGACTCCGCCTTCCCTTGTAATTGACTGCGGCTGTCTGTCATCTGTGCAGAAGAGTATTCGTGAGATGTTCTTCTCATCCACTCCTTTAACAAGCTCTTTTACATTCTGGCATGCTGTACCCTGGCGGAGCATGACATACATTCCTTTCCTGGTCTTTTCCCTGAGCTCTTCTGCTGTCTCTGCCTCATGATCGGTATTTATTCCTGTAAGGACATATGCAGAAAGTTCTTTTCCTCTCAAGGAAGGGCAGTGCCCGTCAATGTTCTTCCCGTTTTCCCAGCATAGTGAGAGTTTCTTCAGGACTTCTTCATCCTTTGCAAGAACTCCGGGGTAGTTCATCATCTCTCCAAGCCCGAGAATTCTTTTTCCGTCAATGTATTTTTTCAAGTCACTTGCCAGAAGCACTGCTCCTGAGTGCTCAAAGGCAGTTGCAGGAACACAGGAAGGAACCATGAAATAAACGGAAAGCGGTATATCCTCAGAGGCCTTGAGCATGTACTCAAGTCCATCCAGTCCAGTGACGTTGCAGATTTCATGCGGATCTGCTATGACAGTTGTGCATCCTGTCGGGACAACCGCATCTGAATACTCAGAAGGACTTAAGTGGGAACTTTCAATATGACAGTGGGCATCTATGAAGCCAGGAATCAGATATCTGCCTTCAGCATCCTTTTCCTCTTTTGCCTTAAGATCATCATCAAAGCCGACAATATAGCCGTTCTTTATATATACATTTCCTGTGAAGAATTCCTGGTTATATACATCTGCAATCCTTGCATTTTTTATCACAAGGTCACATTCATCTCTTCCATTTGCCGCATCGAGCAGCACTTCAGCAAGTTCTTTTTCCATGTCTTCTCCAAAAAAGATGAGCGGCCACTGAGGGCCGCTTAGCATGCTTTAGATTATGCCTGCACCCTGCAGTGCCTTAAGAAGGAAGTCAATTACAAAGAGGATTGATGCGCCTATGATGATCGGGTGTATCTCCTTTGCCTTCTTTGTAAAGATCTTTGTCAGGCAGTACATTATGAATCCAGCTGCGATACCGTTTGTGATTCCGTATGTGAAGCTCATGATAGCCACAGTGAAGAATGCAGGTATTGATTCCTGGATATCTTTCCAGTTGATTTCTGCAAACGGCTCTGCCATTAGGATACCGACTATGATAAGGGCTGGAGCTGTTGCTGCACTTGGCACCATTCCGAAAAGTCCGCTGAACGGAAGACAGAGCAGGAAGAGTATGGCTGTTGTCAGGGAAGTAAGACCAGTTCTTCCTCCAGCTGCGATTCCGGATGCGCTTTCAACATATGTCGTTGCGTTGCTTGTTCCAAAGAGTGCGCCAAGGCTTGTTGCAAAGCTGTCTGCCACCAGTGCCTTGTCAAGCTTTGTCTTGATGCCTGAGGAACTTACTTCATTAAGATCTTCCTCTTCAAAGATATGACTCTTCTTGCTTGTTCCGATGAATGTTCCGACTGAGTCGAATGTATCAGAGAGGGACATGCTGAAGATTGATACGATTACAAACGGGATGGTTTTCGGATTTGAGAAGAGATTTCCAAAACCGTCTGCGCCAAAGAAGGCAAAAGATACTTCCTTAAAGCCTTCCCATGTGTGTGCTCCGCTGAATATGGATGTAGGTATCTGTGTGACTTTAAGAGGAATGCCGATTATTGTTGTGGCAATGATGCCTATCAGAATTGCTCCCTTCACATTCATTATCATCAATACGACCATGATAATGATTCCGATAACTGTAAGAAGTACGGACGGTACATTGAATGTTGCCATTGCAGGAGTTCCGCTTGCGAATGTGACTATTCCTGAATTGATGAGTCCAAGATATGCAATGAACAGTCCGATACCGCATCCGATTGCATTTTTCAGACTGTCAGGAATGCTTCTTACAATTGCCTTCCTCAGTTTTGTGACAGTGATTATGATGTTGATGATACCGCAGATGAATACCATTGCAAGCGCCTCGCGCCATGTGAATCCGCCGGTAAGACATACTGTGTATGTAAAGAGGGCGTTTAACCCCATTCCCGGCGCAACTGCGTAGGGTACATTTGCAAAAAGTGCCATGATGAGTGTGCCTACCAGCGCGGAAAGACAGGTGGCGCAGAACACTCCCTCCCAGCTCATGCCAGTTTCATTTAGCATGTCAGGGTTTACGAAGATAATGTAGGCCATAGTGAAGAACGTGGTGAACCCTGCAACGATTTCACGTTTCACATTCGTGCCATTCTCCTTTAGATGAAAGAATTTATCCATAAACGCCTCTCTTTTCCATCAAGTGAAGGAAATTAGTTTATAAAAGGTCAACGACCCTCTTATATTCTATCATTAAATGTTGAAAATACAAGATTTTAATTTTTCTCTTCTTTCTTTGTCTTGTTCAACATGAGCTTTGAGGGTTTAAATATTCTTATGAGAAGAGCAAAGCAGGCCATATGTGAGAAAGACTGTCTCAGCATCCTTGATAGGGCATCAAGCGGAACACTTTCGCTTGTTGACGGCGCTGAGCCATATGCTGTTCCACTTAATTTTGTCAGGTGCGGGAAACACATTATCTTCCATTCGGCAAAAGAGGGAAGGAAGATTGAGGCAGTAAGGAAAAACCCTTATGCCTGCTTTTCTGTAATTGATTCCGATCTGGTCCGGCCCGAAAAATTCGCAACCGACTTCAGGAGTGTTATTGTCGAGGGAAAAATCGATTTTGTATCCTCTGCTGATGAGAAGAAAATGTATTTGAGAGAGCTATGCAAAAAGTATTCCCCGTGCGTTTCTTCCTTGGCAGTTGAAAAGGAAATAGAGCTTTCCATTTCTTCTGTGCTCATTTTAAGACTTTCAATTGAAAGTATCAGCGGAAAGGTGGGAATATATATCATGGAGAAAGAAAATGGAACTGGATAAGGATTTTGTTCGCCTGATTGATGCTGCTTCTAACATTCTGAACCCAAGAGAGCTCAGCGAATGCTCAAGCTGCGGCTATGTCTCATCTGCAATTATGATGGAAAGCGGGAATATATATGTAGGAATCAACATAGACACGCCGTGTTCGATGGGGCACTGCGCAGAAGTGAGCGCAATCAGCAGTGCTCTCACGCATTCTGAGTCAAGAATAATCAAGATGGTGACGCTCTCTCATATGGGAAGGATAATGCCTCCTTGCGGCAGGTGCAGGGAATTTATTTATCAGGTGGACAAGAGGAATTTGAAGACCCAGGTGCTCCTTGAAAACGGACCTGTGGAGCTTGAAAAACTTCTTCCAGAGCTCTGGAACTGATATTGCCCACATCCTTTCTTTTTTCGATAATTCAGATATGAAAAAAATATTTGTCTTGCTTTTTGCCCTTATGCTGTGCGTTTTTCCGTCATTTGCAGGAAATTTCAAGTTTGTTTTTGCTGATTTGAACCAGCATCCGGAAATCCTTGCAGGATTCCTGCCCACATACATAATGCTTGGCGCAGGTTATGAAGATGAGTTTTTAGAAGGAAACACAACCGAAATCGATCTTCTTGTCGGAGGAGGATATGTCCAGAGAAAGGTTTTCCAGAATCCAGAAACTGGAAAGGTTCCTGAAAACGAGGATGAGATAAAAAATTGGAGAGAAAACGGAAAATTTCTTACATACGATGTCATACAGACAGATTATCAGATAAGAACCTATCAGGGCTTTCTTGATGATCTTCTGACTCTGCGCTTTGACATAGCAATGAAATATGAGATAAACAGGGACAGCTACAAGAGCGACAAGAACAGCTCTCTTTCTTCTTTCCTTGGCCGTGATTACAGCGGAAAGATTTATCCGGACCTTGCGGGGGATGCTCATGCATTCACTACAGCCTTCAATTTGAGGCTTACGCTGAACATGATGGAGGATACTCTTTTTGAGAATGATGGCCTGGAAGTCTATGCAGAAGCAAAATGGGCTCCATATTTCCTTAACCATGGCATCACTGATGGCTTTGCTGACTATTATTCACTCACATTGAATGCTGTTTTTGCAAAGACTTTATGGTCAGTAGAGACAGATGTGAACAAGTGGGTCTCCTTTGTCTTAATTGACAGGGTCAACGTCAACTGGACAAGCGGAAAGCATGTGCCAATTTCTGCTCAGGGCCCAGTATCTCTTGGACGCAAGGTCAGAGGATACAGCACATATTCATATAACAGTGAATTCACTCTTGTCAACAATCTTGATTTGCGTATCGCAGGTCCTGCCCTTGGAATTGCATCAATAATGCCGAGAATAAACATATTCCTTGATCTTGGATATGGATCTGGAGACTATTTCAATACAGATATTCCTGCTTCAAATTTCCTTGGCTCTGTGGGAGCTCAGTTTACTGTCTCATTCTTTGACATGATTGATCTTGGGTATCAGATAGCATACATATTCACAGGTGAGAAATATACGGACATGGAGCTGGATAACTTCACGACAACTTTCACGTTCTTCCTTGATTTCTGATCAGGAATAAGGGTTTTCATCCATGCTTGTGTAAGTGTGGGTGAAGCCCATATTTTCAAGCTTCTGCTGCTGCTCTGAAAGCATGTAAAGCGGTATGTAGCGCACATAGATGTCAATAAGGCCGTCTCTGAGCACTGCTGATGCCTTCATGTCGTTTTCTTCAAGGAGAGCTGACAGGAGGGAAGCTTCTTCATTTGTTGCAACACTCTTGATGAATATCTTGTACCATCCGCTCTCTTCATCCTTTTCATCGCTTTCGATTGCAACCGATATGCTGACATCCGCATAGCCGTCCAGGCCGATTTCTGATGCAGCTCTCTGGTTGAGCAATACCGCCACTCCGTCCATCATCTCTGCAGAGCCGGAAACTAGAGCAAGGACGCTTTTGCCGTTCTCGTTATTCCTGATTTCAAGCACAGTTCCTCTCTTGTAATCATTTGAGAGGCATGAAAAGACTTCCTGCAGGTTTTCTTCAGCTCTTTCTTCAAGATATATTGAGGCTCCTGTTGCACCTAGAGAGAACATGCACATAATGATTAATGCGGCTATGATGGCTTTCTTCATAGAGCAAATTATATTCTGCCTCATCCCTTTCAGCAATGCCTCACCTTGCTGTCTTATTCTTTTTATGATAAGTTAATCTTTGCAGTTAATCCCATACAATATTAGGAAAAGAATTATGAGCGATGAAAAGAAAGAGCTTTTCCACTGGGCGGACCAGATTGCGGAAAAGATTATTAGGGAAAAAGGTGATAAGGAAATCTATACATGTGCAAGCGGAATAACTCCATCTGGCACTGTACATATCGGAAATTTCAGGGAGATAATCACAGTTGATCTTGTTGTCAGGGCACTGAGAGCCAGAGGCAAGAAAGTCAGGTTCATCTACTCCTGGGATGATTATGACGTGTTCAGAAAGGTTCCGAAGAACATGAAGGATCCAGAGAGGCTTGAGACATATTTAAGGCAGCCGATAACACTTGTTCCTGATACTAACGGAGAAGAGGAAAGCTATGCCAGAGCAAACGAGGTGAGGGTCGAGAAGGCTCTTCCTGCTGTAGGCATCAATCCTGAGTATCTCTATCAGGCAGAGCGCTACAGAAAAAATGTTTATGCCGAGGGCATAAAGACAGCGCTGGACCACAGGGATGAAATCAGGGCAATCCTTGACGAATACAGAACAACCCCTCTTGAGGAGGACTGGTTCCCTGTTTCTGTTTTCTCCAGCTTCACAAACCGCGATAATACCAAGGTCCTTTCTTATGACGGTGAGTATTCAATCACATACAGGGATACAGATCTTGACAAGGAAGAGACAATAGATTTCAGAAACACTCCGAATACAAAGCTCCCATGGCGCATCGACTGGCCGATGAGATGGGCATATGAGGGTGTTGACTTCGAGCCGGGCGGAAAGGATCATCTGACAGAAGGCGGTTCTTATGATACTTCAAAGAAAGTTGTCAGGATTTTCGGTGCCGAGGCCCCTGTTTCCCTTCGTTATGATTTTATAAAGATAAAAGGCAAGGGCGGCAAGATGAGCTCATCAAGCGGAGAGGTTGTCGATCTTTTTGACGTGCTTGAAATCTACACTCCTGAGATTGTCAGATATCTTTTTGCAGGTACAAGGCCGAATGCTGAGTTTGCAATATCCTATGATCTCGATGTTCTCAAAATATATGAAGATTATGATACTACTGAAAGAATATATTTCGGCCTTGTGGATGTGAAGGAGCAGAGGAGAGAGAAGGAGAAGAGAATCTATGAACTTTCCCAGGTTTCAGATTCTGTTCCTTCTTGCGAAGGTTACCAGGTCCCGTTCCGTCACCTTTGCAATCTTCTTCAGCTTCATGACTTTGATATAGCCAAGGTCATGGAAAGCCTTGATGATGTTAAGAGCGAGCAGGTCGAGAGGCTTGAGGCTAGACTTGTCTGCGCATCTAACTGGATCAGAAAGTATGCGCCTGAAGAATTCAGATGGTCGCTGCTCTCTGAAAGAAACGAGAGTCTTGAACTTTCTGAAAATGAGAAAAAGGCGCTTTTTGAACTTCTTCAGTATACAAAGGAATATCTTGATTCTTCAGATGAAAAGGAATTCAGCCAGTATATATATAAGGCTGCCGGTGATAACGGCCTTGAGAATCCTGCATTCTTCAAGCTCGTGTATCTTGCACTAATTGGCAAGGAAAGAGGTCCTAAGCTTGCAGGCTTCATGAAGACTTGCGGCAGGGAAAGGATAGAGAGAATACTCTCTTATTATGCATGATTGCTGATTCCGCCAGGCTGCTGGCGGTTTTTTCAGGAGGAAGACATGAAAGTAGTCCTTTTTAACGGTTCCCCGAAGGCAAACGGATGCACGCACCGCGCGCTTCTTGAGATGGTAAAGGTATTTGATGAGCTTGGTGTCGAATCTCAGATAATCCAGGCGTCTTTTGATAAAAAAGATATTCTTGATGCTGTTGAGAAAGTGAAGCAAGCAGATGCCATTGTGCTTTCTTCCCCTGTTTACTATGCATCAGCAACAGGTCTTGCATGCTATTTCTATGATGAGATTTTCAACCGCTATACACCCCGTCTCAAAGTAGGTGCTGCAGTAGTCTCATCAAGAAGAGCTGGAAGCACAAGCGCGTTTGAGCGTCTGAATATGTACTTCACGATTTCTGAGATGATCGTCGCATCATCTTTTTACTGGAATGAGGTGCATGGATCAGCACCGGCTGAAGTCGAGCGTGATGAGGAAGGACTGCAGAGCCTGAGAACCCTTGCACGCAACATGGTATATATTTCTGAGAGCATAAAGAAGGCTTGCCTCGCCCTTCCTGAGAGAGAAAAGAGGGTGAAAACAAATTTTATAAGATGATGGATTTCTCACTTGAACGGCAGAGGATGAAGAGAAAAAGAGAGATTTTCTTTAATAAGACAAGCAGTTCTCTTCTTCCTCTTATTGAAAAAATAGATTCCTCTGAGCGCAGTATTGTCACCTGTTTTGCACTTAATGAGTGCAAAAGGATATCAGAATATTTAGTAAGGCTTTATAATTTTTCCCTCTTGAGTGAAGCTGATGCTGCGGTGAATGAATGGGCTGAGGGAAAGAGAAAAATCTATGATGCAAAGCCTTATATTCTGGCTCTTCACCGGGTTGCTAATATTATTGAAGACAAGAGTGATGCTTATCTTTTCCATGCGCTTGCCCAAGGCTATTCGACAGTCCATACGCCGCGTCATGCAATCGGCATTGCATTTTATGAGCTTACTGCAATGATGAAGAAAGGTGCCTCTGATGATGAGCTTGAAAAAAAGATAGACTCATACTTCATCTCTCTTTCTGAAGCAGAGAGAAAAGCAGGAGAGCACACCTGGGCAAAGTTCATCAGGAATTCTTTTTGAAGATCCTGTCCAGAACTGCTTGGTTGTTTCTCCATTTGCTCTGGCTTTTTACTCTGAGATCAAGCTGGAGCTTTGAATCTGGAAATATTCTCTTTATTTCCTTAAACGATTCTTTTCTTATTTTCTTTATGTTTTCTCCGCCTTTTCCGACAACAATGCCTTTCTGACCCTCACGCTCAGTGTTTATGACCGCACGGATCCAAACAGAGCCTTCTTCTTCTGAGTATTCTATGTCCTCGATTTCAACGAAGATAACATGGGGCATCTCGTCTTTTAAGAGGTTTATTGTCTTTTCTCTTATGATCTCACTGATCCTGAACTCGAGATTCTGGTCTGTGTACTGGCTTTCGTCATACATCAGTTCTCCCTCAGGTCCCAGCGAGAAAATCTTTATAAGAAGATCATCGATTCCCTCGTCATTCTTTGCAGATATGAAGCAAGGCTCCAGGCTGAGAGTCTTCCTGATAAAAAATTCAGCGTCCTTTATCTCATCCTCTGAAAGTATGTCTTTCTTGTTCACTGCGGCAACAACGGGAACCTTTGCCTTTTTGACAAGTTCTGCAAGTGTCTCCTCTTCTTTTTTTGCGCTTCTTTTTCCGTCCAGAAGATATAACAGCACGTCACACTCAGAGAGACTTTCAATTGTGATTTCCCTCATCCTCTTGTTCACTTCTTTGTCCGATAAATGAAAGCCAGGTGTATCGACAAATACAATCTGTCCTCTGCTGTCCGTGTATATTCCTTTTATCTTATTGCGCGTTGTCTGAGGAGTCGGGCTGGTTATCGACACCTTCATCTCACATATTGTGTTTATAAGTGTGCTTTTACCGCTGCTCGGGCGGCCTACGATTGAAACGCTTATACTTTTCATATTGATACTCTAATTGGATATGCTTTTTTCTTCAATCAGGGATTAGTCTTTCCTATTTCACATTATTATGTTACTTTCAGTTACATGGAAAACAAAGAAGAGAAGAAAAACCAGAATGAGGACAGGCTCCTTGAGACACGAAGCATTCTCATTTCTGGAGAAATAGATAAAGACCAGGCAGACAGGTTCATTAAAAACATCCTGATTCTTGATAGCATCTCGGATGCTCCGATTTATGTCTACATAAACAGCCCCGGAGGCGATGTATACTCAGGCTTTGCCATCTATGACATAATCAGATACGTCAAGAGTCCTGTGTTTGTTGTCGGAAGCGGACTTGTTGCAAGTGCCGCAGCCCTTATTTATCTTTCTGTCGATAAGGCACACCGCCTTTCACTTCCGCACAGCGCATACCTGATTCATCAGCCGCTTTCGCAGATGAAGGGAGTTGCAGTTGACATCGCAATACAGGCAGAAAAGATTGAAAAGCTGCGCAATGCACTTGATTCTCTGATTGCAGAAGCAACAGGAAAGGCATTGGAAGAGGTTTCAAAGAACACTGAACGTGATTACTGGCTTACAAGCAAGGAGGCTCTGGACTACGGAATTGTAGGCCGAATAGTTACAAACAGAAGCGAAATCTGATGTCAGAGCAAAGTTTCTTTCACAGCTGATGCAATTGGACATCAGCTTTTTTTGTCTGAAATGAGGACCTATTTTTCTTTTCTTTTATGAAATCTGCAGTATTGGCCGTTCTTTTTCTTCTTGCTGTATCCTGCGCTCAGCCTTCTTTTGATGACAGCACTTTTTCTATTCTCACCTACAATGCATATCTGCTTTTTGATGACACAGTTGATGGGGATGAGTATTTCCCCTTCACTAAGGACGGAGGGTATGATGGGGATAAATACAGAAAAAGAATCTCTCTGACTTCCTCAGCCTTAATGAGCATGGATGCAACGCTTATAGTTTTAGAGGAAATCGAATCGGAAAAGGTCATTATTGATCTCATAAACGCGGGGTTATACAAGAGCGGATATAAATATTATGGTTTTATTGATACGGATATTCCGATTTCGGTTGCATTTATATCTAAAATACCTGTAAACAGTGTGTCTGTGCATTCCCTCGACGGGATGAGGCCGGTGCTTGAGGTGAATCTTGATTTTAGAAGCGACAGCATCACTGTCTATGCCCTGCATGCTCCAAGCAGGTTAGGGGGCTCTGATGCGGAAGAAAAAAGAAGAGAACTTTTTGAATATATCTCATTTCTTCTATCTTCCTCTGATTCTTTGGCAATTGCCGCAGGGGATTTTAATGAGGATGCGGGGAAGAGCAGCCTCATAAGCATTCCATCCAGTGGTTTTGATTCTCCTCTTTATGTGACTGAAGATGAGGGTGAGGTCTCTTCTTCAGTCTTTTTCTGTCCAACAGTCTCTTCTTTCTATGCCGGCACATATTTTTATGAGGACAAATGGTATTTCTTTGACAACATCATATTCACGTCCCATGCTTTTGATGACAGCATGCTTGAGTATCAGGGGACTGTGATTTATGATAACCCTCCTTATACTGATTCTTATGGCAGGCCGCAAAAGTACGATATAAAGACAAACTCAGGCTATTCTGACCATCTGGCAGTCAAGGTCATCTTTCGCTACAATTAGGCTATGGTCGAAAATCTGGAAGAAGTGCTATTTGGCGGGCAGAGTTTTTCCTGGCGTAAGGAAGATATGTGCTACACTGCCGTTCTGAATGACAGAGTGTACAGAATAAAATCAGCTGAGGATTTTTATCAGGACGAGTTTCTGTCTTCATATTTCAATACCTCATATGACTGGGAGGCCGCTGGCAGAGAGATAAGAAATAAGGATGAAATCCTCAGGCGTGCTGTGGACGAAGTGGGAATGCTCAGAATCCTGAAGCAGGACCCTTTCACGACCCTCATTTCCTTCATCCTTTCTCAGGCAAACAACATAAAGAGGATAACAGGGCTTTATGAGAGAATTTCACGGCGCTATGGCAAGAGAATAGACGAAGATCATTATAGCTTTCCCACATTTGAAGAAATGAAGGATGCAACTGAGAGCGATCTCATCTCCCTTGGCACCGGATTCCGTGCGCCGTTCATTGTTGATGCAATAAGGCATGCAGACGTGCTTGACAGTCTTTATGCAATGAGCTTTGAGGAAGCAGAGAAGGAGCTTATGAAAATAAAGGGAATAGGGGAAAAGGTTGCTTCCTGCATACTCATATTTGCATACAACAAGATGGAGGCTTTTCCCATCGATGTATGGATGAAGAGAGTGATGAATGAGTATTATCCGGGAAAGGACAAGAGCTATTTTGCTCCATATGAGGCACTGTCGCAGCAGTACCTCTTTTCGTGGATAAGAAAAATCAGTTAATCCTCTTTTCCCAGAAACTGTATCTCATAGAAAATCTGTTCAAGCTCCAGCGCGATGTTTATGTTGTGGACAACAGGGCGCATGCTTCCGTTTACGTTCCTGCTCTTTAGTGTGACAGGTGTGAAGTTCAGAATGCCCTCGATGTTTGTCTCGACAAGACGGGAGTAGCAGTCAGCTGCAGCGTTTTCAGGCACTGTTATGATGGCAACCTTGACATTCATGGCCTCCACCACCTCTTCAAGCCTGCTCATCGGATAGACCGGAATAGGATTTGAAGCATCTGCGTATACAAGTGGATCGGAATCAAATCCAGCAACCACACGAATTCCATCCGGCTCGAATCCGGAGTAGTGCATGAGGGCTTTTCCAATTCTTCCGCACCCTATGATTATTACATTCTCAGACTCTCCTTTGCCAAGAATCTGAGCAAGCTTTTTTATAAGCTCTTCTATCTCGTACCCGCCTCTTTTCTGGCCATGAATGGACAAAAGGGAGAAATCTTTTCTTACAATGGCCGCGCTTACCCCTGCAGCATCTGCAAGGTTATGTGCGAAAACTTTCTCTAAACCTATGGATCTCAGGCGATTAAGTGCCCTGTAATATCTCGTAATTCTACCTAACATGTCACTATTCATGATATTTTGCTCCTTTAATGTGAATATGATAATATTAATATCAGATTTCAGTCAATCTTAATATTCTATATTAAGTAAATGTGAATTTTATTGCTTATCGATAAAAAAATAGCTAAAATAACTCTGTTACAAAAAGGAGAAATAAATGTCTCAGAATTTGTTTTCAGATGAGCTGAATTCATTCATTGATCAGTGGAAAGAAAAGAAAGGCAATCTCATCATGATTCTTCATAAGGTGCAGCAGGAGTTCGGATATATCTCCCGCGAGGCTGCCCAGGAGGTTGCTGACAAGCTCGGGGTGCCTCTTGCCACAATCTGGGGAGTAGTCACCTTCTATCATTTTTTCAAGCTCAACAAGCCGGGAAAATACAATATACAGGTATGTCTTGGAACTGCATGCTACTTAAAGGGAGGCGATATCATAATCGATGAACTGGAAAAGCAGGTCGGACTTACAGTCGGTGGCCTGACAGAGGATGGAAGATTCTCTCTTGAGGCTGTTCGCTGTGTCGGATGCTGCGGACTTGCTCCTGTTATGACAATCTCAGGAGAGGTTTTTGGCAAGGTCACAAAGGACCAGATACCGGGAATCCTTGACAAGTTTGCGTGATGGAAAGCTCCGATGCTCTGATTGAGGCTGTGAAGAACAGCATCCAGGCGCTCTCGTCTTATGTGAGACTCACCCTCGACTACAAAAGAGATTCTGTTGAAGTGAGTGTTCTCGATGACGGGAAGAAAGGCGTGGACAAGAAGGGAGAAGGGAAGGGACTTGTTCTGATAAAGAAAGTGAGCACTTCCTTTGAAATGAAGGATTGCTCTCCAGGCACCCTGGTTTCCTTCACCCTGAATCTCGATAAGAGCATGAGAGACATAGCCCCGGCAGTTGCCTCGCTCTTCAATTACACAGAAAAGCTTGTGCTTGTGATAATGAAAGACGGCAAGATTGCTTTCACGTATTCAGTGGAAAGAAGGGCTGAAAGCGCAAAAGAGATCAGGATGATAAAAGAGCTGATTAGGAAAGAGGAGAAGAGATGGCTAAGCTAACATTGGAAGAACTGCACGAAATAAGAAGCAGGGAACAAGAAAAGATGAAGAAACGTGATATCCATAACCGTGCAATCCATGTGATTGTCTCAATGGGTACCAGCGGAATTGAAAAAGGTGCAAAGGTCATTTTGAATGAGCTTGCTGATGAGATTGAAAGACAGAATGTCGAGGGTGTGATAATCACACAGGCAGGAAGCATCAAGAAAGGTGCAGAACCGGTTGTGCAGATTCACAGCCCGAAAGTTGGTCTTGTCACATATGGAAACGTGAAGAAGTCAGACTGCAAGAACATTGTAGAGAAGACGGTAAAAGGCGGTGTTGTTATAAATGAGCTTGCTGTGACACCGGATGAGGAGTAGGAGGTAATATGGCTTTCAAGAATTATATCCTGGTCTGCGGCGGAACCGGATGTGAATCATCCCGCTCGGATCAGATTTACAAGAACCTCATTGAAGAGGCAAAGGCTCAGGGAGTAGCTGACCAGGTCCAGGTCATCAAGACTGGATGCTTTGGCTTCTGTGAACAGGGCCCGATTGTAAAGGTCCTTCCAGAGGACAGCTTCTATGTACAGGTAAAGCCTGAAGATGCAAAAGAGATTATAAGCGAGCATGTGATAAAGGGAAGGGAGATTGCAAGACTCCAGTACGGACATACAGTGAGAAAGCCGTATGAAGAGGTTGAGGATATCCAGTTCTATCAGAAGCAGCAGAGAATCGTTTTGAGAAACTGCGGAATAATCGATCCGGAGAATATTGACGAGTATATCGCACGTGACGGTTACAAGGCTCTTGAGAAAGTCCTTTTTGACATGAGCGAAGATGATGTGATTGAGGAGCTCAAGACAGCAGGACTGAGAGGCCGTGGCGGTGCCGGATTCCCGACATGGATGAAGTGGAACTTCACAAAGCAGGCAGACGGCGATGAAAAATATGTCGTATGCAATGCAGATGAGGGCGACCCGGGAGCATACATGGACAGGTCCACTCTCGAAGGAGACCCGCACTCTGTTCTTGAAGCGATGACAATCTGCGGAAAGACAATCGGTGCACATAACGGATATATCTACATCCGTGCAGAATATCCTCTTGCAATCCATCGCCTTGAGGTTGCCATGGCTCAGGCAAGGGAGTATGGTCTGCTTGGAAAGGACATACTTGGAAGCGGTTTTGATTTCAATATCGAAATTAGGCTTGGAGCAGGTGCTTTTGTATGCGGTGAGGAGACTGCTCTTTTGCAGTCAATTGAAGGACACCGCGGAATGCCGATGCCTCGCCCGCCATTCCCGGCAACAAAGGGCCTATGGGGAAAACCGACAGTCATCAACAATGTTGAGACATGGGCAAACATCCCTGAGATTATAGTCAAGGGAGGATCATGGTTTGCTTCAATCGGTACGGCAGACAGCCATGGTACCAAGGTCTTTGCCCTGACAGGAAAGGTATGCAACTCCGGTCTTGTTGAAGTCCCGATGGGAACAACGCTGAGAGAAATCGTATTTGATATCGGCGGCGGAATCGCTCATGGAAAGAAATTCAAGGCCGTTCAGACAGGAGGTCCTTCAGGAGGAGTCATCACAGAGGAGAACCTTGACACTCCGATTGATTTCGGATCCCTTATGAAGATTGGATCAATGATGGGTTCCGGCGGTATGATTGTCATGGATGAGGATGACTGTATTGTAGATGTCGCCAAATTCTATCTCAACTTCACAATTGATGAGTCATGCGGAAAGTGTGCTCCTTGCAGAATCGGAGGAAAGACACTTTATGCAATCCTTGAGAAAATCACACAGGGAAAGGCAACAGACAAGGACCTTGATCAGCTTTATACCATTGCCCATGCAATGCAGAAAGGTTCCCTCTGCGCCCTAGGCCAGACAAGTCCGAACCCGATTCTCTCAACACTCAAATACTTCCCTGAGGAGTATGAGGCACATATTAAAGGCAAGAAGTGTCCTGCAGGAAAGTGCAAGAAGCTCATTTCATACCAGATTGACCCGTCAAAGTGCATCGGATGTACAGCATGTGCAAGAAAATGCCCTGTCGGTGCTATTTCAGGAGAACTCAAGAAGCCTCACAGCATCAATACACAGGTATGTATCAAGTGCGGTGTCTGTAAGGACACATGTAAATTCTCTGCTATCAGCGTGAAGTAAGGAGGACTGGAGATTATGATTCATTTGACAATAAACGGAATTCCTGTAGAAGTTGAAGCAGGAACAAGCGTGCTTGAAGCAGCAAAGAAGGCAGGAGTCAGAATCCCGACACTCTGCTATCATCCGGACTTGAAGCCATTCGGGTCATGCGGACTGTGCGTATGCAAGCAGGAAGGATCTGCAAAGATTCTCCGCGCATGTGCAACACCATGCGCCGAGGGTATGAGAATCATCACACATGACGATGAGCTTTATGAAGTCAGGAAGACAATCATAGAGCTTACGATGTCAACACATCCTACAAGCTGTCTGACATGTGTGAGAAACAATAAGTGCGAGTTACAGAAGCTTGCAATCGAATATGGAATCCGCGAGCAGCCGTTTGCACCGAGAATCAAGGAAAGAGTAATCGACGATTCTACAGGAGTCATAGTGCTTGATCCTTATAAGTGCATAAAGTGCGGACGCTGTGTTCAGGTATGCCAGCAGCTTCAGGGAGTATATGCTCTCGAGTTCATAGGCCGTGGCGATGGCACATCAATGAGCCCGGCAGCTTCTCTTCCTCTCAACGAGAGCCCATGCATCAAGTGCGGACAGTGCATAACACATTGCCCAGTGGGAGCTATCTATGAAGTTGATGAGGTTTCTCCTGTAATGAAGGCAATACACAATCCTGACAAGATTACTGTAGTGCAGATGGCTCCTGCTGTCAGGGTAGCTCTTGGTGAGGAGTTCGGTCTTGAGCCGGGAGAGATCACAACAGGAAAGATCTACACAGCACTCAGGCGCCTTGGCTTTGATTATGTATTTGATACAAACTTCGGTGCTGACCTGACGATTATGGAAGAGGGCAGCGAGCTGGTCGATAGAATCAAGAACAAGGGAGTGCTTCCTCAGTTCACTTCATGCTGTCCAGGATGGATAAACTACATCGAAGAGTATTATCCGGATCTTCTTGACAACCTATCAAGCGCAAAGAGCCCGATGATGATGCAGGGTGCAATCACAAAGACATACTGGGCAGAGAAGGCCGGAATAGATCCTGAGAAGATTTTCTCTGTTGCAATCATGCCATGCACTGCAAAGAAGGATGAGATAAGAAGACCTATAAGCGCTGCAGGAAAGGATGTTGATGTGGTGCTCACTACAAGAGAGCTTGCAAGAATCATCAGCCAGTACGGTATTGATTTCAAGAACCTTGAAGAGAGCGAGGCAGATTCTCCGATTGGAGAATATACGGGAGCCGGAACAATCTTCGGAGTCACCGGAGGAGTCATGGAAGCTGCAGTCAGGACTGCATATAAGCTTGTCACTGACAAGGAGCTTGATAAAGTTGAAGTTGATGCAGTGCGCGGTCTTGAGGAAGTCAAGAAGGGTACTGTGGACTTTGACGGCACTTCTGTCCGTGTTGCTGTCATCCATGGGATGGCAAATGCCAAGGAAATCCTTGAAGAGGTGAGAGCAGCAAAGAAGGAAGGAAAGCAGGCTCCGTATGAGTTCATAGAGATTATGGCATGCCGTGGCGGCTGTATCGCCGGCGGCGGACAGCCGATTGGAACTGATGACGAGGTCAGAAAACAGAGGACAGAGGGACTTTATACAGATGATGAGAAATGTACTCTCCGCCGCTCTCATGAGAATCCGTCAATCAAGAGGATATACAAGGATTATCTTGGTGCTCCTCTTTCACATAAGTCTCATGAACTTCTTCATACGAGCTTTTCAGAAAAGAATGTCTATAAGGACATAAGGTAACCGATATTCCTGCAAACGGGGCCCCTCTTCTCCAGACAAGGCTGGAGGAAGGGGCTTTTTTATTGAAAAAAACAGCGCACTTGTTTATTCTTTCAGCCAAGGAGAAATAAATGTTGAGCATAAAGGATCTTAAGACCGGAGAAAGCGCGAAGATCATCTCTGTGGGTGGAGAAAGGGAGATTCGTCAGCATTTTCTGGATATGGGTCTTATTCCCGGGGCATATATAAGAGTTGAAAAATATGCGCCCATGGGAGATCCTGTTGAAATAAGGATAAGCGGCTATGAACTTACGCTGAGAATAGATGATGCCGCAAAAATTGAGATAGAAAAGTCAGAAGAGAAAGAGGATGGGAAGCTGGAGCTAAATGCTGAGGAATTTGAGAGACATCTTCATCCGGGACTTGGAGAGGAAGGCAAATTCCACGATAAGAAGAATGAACATCCCCTTGGTGATGATGTAAGACTCTCATTTGCGCTTGTCGGGAATCAGAACTGCGGAAAAACAACGCTTTTCAATCAGCTCACAGGGGCTAACCAGCATGTCGGAAACTTTCCCGGAGTCACTGTTGACAGAAAGGATGGTGTCATAAAGGGCACATCTGCTACAGTTACTGATCTGCCCGGCATATACTCTATGAGTCCGTACACACAGGAAGAGATTGTCACCAGGAACTTCGTTCTTGAAGAGAATGTGAACGGAATCATAAACATAGTAGATGCGACAAATATCGAAAGAAATCTGTATCTTACCATGCAGCTTATCGAGCTAGATAAACCCATGGTAGTTGCACTGAATATGATGGATGAAGTGCGCACAAACGGAGGAACGATAAACATCAACCTGCTTGAGGAGCTACTGGGAGTTCCTGTTGTCCCAATCTCTGCTTCAAAGAAAGAGGGCATTAGAGAGCTTGTAGAGCACCTGATGCATGTTGCACGCTATCAGGAAAAACCGTTGAGGCAGGATATATGCTCACCTCTGGAGTATAACGGAGCGGTGCACAGGTGCCTTCACTCGGTGATGCATCTTGTCGAGGACCATGCAGAAAGAGCAGGGATTCCTCTCCGTTTTGCATCCTCAAAGCTTGTTGAAGGCGATGAGATCATCCTTGAGGCCCTGGATCTTGATGAGAACGAAAAGGAGATGCTTTCGCATATTGTGATGCAGATGGAGAGGGAAAGAGGGCTTGACCGTTCTGCCGCTATTGCGGACATGAGATTTTCTTTCATAAACAGAGTCTCCCGTCTTACTGTGAAAAAACCAGCTGTGTCAAAGGAGAGAATCAGAAGTCAGAGGGCTGACAGGATTCTTACGGGAAAATTCACTGCAATTCCTGCCTTCATCATCATAATGGGCCTTGTGTTCTTCCTCACATTCAATGTTGTGGGAGCCGCTCTCTCATCTGCCCTTGATTATCTGATAGGACTTGCGACTGACAGCGTTTCATCCCTTTTGCTTTCTCTTGAAATCAATGAGGTGTTTTATAGTCTGATTATAGACGGAATATTCAACGGGGTAGGCAGTGTGCTTTCATTCCTTCCGATAATCGTGACCCTTTTCTTCTTCCTTTCGCTTCTTGAGGACAGCGGATATATGGCACGTATTGCCTTTGTCATGGACAAACTACTTAGAAAGCTTGGACTTTCCGGGCGTAGCATAGTGCCTCTTTTAATAGGTTTCGGATGCTCTGTTCCTGCAGTCATGGCATCCCGTACTCTCCCCTCTGAAAGAGACAGGAAGATGACAATACTCTTGACGCCGTTCATGAGCTGCTCTGCAAAGCTGCCGATTTATGCATTCTTCACAGCAGCCTTCTTCACCCGCGCACATGCTCTTGTCATGATAGCACTCTATCTGATTGGGATAGTAATGGGGATACTGGTTGCCCTCCTTTTCAAGAAGGTGCTGTTCAAAGGGGAAGCCGTTCCTTTTGTCATGGAACTTCCAAACTACAGAATGCCGGGTGCAAAGAATGTCGCAAGACTGCTCTGGGAGAAGAGCAAGGATTTCATCGAGCGTGCATTTACTGTCATTTTTGTAGCCACAATCATAATATGGGCTCTTCAGAGTTTCGATTTCACTCTCAATTTTGCCCCGGGAAGCGAGAACAGCATACTGTCTATAATTGCAGGAGCAATCGCTCCGCTTTTCATCCCGCTTGGCTTTGCTTCATGGAAGACAGTCACAAGCCTTGTTTCCGGATTCATGGCAAAAGAGAGTGTAGTATCCACGCTCAGCATACTTTACGGTTCTGTCGAAGCGCTTAAAATGGAGATGGGAGCAGCCGAGGCTTTCTCTTTCCTTCTTTTCTGCCTGCTTTATACCCCATGTGTGGCTGCAGTTACTGCTGTAAAGAGGGAGCTTGGAGTAAAATGGATGCTTTTCGTAGTCTTTGCCCAGCTTGCCCTAGCATATCTTGTCTCCCTTGTTTTCTATCAGGCATCTTCTCTGTTTTGAAGAATGGGCAGGATTTCCTGCCCATGCAATCAATTCACATTTATAAGCATCATCTTTACAGAAGCTCCTGTGGAGTTATAGAGAATAAGGCTCTTTCCATCTGGAGATACCTCCATGTCACTATAGCTTGAGACTGTGTCTATTACAGCACTTTCCTGGATGTCCCCGTTAGAAGATATGGTGTAGACATAAAGCGCATCATTGATCTCATCAAGAGCGTATATGTGCTTTGTAACCGGGTTCATTGCAAGACTTGAGAAATCTGCACCGCTCACTTCCTTATAGAAAGCATCAGTGGATCCTTTGTCCTTATATGTCTTAACAGTTGCTATGAAGCCCCTTCCTGCAATCACCGCAATGTCATTTGTCTTGTATATCATGTCATTTGCGCCGATATATTTATCCGGATCTGTAAATGAATCTCCATGATAGCGGAAGTTTCCGTAATAGTCTGAGTGCTCGAATGTCATCTCATTTAATGTGACAAATCTTCCCTGGCTTCTGTCTATTATCGCATACTGCTCGCAGTTCGGGCTGATTGCGAATGCCGCTGTGTCAAGAAGAGGGGAGGCCGGGGGGTTGTCAAATGTGGCATCTCTGTCAAAATCGCGTACCGGATATGCATCAAGAAGTGCAAAGTCTTCGTGTGCGTTTATACCCTCCACAGGCCTTCTTCCAATCATGGCTCCTACTTTACCTTCCATCGCAGGGCGTTCAAAATCTTCTTCTACAGTAAGAGGATTATCTATTCCGACAAACAGGAACTCATCATAAATCGTGTCATATGCAATATCCGGCAGGACCTTAGTTATTTTGCAGTTTCCAAACCACATTTCTGATGAGTAGGTATCTCCGGATGAGTTAACATAATTGAGCTCAAGGGTCTCTGGATTCATATAGTAGTGATATGTGTTTATGTCGTCATCTGTGCATATAAGCATGTTGAACATTCCAGACTCGTCATCTTCCACTGCAAGTGCAGATGCGACATATCCTTTCTGGAACTCAAGTCCTGTATATTCTTTTTCAAGTGTGAATTCACTTGCAGAAATCTTGAATACCTGAGCAGTATTTCCATCGCTGCTGAATGCCATCAGCCTTCCGTCCGGAAGGAATGAAAAATAATTGTTCCGCCCTATATCGAGTCCTGCTGTGCTGTCAATTACTCTTGCATTTCCAGGAATTCCGAAATCAGTGTCGTCCAGGACTGTGACACTGAGTCCTGTTGAACCATACGAGCCCAGTTTGGATGTGTATGCAACAGCATCAAGACGGTGAACTCCTGTGACAAATGTAAGTTCGCATTCTCTTCCGCTTCCTGCAAGAGTGCCATCTATATACCAGTTTACTGTAAGATCTTCCAGATCCGCATCGCGCTCGGGAACAAGTGTGACTGTGTGAGGCCCGGCCTTCTGCTCACCGTCAACACCGCTGATATTGCATCTTACAGGAATTCCTGACTTGTCAATCAGGCTTATTGTTCCTGGTGTGAGTATGAAATCGGTCTGCACGAAATCGAGCTCAGCAGAGCTTATCTGGCTGTCAACTATCCTGACAGCTTCAGTCAGTCCTGAAATCAGGGTATCTGAATCAAAGAGCTGAGCCTGGAAAATGTATGATCCGCTTGCAAGATTTTCCTTGTAAATTGATGCAGTATTCCCCGAAATCTCTGCATTTAGTGTCTCTTTTTCTCCGTTCTGTCTTGTAAGGCTGACTTCAAGATTTGGATTCTCGACAGTTGAGTCTTTCCATTTTAGCTTTACACTCAGATCTCCTTCACCATATAGCGTGTCAAGCGTGATGGTGACAGAGTTGTTGCTGTTGCTTAAAGTAAAGCTTTTGCTTCCCTCGACTATCACATTGTCATACTCATTCAGGCCCTGGACCTTGATTGTCCATTCTCCGATAACAACATTCTCAATCGTCGCGCTTGTCTTTCCTGTATGGATGTCAAAGCGTTTCCCATCAGGCCCCTGACCCGTTATGTAATATGTGTCGATTTCTAGAGGATAATTTTCAGGTGCTATTAGACGGCTGGTCTTCACATCCTCAAGAATTATCCTCATCGTAGCTGTCTTTTCTCCTTCCTGGTTACAGGAAAAAAGGAGAAGTACCGATAATGATAAAAGAATGCATAAGATTTTTTTCATTCATTCCTCCTCTGTTATTCCTGTAATGAGAGAAATTAGTGCCTTGAAAATGGTCAGAAAAAAAAGCAGAATACATTTGATGATTCATAAGTTTTCGATAGCTCTCATACTCATAGACATGGCCTGGATAGTTTATTCATCCCTTGAATACAGAAGGATAAATCTTCTTCTGATCCTCTCACTTGTGCTTCTTGCGGCCATCTATTACATAACTACTGCATATATATCAAAATCCATGGTGAGGAAGAGAAAGAAAGACAGCCTCTTTCTCTATAAATGCGGATATATAAGCAACAAGACTGAGCTTAAAGCAGGGGTTCTGTCTATTGATGAAGAGAATATTGATTTTTTTATCCGTCAATCGGATTTTGGAAACATCAAATCGGTTTTGAGCATCAAGAAGGATGATATTGACTCATACTCGATAAAGAAGGTCGATGATTATCATATGGGAATCGAGTTCTTCTTAAAGGATGATGATAAAACAATCAAGTTTACATCAAAGAAAATAAAGGATGAAGAAGAGAATATAAAGAAGGCTCTGGGCTGGTAGTTTGCCCTTGACGGGACGAATTTCTGTGCTATCATCAGAAACATGGCAAAACTGAAGTTCATCATGGTTTTGCTGCTTTTACTTCTTCCACTTTTATCCGTATCTGCAGTCAGCTATTACATAGCAGCTGATGCAGTGGCAACAGATTCATTCTTCTTAAGCGGCAAGAGAATTCCCCTTGAGTTCTCAATCAGAAGCGGGAGCATGCGCTATGCTTTCTCCCTTTCCTATAATTTTGATCTTGAGAGTGATATCGCAATCCTTGATACATCATTCCGCCTTGATTATTACCCTTTTGACAGCCTTGGGTTTTTCATAGGCGTTGATGCCATCCGCTATGGAAGGTTCTTCGGGCATTTCAGTCCTCCTGAGCGCAATGTGTTCTTCTCCTCGATAACCGCCGGCTGGACATTCTCGTTTTCCTATTTCTATTTTGAGCCGAGAATATATATCACAGATCCTGCGATGCTTGTGAGTGAGAGTCTTGACATCCTGAAAAAATATTTTCTGTCCTATATGGATATCTACGCATCTCTTCTTGTAGGAGTGAAACTCTGAAAAAAAAGGAGGAGATATGGAATTTTTCGCAAAAACACAGAGAGTGAAGGTCATCGCGATAATCCTCATAGCATCGCTGCTTTATTCATGCACCATGGGACTCTCGGGTCCGGAAAGCCTCTCGGACAGGCTTCTTGCCGAGAGGGCTGCAAAGCTGATTGACATACATCTTGATGAGGTTAAGAAGGCTTTGAGAGAGGATGAGAGTCTTCCTGAGGATCTTGAGAGGATTCTTGAAGAGGATTTTGATGCCCGCCAGGTGGCAAGCAGGACATTGAATGAGGAGGGAGGAAGAGAATATCTGGAGTTTGCTCTCTACACGGATGAGTACAGCAACGTAGATGAAGTATTCAATAAGGCAGAGAGCATGATAAGCAGCCCGGAGGCAAAGGCAGAGATAGACAAGGCAAGAGCTGAAATTGAGGACCTTGAGCGCAATCTTGAGGAAAGCAGCAGTGTACTGAGACGTGTGATGAATAATCAGCAGAGGAAGGAATACAACGATATAGTGCGCAAGATGGTCATAAAGGCGGCTGTTCTGCTTACTGCCGCAATTGTGTATGCATTCGTGCCTAACCTTGTGGTATGGGGAAAGGTCACAGCAGCATGTGCCGCGGCAATTGCCGCAGGCGTTCTTGCTTCAGCAATCTACTCCCTCTGCCAGTTCTTTGACAAGAACAGCACAATCCCGCAGCAGACCTTTGAAGAGTGGATTACGGAAATAACAAAGGAGCCGGCTGCCTCCTGGGGAATTGCCAGTGCAGTGCTGACAACATCTGCCGCATTCGGTTATTCTCCTGTTATTGCAGCAGTTATTCTCGGGGTGTTCACTGTTTATCAGGTATGGCAGGATTTCTCAATACTGAAGAAAATAAGCGGATAGAACTTTTACTAAAAGCTGACAAGTGGCATAATGTTTCAAGAGGTGATATATGGATATCAAAAAGTCGCTTGTCAGACGTTTTATAAGTTATACAGAATTCGACACTATGAGCAACCCCGAGAATGCGGGGAAAAAAGTTCCTACAACAGAGGGGCAGAAGGATCTTATACTCCAGCTTGAGAAAGAGCTCAAAGCTCTTGGCCTGGAGACAGAGCTTGATGATACATGGGTTCTCTCGGGTGTTCTCAAGGGCAACAGAAAAGGCAGAAGAATTGCTTTCATGGCTCACGTGGACACTGCAGATGATGTGATGGGCAACGCAGTCAAGGCAAATGTCATAGAGTGCTATGACGGGAAGGACATAACTCTTTCTTCCGGGGCTGTGATTTCTGTTGAAGAGAATCCTGATTTGAAAAAATATGAAGGAGGATGCATCATAACAAGTGATGGCAGCACACTGCTGGGCTCTGATGACAAGGCGGGGGTTGCTATAATAATGAGCGCCCTTGAATACATAAAGGAAAATCCAGATTTCCCTCATCCGGACATTGAGGTTTATTTTACATGCGATGAAGAAACAGGTGCAGGAATGGACAATTTCCCGTATGAAAGGGTATCTGCCAAAGTCTGTTACACAATAGACGGAGCGGAGGAACCATACATAGAAGATGAATGTTTTAACGCAGCAAGCATCACGATAAACGCAAAAGGAAACAGCATTCACCTTGGATCGGCGCGCGGGAAGCTTGTAAATGCAGTCACAATTCTTTCTCATATTGCATCAGCCCTTCCTCAGGCAGAGAGTCCTGAGGCAACTGATGAGCGCTATGGCTATTACTGCCCGCTTTCGCTTTCTGGAACTCAGACAGAGGCACGTCTTGATGTGTTCATCAGGGATTTTGATAAAGCTGAGTTTGAGCACAGGATTGCCTCAGTTGAGAACCTTGCAAAAGCAATTTCTGACATATACCGCGGAACTCTTGAGATTGAAAGCCATGTCTCATATCACAATATGGGGGAGATAAACAGCAAGGATTCATCTGCCATTGATGCAATCGTTAGCGGCGGAAAGAATATAGGTCTTGATATCAAGAAGACAATAATCCGCGGAGGAACTGACGGAGCAAGAATGGCCGAAAAACTCGGCATAAGCTGCCCCAATATCTTCACGGGCGGACATAATCTTCATTCTCTGAAAGAGTGGGTGAGCCTTGATGCAATGCACCGTTCGGCCCTCCTTGTTCTCGAGATAATGAAAATACAGGTGGAAGCTTGAGAAAGATAGCAATACTTCTGTCTCTTCTTGCGCTGGTGAATCTGTCAGCATTCTCATCTGTTTCTGCCCCCAGCACGGTTCCTGATTCAGTCCTATCTGCCTTTTATTCTCAGATGGAAGGAAGAAGGGATGCAGATCTTGTTATCACGGATTACAGAGAAAGCGATGGATTCATCTTCATCTCATATACAGTGGACGGCAAGGAGAGGAACATCAGTGCAAGCGGGGAAGAAGAGATAAAAAGGAGCATAGAGAACTCGCTCCGTCTAGAGAAGGCCCTCTTTTCCGATGGCCCCGTGATTTTCTATGAGGACGGGCGCTTCATTGCATCTGAGACAGACTACAGTGAAGGTAAGCTTTTATATGCGCTGGATGACGAGGGAAAAAGAAAGAGCGTTCTGATGGTCAGCGAGAAGGAAGAGGGCTTGAACATGCTTGAGCATTTTTCAGGAAAGAGTGCAAAGGCAGGCTACAGAGTTCAAAGCGGACCTGTTTTTTCATCCGAGATTTCTTTTTCGACCCCTCTCGATACTTTTATGCCTTCTCTGGGAATCCGCTTTTATTTCATGAGCCTTTTTAAAAACATATATCCTTCCCTGGGCTTTGAATACACAAATGCGATGGGAAGGAATATATATTCACCGCTGTTATCTCTCAAGGCAAGGTGGAATCTCTCATCGCTTCTTTCTTCAGATTTCTCCATGATAAGAAGCGGGGCAGTCTTTGCTGATGCTGCGATGCTTTTCTCTTTTTCGCCATCATTTTCGCTTGAAGCTGAAATCACAGCAGGCTATGAGCACTATATCAGCATGAACCTGTATTATAATATAGCCTACAGATATTCAACATTAAGGGGAAATACGATGAGTATATCAGCAGGAGTATTGCTATGAAGAAAATTGTTTGTCTTTTGCTCTCAGTCGCATTGATTTTCACATCATGCTCCTCTTTTGACCTTTCCCGTCTCAATCTTCCCCTCTGGATCACAAATCCTCATAGCCCGTCAGGCCGCATTCTTTTCATCTCCTCTGCCACTGCTTCAAGTGAGGATGAAGCCCGTCAGGGTGCATACAGATCTTCCCTTGATGAGATGAGCAGAGATCTTGGATGGGATGCATATACAAGGTATTACCGTCAGATGCTCACAGGCGGAAGCATTACAGAGCTTGATGGAAGAGTGGAAAACACATACACTTTCCGCTCCGGGGATGAATATACATTCTATCTCGGCTTTTCTGTCGATGCAGATCTCTTTGACCAGATGAGAACAATTGAGGCTGCAGAGAGCCTGGAAAGAGAAGAAGAGATAAAGGCGCTTCTATCCTCATCAAGGGACAGATACCGCGATGGCTTTGATGCCGATGCCTTTTCCCTTTCTCTTGATGCGCTTATTCTCTCTCTGGAGGGAACTGTTAGGGATGAGAGTGTTAGAAGCACTGTAATTTACAGCGATTATGTCTCATATTACCTTGAGGGCATGAATTTAAAGGTCAGTTCAGATTCCGGCAGTATAAACAGCACTGCAAGCGTGAAAAGAAACAGAGGGCTTTTTCATCCTCCTGTTGAAAATGCCCCCTTGATTTTTTCTTTCACAATGGTTGAGAGTGACTCTGAAATGAAGACGGATTATATTGATGGCCTGACTGACAGCAAGGGAAGATATAATGCGGTTTTCACAAACAGCTATTACATCAGAAAAGGCTCTGTGAATGTAACATTCAATTTCGATGAGGAGAAGTTGAAGAAGCTTGAGAGCCTGAATACAGCATATTATGAGAGCATAATGAGAATCATAGAGGAAAAGAGCGTGAGCTACGCTTATGATGAACGTTTTGATTTTTCTTCAATGCTCGATGCCGTAATTGTTACTTACGATGAGAAAGGCGAGGAGAATGACGATCAATTGTTCCTTGGTGGATTCAATTCATTCTTTTCAGATCTCATGATTCCTTTTTCTGCAGTAAAAGGGGAAGGTGAGAGCCTTTCAGATGTGCTTCATTCTTATCTTTCAAATGGGGATGCAAAGCCGTATGTGCTCATAATAAGGGCAGGAATAACAGATGAGACAGTAACAGAAAAAAGCACTGCAGTGCGTGTTGATGCACACATAGATGTGTTTGATACAAAGACTCAGGAGACAGTATATAGTGATTACTCAGTTTTCTCATGCGGATATTCAGAGGAATATGAAGACGCATCGGCTGAGGCATTCCGCTATGCAGGAAGACTCACTGCATCGGCATTCCTTACTGAGTTCTGATTAGGATTGTTTATGGACAAGAAACATGATTTTACGCTTTGCGGCTCAAAGAAGAGCCGGAGCTTTGATGGCGAGTGCCTTTTATATAGACATGAGAAAAGCGGATTTGAGGTCTTTCATGTAAAGAACAAGGATCCTGAGGCCTTTTTCTCATATGTTGTGTACACTCCTCCCTTTGATGACAGCGGGGTATTTCACATAATCGAGCATACTGTTTTATCTGGAAGCAGAAAATACCGTCTCAAAGATCCGTTTACTGAATTGCTCAAAAGCGGATGCAGCACGTTTGCAAACGCTATGACAGGCGTTGACAGAACATATTATCTTGCTTCCAGCCCTGTAAAGAAAGACTTTCTCAATTTCTTTGATGTATATACAGATGCTGTCTTTAATCCTCTGCTGAGAAAAGAAGCATTCATGAGCGAGGCTTGCCATGTGGCGGAAAAAGACGGTGAATTCTCTTTTGAGGGAGTTGTGTATTCTGAGATGCTTGGATCTGCTACCCAGCATGAGAGCGTGATAAGCACTTCAAGCCAGCGATCTCTTTTCCCGGATACTGCCTACAGCTATGAAAGCGGGGGAGACCCTGTGGCTATCACACACCTCAAATGGGAAGAGTATAAAAAGACGTATGCGAAATACTACAGCCCGTCAAACATGCATCTTTTCTTGTGGGGTGATTTTGAAACGGATGAGATTCTCTGCCGTCTTGAAAGCTACTTAACAGATGCAGAGCCTGGTGATGAAATTGAGAGATATGTAAATCTTCCTCCATTTGATGCACCCAGAAAGGTGCACTCCTCTTCAATGCTTGCAGAAGGATTGGATGAAGAGAAGTGCAGCATACTTCTCTCATGGCGTCTTAATCCTTCTTCAGATGCTGTGTATGGAATGATGCTTTCGATTCTTGTGGATATCCTCCTGGGCTCTCCGGGCTGTCCTCTTTACATGAGGATAAAGGAAAGCGATATAGGCGAGGACCTTTCTTCTGAAAGCGGCATGAGCAGCGATTTTTCTCACTATACATTCTCCTGCGGATTTTCAGGAGCAAGAGAGGAAGATGAGATTAAAGCTGAGGCTTTCATCCTCTCAGCTCTGGAAGAGATTGCAGATACTCCACTTGGCGAGATGCAGGTTGAAGCCGCTCTTCGCCGCTACGAGTTTTCTTTAAAGGAGATTCCTGGGGGAATTCCTGACGGAATGAGGGCACTTTTCAAGATTGACAGGGCCTTTGCGTATAATAAAAATGTATTTGACTATACAGAGCCGTTTGATGATTTTGAGAAAATAAGGGCAGAGTACAGGAAAAATCCGCTTCTTTTCAATGAGTTCATCAAAAAAGAAATTCTGAATAACAGCACAAGAGTTCTTTCTGTTGTAAAGATGTCAAAGGATGCAGAGGCGGATCTGGAAAGCAAGCTTGCACGCTCACTTGAAGAAGAGAGTGCTCTTTACTGCAGAGAGGATGAAGAGCTTCTTGAGGCCTATAAAAGAGAGGAAGATGATGATGAGGCTCTCTCCTCATTTCCCACTCTTTCTTCTTTTGATGTGAAAGAAAAGGAATTTGAGAAGAATCCCGGAAAGGAAAAGGACAGTCTGACACTGGTAACTCTTCATACTGCAGGCGTAATCTATTTTGACCTTGCTGTCGATGTCTCTGATTTCTCTGACAGGCAGAAGCAGTATTTGAACATCTATTCAAGGCTTCTTACAATGTGCTCCCTTCCTGAGATGCCACTTGAGGAAGTGAGTACGAAAATAAGGTTTTTGACCGGATCGTTTGCCCCTTATGTCGACAGTGCATCTGATATTGAGAAAAAAGAAGATAAATGTTATTTCATGCTTCGTGCAAAGTTCCTTTCAAATACAGTAGAAGAAGGTGCGGCTTTCATAGCAAGACTGCTTCTTGAAGGAAACATAAAGGAAAATGAGGTAAGAAATGCCGTTACGGATATAAAGACAGACTTTCTTTCCGGCGTGATACAGAATGCCCATACTTATGCAATGAGCCTTGCGGAGAGCCATCTCTCAGCTTCCCTTCATAATGCGGAAATCATCAGCGGGATAACATTCTGGAAGGATATAAGCGGTATTGAAAACTACTCTGTGCTTTCTGAGGAGATAAGAATGATAAGAAATCTCATTGAAAACAGAGAGCGCTTCCACCTTCAGGTATGCTGCGAAAAGGAAGATGAAGAAATATGCCTTATTGCCGCATCATCCTTCCTCTCGCATTTTTCTTCTTTCGGGTGGAAAAGAAAGAATAAGGATGGCTTTAAGCCTTATTTTTCTCATGAGACTTATTTGATACCTTCCCCTGTTGCTTTTCTCAGCTCTGCCTTCTCTCCTGATTTTGACTCACTCAGACAAAAGAATGCTGCAAGGTTTTTTCTTTCAGTGCTTTCCTCAACAGCTCTCTGGACATATATAAGGGCAAAGGGAGGAGCCTATGGCGCGGGTGCGTTCATGGATATAGCTGAAAATGCCGTTGTCTACTATTCATACCGTGACCCGAGGATAGATGAGAGCTTTTCTGATTTTATTGAGGCCACAAAAGCCTTTGATATGACTCTATCAGAGCTTGATGGTGCGAAGATCCAGGCAAGGAGCAGGGATTTGAAGCCTCTTTCTCCTGCACAGAAAGCACAGATTTATCTGTCGAGAAGACTTTACGGGATTACTGACAGCTACAGAAAAATGAACAGAAAGGCAATGGAAGAGGTCACTCTTTTGGATATAAGGAAAGCAAAGGATGCTATACTCTCAGCTCTTCCTTATGCAGAGAAGGCAATACTTTCTTCCTCTTCTCTCTTAAAGGAAAAAAGTCAGGCAGGAGAATATAAGACACTGCCGTTCTGAAAAAGAATGGCTACCTTTTTTCAAGGTAGCCAAGGAGGGGTATTGAGGAAGAAAAATTTTTGCTCTTTTTGTTTGTACAAGCTAAGAATAAGAGACTTAGATGTGGCTTTTATTTTCAAAATATATAGATACTGTGAAGTTTCATGTTCCTTGTGTCAGAAAACATCTTTCTGTATTTTCACGAAAAGGATAGGATAGTTTTATGCAGAAAAAGGTATTCTCTTTCATACGCCCATATAAGAAGGAATGCATAGCAGCTCCGTTTTTCAAGCTTCTTGAAGCAGTTTTTGAGCTTCTTGTTCCTCTTGTTGTGGCATCAATAATAGATAAAGGTATTGCGTTTGGTAATATGAGCTACACATTGAGGATGACAGGTCTGCTGCTCGTCCTTGCCTTAACAGGTCTTGTTTTCTCAATAACCGCCCAGTATTTCTCTGCCAGAAGTGCGAGCCTTTTTGCCCGAGATTTGAGAGCAGCCCTTTTTAATCACATCCTCTCTTTCTCAAAGAAAGAAATGGAGGATTTTGGCTCATCTACGCTGATTACAAGGATGAACGGGGATATGAACATGGTGCAGAGCGGATTTAATTTAACGCTCCGCCTTCTCCTGAGATCCCCATTTGTTGTATTCGGGGCTGCTGTCATGGCATTCATCGTATCCCCGGCAGCATCTCTGATTTTCTTTATATCAATAGCACTTCTTTCCATTATAATAGCGATTCTTCTGCGCCTTTCAATAAAGCGTTTCCGCTTGGTGCAGGAAAAGCTTGACAGCGTCACAGCAGTTACAAAGGAGAACATTGACGGCAACAGGGTCATCAGGGCTTTTTCTCTTGAGGATAATGAGAAGAGAAGGTTCGATGAAGAGAACACCATGATGAAGAATTTTCAGCTTTTCTCAAGCCGGGTATCCTCCCTTACAAGTCCTCTTACGAGCCTAGTTATAAATCTTGCAATAATCGCGCTGATTTATTTTGGAGCAATCAATGTAGATATTGGAAATCTTACTCAGGGACAGGTCATTGCTCTGATAAACTACATGAGCCAGATTCTTGTCGAGCTGATAAAGCTTGCAAACCTCATAATATCGATATCAAAAGCACTGGCATCCGCATCCAGAATAGAGAAAGTTTTTTCTGTCTCTCCAACTATGTCTTTCGGCACTCTCTCTTCATTCTCCGGAGAGGATGCAATCACATTCAGTCATGTATGTTTCTCATATAATGGCAAGAATGATGTTTTAAAGGATATAAGCTTTTCTGTAAAAAAAGGCATGAGCGTCGGCATAATAGGAGGAACAGGAAGCGGAAAGAGCACACTTGCACTCCTCATTTCCAGACTCTATGACAGAGGAAGCGGAAGCATCATGCTCTTTGGAAAAGATATAAAGGAGTACAGCCAGGAATTTTTGAGAAGCAGAATATCTTTTGCCGCACAGAAAGCAAGGCTTTTTTCCGGAAGCATTAAAAGCAATCTTGACTTTGCATCCGGAAGTGTGCCCTATTCTGAGGCCCTTCATCTCTCATGCGCTGAGGAGTTTGTCGAGAAGAAAGGTCTTGATGCTCCTCTTGACAGGAATGCAGGAAATCTCTCAGGAGGTCAGCGCCAGAGACTCTCTCTTGCAAGAGCGCTCATGAAGAAGGCGGACATAATCATTCTTGATGATACTTTTTCAGCTCTTGATTACAAAACCGATTTAGAGCTGAGAAGGAATCTGAGCACTCTTGATGCCACGAAGATAATAATAAGCCAGAGAGTAAAGAGCATTGCCGACTCGGATATGATTCTTGTCCTTGATAACGGCGCACTTGTTTCATCAGGAACACATGATGAGCTTCTCTCCACCTCTTCATTCTACAGGGAGATATATAATTCGCAGACAAAGGAGGAGGAGAATGTTTAAGACAATAAAAAAGACAGCAGTATATCTTAAAAAGAGCAGACTCCTTGTAGTCCTCTCATTCATTTTTGCTCTCCTTTCTGTGATAAGCGCGCTTTTGGTGCCCTATCTTGCAGGTCTTGCCGTTGACTACATCATAGATGAAAATGATGTTGACTTTGCCTCAATCTTTCCTCTTGCGCTGGAAATACTGATATCTGCAGCCGTTTATTTCATAACACTCTATCTGATGCAGATAGTGAATAACAGGATTGCATATAAAGTCACCAGCAGCATCCGCCGTGATGCGTTCTTTTCCCTTGTTCGTCTCCCTTCGTCCTTTATCGACACACACAAGACAGGGGATCTCGTATCGAGAATCACAAGTGACATAGACATAGCAAGCGATGGACTCCTTCTCGGATTTTCCCAGCTCTTTACAGCAATAATCACGGTTTTAGGAACTCTTGTTCTCCTGTTTTCAATCAACTGGGCACTTGCTCTTGCTGTGGTGATTCTTACTCCTCTTTCGCTTTTTGTTGCATCATTTATCGCAAAGAGAACACACAGGACATTTCAGACTCAGGCAGAGGAAAGAGGGAATCTGACTGATTATGTCGAGCAGAGCCTCAACAATGCCGAGGAGATAAAGAGCTACAATCATGAAGAAGTGAGCCTTGAAGAGATGAAAGAAATCAATAACCGCTATGCGGATGCAAGCATGAAAGCCACTTTCTTCTCATCAATCACCAATCCTGCTACAAGATTCGTCAACAATGTAGTTTACGCTATAGTTGCACTTCTTGGCGCAGTGCTTGCAATCAGGGGGAATATAACAGTAGGACTTCTTTCTGTCTGCTTAAGCTATGCCACACAGTATACAAAACCGTTTAATGACATTTCACAGGTAATTACGGAGCTTGAGAATGCTTTTGTCTGTTTTGCACATGTTTTTGAGCTCATTGACGAGAAGAAGGATTCAGATGATGGAACTGAGCATCTTGATGGAATCAGTGATGGAATAAGGTTTGACAATCTGTCTTTCTCGTATGACAAAAGCAGGAAGCTGCTTGAAGATATAAACATAGATATAAAAAAGGGAAGTACTGTCGCAATAGTAGGCCCCACCGGAAGCGGAAAGACGACAATCATAAATCTTCTGATGAGATTCTACGATCCAGATAAAGGCAGGATACTCATAGACGGAAAGGATATATCATCATTTACGAAAAAGAGCCTGAGAGACAATATAGCGCTTGTCCTTCAGGATACATTCATACTCAAGGCAAGCGTGAAGGACAATATCCTGATGGGAAGGAAGTACAGTGATGAGGATGTGTTCAGCGCCGCTAAAAAGAGTCAGGCTGATTCTTTCATATCCCGTCTCTCCTCATCCTATGACACTATGCTCTCAAATGAGGATACAAGCCTTTCTGAAGGTGAGAGACAGATGATTGCAATAACGCGTGTAATGCTCTCTGATGCTCCGATTCTGATTCTTGATGAGGCTACAAGCAGCATAGACACGAGAACAGAGAAGATAATCCAGACTTCCTTTGACAGGCTCAAGGAGGGGCGCACTTCCTTCATCGTGGCTCACAGGCTTTCAACAATCGTGAATGCGGACCTTGTCCTTGTGCTTAAGGATGGGAACATAATCGAGAGCGGAAGCCATAAGGAGCTCCTTGAGAAAAAGGGATTCTATTCAGATTTGTATGAAAGCCAGTATAAGAATTGATTTCCCGTCTTTTTGGTTTATAATAGTCTCATGAGATATATTGGCGCCCTGGACCAGGGAACAACAAGCACCAGGTTCATAATATTTAATGAAAAAGCACGCATTGTTTCTGTCGAGCAGATTGAGCATAAACAGATTTATCCGCGTCCGGGCTGGGTCGAGCATAATGGTGAAGAGATAAGGAAAAACACTGATTATGTAATCCGCTCGGCCCTTGATAAGGCCGGACTTTCAGGGCGGGATATAAATGCAGTAGGCATTACCAATCAGAGGGAAACTGTCATTCCTTTCCTGCGCTCAAGCGGGAAGATTCTTCATAATGCGATAGTCTGGCAGGATCTCAGGGGCGAGGAGATAATAAAAGAGGCAAGAAGCAGGATGAGCGAGGAAGAGCTGAAGGAAAGGACAGGCCTTCTTTATTCCCCGTATTTTGCGGCAAGCAAGATTAGATGGCTCCTTGATAACGTTGATGAAGTAAAAGAGGCCGCAAAGGATGATGATCTGTGCTTTGCCACTATGGATGCATATATCATGTACTGTCTTTCCGGTGTCTGTGTCACAGATGTTACAAATGCCTCTCGCTATTTGCTGATGAACATAAACACCCTCTCATGGGATGATGACATGCTTGCTCTTTTTTCTATCAGAAAAGAAAATTTGCCGGAAATAGTTCCTTCAAGCGGAAGAGTATATGCCTTTACAAGAGAAGACGGGCCTTTTGCGGCATCTGTTCCTCTTGCTGCAATCCTTGGAGACCAACAGGCGGCGCTTTTCGGACAGGCCTGCTTTGACAAGGGGCAGAGCAAGTGCACATACGGCACAGGATGCTTCATGCTGCTCAATACCGGAACTGAAAGATACCTTTCCTCTCTCGGGCTTCTTACTACTGTTGCCTACCAGATAGATGGAATGAAGCCCTATTATGCCCTTGAAGGATCGATTGCCGTTGCCGGCTCTCTTGTCCAGTGGGCACGGGACAATCTGAAGCTTGTAAAGGATGCAAAAGAACTTGACATGCTTGCAGAGCAGGTTGCCGATACAGGGGGAGTGTATATTGTTCCGGCTTTTGCGGGCCTCTTTGCCCCGTACTGGAGAAGCGATGCCCGTGGAGTGATTGCCGGTCTTACTGGGTACACAAGACGTGAGCATATATGCCGTGCAGTTCTTGAGGCCACGGCTTTCCAGGCTTATGACATCTTCTCCAGCATGGAAGAGGACACCAAAATAAAGCTTGAGAGCCTGAAAGTGGATGGAGGGCTGACAAACAGCACGCCTTTAATGAGGTTCCAAAGCGATATTCTGAACATCCGTGTGGACAAGCCGGAGATTACAGAAACGACCGCTCTCGGTGCGGCATTTGCAGCCGGGCTTACAGCAGGAGTATGGAAAAGCACGGCTGAGCTTGAGAAATACTGGCGCGTAAAGGAGAGCTTTTCTCCGCTGATGGATGACAAAGAGAGGGAAAACAGGGTAGGATTTTGGAAGAAAGCAGTATCCCGCACGCTGGGATGGCTATAAGAGGAAAAGGATGATAGAGGTACTGACAAGCCTTTCTTGGATTGATTATTTGAGACTGACATGTGAGATTCTGATTCTCGCGTTCGTGTTCTACAGGCTGTATATAATAGTCAGCGATACGAAAGCGCGTCAGATAATCTTTGCAGTCCTTTCTTTAGGCATAGCATATTTCCTTTTCTCTCTTTTGCACTTTGATGTCCTTACCATGATAATAGAAAAAGCTTTTCTGCCTTTTCTCATTCTTCTTGTTGTGTTTTATCATCAGGAACTCAGAAGAGCTTTCTCTACATCAATAATAAGACGGGGCCGTTTTTTCAGAATCGGAAGCCAGACAACTGCCGACCAGATTGATTCAATTTTAAATGCATGCAATATCCTGGTAGAGAAGAAAAGAGGTGCGCTCATAGTATTCCCAAGGCATATTGACATAAAGAGTGTTCTGGATTCAGGAACCAGAATCAATGCTGACCTTTCAAGCACATTGCTTCTGACAATCTTTGATCACGACACTCCTCTTCATGACGGGGCTGCCGTAGTAGAGGGCGGGAGAATCACATATGCCGCATGCTATCTTCCGCTTTCAGAACAGAGCGGAATAAAGGCAAGTTTCGGAACCCGTCACCGTGCCGCGCTGGGCCTTGCTGAGAACTCGGATGCGATTGTTCTTGTTGTTTCAGAGGAGACCGGGGCAATAAGCCTTGCCTATAATGCCAACATCTATTATGACCTTTCAAATGATACTCTCAAAAGAGTGCTTCTGCAGCTCTTTGCATATCACGATGTCCTCCCATCGGACATAAACAAGGAGGGGATGAATGAAGCAGAATAAATTCTTCTCATTCTGGGGCGCAAAGGTCTTTTCTCTTCTTCTTGCCATACTGGCTGTGCTTCTCATAGAGTTTACAAACATAACCGACAGAGTAATAACGATTCCTCTTTCAGTCACGCTTCCGGATGATTTTGAGGCTGAAAGTCTTGTGCCTGAGAGTGTTGATGTCGTGATAAGCGGAAATGAGAATGTGATTTATCTTGTAGACCCTGCAGGAATAAAGGCAAGGGCTGATTTCTCAGCAGTGGACAGTGCTGGAATAACAAGCGTTCCTGTAATTCTTGAGTACAGAGAAGACATTTACAAGAAGAACACGATAGCAATATATTCAGATCCATCAAGTGTCAGGATCCTCTTCGGAGAGCCTGATGATTAAAGCAGTCGGCACTGATATAGCCAAAAACTCCCGTTTTGACAATTTAAATGAGGGAGTGCTGAGGAAGATATTCACACAATCAGAGCTTGATGAGGCGGGAAGAAGAAGCGACGCTTCTGCATTCTTCTCATCCAGATTTGCGGCAAAGGAAGCATTTGTGAAAGCTCTTGGAAAGGGTTTTAAAGCAATTAAGGCAAATATGATAGAAATAAGGGAAAACGAGGATGGAATGCCTTATATAGTCACGCTCTCTGATGTCTTGAACAGGGACGAGAGGGTATTTCTTTCCATTTCCCATGAAGAAGAATATTCAGTTGCCATGGTGGTGATAGATGGCAAGGAGTGACTGGAAGAGGCCGGAAAGCTTCAAAGCACTTGCTGAGGGGGAAAGAAGGATAGCGCTAACTCTTTCCTATGACGGATCTAATTATCATGGATGGCAGCGCCAGGATGGATGCATGACTGTTCAGGAAGAGATTGAACGGGTTCTCAGGCATGTCACAAAAGAAGAAATTGTAATATACGGCTCAGGAAGGACTGACAGCGGGGTGCATGCCCTGATGCAGGTTGCCCATTTCGATACTTTTTCCAATATAGAGGCATCAAAATTCCGCATAATACTGAACACTATGCTTCCTCATTCGATAAGGTGTTCTGAGAGCGTTGAGAAGGATAGTGGCTTTCATGCACGTTTTTCCACACAAAGCAGGGAATACTGGTATCTTGTAAAGGATATCGGCACTGTCACTGCTTTTGACGAGAACAGAGTGCTTGCTGTTTCGCGCATGCCAGATATCAGGAGGCTCAATGAGTATGCATCAGTGCTCTTTGGAACTCATGATTTCACAACATTTTCTTCAGCGCGAGACAAGAGCACGTCAAAGATGAGGGATATATATCTTTCCTCTTGGGACGTGATTTTTGATACATTCTCATCTCCGGTGCTGCGCTACCGTGTAGCGGCAAATGCATTTTTATATAACCAGGTGAGGAGCATGACAGGCAGCATGCTTGAAGCAGAACGCCTCGGTCTTGATAAATCAGATTTTGCCTCCATGCTTGAGAAAAAGGACAGAGCACTTGCATATAAGACAGCCGCTGCCTGCGCTTTATATCTTGCAAACATAAGCTATGACAGGCAAAAATATGAGTGGTTTGAGAATCTATGATAAGAGAGAACAAAGACGCGCTTGAATATTTTTACACACTCCTTGATCAGGCTGAGGCTGTACTTTGCGATGATCTGATGATGGAGAAGACACCTTTTTCTGAATATGATGTGAAATTCCCTGAGAGGGAAGAAAGAAAAGATGAGAAAAGTGAAAGCATTTCAGACTGTCATAAATGCCCGCTCTGGCAGAACAGGAGGGAGAATACATATTTCAATCCTCAGAAGGCGAAGGTAGTGTTCATTCTCTCAAAGCTTGAGACAGCGGATTCTGTTTTCTCTAATCAAAGTGAAGCTCTTTTTGAAAAAGAGATGAACGTGCTTTCACTCTCTCGCTCAAACAGGGCTGTGATTCCTCTCATAAACTGCCCTGTCGCAGCCTTTGACGGCCGCTATGCTTCAATGTGCAAAAGATTTCTCAAAGAGAGGATAGAAGCCCTTGATCCTACACTGATTGTCATAATGGGCTCTGAGTGTGCACGCTTTCTGACACAGATGAATGTTCCTTTTGAGAACATGAGAGCATCCGTAAGGTCTTTCCGCTTTCTTTCAAGAAAGACTTTCATAACATATTCGCCCCAGGAGCTGATTGGGGATAGAATGCTCCGTCGTCCTGTCTTTGAGGATTTGAAAAAAATAAAGGAGAGCCTTTCTTGAAATACCTTCTTGTGGCGCTTCCGACTCCGGCTCTGACAAGCCTTTTTACATATAAATATGAAGGAAACGAGTCTGCCCTGTTCAAGAGAGTTGCTGTTCCTTTCGGCAGCAGGAAGATGACGGGCATCGTCATAGAAGAGTCAGATAGTGCCGATCCTTCAATTGAATACAGGATGATTGACAGGATAATCGATAAGAGCCCTATTATAAACGAAGAGTCTCTTTACATTGCAAAGCGCATGAAGAGCATATATATGTCAAATATCGGCGTGAATCTTTCTCTTATGGTCCCCGGAGCTAAAAAGGAGGCAAATGAGACTCCTCCGTTTTCAGACTCCTGCGATTTTGAGAGGATTGAAAACCTTTCTGAGGACCAGAAGCATGCCATAGAAAGCATTTTAAACGGAATAAAGGAGAACAAAAGGCTTTTTTATCTTGCTGGCGTTACTGGAAGCGGAAAGAGCGAGGTGTATCTGCGCCTTGCAGAGAATGTGATAAGAAATGGCAGGCAGGTTCTTTATCTTGTTCCTGAGATAACGCTGAGCGAGCAGATCAAGGACAGTGTTTCAAAACGTTTTTCCTCCCGTGTAAGAATAATACATTCTTCTCTAACTCCCTCTGAGCGTCTTAAAGCATTGATGGACATAAAAAGAGGGGATGCGGACATACTGATTGGAGCAAGAAGTGCAGTCTTCGCGCCGTTTTCAAATCTCGGACTGATAATCCTTGATGAGGAGCATGAGAATACTTATAAGAGTCAGAATGCTCCGCGCTATCATGCACGGCAGATAGCTCAGATGAGAAGCGAATACTCATCAATTCCTCTTGTCATGGGTTCTGCAACTCCAAGCTTCGAGTCTTATCATCTGATGAAAAAAGGCCTGATCAGACGCATTGACATGCCGCATCGGGTCGGAGAAGGGCATTTCCCGTCAATCAGGATTGTTGATATGAGAAATGAGAAGGGGAATATCTCAAAAGCGCTTTATGATGCTATGAAGAAGGAGCTTGATGAGAAGAAAGGTGTGATTCTCTTTCTCAACAGAAGGGGATACTCTAATTCAATCATGTGCTCAACATGCTCTTCAGTCATAAAATGCCCGAACTGCTCTGTCAGTATGACATATCATAAGGATAAAGGAAGGCTGTTGTGCCATACATGCGGCAAGAGCATTCCTCTTGTCCATTCATGCCCTTCCTGTGGCAGCATGGATTTGATCAGCACAGGAAGCGGCACCGAGCGGATTGAAGAGGAACTAATGAATCTGTTTCCTTTAAAGAGGATAAAAAGACTGGACAGCGACAGCGCAAAGGGAAAAAGCTATATAAAGGATACCCTGAAAGCCTTTGAGAGAGGAGAAATAGACATCCTTCTCGGCACTCAGATGATTGCAAAGGGTCTGAATTTTCCATTAGTCACCCTTGTAGGCGTTATAAATGCTGATACATCGCTTTTTTCTCCGGATTTCAGGGCAAATGAAAGGACATTCGATCTTCTGCAGCAGGTTGCAGGCCGTGTTGGACGCTACAGGAATGACGGTCATGTGATTATCCAGACAACACAGATAACAAATCCTGCTATAAGAGCTGTTGAGATGAATGATCAGGAAGCATTCTATAGCGAGGAGCTTGAAATGCGCAGAATGGTTTCATTTCCTCCATTTTCCCGGCTTGTCAACCTGACAGTGAGAAGCAGAATCAGAGAGTGCGCGGAAAAAGAGGCAGAGCGCATTGAAAGTGAGCTTTCTGTTCTCCTTGAAAGCATAAAGGGCGTTGATGTGTATTCTGCAGGAGAAGCTCTGATTGAGAAGAAGAAAGGATATTACCGCTATCATCTGCTTCTGCGGTCTGAGGGCCGTTCATTCAAGAACATGCTCGAAATCCTTTCCTCGTTCTTCTCATCCTATAAAGCTGCGAGGAACACATATTTAGAGATAGACACCGATCCGGTGGACATAACCTGAGAGCCTTTCTTCATTCCTTCTTTAATGTTATATTATGTACATGCTTGATATATTTGATATGGATGACGAGGTTCTCAGAAGCCAGACTGAGAGCGTTGATGAATTTGATGATGCGCTAAAGATTCTTGTTGATGCTATGTTTGAGACTCTTGAGGAGGCTGAAGGAGTTGGGCTTGCAGCTCCGCAGGTAGGAATCAGCAAGAAGATATTTGTTGTAAATACAAGAAAAAAAGGTGAGCGTTATGCTCTTATCAATCCAGAAATCATTGAGACAAGTGTTGATCTTGTTCCCTATGAGGAAGGATGCCTTTCAATTCCTGGATTCTACCGTGACGTCATGCGTCCCGCGCGTGTGAAGGTCCAGGCTCAGGATGTGAGTGGAAAGTTCTTCACTCTTGATGCCGAGGGACTTCTTGCCAGGGTAATCCAGCATGAGAATGACCATCTTAACGGTGTCCTTTTCATCGACCATCTTGATGAGAAGGAAAAAGACAAGGTCGTATCGCTTTTTCATAAGAAAAAGAAGAAGTACAGCAGAAAAGCGCGCTGAGGAGCAAGATGAAGATACTTTTCGCGGCAACAAGTGCTATAGCAGTTGAGACACTTGAGAGACTGAATGAGCTTTCATTGGTATCAGCTGTGCTTACAAGTCCCGATGAGAGAGGGAAAAGAGGAAAAGAGCTAATTGCTCCTCCTGTGAAAGTGAAAGCACTTGAGCTTTCGCTTCCTGTATATCAGTTTGACTCTCTCAAAAAAGAGGCACGCTCAGCACTTGCACCTCTTGGATGCGACACTCTTGTTTCTTTCAGCTATGGAAAGATTTTTGGACCTAAATTCCTATCGCTCTTTGAGAGGAAATACAACATACACCCATCAGCTCTTCCCGAATTCAGGGGATGTTCTCCGCTTTTTTCCACAATCCTTTCTAGGAAGAAGGAAAGCCGTGTGTGCATACAGAACATAGCCCTGGGTGTGGATGAAGGAGAGATAATAAACTATAAAGACTATGTTCTGGATGGGACAGAGACAAGCGAGAGTCTTGAGAAAAAGATATCATCCATCGCTTCTTCTCTTGCTTCTGAGACATTTTCACACATTAATGATTACGAGGAAAAAGAGCAGAGCGGAGAAGCATCCTACACATACTTTATAAAGAAAGAAGATGGAAGGCTGGATTTTGAAAGGCCTGCAGAGGAACTTCATGCAAGAATACGTGCATGCTGGCCATGGCCTAAGGCTTTCTGCCTGTATGCTGGTGAGACTCTGATAATATCCGGTGTATACGGTTCTGTGTTCTCGCTTGATGAGAAATGCACAGAAAAACCGGGAACCGTTGTCGCTTTTGTGAAAGGTAAAGGTCTTAAAGTCAGTACTTCGGACTATTATATATACATATCACGCCTTCAGAAGCCAGGTAAGAAAGAAATGGATGCCCAGAGCTTCATAAACGGAGACAAGAGGATAATAGGTGCTCTTTTATGCTGAGAAAATTCATTACATCTCTTTTTCTTCTCATCGCCATTTCAACTGCGGCTTTCTCAAAAGAGCCTACGCTTGCACTTGTGCTTTCTGGCGGAGGGGCAAAAGGAATAGCGCATATTGCAGTTATTGAGGAGCTGGAAAAGCGCTCAATCGTGCCTGATATGGTCATAGGGACGAGCATGGGAGCATTAATCGGATGTTTCTATGCAGCCGGTTACAGCTCTGATGAGATAGAAGAAATCATTGCTGATGAGGGTGATGTGATGTCCCTCTTCATGCACTTCAATGCAAGAAGCAATATTGAGGATCTGCGTGGAGGAAAACTGGATATAGAGACAAATATAGCGAATATAGGATTCTCTTCGGACTCGTTCGGCACATCCAGCGGTGTAATTGATGACCAGATGATATCAGCATTTTTGAGGAAGAATCTTTCCAAGGTTCTGGATGTCGATGATTTTTCCAATCTCTCAATACCGTTTTATGCAGTTGGGACAGATTATATAACAGGGGAGGAGATAGTATTCTCTTCTGGAGACCTTTTTACAGCAATCAGAGCATCAATGTCCCTGCCAATCATATTCAATGCAGTGACGCTTGAGGATGGAAGAGTTGTGGTTGACGGGGGAATGGTGGATAACCTTCCTGTAGATCTTGCTCATGAGAAAGGAGCAGATATTGTCCTTGCTGTGGACATCAAGAATGCGAGTGCTGCAGTTGAGAGCATCAAAAGCGATGATGTCATGAGTTTTTCCGGCTCCGTGATCCGCTTTCTGGATCTGATTTCACAGTCAAACACACTTGAAAGCTATGAGAACGCAGACTACCTGATAACCCTTGATGCTGTGAACAATAACTATGATACTCTCGAGTTCGGAAAATGGAGAGAGATAATCGAAACAGGCAGAGAGGAAGTTCAAAAATACGGCGAGACTTTTGATGAGCTTGAAGAAGAGCTTGGGGACAAAGAATATATCGAGTATGTGCCCTATAGCGGGATAGAGGATTACACGATAGAGAACATAGTCTATCCGGGACTTGAGGACTATAAGGATTATTTTGACTTCTTCATCGGAAAGAAAGCTGACAAGGCTCTGATGAACGAGTTTGAGCGTACTCTTAAGGAGATAAGGGACAGAGAGCACTTCATGAATCTCTCATACAGTGTAAAAGATGCTGTAATCTATGTGAAATCAACTGATTATAAAGAAGCTCAGTACAGTCTTTCTCTTGGCGCTTCTGTAAATCTTGTGGCCGCCGGTGATTTCAGAGACGGATCTTTTTCTCTTTCCCTGCTTCCGAAATTCGATATCCTTTTTGATATCTTCCTTTCAGAGCATAAGGGTGAAATCCTTACAGGACTTGATTTTGATGAGGCAACCAGTCTTCTGTTTTCCTATTACTACCGCTTTGGAAAGATAACATCCGTTTTTGCAGACTTTTCTGCTGGAGTCGGCTCCTATTCATCGATAGCAAAGAAAAGTCTTTTGAAGACAACCAGTGACACAACGGATTTCTCTCTTCGTCTGAGAGGTGGAGTATCCTTCCAGACAGATTTCAATTTCATAGCTGAGCTTTCTGTCGGTTTTGACTACTTCTATCTTGAAAAGCTTTACAGCCCGTCAGGAATGGAGGAAAGGAGCTCCTGGAACATATTTGCACCTGTTTTCTCTGCATATATCGAATATGATGCGCTTTCAGATGACCTTCTTTCTTCCGGAGTAGAGGTCATTGCAGATGCCTCAGTCAATATGGCACCGCCACTTTCATATTCAGCATCTCTTTCACTTTCATCACGCATTCCATCATTCATAGACAATACGGCCTTCCTGCTTGAATATTCATTTTATTCGATAAGGGGGGACAAGAACCTTTCTTCTTCATTCGGCCTTACACAGGCATTCTCCTTAAGCCGCGACGATATGTGCCTGGCTCTCGGTATCAGGGGAGTTGTTGCTGAGGATGTCTTTGTTGACGGCCTTATATATGCTGAAGGCTTTGAAAAAGCAAGGACAAATGCCCCTTATCTCTGGTCCGATGCTTTGCCAGCTCCTTTTGTCATGATGGATGATTATGACATCGGCTTCATTGTGAAGGTCGGCTATAACACAGATTTCGGGCAGATTGCATTTAAGATGAATTTCTCTGTAAAGGGAGCTTATACTATCGGGGTATCATTTAAATGAGATGGCACTCCTATAAGGAATATCTGGAAGAAAAATACCATAAAAGAGTTTACAGAATAGGAGTTGATGCTGGTTTCTCATGCCCGAACAGGGACAAGAACAAAGGGGGCGGATGCGCTTTCTGCGATGGAACTGGCAGTGTTGCCACATACCAGAGAAGGGATGAGAGCTTGTTCCATCACGACTCACAGTATAATTCAGTTGTTGCCGAAAAGAACAGCATAAGAGTCGAGAGCATAAGGAAGCAGATAGAAAAAGGAAGAGAATTTCTCACCGAGCGTTATGGCGCTGAGGCATTCGCACTTTATCTGCAAAGCTATACAAACACATATGACAGCATAAAGAACCTGGAGAGAATATATTCGGAGGCTCTTTCCTGCGGAGATTTCATTGAGTTCATAATCTCAACCCGTCCTGACGAGATTGATGAAGAGAGGCTTGATCTTATAGAAAGTTTTGCTACGCCTGAGAGACAGGTTTCAATAGAGCTCGGGCTTCAGAGTGCAAATGACAGGACACTTGAGAGGATTAACCGCGGCCATGATCTTGAATGCTATCTGAAAGCAGCAGAGATGATAAAGAAAAGAGACATAATGCTTTCGACTCATGTAATCCTGGGCCTTCCAGGAGAAGGGGATGAGGATTTTGTCAGAACAAGTAGAGCTGTATCCCTTTATTCTGATTTTGTGAAAATCCACAACCTTCATATAACGGGCGGAACGAGGCTTGCAGAAGAGTGGAGAAAAGGAGAAGTGAAGCTCCTGAGTTTTGATGAGTATCTGGATGCTGTAATTCTTTTCCTGCGCCACCTGAGGAAGGATATTGTTATCCAGCGCCTTATAAGCGAGACTCCTTCTCACCGCCTTATTGCACCACGTTCTTTTCCGGATAAATCAAGATTCCTTTCTCTTCTTGAAGCAAAAATGGAAGAGATGGATGTTTTTGAAGGAGATCTCTATGAGACTATGTGAGAAAATAGAGGAAATGGTCATAAAATCTTCCCGCATTCTTCCACTTTCTGTGGAGCAGAAGCTGCTGGATGCGCGAAAGAGAGAAGAGAAAGAAGAAGCGCATCTATGCCTTGACATGATAGTAAAGAATATTGGAATTGCAAGGGAAAAAGATATACCGCTCTGTCAGGACACCGGAATGTTCTGGGTCAGTTGTGAAGTGGGTAAAGAAAGCGGTGCGGATATTGTATTTCTTGATTTCGAGATAAAGGAAGGACTAAAGAAAGCAGCAGAAAATGGACTGTTCAGAAAGAGCATCGTCTCAGATCCTCTTTTTCAGAGAAAAAACACAGGCAACAACATGCCATGTGTAATCTACTATGAGGTTACAGAGGGCTCTGATATAAGAATTGATGTCCTGTTAAAGGGATTTGGAAGCGAAAATTGCTCATATACTGAACTTTTGAGCCCTACTTCCACTCCAGAAGATGTGATTGAAGCAGCAATAAGAGGTGTCAATATGGCTGGTGCTAAGCCATGTCCTCCGATGTTTATAGGAATAGGTTTGGGAGGAACACTTGATAAAGCCGCGGAGCTTTCGAAAAAGGCGCTCATAAGAAAAAATGAGGATGAGAGGTACATTCTTCTTTCAAAGAGAATAATGGAGAAGATAAACGAGCTGGAAATCGGGGCAGGCGGACTCAGGGGAAAATCTACATGCCTTGATGTTTCTATTCTTTCATATCCTGTTCACATCGCAGGCCTTCCCTTTGCCATGAATATCTCATGCTGGGCTGAGCGTACTGCTTCTTTGATCATAAAAGGAGGAAAGCTTGAATAAAGTAAGACTTACTCTTCCCATTTCTGATGAAAAGGATCTTTTAAGCATAAAAAAGGGTGATGAAGTAATCATCAGCGGAAAGCTCTTTGTCGCGCGTGATGCCGCGCATAAGAGGATATTCGACAGCTGTAACAGCTTGAAACTGGATTTTTTAGGCTCAGGAATATATTATATGGGACCTTCTGAGAAGAAAGAGGGTGATGTAATTGGATCTGCTGGTCCTACAACAAGCCAGAGAATGGATAAATACACGCCATATATGCTCTCTCTCGGTGCAAGGGTCCTTGTTGGAAAGGGCCCGAGGAGCAATGAGGTGAAGAATGCTTTAAAGGAACATAAAAGCGTGTATCTTCAGGCATTTGGAGGATGTGGCGCGCTTTATTCTTCTGTAATAAGAAGTGCGGAGCCAATTGCATATACAGATCTTCTGAGCGAGGCTCTTCTTTCAATAGAGGTTGAGGACATGGTCACTATCTGTATAATAGACTCAAATGGAGAAGTGTTTTGAAAAAGCTTTTTTTGATTTTGCTACCTCTTCTTCTTTTATCCTGCTCACAGGAAAAAAGCGCTGAGAATTCAGATTTTGCTTTGCTAAATGACCCCAGGAGCCTTGAGGAGAAGTTCTCATATGCCTACGGCGCTCTTTTTTACAATATGGCTCAGGAGTCTTCAATTGACATAGATCCTTATTTCTTTGCATCCGGAGTTCTTGCAGAAAGCAGAGGAGAGAATATTTATTCTGATGATGAGATGATGAATATATTCTCTCTCCATCAGGAGGATATACTGCTGTCGGCCCAAGAGGAGAGAGAAGCAGAGGCTGAAAAGAATCTTGAGGAGGCAGAGACTTTTTTGAAAATCAACAAAGAAAGAAGCAATGTGAACACAGTGCAGGACATCTTTGAATACGAAGTGCTTTATCAGGGGAATGGGGTAAAGCCAGCAAGTGATTCATCTGTGACTTTATCATATTCAATAAGTCTGCTTGATGGTTCAAGCGTTGCAACAACTGCAGAAGGAGGAGAGACAGTTCTTGTATCCTCCATGATACCTGCAATAAGGGAAGCTCTTATCATGATGAATGAGGGATCACTGTGGAGACTCTGGATACATCCATCATACGCATTTGGAGAAGAGGGATTCTTCTCAATAGGACCGAACGAGCTCCTGATTGTCACACTCCGCTTAATTAAGGTCAATAATTAAGCTATACAGCTCTTCATAACTTGATACGCTGTAGTCTGCAAGATCTGATCCCTTTCTGTCAAAAGAAATGAAGATGCTCTTCATGCCGGCATTCCTTGCTCCCATTATATCGCTTTTCTCGCTGTCTCCAATCACAATAGCATTTTCTCTTGCAATGCAGCCTTCTTTCATGACGTAGTCAAAGAAAGCTTTATCAGGTTTCTGCAGTCCGATTTCACCGGAGATGAAAACTCTGTCATAAAAATCCATAGTAGAGCTGTTGCGTAGCCGGCCATACTGTGTCTTTGCAATTCCGTTGGTGATTATGAAAAGGCGTCTGCTGTCTTTTATCTTCTTCAGAAAATCCTTGGCTCCGTCAATCATGAAGTCAGTCTGGGAAAGATAATCCACATAATCGGATGCAGCCTTATGTCCGTCTTTTCTGCATCCGATTTCATCAAAGAAGAGCTGCATGCGCTCATTTTCAACATAGCTTTGGCTTACAAGTCCTTTCTCATATTCATCCCAGAGCCTGTGATTCACGCTCTGATAGCGGGCAATCATCTCATCAGTGTAAGCGATATCAGCTTCACGAAATACTTTCTCAAGGCATACGCTCTCGCTTTTCTTGAAGTCATAAAGCGTGCCATCCATGTCAAATAACAGGTCGTGCATAATGAAAAGATACATTTTTTTGCTTTTTTTAATAAGTGGGTTTAAATTATAAGTATGAAAAAGTTAGCACTACAGATTATCACAGCGCTTTTCCCTCTTTTACTGGGATTTTTGATTCTTCTTTTCCCATCAAGAGTGATAGCAATAGTTTTTCTTATCCTCGCGTTCTTCCTTCTCTTCTCTTCAGTAAGGGAGCTTTATGTTGTGACAAGATATTTTCTCAGCTCATCAAGGAGGCTTTTCATAACAGGCGCGGTGAAGAACGGAATAAATATAATCCTTTCACTGATTATAATTTATCTCTCGCTTGCAAAGCCCCATGTGCTTGGAAACATCATAATCTACCTCTTTGCTATTGATTTGCTGCTTTCTGGAGCTGTCGGAATACTGGACTCTGTGAAGCTGAAGAAGCTAGGGATTCCCACAAGTCTCATCACAAGCGCAGTCTCATCAGTAATTTTTGCAGTTTTCCTGTTCCTCTTTCCCTCCTTCATTCAGTCGGTTGTGATGACAGTAATTGCTATCATTTTAATCGTTACAGGAACAGCGATGGTGGTTTCTGCTGTTGCAAAATGGAACAGTGACAGGAAAAATGGAAATATTGATGTAACCTATGAGGAAAAGTCTTGACCAGAGAAGAGAAGAGAGATTAATCTTTTGTCATGATATATAGAAACACAGAAGCACATCATCACACATCACGTACAGCCTGAATCCAGGATGGTGGTGTTTTTTTATAAGAGGCTCTTCCATTTTGGAAGGGCTTTTTTATTAAAGGAGGAGTTATGGAAAGGATAAGCATCGCACTTCAGAAAAGCGGCAGGCTTTCAGAGAAATCTCTGGATATGATCAGAAAATGCGGAATCGATTTTTATGCTGACGACAGGGTTTTGAAAGCGGAGGCAAGGAATTTTCCTCTTTCCTTCCTGTTCGTGCGCGATGACGATATTCCGCGCTATGTGAGCGAAGGCATAGTGGATATTGGAATTGTTGGGAAAAATGAGCTTGATGAGTCCGGCTATGAACTGGAAGTAGTAAGAGACCTTGGCTTTGCCTCCTGCCGTCTTTCAATAGCAAGTCCTGTTGATTTTCCATATGAAGGGATAAAGAGCCTTGAGGGAAAGACGATTGCCACAAGCTATCCTAGGATACTGAAGAAGATACTTGCCGAGAATGAGGTGAATGCGAAAATAGAAGTTCTTCAGGGTTCTGTGGAGATTGCTCCTTCGATAAAGGTATCTGATGCAATATGTGATCTTGTATCCACAGGAGTTACTCTTAAGATGAACGGGCTGAAAGAGGATGAGTCTATCTACAGATCCTCTGCAGTTCTTGTCTCAAAGAAAGGATTTGAAGATCCGGCATTGACACGCCTCCTTTCCCGCCTGGACGCTGTCATGCTTGCTAGGAAGAAGAAATACGTGCTTTTCAATCTTCCTAAGGACAAGATAGAGGAGGCTGCACTCATAATAGGGGGAATGAAGAGTCCGACTGTCACACCTCTTTTCAATCCTCAATGGGTAAGTGTCCAGGCTGTTGTCAGCGAGGATGATTTCTGGAGCGTGTTCGAAAGTCTCAGGACTCTTGGAGCTGAGGGCATAATAGTCCTTGATATCGAGAAGATGACGGAGTGAAAAATGAAAGTATATTATAATCCTGAGAAAGAAAAGATTGAGAAAATACTCTGCCGCCCCTTTGAAAATGACAGGAATGCAAAAAAAAGCGTGAGAGAAATCATAAGGAATGTCAGAAGGAGGGGAGATGCTGCTCTTTATGAGTATGCGCAGATTTTTGACTCATCAGAGCTTGAGACTCTCTTTGTCTCAGAAGAAGAGATCGAAAAATCTGAAAATGGTCTTGATGATGATCTTAAGAGTGCTGTTTTAACAGCTGCCAGCAACATAAGAAAATTCCATGAAAGCCAGATGATGAATGAAAAGAAGGTGAGCACAATGGATGGCGTGAAGCTATGGCGGGTTTCCCGTCCAATTGAGAGGGTGGGGCTCTATGTGCCTGGGGGAAGTGCGCCTCTTTTTTCAACTGTGCTCATGCTTGCAATTCCTGCGCAGATTGCCAGGTGCAAGGATATAATGATTGCCACTCCTGCAAAAAACGGGAAAGTAAATGACGCAATCCTTTTTGCCGCCAAAATCTCTGGTGTCAGAAAAATTCTGAAGGTCGGCGGAGCTCAGGCGATAGCCGCATTCGCATACGGCACTGAGAGCATAAAAAGGAGGGACAAGATTTTCGGTCCCGGTAACCGTTATGTTAACATTGCCAAGAAAATGGTGTCAGAGGATGTTGCTATAGATATGTTTGCAGGGCCCTCTGAGGTGATGGTAGTAATTGACCGCTTCTCATCTGCCCGCTATGCTGCTCTCGATCTTCTTTCTCAGGCAGAGCACGGGGAAGACAGTCAGGTGGTTCTTTTAATCAGAGAAGATGAGAAAAAGGGGAGAAAAGTGCTTTCTTCAGTTATGAAGGAGCTTGAAAAGGAGATAGCCACGCTTGCCCGCAGGAAAATTATTGAAAAAGCACTCTCTTCATCTGCTGTGATAATCTCTGAAGATGAGAATCTGATAATCGACGCAATTAATGAGTACGCGCCAGAACATCTTATTCTGAATACTAGAAATCATATGGACATGCTTGAGAGAGTATGCAACGCTGGAAGCATATTCCTTGGCCCCTATTCATCTGAAAGCTGTGGTGATTATGCAAGCGGAGTAAACCACAGCCTCCCGACTTCTGCTCAGGCAAAATTTACCGGCGGGGTATCGCTTGACAGTTTCATTAAGAAGATAACAGTCGAGAAAATCAGCAGGAAAGGAGCAGAAGAGCTTTCTAGAGCTGTGATGACAATGGCTGCAGCAGAAGGCCTTGATGCACATAAGAGGGCAATGGAGGTGCGTCTTGATTGAAAGTCTTTTAAGAAAACACCTTATCTCTCTTAAAGGGTATAAGTGCGCGCGTGACGAGGCAGACTGCGCTGATGCAATCTATCTTGATGCAAATGAAAACTGCTATGACCATCTTGGAGGAGGGAAGAACAGATACCCTGATCCGAAGGCTGTCAGGCTCAGAGAGGAAATAAGCTCTTATTTCTCAGTTCCGTTTGAAAACATAGCCGTATCCAACGGCTCTGATGAGATGATTGATATGCTTATCCGTCTTTTCTGCACACCAGGAGAGGATAAGGTCATGATTTTCTCCCCCACATACGGAGAGTATAAAGTCTTCTCGTTGTTTAACGCAGTTGATGTTGTCGACATTCCTTTGAAGCCTGACTTTTCCCTTGATGTGGAGAGAGCAAAAGAGCGGATTAAAATGGGTGATGTGAAAATAGTCTTCATCACTAATCCGAATAATCCTACTGGAATGCTTTTTCCAAAGGATGATATTCTTGAGATTGCAGATGCAAATCCCGGAATCACTGTAATTGATGAGGCTTACGCTGAATTTGCTGCCTCTTACGGGTCTCTCTGGAATCAAAGGAAGGATAACAGAAGAATTGTGATATTAAAAACGATGAGCAAGTTCTTCTCCCTTGCCTCATCCCGTGTGGGGTTCATGTTTGCAGATGAGGAAATTGTAGATGTTTATCTGCGCCTCAAGGCCCCTTACAATGTATCGCTTTCAGACCAGGAGGATGCAATCAGGGTGCTATCTGACCCATCTTCGACAGAGCGTGACAAAGATATGATAATTAAAGAAAGAGAGCGTCTTATAGCAAAACTTGAGAAACTATCCTTTGTCATCAGTGTGTTTCCCTCTGAGGCGAATTTCGTCCTTGTCAAGGTAAAGGATGCATATAATCTATATTCTAAATTGCTTGAAAAGGGAATAATTGTCCGCAACAGAAGCAAAGATTACATGCTTGAAAACACAATAAGGATTACAATAGGCAAAAAAGAAGAGATGGACAGACTTATGGAGGTTCTGGATGAGGAAGAAAAAAGCGCTCTTTCTTGATCGTGATGGTGTGATTGTGAGTGAATGCCAGGTGGACAGCTTTGAGAAGATTGTATACCTTCCGCACATGTTCTCCACTTTGGCAAAAATAAGGAAGCAGACAGATTTTGAGTTTGTGCTTGTCTCAAATCAGGATGGAGTCGGCACACCAGCATTTCCGTATGAGGACTATATAAAATGTCAGGAAAGGATAATGAGCACGCTCGAGGGAGAGGATATATTCTTTGATGATGTGAATATCGATTTCTCAACCGAGGAGGAAGGACTGGATACAAGAAAGCCGAATATAGGGATGCTGAAGGCAAAGTACATCGATAGCAATGAGTATGACATGCCCTCTTCCTTTTTCATCGGGGACAGAATCACTGACATGATGTGTGCAAGAAATCTCGGATGCAAAGGAATCCTCCTGTCAGAAGATGAAATCAGAATTCCTGATGATCTTGAATCCACCGTGTGTCTGAAGGCCTCCTCCTGGCTTGATATCCTCTCTTTCTTCTTTCCTGACAGCTTTATGGTTCATAGAACTTCAAGTGCGGCAAGAAAGACAGCGGAGACAGATATTTCAATTACTGTTGACCTTGATGGAAGCGGGAAGGGAGAAGTCAAAAGCGGAATACCTTTTTTTGATCATATGATGGCTCAGTTTATCAAGTATTCCCGTTTTGATATATCATCAGCTGTAAGCGGGGACATTGAAATAGATTGCCATCACACAGTTGAGGACTATGCCATAACACTTGGAACTGCCATAAAGAATGCTCTTTCTGACAAAAGAGGCATTGAACGCTATGGTTATGAGATTCTTGTGATGGATGATGCAAGGGCTACGGTTGCACTTGACTTCTCATCACGTCCCTATCTTGATTTCTCAATTCCGTTCACTTCTTCTCAAATCGGAGATTTTCCGACTGAGATGATAAAGCATTTTCTTTACACTCTGTCTGTTTCTCTTGCTTCAAGCCTTTCTGTAAGAGTAGAGGGAGAGAACAACCATCATATGGCTGAAGCCTGTTTCAAAGCACTTGGAAGGGCAATGCGCTATGCTGTAAGAAGAAAAGAGGGATATGCTCTAGTCCCGTCCACAAAGGGGTGCTTATGAAGACCGTGATTATCAACTACAATGCAGGAAACGTTTTCAGTGTGACTTCTGCTTTAAAAAGAATGGGATATGATTTCATTCTAAGTGACAGAGATGATGAAATTCTTTCAGCTGACAGAGTTATTTTCCCAGGGGTAGGAGAAGCATCAAGTGCAATGAGCTTTCTCAGAAAAAAGAATCTTGATGAAGTGATCAGACAGATAAAAAGACCGTTTCTTGGAATATGCCTTGGAATGCAGCTGATGGCAGAGCACTCTGTTGAAGGGGATACTGAATGTCTTTCCATCTTTGGTGACACAACGATAAGAAAATTCTCTCCAAAGAGTGCTCTAAAAGTTCCTCATATGGGCTGGAATGATGTGTACGCTCTGAAAGGAGAACTTTTCCATGGCATAGAGGAGCATTGCTATTTCTACTTTGTTCACTCATACTATGCATCTGTCTCTCCTTTGACAGCAGCAGAATGCACATATGGTATTCCTTTTTCTGCCGCATTGAATAAGGACAATTTTTATGGTCTCCAGTTTCATCCGGAAAAAAGCGGGGAAAAGGGAGAAGAGGTATTGAAGAATTTCATGGAGAGAACCTGATGATAGCAATCCCAGCACTTGATCTCATAAAAGGAGAGGCTGTAAGGCTTTTTAAGGGGGATTATGATAAAAAGACTGTTTATTCAAATGACCCGGTGAGCCTTGCAAGAAGATTTTCTGATGCAGGAATTAGAAGGCTCCATGTTGTGGATCTCCTTGCTGCTAAAGGAAATGGAGAAAACAGTCTTGATATACTTGAAAAGATAGTCAGTGCTACTAACTTAAGTGTTGACTATGCAGGAGGAATAAGGAGCATATCTGATGCAGAGCGCGCATTTGAAAGGGGTGCAAGCTACGTAGCTATCTCCTCAATGGCTGTTAAGGACAAAAAAAGCACTGCAAGGCTTATTGAAAAATACGGGGATAAGATAATACTCTTTCTTGACTGCCTTGCTTCGACTGTAAGAATCTCAGGATGGCTTGAAGACAGTAATCTCTCTTATGAGAGCCTCCTGGATTTCTACATTCCCTTTGGCCTTGATTATGTTGCGCTTACGGACATTTCAAAGGATGGCACTCTTTCTGGGCCTTCTCTTGATCTTTATAAGAGAGTGCTTGAAAAATATCCTGTGCGTGTGATTGCATCAGGAGGAATAAGAGATAAAAAGGATTTGGAAAGCCTTGATGATATTTCGCTTGATTCTGCAATAGTAGGCAGGGCTTACTATGAGGGAAGGATAAGTCTGGAGGAGATGGCTCATTATGCTAGCTAAGAGGATAATTGCGTGCCTTGATATAAAGGACGGAAGGACTGTGAAGGGAATAAACTTTCTCAACATAAAAGATGCCGGTGATGCTGTTGAGATGGCCAGGCGCTATTCAGAGCTTGGAATTGATGAGCTTGTTTTTCTCGATATAAGCGCGACAAATGAAAAAAGAAAAACACTTTGCACTCTTGTTTCCCAGATTGCAGAGCATATCAATATACCGTTTACTGTCGGAGGGGGCATCAGTAGCCTTTCTGATGCCGCACTGCTTATAAAAAGCGGGGCGGACAAGATAAGCATCAATACAGCTGCAGTGAATAATCCGGATCTTATTACATCGATTGCCTCTAATTTCGGTTCTCAGGCAGTGGTTGTGGCTATTGATGTGAAAAAGAATGAGGCAATGCCATCAGGATACGAAGTCTGCATAAACGGCGGGAAAACACCTGCAGGAATAGATGCACTGGTGTGGGCAAAGGATGCAGAAAAGCGAGGCGCGGGTGAGATTCTGCTTACCAGTATGGACAGAGATGGCACGAAAAACGGTTTTGATGTTGACTTAAACCGAATTATAAGTAGTAATATTTATATTCCGTTAATCGCTTCAGGTGGAGCTGGGAAAATGGAGGATTTTCTGACTGTTTTCACATCTGGCAAGGCGGATGCGGCACTGGCAGCAAGCGTATTTCATTATCATGAGATAGATATACGCCAGTTGAAGTTGTATTTAAGTTCAAATGGTGTTAGTGTAAGGAGTTGAGGAAGGATTTATGACAATAGATTTTGCCAAAGGCAATGGTCTGGTTCCTGCAATTGTACAGGATGCGGAGACAAGAAAGGTCCTGATGCTGGGCTACATGAACGAGGAAGCATATCGTCTGACACTGGACAGGCGTCTTGTGACATTCTGGTCAAGGAGCAGAAACCGTATCTGGACCAAGGGTGAAACCAGCGGAAACTTCCTGCAGCTGAGAGAAATTCTTGTTGACTGCGATGGAGATGCACTCCTTGTCAAGGCTATTCCGACAGGTCCTGTATGCCACACGGGTGCTGATACCTGCTTTGCAGAAGAGAATGAGCCTGGTGAGACAAGTGCAGCAGAATTCCTTTTCTACCTTGAGTCAGTCATCAAGGACAGACGTGACAATCCTCAGGAAGGGTCCTATACCAATCATCTTTTCTCAAGAGGGCTCAATAAGATTGCACAGAAGGTCGGTGAGGAGGCAGTTGAGCTTGTCATTGAGTCAAAGGACGATGACAAGGATCTCTTTTTGGGAGAAGCTGCAGATCTCATGTATCACCTTCTTGTATTGCTTGTAAAGAAAGGTGCAAGCATGGAAGAGGTTGTTGATGTGCTTAAATCCAGACACACTAGATGACAATGTTTTTGAGAAACTTGAAATAAGGGACCTGAATGGATCAAGAAGGAACATATCAGGTTCTTCTTTTGTCTCCTGCACTTTCATAAACGCTGATTTTGAATCCTCTGCACTCCTTTCAGTCACATTCAAAAAATGTACTTTTCTTGACTCTTCTTTCATTAATGCGAATTTCAGAAATGTGACTTTTGATGAGTGCACATTCAAGAACACAATGATTCTCTCATCGCGAATCCGTGATTCTCTCTTTTCTGCATGCTTTTTCAAATACTCTTCTTTTGACAGCTCGAATTTCATAGGTTCTCGAATAAATGATTCAGAGATTCTTGAGTGCGGTTTTTCATCAGTGAAGGCAAAAGCGTTTGTAATAAGCAAAACAAGTCTTACTTCTGTCAATATGAGAAAGACAATAATCAAAGAGATTGATCTTGATGATACCAGGTTCTCTGATATCTATCTTTCTGAAGACTTGATGGAGGTACGGGGAGCATGCCTCAGTCTGGATAATGCCATTGCTGTCCTGAATGCTATGGGCATTGATGTTAATTTATCAAAATAATCCTAAAACGGAATATTATATCTAGTTATTGATATGATGTATTCTGCAGAGTTAAGAAAACATGGCTGCCGTCTTAGTCTCTGCTATTTTATTTCGTGATAATGAAATTCTGCTTATAAGGCATCGTCTGCTGTGTATGCTCCAAGTGAGCCTGCCTTGACCTGTATACATATGTAACTTATCTGGCTGTCTGAGCTTGCAAAGAACTGCCTCTTTCCTGCAGGGGCGATTTTAATCCAGTCCCCTTCGCTGAGGGTGATTTCTTCATCATCTACAGTTACTTTTCCTTTTCCTGAGATAATAAAGTATATCTCCTCATTTTCCTTATGTGCATGCACAAAAGGAACGCATGAGCCTGCTTCAAGTGTGTTTACGCTGATTTCAGCTCCTGTGAGATTCAGCTTGTCATGTAGCTCTGTCCTTGCTCCTACAGCTTTTCCGATTTTTGTGTAATTGCTCATATCCTTTCTCCTTTTTAGTTATTCTAATTCAATTCAGGATTATAATCTTTCTTGAACTGGCCAGTAAATTCAGGTTTTAGTATTGAGAGCCTCCATGAGCTCCTTCACACTGTTATATTGACCATGCATATCTCTGCCATTTTCCGCATCATCCATTGCTTTGTATGTAATCTCATTGGGTTAATCCAACTTGACTTCAAATGGAAGGCCATGGTATCTAATGGCCTGACGATAGAAAATGCCTGTTGCTGTGCTCAGATCCAGACCTAAAGACCTGAAAAGAGCTGAAGCCTCCTTTTTAAGTTCTGGTTCTATGCGGATAGTGAGATTGCTTTTCTTTGTCTGCATGCTATGCTCTACTAATTAAAATATAGCATTATTTCGATGCACATAAATATGATTCATAATTCATGTCCATGATTTCCTATGTCAGAGAAATTTGGATGCAGTGGGTTTTTCTTGTTTGATGGGTTTCTAGCCTTGAAAACCGGCTAAACTCTGTATTAGCATAAATTTATAACGGACGAAGAATATGATAGGTAAGTAGAGTCAGGAGGGGATTGTGAGGAAGATTTACGGTCTTTTTGTTGTTTTTGTCTTATTGTTTTTTACTTCCTGTCCATCCCCCGGTTTTGATTCCATAGATGGTAAGGAAATCAGCGGCAATGATTACAAGCTTGCCAAAGGCGCTATTTTGTATTCAGTTAATAACATTGGTAGTTATAGTGAAAATGGGGTGGGGAGTAGTAGCAGAGCTATAGATTCCAAACTGACTGTTTATGAAATAGTAAATGCCATCTCATCGACTGAGGAGTATCTCTCTAGCTATATGAAAATGATGGAGACCCCAGTTGCGGATAACAGCTATTATCTAAGTTTCAGTTTAGAAACACAATTCGGAAAGGCTCAGTTCTCTTTTGATTTTGTAAATGAAGCAGGCTTTAATGACGGTATACCTCAAGCGTCAGTGTTTAGTTTAAATAATGATTCCTTCACCATCTATATCGGGTTGGATAATATACAATTCAATAACATATCATCAGCTGCTTCTGCAGATGTCTCCTATCAGGATTCCAGGTTATCGGGATATAGCCTTAAATACCAGCTTATTGAAGGAGCTGGCTACTTGAAGTTTGCAGATATCTATATGGGCTTGGATAGAATTACATTTACCGAGGCTCAGAAAAGAGAGATCCGAGAAGAATTGAAGAATGTTTCCAGCAATGTCTATTTTGATGGCGATGTCGTACCTGATGATAATTACGGTACTTTGACAGATGTAGGGATAACTGCTGTAAATGATCTATTCTCCTCTTTTTCTGAGGATTTAGATTCCGGTAATTTAACATTTGGTTCATCATTACTTAGATATGTCATGAATACAACGCCAGACAGCGCTTTTGCCCGAGAGAATAATTTTAAATTAAAGAGTGATGGACTTGAATATGTAATAAGCGAATATGACACGAGTGATTATCCTCTAAAAGAAAGAAGATATGGCATTACAGGTTTAGCTTATATGGATCGTATCTCTCTTAAACTTGAATCTAACGGCTATCTAAAACAAATTAGAGCATATACTGATGATGGCCAAGTTTCATATCATTGGCCAAGTTTGGATGAATTGAAGTTAATGACCAGCTATACCTCTAATGGCGATAGAAAACCTGATAGCGCTTTAATTGATAATAATCTTAAGTTTTTGATTAGACTTTTAGTAGAAAAGCCATATGGATGGGATCAGATTATTACCCAGCTTAAAGAAGGTAAGAGTAAGACATTTAGAGAAAATGATTACACCTATACCGGTTCTGTCGGATTTATTGAAGGTAATGAGTACACATTGGTTTTGACTATTAGGGATGAATACGGCTTTGAAACCAATTTAAAAGTTATCGGCTCTATTAATGGTGACCAAGTCTCATTAAGCTCTTTCAAGGTGAATGAAGAAAGCCTGTCCATGTCTAATTTTACCCAGGAGTTAAATGAGACTTTGGAAAAAGCTATTAAGAGCTGTGAAAGTATAACATTTTAGCTTATTGCATCTTTAAATGCATAAAAAATGAGTGAATTGATTTACATAAATGATGATAATCGAAAACGGCTTGTCTTGGGCAACACGAGTTCTTACCGCTTTTATGTATTGGAGTCAATCCCAGTTCACCAACGTCTGACAAGCTGGATTCTGTAATAAGTCTGGCAAAAGGATTGCGGAAAAGAAATAGCGCATTGAGAGCAGCCTATGCCCTCGCTGTGGATCTCCTCTTGTAGTGAGGACTGCCAAGAAAGGGCCGAACGCCGGTTCTCGGTTTCTTGGCTGCTCCAGATATCCAGATTGCAAATATACAATCAGTCGAAATAGCTAAAAGAGTGAGTTAATCCAGCAAAAGTGGATAGTTTTCAGGCTGCTTTGTATTCAGCTACAAAAAACTCGCTATTCAGTTCCTTTGCCTTCGTTACAATTCTCTCAATATTCTGCATGACCTCGTCTGTATAATACTTTTCTCCGCACTGAGCGCATTCCAGACAAGGAACATTCTTTATTATGATTGTATATTCATCGAGTACTGCTACATATGTTGTTGTAGATTCTTTAAGCTCCTTCCCGCGACAATATGAACACATATTATTTCCTCCTTGTCCTGAAATCTGGCTCAAATTTATTTAGATCGGGCCGATACACTGATATTATAACAATTTCTTCTTCATCTTGTGCAACCACAACATGTATTGGTTTTTTATTGACTACCCCCAATATGAGGCAACTTGGGAGAGGAAAATCTTCTGGATAGTCTTCTATAATCTCTCCTGAGCATATTGCGCTTAGCACATCAGATCTCGAGATGGATCTTTCCATCATCCGTTGAGCAACATGAGCTGGCCACCTTATCCGACTAGCAGTTGATAGCTCTTTGATTCTTTCTATATCCATTAATTCCCTCTTTGGAGTTTTGCTTACTTAAGTCAATAATATCATATCAGCACTACGAATTGTGTCGAGTTTGGAAACAATGATGACACCTGGACATGGTGCTATCTAAATGTGCGTGAGGCGCTGACGAAAGCCAAGGAGCTTCTGATAAAGCTGGAGCCTGATGAGAGGCTTGTCGTCGGCACTGCATACTGCGGCCAGAATCTGGGGACAGGCGAGATTCTTGAGCTTGTCCCCGCAGAAGACGATTTGGAAATCGGAGGCGTGAAGTATGGGGACTACAAAGAGGATCTCCTAAGAATTGAGCCTACTGGTTTCAGCATCTGGCCTGAAGGGACTCCTGAGCATATTTTCGGTGATGTGTGACGGATAGAGGCGGGGTAGGTGTGTTCCGTCTTTCTCAGATTGAACCCTGAAACGAAAAACACACTATGAAACGAAAATACTCTTAGAGGTGGCTAAAGAATCTGAAAGCACAGAAGAGAGTAGATTCTCCTCCTTTGCATCCTCCATAGCGGTGTTTATCCAAAGATAATGTCTGATTTGTAATTTCTTATACTAAAAATAATAATCTTGATAATAATTGTATTGCTGAAATATGCCTCAGAATCCCGATTGTATCATAAGTGTGAACATCACATGAGTTGGATTTCTTCTCTGTTGAGTTTGATTACGACAAGCTGGAAGAGGAGAGGCTCTATGACGGCTACTACATCATCTCCACGAACGTCATCGGACTCAAGAACTCAAAAGAGAACCAGAAGAAGGAAAAGTAGACTACACTTTTATTTCCCAACTTTCGAAAGCATCTGTCGCTTCTACAAAGAGATAGATGCTTTTTCCTTTCTGAACCTGTCAAAGTCGGGATAACTTTGATTCCAATTAATAGTTGTAGTCGTCTTTTCACACACTATTCGGCAAAACTCTATACAATTGGGCGAATTCAACGAGGGGTGGCTAAAATTACCGGGGAAGTACAGAGATTGTCAGGACGAATCCTGAAAACGTCTGATTTCTGGGCTGCTGATAGTCTCCAGCCGATAACCTGATTCTGAAAATTGCATATAAAGAAATAAGGAGCGGCTCCCTGGAATACCGCTCCTTGTTTGATAAGAAAAGGCTTCGTATCACCTTTTGTGTCTTTAGATGGGTCTGAACGCATTTGATGATTAATCAAATGAATTGATTTTTTTAGTTTTGAATATAAAAATATATTGCTATAATTGTATGTACGCATTATGCTATTCCCTGAGAGAGGAGATTGCATAATGACTGATATTGATAAAAAAAAATCTGAGATTGAAAAGAGTGCAAAGTCTGATAACGAGATTGATTATCCAGATATCTCAAACCCTGTAGGCAATCAACTTTCTGAAATCAGACCCCGTTATCAAGTGAATAGGGAATTCTACAGGCCTATAAAGAAGGCTACAACAATCAGGCTTGATGCCGATTTGCTTGATTACCTTCAGCACAGTGGTGCTGGATGGCAGACACGGATAAACGAGTATATAAGAAAGGGAATAGAATCCGGTGAATTATGATTCAAGAGAGGTTATATATGCCACCAACAAGCAACAGTAATATAGAAAAGGCATCTCTGGTGGTTTTCCATGATGGTGCTTTTGAGCTTGATGTAGCTGTTCCTTCTACAGATAATACTGTTTGGCTCACACTTGATCAGATCTCTTTGCTCTTTGAAAAGGACAAATCGACAGTCTCTAGGCACATAAAGAATATATTTTCTGATGGAGAACTTGAGAAGGAAGCAGTTGTTGCAAATTATGCAACTACTGCCTCCGATGGAAAAACCTATCAGGTAGCGTATTACAATCTTGATGTTATAATTTCTGTTGGATACAGGGTGAAATCTAAGAGGGGAATTGCTTTTAGAAAGTGGGCTACAACGGTTCTTAATGACTATCTCCTTCGTGGATATGCTGAAAACAAGCGAAGACTTGAAGCCCAGGGAAAGACAATAGAGCTACAGTCCAGGATGATTGCACATATGGCCGAGGTTGATCCAGTCCACCCCTGCGCAGACTCCATCTTCTGCAAGGTGGAGAAAGCAGGGAAATAATGCGTCTTCGATTGTAAATATCTCTTTTTTGTGATAGTATTTAGACATGAAGATAATGGTGTCGAGAGAGGTCAGAATTGTGGATGCATTCAAGGCGTTTATTGACACCATTGCAATCTATCAGAATGCTGTTTCTTTTCTCATCGATGTTGTGAATGAACACTATGTCAATGTCTGTGGTCTTCCCTCCCAGAAGGCAATGACATTTATAGAAAGACTTGTACATTCCACATCCACAAGAGAAGCATTCTATCCATCTTTCGATATCCGCTTCCATAAGCTTCCATCCTACCTCAGACGTTCTGCAATCTTTGATGCACTTTCTGCCATCACCCTTTACAGAAAGAACCTCGCTGAGTGGGAAGTTTCAGATAAGCTTAGGAAGAAGCCTTTCCTTAAAAGGAAGAGAAATGTCATGCCGGCCTTCTACAGGGACAATATGTTCATTCTGGACGAAGAGAATGGAGTTTACAGGGCAAAGCTTAAACTCTTCAGTGATGGTGACTGGAAGTGGCATGTGTTCAATCTGTCACAGGCAGATGTCAGAAACATACAGAAAGACTTCAGCCTTGAAGAGGTGAAATGCCCTGTACTGAAGAAACACGGCCATCGCTTCACTCTCTCCTTCGTATTTGAGACGGAGGCAGAGCTTCCAAAGAAGGGGAATAAGGAATATTCGATATGCGCTGTGGACATCGGCATCAACAATGCGGCAGTCTGCTCAATCATGAAGGAGGACGGTACTGTCACTGCAAGAAGGTTCATCGCCTTCACAGGAGAAGAAGACCGTTTCAACCGGATACTGAATGAGAGAAAGAAGGCGCATTCCTTATCAAAGTGTAGAACACACAGACTGAATCGGTTCCTTAAGAACCATAATGAGAACCTTGCACGACTTACTTCTTCAGCAATAGCTGAGTTTGCATCATCTGAAGGAGCATATGTCATTGTCATGGAGAATCTCAATGGCAAAGGCAAGGTGAAATGTTCAAAGAAGGAGCGGTTACATCTGTGGCGTAAACGTGACATCATTTCCCGTGTTGAGGCTCTTGCCCACAGAAAAGGCATGAGATTCTCGACGGTCTGGGCTGCAGGAACTTCAAAGTATGCCTTTGATGGTTCAGGTCAGGTAAAGCGGGATAAGGACAACCACTCGCAGTGCACATTCAGTAATGGAAAACGGTACAACACTGACTTGTCGGCGTCGTACAATATAGGAGCAAGGTTTTTCATAAGGGAAACCTTGAAAGCGTGTCCGGAGACGGAGGCGTCGGAGGCAAAGGCAAAAGTTCCTGGCTTATCCGCACGGGCCACATGCACCCTGTCCACCTATATCAGTCTTCTTGCGGTGAGGGCTTCGGCCTGAACTGAGAGAAGACCAGGCGGTGGAAGGAAAGTCCCCGCTCCCTAAAGGAGCAGGCACGGCAAGAGCCGTGTAGCGGGAAGCACCATCTTCTACAAGGTGGTGAGGTTCACGAAGAAGAATTGATGTCTGTCATCAACAGGTATACAGAAGCACTGGATCTTCTTGATGATTATGATCATCAATGTCTGAAAAGACCGGAAGGGAGCAAGAATTATGTTCCAATCAGCTATGATGAGTGCAAAACGATAATCAATTCGATGAAGTTTACCCTTTCTTCGGATGTTTTCGGTACGGAGAAGACAGAAGGTGCGTTAGAAGGTATTCTTGGATCTGTCTACCAAACTGCATTTGGACAGGATGTTTATCCTACAGTGGAAGAAAAAGCGGCCTCTTTATTGTATTTTTCTTGTGAAAGATCATCCGTTCAATGATGGTTGCAAGAGAATTGGCGCTACGTTGTTTCTTGCCTTTCTCCAGAAGAACAGAATGTTATTTACCTCAGCAGGCAAGCAGGTGATTTCCAATGGAGCTCTAGTTGCAATAACGCTGATGATTGCAGAATCAAGACCGGAGGAGAAGGACATTATTGCTACTTTGGTTATGAACCTTCTAGCAAACAGATAAAGTTTGTGAGACTTGCCATATGTCGGTATCTGGTTTTTGATATCAGTATGGGAGGGGGAATGGAGTTATGAAATACAGGCTTGTAAAAGAAAATGATGCTTCCGCATATCTTGAATTCTTCCAATCTGTTACCTCAGAGACAGATAATCTTGCGTGCTCTGCCAAGGAAGCAGAGCAGTTGACAGTGAAAGATGAGCGAGATTTTATCAGTAATCTAAACGATTCAGGATCTTTTTCTGTTATTGCCGCAAACGATGATAGCATATGCGGTTCCTGCGATATCCGGATACAGAACAGAGAACGTCTGAGGCATCGTGCAGAGATGGGAATTGCGGTCAGAAAAGAATATTGGGGTACAGGTGTTGCGCAGCACGTCCTTGAAGAAGCGATAGCAGAAGCGAAGAGACGTGGAATCAGGATAATCTATCTGACTGTCAGGGCTGATAACAAAAGAGCTATAGAATTCTATAAAAGGAATGGCTTTGAATTTTCAGGAGTACACAGAATGCTGTTCTGCATTGGTGGCAATTATGTTGATGGTGAACAATATGAACTTCTGTTGAAGTAAAATATGCTGAAGGAAAAGGATGTCAGGCTCACTGCAATCCTTATTTGGCTCATTGCTTCCTTTTAATAATCCAGAAGCCTCCCGTAATCATTCCAGCTACCATACATTCTTCCTTTTCTCGTCTCTTCTATTACATGAGAAAGCATCCTTGCGTAAGAAGAGGGATGACGGACTTTGCAGAAGGCGAGGTTTGAAAGCCTGATACGCTGATATAATGGATGAAATGTCCGGAATTTTGACGTTTTAGTCAGAATAGGTCGCTATGTGTTCCTGTCCTGATAAGTTCAAGAACAAGCCTTTCTGCTTCAATTCTGTATATCAAAAGCCAGTCTGGCTCTATATGGCATTCCCTCATGCCTTTGTAATTTCTTGAATTCTGCAATTGGTGATCCCTGAATTTCTCAGGAAGAGGTTTCTCTTCGCATAAAAGAGTGATTACCTCTTCCAGCTTTTCTGGTTTGCAGCCTCTTTTCACAGCACGTTTATAATCTTTCTTGAACTGGCCTGTGAATTCAGGTTTAAGCATTGAGAGCCTCCATGAGCTCCTTCACACTATTGTATGGACCATGCATATCTCTGTCCTTTTCTGCATCATCCATTGCTTTGTATGTAATCTCATTGGGTTCATCCAACTTGACTTCAAATGGAAGTCCATGGCACCTGAGGGCCTGACGATAGAAAATGCCTGTTGCCGTGCTCAGATCTAAGCCTAATGATCTGAAGAGAGCTGAAGCCTCCTTTTTAAGTTCCGGTTCTATGCGAATAGTAAGATTGCTTTTCTGTGTCTGCATACTATACTCTCCTGATTAAAATATAACATTATTTACTGAATTTGCAAATGCAATGCACATAAATTTTGAATCAATATTTATGCTTATGATTTCCTATGTCAGAGAAATACCAGAGACCGGATCACATCCGCGTTGTCAAAGCGGTTTGTGTCGAGTTCGGAAACAATGATGACACCTGGACATGGTGCTATCTCGATGTGCGTGAAGCACTGACGAAAGCCAAGGAGCTTCTGCTGAAGCTGGAACCGGATGAGCGGCTTGTTGTCGGAACAGCTTATTGCGGCCAGAATCTGAGGACTGGCGAGATTCTTGAGCTTGTCCCTTCAGAAGACGATTTGGAAATCGGAGGCGTGAAGTACGGAGATTACAAAGAGGAACTTCTAAGAATCGAGCCTGCTGATTTCAGCAGTTGGCCGGAAGGAACTCCTGAACATATCTTCGGTGATGTATGATGGAAAGAGGCGGGGTAGTGATGCTCCGCCGTGCTCAATTTGAACCCTAAAACGAAATTCACACTATGAAACGAAAATACCAGTAAGGGTGGCTAAACAATCTGAAAGCACATAAGAGGACTGGTTTTCCTCATCGACATCTTCCTGTTAATCTCTATAGCAGTTCTTATCCAAAGATGATAGCAAATTTATAATTCCTTGTAATAAAAAGAATAATTCTGGTGATTATTGTGTTGCTGAGATATGCCTCAGAATTCCGATTGTATCAAAAGTGTAAACAGCACATGATCAAGAAGAACAATTCCGATATATTAATATGCTTTCTGTTTCTATCATTTAAGATTAATAGTAGATACAATTTTGCAGAAAAATATAATCAATGGAGAATGTCATACTACTACCAAACTGAATTTGTTGTGGCGATAGCTT
>DXHU01000007.1 GCA_019113245.1 Candidatus Ornithospirochaeta avicola
AGCTAAAGCGGCTTTAGTTTTGCAACAGTGAGAAAATAGCATATTTACGGCACATGTTCAAGTCCTTTTGTCAAAAATGCAAGATAATTTGATTCAAATGACAACAATGGACTTTTGTCATATTATTTAACTGATGAAAGTAGATGCGCTCTTTACAGGTCAGATGATTAGGATTCTGCGACAAAGATTGAAGCTGAGCCAGAAAGAACTGTGCTCAGGAATATGCACAGTCAGTTATCTTTCAAAGATTGAACGAGATGAGGCAAAATGCCATGAGGAAATAAAAAAGAAGCTTTTAGGGGTTCTCGGCTTCAGAGAGCTGGAAAAAGACGAGGATGAGGAAATCAGAATCACCCTTTCAAACTTCTTTGACTCTGCTGTTGAGATTCAGCCTGATGAGAAAATCCTTGCTTCTATTCGTGAAAAAGCACTTAAAAGCAGATATTTCCTCTCATTCTGCCTTGCATGGGCGATGTGCCACGAGAAAAAAGAGGCAGAGGATGAATTTTCGATTATTGAAAGTCAGAACGACATTTTATCTCCTGATCTGAAAGCTTTCTACTTTATGATAAAGGCAGATGAATGCCCGTCCTTTGAAGAAATGCTCAGCTATGCATCCCTTGCCTGGAAAGAGAAAAAGAGAGCAGATACAGCCTCTTTCTATCTGTATGCACTCTATTGCAACGGAAAAGTATCTCAATTTCTGAAAACACTTGATGAGGCAGAACTAATTGCTGTCCGCAGCGGCGCACTTGTCCGCCTTGCAGAAATCTACTCTTTTGCAGCAAGCACATACAATCTCTCAGCATCCATGGAAAACTGCTATGAGCATTATAAGATGGCGCTTAGAATCTATGAGAAATTGAACATGGTGAAAGAGTCTGACGAGACATACTACAACCTTGCGTCCTGCCTTCTGGATGAGAAGAAAAGCAAAGAGGCTCTTTTTTATCTTGGAAAAATCAAAAACCCAGAAAAAGTCTATCTTTTTCATCATAAGATGTGCCTTGCACTTCTGATGGAAGGGAGGAAAGATGAAGCAGAAAAGGAACTTGATATCTTCAAAGAAGACAAAAGTCCGCTTTCTCTTCTCTTTCAGAATGTCCTAGAATTCAGGATCAAATGTGATTGCTATTTATCAGACAGTGCTTATCTTGAGGCGCTGGAGAGACTGTACAGATACCTAAAGGAGAACATGCATTTCAGCTTCATATCCACATACGCAAAGGACCTTATTGAGGCTCTCAAAGCACAGAGAAAATACCAGAGAGCACTTTATGTTGCAGAGGAGATGAGGACTTTGTTCTCTACTGAGGAAAATTTTTCCTAAAATTCAGTATATTTTATTTTTTAATCACAAAATACAGACGAATTTTCTCAAAAGATTCCTGATTTCATTTATTAATCTTCCGATGTACCATGAAGATATGAAAAAAGGACTCTGGAATAAAGATTTCACACTAATTACAACATCATCCATCCTGAGTGCAATCGGTGGAGAGGCAATAATGGTGCCTGTATCCCTTCTCGTGTTCGATCAGACAAGCTCGACATTCCTTTCTGCCGTAATCCTTGTTCTTGGGATGCTTCCTGACACATTAATTTCAATATTCTCTTCTCCCATTATTGAAAGAAGCAACAAGAGAACTGTGATGGCAGCAATGGAAGCCCTCACAGCAGGGACATACATAGTGATGGCATATCTTACAAGAAGCGGTTTTTCATACTCTCTTTATGTTGTTTTCACTCTTGTTATTGCAACACTCTCTGTATTCTACCGCCTTGCATATGAAGCGCTTTTCATAGATACAGTTGCCCCAGGCCTTGAGAATAAGGCATACAGCATCTCCTCACTGGTATATCCTGTTGTGACAGTCACAATAACTCCAATCTCAACAATACTCTATACAGCCGTACCGATGAGCACAATATTCATAATCTCGTCTTTTCTGTCTCTCATGCCAAGTCTCATGATACTCTTCATCTCAGCAACAGGATCTGATGAGGAAGAGAAAACAAGAATCACACTTAAAGGCTATATAGATGATTTGAAGGACGGGCTTCTTTTCTTCAGACAGGAGAAAGGAATACGCAATATCGAAACCTATATTGCCATAACAAGCGGAGCCAGCGGCAGCATCACTCTGCTTGTACAGGCATTCATGCAAAGCAATCCCGCACTCGGCGTACTTTATTTTGGCTTAGTTAAATCTCTTGAAATGGCAGGGCGCCTTGCTGGCGGAATATTCCAGTATGTGAAGAAGATTCCTGCCCGCTGGAGATTTGCAATAACAGTAGCTGTCTATCTTGTATATGACATTTCTGACAGCATTCTTGTCTTTCTCCCAATCGCAGTGATACTCTTCCTCAGATTCATATCAGGCACACTTGGTCAGGTAAGCGCGACAATCAGGATGACGACAACGATGAACTATCTTCCAAGGAAGTACAGAGTGAGGACAAACGCCATATTCTCATTCCTCTGCAGCCTCTCTTACATCGTTTTCCAGCTTCTTGCCGGCGTGCTTGGAGAAGTGATGGAGTATGGAAAGGCTACTCTCATAATCGGCTCAGTAAGCGTTACCTCAATGCTTTTCCTCATCGTGGCAGGGAAAAAGCATACAAAGCCTGTTTACTGCGCAGAGCGTGCAGAAAGCGAGAGTGCCTGAGCCTCTGGAATTGAATAGCGGAACCAGGACGGATCGAGGGTAAAGACTATGTCGGTGTCAGCCCATGGGAAGAGAGAAATTATGTCCTTTAAAATAAGGCCTCTGGCCTCATCTGCCCGAGCAATCCCGATATCTTCCTTGACTGTCACATGAATGACACTGCTTATGCTCCTGCCCTGACTGATTGAATAGATTTTGAAAGATGAGATACTGTATTCTGTGCTGTACTTCTTTATAATCTGACTCATCTTTTCCTTTACATCCTTTGTAGGGCTTCTTCCAAGAAGCTGGGAGACTGATGAAAGCATCTGCTTAAAGAGAACAGGAAGAAGTGTAATGACGAATATTATCGTAAGAGACGGGTCTATGTATGATGCGATATATGCCAGTCCGATTTTATCGAATATGTACATCAGAAGGAACGAGAGAAGAACAGCAACTGAAAGCAGCGCATCATTTATCCAGCTGCGGCTTTCTGCCTTGAGGATCGGGGATTTGAACTTTCTTGCTCCTTTTATGAGAATTACATAGACAATTGAGCATCCGAAGATTGAGAGAGCTGTGAAAATAAGGCCATAGGAAGCCTCTACACGGTATCCTCCGCCAATTATCGACAGCACAGAGCTCCATGCAAGACTCAGATTCAGAACAAGGAGCATCACTGTCCTTATAATGATGAAGAACGGCTCGAATGCTGTATACCCGAAGTTATATTTTTCATCCTCTTTTCTTCCTATAAGGGAAACGATGAAAGAAGAAAGCAGAATGAAAAGACTCTGCAAAAGAGAATAAAGCCCGTCAAGCATCATGCTCTTGCTACCTGCTAAAAATGCAAAGGCAACACCCAGTACGCCAAAGAGGAAACAGACTATTGTCGTTCCTCTGATGATTTTGATTTCCTTTTCGTTATTCATAGATTTTCTCTGCCGGACACGGCAGCCTCAGATACAGTCTAGAAAAGAGTAGAATAAAAGTCAAGGAGACACAAAATATGCCGTTTTAGACAGTTTGTATCTCCTATTACACTAAATATGGTATCTACTTTCCTGCACTTAGGGCTCTCATGGAATTGATTACCGCAATGACCATCACCCCGACATCAGCAAAGATGGCAAGCCACATGTTGGCAATTCCGAGAGCGCCCAGAATCAGGCAGAGAAATTTCACAGAAAGAGCAAATGCTATGTTCTCCCAGACAATTCTCATGCATTTCTTTGCAATCCTCATGGCAAGAGGGATTTTAGAAATATCGTCATCCATTAGCACTACATCCGCTGCCTCAATTGCAGCATCTGAGCCCAGCGCGCCCATTGCAATGCCTACATCAGAGCGCGCAAGGACAGGCGCATCGTTTATTCCGTCTCCGACAAAAGCAGTCTTTGCAGAGGAGGATGCAATTATCTCCTCAGCTTTCTCGACTTTATCAGAGGGAAGAAGCTGAGCATAATAGCCGTCAAGACCAAGCTCTGAAGAGACAGATTCTGCGCTTTTCTCGCTGTCTCCCGTGAGCATTATAATCTCTTCAATGCCTTCTTTTCTCAGCATTGCAATCGTGTCTGTACTTTCCTTTTTAACCACATCTGAAATCACGATATGCCCCATGTACGCTCCGTCAATTGCGACATGTACAATGCTGCCTGTGCTGTGACAGGAAATATATGGAATACCATAATCCTTCATCAGACTCTCATTTCCGCATAGAATAAAACGGCCATCAACTCTTGCAGCAACCCCTCGCCCTGCGATTTCCTTTGCATCGCTGATAGCCCCTGCATCGATTTTCCTGCCGTAGTGGCTCACTATGCTCTGGCTGATGGGATGATTGGAAATGCTCTCTGCATGTGCAACAAGGCGTACCAGCTGGCGTTCATCCATCTTGGGATAATGAACTTCCTTTACTGTGAATCTTCCTTCAGTCAGCGTTCCTGTTTTGTCAAATATTATTTTCTTTATTCCGCTTAAAGTCTCGACATAATTTGAACCCTTAATGAGTATTCCCTTCCGGCTTGCTGAGCCGAGAGTTGAAAAGAATGAGAGCGGAACACTGATTACCAGTGCACACGGACATGAGATTACAAGGAACGTCAGAGCCCTATAAAGCCAGGTGTGCCACATTGGAGAAGCTGAGAGAATCAGGATATTGAATAATGGCGGAATGATGAAAAGAGCCAGAGAAAGCGCACACACAATCGGCGTGTATATATGCGCAAATTTAGATATGAAGTTCTCGCTCCTGCTCTTCCTTGATGAGGCATTCTCGACAAGAAAAAGAATACGCGCGACTGTTGAGTCTGAATATTCCTTTGCAACACGGATTCTTATCACACCGCCTTTTGAGATACACCCAGAGAGCACCTCATCTCCCACATTCTTCTCAACAGGAAGGCTTTCTCCTGTAAGCTGGGAAGTATCTACTGTCGCATTTCCTGATATCACGATGCCGTCAAGAGGGACCTTTTCTCCGTTTCTGACTTCGATTACAGAACCGACAGGAATTTCTTCCGGTTCGCATTTCACAATCTCATCATCTTTCACCAGATTGGCATATTCAGCCTTTATATCCATCAAAGCGGCAATGCTCTTTCTGCTCCTTCTGACTGCATAAGTCTGGAAAAACTCTCCAATCTGATAAAAAAGCATTACAGCTATGGCTTCAGTATAATCACCGCTCCTGTCGTAAATTGCAAGCGCATAAGCTCCGATTGTGGCAACGGCCATCAGAAAATTCTCATCAAGGACCTGAGCATGCATGATTCCGTAAAAAGCCTCAATCAGAATATCGTAGCCGATGAAGAGATACAGCGCTGTAAAAAGAATCAGGCGCAGTAGCCCCTCAGGATCTGCAATAAGCAGACAGATCAGGATCAGTGCTGAAGAGATAATCCTGAAAAGCATGATTTTCTGTTTCCTGTCCATCAGGCATATACCTCTGCAGAGCGCTCAACTCTCTTTACTCTCTTTTTCAGCTCTCTGATTACAGACTCAACAGATGCTCCCTCTTTAAATTTTATATCAATCTTCTGGCTCATGTAGCTGACACATGCGCTTTCGATTCCCTCAAGCTTGGCAGCTTCCCTTTCAATCTTCTGAGCACAGACAGGACAATCCACATCGATTTTATAAGTCTTTTTCATAAGGCCTCCTGAATATCATTAATTAAACATCTATTTAATTGATGATTTAATCATATATCCATTTTCTTTCCTTGTCAATCTTTTTCTCAATGGCTTTTTGTAATAAAATGATTTTATGGAAGTTTTAGATGAATCTCTTGTTCCGGATATTGATGACTTTATAAGCGTAGCCGAGGCCATGAAGGCTCTTGCGGATGCTACGAGGATAAGGATTTTCTGGCTACTCTGCCACAAAGAAATGACGGGTGCAGAGATAGCAGGTGCACTTAACCTCAGCGCTCCGAATGTCTCCCATCATCTGAAGGCCCTTTCCATGTCAGGCCTTGCAACATCAAGAAGGGATAAAAAGGAAGTGAGATACAGAATCAAGGATTCCAGGCTTTCAGCTCTTCTGCATAAGACAATAGAAGAGCTGCTGGAAATTAAATGCCCGCTCTGCTAGAGCCTTCCCATCTTCTCAAGGGCTGAAATCGCCTCTGTAATCTTCTCTTCTGCATCTTCTCTGTTTTCAAGGGCCTGACGCACGCATGAGTTTATATGGGATTCCAGGATTTCCTGATTGACTTTCTTTAAAATTGCGATTGTGGCCATTATCTGTGCAGAGATATCTATGCAGTATCTGTCTTTGCTGATCATGTCGTTTATCCCTGCAAGCTGGCCACGGGCGATATTGAGCTTCCTTGAAATGCTTTTCTTATCTGCTTTCATATCCTTTCACTTCATACCCTGCATTCACAACTGCTTCAACAAGTTCACTCTCGTTGAGCTCAGAGCCTGAGACTAGTGCTTTCTTGTCTTCAAGAGACACTTCCACGCTCTCTACCCCGCTGCATTTCCTGAGTGCCTCATCAACATGCTTAACACAGTGCATGCACATCATTCCTTCAATCAAAAGTTCTGCTTTCATATTATCTCCTTCTTCTCCTTTTTCCATTATATCCATTTCAACGCTTTCAGCGTACCCTGCATCTGTTATCTGGCAAGCTGCATTTGCTGTATTCTCTGTTTTGAAGAGTCTCAGGCGAAGAGCATTTGTAACTACGAACACACTTGAGAAACTCATTGCGAAAGCCGCAATCATAGGAGAAAGCTTTATGCCGAATGCAGGATACAGTGCTCCTGCTGCAACCGGGATACAGAGTGCGTTGTAAAACAGTGCCCAGAAAAGATTCTCCTTAATATTCCTCATTGTCGCACGGGAAAGCTCTATTGCATTTGCGACATCCGACAGATCGCTCTTCATCAGCACAATGTCAGCACTCTCTATTGCAACATCAGTACCACGCCCTATTGCCGCACCTACTGTGCTTCGAGCAAGGGCTGGAGAGTCATTTATTCCGTCCCCTACCATCAGCGTCTTTTTCCCCTGCTCAAGAAGACGGCGTACTTCAGCCTCTTTCTCATCTGGAAGCACTTCGCTTATTATTCTGTCAACTTTAGCCTTCTTTCCGATAACTTCTGCAGTCCTTGCATTGTCTCCTGTAATCATCACAGTAGTAAGATTATCTTTCTTCAGCCTCTCTATTGCACTCACGCTTGAGCTTTTAATCTCATCAGAGAGGGCAAGAATGCCGCATAAGGTTCCGTCTATCAAAACAAACAGCGGCGTGAGCGCATCATCTGAAAGGCTTTCTTCAATCTCCTTTATCTTCTTTTTGTATAACCCCAGCCTTTCGAGCATCCTCCTGTTTCCAATCTCAACCTTCTTGTTATTCACAATGGCAGAGACACCGCTTCCTGCACTCTGCATAAAGGAGGATGAAGGAAGAAGCTCTATGCCTCGCGCAGAGGCGTATCTTGCAACAGCCATAGCAAGCGGATGCTCAGAATTCTTTTCTGCTGAATAAGCATACTTTAGCAAGGCTTTTTCATCTATCTCCTTTGCTCTTATTATCTTCCTCAATTCCGGCCTTCCATTTGTTATGGTTCCAGTCTTATCAAGAAGAACTGTGTCAACAGAGTGCAGAGCCTCGAGGCTTTCTGCATTCTTTATAAGGATTCCGCTTCTTGCAGCGCGTCCTGTTGCTACCATTATCGCAGTGGGAGTTGCCAGCCCTAGTGCGCACGGACAGGAGATTACAAGAACAGAAATTGCAAAGGAGAGCGAGAACTCAAGCGAGGCTCCGCTTAAAAGCCACGAAAAAAGACTGATAATAGAGATTAAAATCACGGCAGGGACAAAAACTGCACTGACTTTGTCAGCCATTTTTGCAATGGGGGCCTTGCTTGCAGTAGCCTCATCAACCAGCGCGATTATGCGCGAAAGGGCAGTATCCTCCCCTGTCTTTTCAACTCTCATCTCAGCATAGCCGCTTGCAATAAGGCTTGCTCCTGTAACCCGGTCGCCCTCTTTTTTGTCAACAGGAATGCTCTCGCCGGTGAGCTGAGATTCATCGACAGCTATTTCTCCTTTGATTATCACCCCGTCAGATGGAACTGCAGAGCCTGTTCTCAGCACAGCAATATCTCCTACCTTGATCTCATCTGCCTTTATTTCCATCTCCCCTGATTCTGTCTTGATGACAGCACTTTTGGGCTTGAGATCCACAAGACGCTCAAGAGCCTTGCTTGTCTTTCCCTTTGCGCGGGATTCAAAATATTTTCCAAGAGTTATCAAGGTGAGTATCATGGCAGCAGACTCAAAATACAGGTCCATGCTGAAATTATGCGCGCTCTCAAGATCCCCCTGCCCAAGGAAAAATGCAATCTTATAAAGGGCATATATTCCATATACCATCGAAGCACCGCTACCCAGTGCTATTAGCGAATCCATGTTAGGGCTCTTGTTCCTGAGCGCCTTGAAGCCTGAGATGAAGAATTTCCTGTTTATAATCAGAACAGGAAGCGAAAGGATGAAAAGAGTAAGGGCAAAGACCATCGAGTTTTCCTTGAGACGGAAAAAAGAAAGAAACGGCCAGTTCATCATGTGCCCCATAGAGATGTAAAAAAGAGGAATGGTGAAGATAAACGAATAAACGAGGCGCTTCTTCATCCCCTCTTCTTCTCTCTTGGCCGCCTGGCTTGTTCTCTCTCTATTTGCTCCTTCTTTTTTCTTTTCCTCTATTATTATTCCATAGCCTGCATCAACAACTGCTTTCTTGATGTCATCCTCAGAAATCTTATCCTCATCAAATGTGCAAAGTGCTGTATTCTTTAAAAGGTTCACAGAACATTCTTTCATCCCTTCAAGCTTAGTCAGAGCTCTTTCAACACGCGATGAGCAGCTTGCGCAGGTCATTCCTGTTATAAAATATTTCTTTTTTGTCATATACCCCTCCCGGGTATGGTATCCATATTCAAGATAAACCCATATTCTCATCTTTTCAAGAGTTCTCAATCGTTTTATGCTTTCGAGTGTGGAAAACTACAGAAGAACTCTTTTTGCATCATTCTCATCATATATAGTTCAGGCAATCTGCATTGATTATGCACCGCTACTTTTTGTTCAGTTTTCACGTCAGTTTTCCCTCCCCCTTTCTTCTCTTACAGCAATTGTCAGCATCACCTTCCTTGTGCAACTTGTTATGGATGCCTTAAGCTCATCATTCATAGACAGAATCGGATATAAAAAAGCAATCCTGCTTGCAAACGCACTAGCCTTTACCGGGCTTACGCTTCTTTCATTCCTGCCGCTAATAATCTCTCCATTTCCCGGCATCATGATTTCCGTGTTCTTCTATGCACTGGGAAGCGGACTTGTTGAAGTGATGGTTTCTCCTATGGTTGAGGCACTTCCTCTTGAAAACAAGGCTGGAGTGATGAATATCCTTCATGCATTTTATTCTATCGGACAGCTTGTCGTTGTCCTTTTCTCATCGCTCTTCTTTTTCATCTTCTCAACTGAGCTCTGGAGCATTCTTACACTGATATTTGCTCTTGTTCCTCTTGCTAATTTCATTGTCCTCATCACATGCCCGGTGAGAAAGCTTGATGAAGAGAAAGAGGAAAAAGAAAGCATGCTGTCTTATTTTAGAAATCCAGTTTTCTATCTTTTCATTCTCATGATGATTTCAAGCGGGGCAAGCGAGCACGCAGTCAATCAGTGGGCAAGCTATTTTGCTGAGACTGTTCTCCATTTGAATAAGGAGACAGGGGATATACTTGCTCCAGCATTCTTTGCACTCATGATGGCTTCCAGCAGGCTGATTTTCACGAAAAAAGATATGGATGCAGAGAAAATCCTGATAAAAATGTCCATTCTCTGCCTTGCCTGCTATCTTATTCTATCTCTCTCTGGCATTGTTTTTCTCTGTCTCCTGGCAATAGGATTCACCGGTTTTGCTGTGGGACTCTTCTGGCCCCTTACATTCACGCTCTCAAGAAGAAGGATGAAAGGAAGGACAATGATGTTTGCACTCCTTGCTCTTTTTGGCGACATAGGATGCACACTGGGCCCTTCATTTTCCGGGCTGATATCATCAAGCACGGGGAATATGAGGAGCGCACTCCTTTTTTCATCCGTCTTCCCTCTGATGATGCTGCTTCCCGTCGTCATCCTCACATTAAAGAGAAAGAAAGAGAGTAAATTACAAAAAACTTCTTAAAGCTTCAAGCGCACTTGATACAGAAAGCCCCATCCTTCTTTCTCTCTTTGATGCAATAGAGGAAGAAAGTGCTCTGCTGACAGCAAGTCCTGCATCATGAGAAGAGGGGAAAAACGGTTTCCCCTCAAGAAGAAAGGCAAGCAGGCAGGAAGCAAAGAAATCCCCGCATCCTGGATACGAAAGCCCCTGGTCCTCAAATGAGAAAATCCTGATTTCTCCATCTTTATATGCACAGTTTGCAAGGCTGGAAACGGAAAGGGGGATGCTTGTTATCACCCCGCAATATGAGCCGATAGCATTAAGCTTTCTCACAAGATGTTCAATATCTGAATTTGAATACTCCTTTTTTCTCTCACTATCTGTAAGCATCTCTGCTTCCGTGACATTTGGAGTTATGATATCAGCTTTTTTCACCGCACTTTTGAAGAAAGACACAACACTCTCATCCAGTGTCTGATAAATCTCGCCGTTATCTGCAAATGCAGGATCGAGAAGGAAAAGACAGCCTTCTTTTTCTGCTATTCTCAAAATGATCCTGCCCTCCTCCACACTTGAGATGAAGCCTGAATAGAGCGCAGAAAAAGAGTATGAATAGCTCTTCACCTTCTCATAGATAAGCTCTGTCTTATCTTCAAGCGAATATGAGAGGATTGAGTCAAATCCGTCAGTCTGCGTCGATAAAAGAGAAAGAGGAATTGAGAATGTCTCGATGCCCCGGCTTTCAAGTGCTGGGGCTATCAGAGTGAGGCTGCTTTTTGAAAAGCATGAATAATCGTGAAGGAGTATTACCTTGTTCAAATTACAAGTCCCGCAACAGCAGCTCCGTATACCGGACTGTCTGGAATATTCACAATCTTGTAATATCTTCTGTATTTCTTCTCAAGGATTGAAGAAAGATACATTCTTGTATAGAACTCAAGATTCTTGGTCTTGTAGAATGTCGTTCCATCGGCATTTATTATTACAGGATATGCCGGGTCTTCTCCGATTTCGCTTTTAAGTACTGCAGCAGTCAGGTTTACAGCAGTGAGCTTTCCTGCTCTCCTTATTATCGCATCAAGAAGGACATAAAGACATTTTCTGTCCTCCTCATGCTTTACTATTTCAGCAAGCTTGTTCCCTGAAAGCGGGGATTCAAGATAATCACTCATTGCCTTCGTATCAAGATCCTCTATGGATGAGAACGCAGATGCAAATGAAGAGGAAAGAAGTCCTTCTTTTATTGCCGCCCTGATGACATAATTTGAGAACGGTCCAAGATAAGCTCCGCTTATTGCTTTCTCAAAGAGGCTCTTGTCCTTGTCGCTTGTGCTGTCAGTGAACTCTTTGTCAATATCTCCAAGGCGGAGGGTAAGACATCCTGACTCGACGTTTATTATCTGACGACTGTCATCAGAAAGCCCTATTTTCTTAATGTTGCTGTTCTTTTCAGCATATGCTGTATTCGTGCCTGTTCCAAGAATGAAGCCGATATACCCCGAAGACTGCTCCTTGTCTTTGATGCATGTTGCAAGAAATGTTGCAACTGTGTCATTGACAATGGCAATCTTCTTGCCCTTCACATTACAGCCCCTCTTTTCAAGGGCATCCAGAAGGGCCTTCCCGATTTTCTTTCCTATGACCTCAGGAGCCTTTATCTCCTTTGAGAACCTGAGTGCAATCCCGTCATGATCATCCGTGATCTCTGCCGGATATGAGAAGCAGAAACCGATTCTGTCGGCTTTATCGATAAGGCGCTCTGTGTTCTCGGCTAGGATTGAGAAGAACTCATCCGCACTCACCTGGCTCTTAATTCCAGGCATGCCTGTTTTTCTGAAGTCTGAGATCTCAGCAGATCCTCCTTCCTTGAATGTGACAAGGCATGTTCTGAAATTAGTTCCCCCTGCATCAAGCACTATTGCCTTCTCGCCGCTTTTTATGGCAGAAGGAAGACCTGTGAAGGTCGGAACCATAAACAGAGAACTCTCTTTCCCCTCAAGGCCTTTATCCATTTCTGAGAAGAAATAGGAAAGTATTTTCTCTTCATCAATATCATCGGCACTCAGCATGTGCCTCTTTAGAAAATCATCAATTTTGTCCATATCAGTCCCTTTTTGAGAATTATATCACATTCCAATCAGTAGAAAAGCGTAAAATCAGCATCAGATATCTCTTCCTTATTGATTTCAAGTCTTCTGTTCTCAACATAAAGATGAGAAGAGGATCCGTAGATCAAAAAATCCCCTTCAATAAGCACGCTTTCTGAGAAGGCAGAACCTGTGAGTATGAGGGAAACAGAGAGAGGGATATGAACAGAAGAGTAATCCCCGTTCTCAAAGAGCTGGGAATACTCAAGGCTCCCGTCATCTACAATGTATATGGTTCCGTCTATTATCACCGCCCCCTTCTCATAGCCCTGAAGGTGCTCGACAGATGCTGAAAGAGAGCTCTCGCTGGATATGTTGAACAGAATCTTGAGCCATTCTTCATTTCCCGAGTAACGGAAAGAAAGGCTTTCCTTGTATGTAGACAAATCTGAACGGGTAAAGAGAATGAAGAAAGGCATTCCCCCTGACTGGGAAACAGTTACTCCCTGAAGACGTACCGGAGGAGAAGAAAGGGATGATGAGAGCGCGGAAAAAGAAGCATCAAGGGATGCGCTTATTGCTTTTTGCGCATCGCTTATGCTTACTGAAAACAAGAAAGAGCAACAGAGGAACAGCAAAAGAAGAAGAGAAAACCGCTTCATTTTTCCTCCTGAGAAAATAATAGCATGACTTTCTTATTTTGCCAGAAGTTTTTCAGCTTCCCCTTTTGCTTTTTCTTCATCCACCCTTCTGAGCAGCACGAAGCCGAGGATGAAGAGGATTATCAGGGATATGATTCCGTATCTCTGCTCTCCCGTTATGAGTGTGACAATGCCAACAAGAAACGGCCCGATGATTGCTGCAAATTTTCCAAGCATGTTGAAGAAACCGAAGAACTGGCTTTCAAGACTTTCAGGAACAAGGCGTGAATAATATGAACGGCTGAGGGCCTGAATTCCTCCCTGGAAAAGTCCTATGATCACTGCCAGGGCGTAGAAATGCCAGACTTCTGACATGAAAAAACCTACAACAGCAATTGCAGCGTATGCACATATTGCCACAAGAATTGCCCTCTTCACTCCTATCTTCTTTCCTAAAACATTATATGCTATTGCAGCCGGGAATGCTACAAACTGTGTGATAAGAAGTGCCACAATAAGGCTCTCTGAGGGAAAACCAAGTGCCGTGCCGTAATCAGTAGCCATTTTTATGATTGTGTCCACACCATCAATATAGCACCAGTATGCAAGGAGGAATAAAGTCAGGTTTCTCATTCCCTTCAGACTTTTTATTGTCATCACTGTCTGTCTGAGCCCTGTTTTCACTGCAACTGAAATCTTGACCTTCTCATAATCGCGGTCCTTTACAAAGATCATAACCGGAAGGGAGAAAACAAGCCACCAGAGTGCTACCATCAAAAACGATATGCGCACTGCCGTAACAGAATCAGGGATTGAGAAAGCTGCAGGAGCGATGTACATCAGTACATTTATGAGGAAAAGAAGACCTCCTCCGATGTAGCCAAGCGAATAGCCGAGGGAAGATACGAAATCAACCTTCTTCTCGCTTGCAACAGATGGAAGAAGCGAGTCATAGAATGTTATGGATCCAGAAAATCCTATGTTGGCTACAATGTAGAATATTACAGCCAGAGGCCAGGCTCCCATCCTGACAAAGAAGAGTGCGCCTGTGAGGGCGGCTCCGATAAATGCGAAGAATATGAGGAATTTCTTCCTGTAGCCGCCTTTATCTGCAATTGCCCCCAGAACCGGTGCAAGGATTGCCACACAGATAGCCTCCAGTGAATTGGCAAGCCCCAAGAAGAATGTGCTTGTAGCACTCTCTGATCCATATGCCCAGTACTGGGAAAAGAATATTGGAAAGAAGGCTGCCATGACTGTTGTTGCAAAGGCACTGTTTGCCCAGTCATAGAGCGCCCATGATATTATTTCTTTTTTGCTGTCTTTCATAGATTACTCCAGAAAAAAATCTAGCAGGATAAATGAAATTAATCAGCATAAAAAACATCTGCTCATGAAAAAACTATGATTTTTGTGCTATCTTTTTCTTATGAACAGAGCAAAATCCATACTTTGGTATGATCTTGAGACCTTCGGTTTGAATCCGCATGTTGACAGGATTGCACAAGCAGGATACATAAGGACAGACCTGGAGCTTAACATAATCGAAGAGCCGGATGTCATATACAACAGACTTACTGATGATTATCTTCCGCAGCCGGAAAGCTGTCTTGTTACAGGCATTACTCCTGATGTTGTCAACAGCAGGGGTATGAGAGAATATGAGTTTATAAGCAAGCTCAATTCAGAGTTCACTAGGGAGAACACCACTGTATGCGGCTACAACAACATCAATTTCGATGATGAGGCAGTGCGTTCCACACTCTACCGCAATCTCATGGATCCTTTTGAAAGAGAGAGCAAGAAAGGACGCACGAGGTGGGACATAATAAATCTGGTGAGAGCTGCACGCGATCTGCGCCCAGAGGGGATATGCTTTGACAAGAAAAACGAGGAAACAGGCTTTACAAGCTTCCGCCTTACTGACCTGACAGAGGAAAACGGCATTGAGCAGGTCGGAGCACATGATGCACTTGTGGATGTATATGCAACAATCGCCATTGCGCGCCTTATAAAGACAAAGCAGCCGCGGCTTTATTCATATGCATACACTCATCGCACAAAATATGATATCTGGAATCTGATTGAAGAGGATAGGAGCAAGGTGTTTTTATCGACAATGCCTCTCTTTGCATCAGAAAGGGGCAACACCCATCCCCTAATGCCTATCTGGAGAACAAGCGAGAACAGCTCTGACATATACTTTTTCGATCTGCTGTCTCCAATCCCTTCATCCCTTGACGAGATTGCTGACTTAAGGGAAAGCGGAATAATAAAGATACAGACAAACCGCTGTCCGTTCCTCTGCCCCATTTCCGTACTGGATAAGAATGCAGAAAAACGCCTGGGCTTTACAAAGGATGAAATACTTAAAAAGGCGAGCGATATAAAGCGTAATTGTCGCTATCTTTTTGACCTTTCTTCTCTCATTGAAAGAACAAAGCCTGAGTATGAAGAGGAAACTGACCCGGACTACACTATCTATGAAAGCTTCATGGACCGTGATGACAAGGAAAAGCTGAAGAGCATAATGAGCGGGGACAAGGAGAGAATACTCAGGATGGGCGAATACCATTTCAAGAGCGAGAAATACCATAAGATGCTCTGGAGAACAGTTGCAAGAAACTGGCCTGAGGTGCTTACTGAGAAAGAGAAGATGCAATGGAAGAGCTTCTGCGCAACAAGGCTGCTCCAGCCTTCAAGCAAGTACAGCAAGACACTTGATCTCTATTTAAGAGAATGCAGGGAAGGTCTTGAGAGCGTCGAGCGTAGCGCATCTGAGAAGGTAATATTCAAGAAGCTGTATGACTGGGGGCTTGAGGTAAAAGAGCGTATTTTTTCCTCCTAGAATAATTTAGCTCTTTTTTTTATAATCACATGGCGGAGATGCTATGATAGAAAAACTGGACGGATATATAAAACAGCTTGAGGATGTGGATAAAAGGCTCAGTGAGCCTGAAACCCTTCAGGATATGAAGAAATACAAAGCTCTCATGGTAGAGCGCTCACACCTTGCCCCGATTGTCGAGGCTCTTGAAGATCTTAAAAAGACACTTGATGAGATTGATGAGGCTCTTGAGATGTCAAAAAGCTCGGATCAGGATTTAGCGGAAATGGCAAAGGAAGAGCTGGCAATTCTCCAAGATAAGAAGGAAGGGCTTGAGAAAAAGACCAAGATGCTCCTCCTTCCTCCAGATCCGCTGGACGGAAAGAACATAATCATGGAAATAAGGGCCGGAACAGGAGGAGATGAGGCGGCTCTCTTTGCCTCCGATATGTTCAGGATGTATTCGCACTATGCGGAAAAGAGAAACTGGAAGATTGAGATAATGAGCCAGAATGAAACAGGGCTCGGAGGACTGAAAGAGATAGTGTTCTCGATTACAGGAAAGGATGTTTATGCTTCCCTGCGCTATGAAAGCGGAGTACACCGCGTGCAGAGAGTCCCCGAAACTGAAAGCGGCGGAAGAATCCATACATCGGCTGTCACAGTCGCAGTTCTCCCTGAGGCAGAGGAAACTGACATTGAAATAAAGCCGGAAGATTTGAAGATAGATGTAATGCGCGCAGGAGGCCCGGGAGGACAGTGCGTCAACACAACTGACAGCGCTGTGAGAATGACACATATTCCTACAGGACTTGTTGTAATCTGCCAGGATGAGAAGAGCCAGATAAAGAACAGGGCAAAGGCACTCAGGGTCCTCAGAAGCAGGCTCTATGAGCTTGAGGAGGAGAAAAAGAGAGCCGAGCGCAGCCAGGCAAGAAAGAGCCAGGTCGGAAGCGGAGACAGGTCTGAGCGCATCAGAACGTACAATTTCCCACAGAACAGGGTCACAGACCACAGGATAAATCTCACGCTTTACAAGCTTGACACAATAATAAACGGCGAGCTTGATGAACTTGTTGAGGCACTGCGTGTTGCAGCCGGAGAGGCGGCTTTGAAAGAGCTTGAAAATAACTGATCTGAAAAAGGAAATAACAAAGAGCCTTGAAACAGAGCTGCCCTCTCTCGAGGCATCAATGCTTCTTGAGCATTTTCTGAAAAAAGACCGCGTCTATATCCTCACCCACCCGGATGAGGATGTTCCTTGCAATATTGAAGAAAAGATAAGAGATGCTCTCAAGAAAAGAAACTCTCTTGTTCCGATGGCATATATAACAAATGAAAGGGAATTCTATGGACTTAAGTTCTTTGTCAATGAGCACGTGCTCATCCCGCAGCCCGATACGGAAACCCTTGTAGAAGAGGCATTGAAGGAAACAAAAAAAGGATCCCGCGTGCTTGACATATGCACAGGAAGTGGGGCTGTAGGCATTGCGATAAAAATGAACAGCAGAGCAGCAGTATGTTTATCGGATATAGATGAGAATGCACTTCTTGTTGCAAAAAAGAACTACAGGGATATTGTTAAAGAAGAGCCGGATGCGAGGCAGTCGGACCTGTTTGCTTCATGGCAAGGAGAAGAGTTTGACATAATTACGGCAAATCCGCCATATGTCACGCTATTTTGCTACAGTAGTGTCTCAGAAGAAGTAAAACATGAGCCAAAGCTTGCTCTCCTTGATTATGCTCCTGACGGGCTGGATATAACAAGAAGAATCATAAAAGAGGCAAAAAGCCATCTGAGAAAAAACGGATCTCTGCTTCTTGAATCCGACTGGAGACAGTGCGGCAAAATAAGAAAAATCCTTGATTTTGAAGGATATGTGAACATCGAGACAGTAAAAGACCTTGCGGGAAAAGAAAGGGTCACAAAGGCAAAATATCCAAAATAATGAAGATGACACAGCCTCCAATTGGCTGATTTTGTTTTTTGGTTTATATTGTTTCTATGGATGATGTGAAAGAAATAGAAAGAAAAATAGAAGAGACAGAGATACCTAACAAGGATATTGTTGACAAATTCATCAAGAACATCATCCGTTTCCAGGGCGAAGAGAAAGACAAAATAACAAGCGCCGCAATATTTGCTGCAAAAAAGCATGGAGACCAGAAGAGGAAAAGCGGAGAAGCTTACATAATCCATCCCTTCAGCGTAGCAAACACCCTGATGGATCTTGGCATGGATGCAGACACAATCTGTGCAGGCCTTCTTCATGACACTATTGAAGACACTCCTACAACATATGAGGAAATAGAAAGGCTTTTTGGAAAAGAAGTTGCCCAGATGGTCGAAGGAGTGACTAAGATCAGCCATATCACGGACAACAAGAGCATCCAGGAAGCTGAGACTATAAAGAAGATGTTCTTTGCCATGAGCAAGGATGTCAGGGTAATACTTATAAAACTTGCAGACAAGCTTCACAACATGAAGACAGCATCATACCTTCCTCCTGAGAGAAGGAAGCAGTTTGCAGAAGACTGTCTTGAAATCTTTGCACCGATTGCCGACAGCCTCGGTATGAGCACGATAAAGTGCGAGCTGGAAGATCTTTCACTCAAAGTCCTGAAGCCAGAAAGCTATGCATACATAAACGAATACCTTCTTGAGAGAAAAGGAGAATACACCGCCTATATAAAGAAAGTATCAACGATTCTTGAAAAGACATGCCGGGAAGCGGGACTCAAGCATATTCTCGTGCAGGGAAGAGTCAAGCACGCCTACTCCATTTACCAGAAGATAAAGAAAAGAAAAAAAGAAATCGATGAAATCTATGACATCCTCGGAATAAGGGTAATCTGTGACACTGCTGTCGAATGCTACACGATTCTTGGCCTGATTCACAGCATATGGGTCCCGATTGAAGGAAGATTCAAAGATTACATTGCAATGCCTAAGCCGAACAACTACCAGTCACTTCACACTACAGTCCTCGGACCTGGAAGCAGGCATCTTGAAATCCAGATCAGGACATTCGAGATGCATAAGACGGCAGAAGAAGGTGTTGCCGCCCACTGGTCATACAAGGCAAGCACCGGTAGCGACGGAGGGGCATGGAAGAAGGCTGATTCAATCAATTACAACAAGATAATCTCAAAACTTAAGACATGGAGCCATGAAATCGAACAGAGTGAAGGGGATTTCATGGATGAGATAAAGAACGAGCTCTTAAAGGACTCTATAATAGTATTCACTCCCCAGGGCCATGTCATTGAGCTTCCAGTGGGATCCACTGCTCTGGACTTTGCTTTCAAGGTTCACTCTGAAGTCGGAGCACACTGCTCGGGAGCAAGGGCTGACAACAGCATAATACCGCTCAACAAACCTCTGCAGAACACTCAGATTGTCGAGATTCTCACAAGCCCGAATGCCCACCCTACCCAGGCATGGCTTGAGTATGCACAAACACAGAGTGCAAGAAAGAAGATAAAGGCATGGCTCAACAAATACGCGCAGAACGGAAACATTCCAATCACACAGAGCCAGACAAAGGAGAAGGAAGAGGAAAAGAGCAAGACTGAAGAGCGTCCGATCATCCCGCCAAGCCACGGGATCAAATTCGTATCCCATGATAAAGGAAGTGTTATAATCGGCAACAACTCCAACATTCTCTTTGACTTTGCAAAGTGCTGCAATCCTGTCCATGGGGACGATATAGTCGCATATATCACACGCGGAAGAGGATATGTAATTCATAAAAAAGACTGTCCGAATTTGAAAAACATGCCTGAAAAAGAAGTGCGTCTGGTTCCTGTCGAGTGGGAAGGAAAGGACCTCGTAAGAAGATTCAAGGTAATTGCCAAAATGAACAGCGAGCTCTTTGGTGAAATAGACAATGCCACGAGAAAATACGGAGCTCACCTTATAAGCGGAGACCTGCAGGCTCAGGATAACGGGGACCTTCAGGGCGTGTTCACAATCTCATGCGAGAGCGAGGATGCACTGAAGAAAACAACAAGCGCCATAAGGGGAATACCGTCCATAAAGAAAGTAAGCGGCGTTTAATCAGAAAGAGTTTTTATAATCTCAGGAAGAAGCTGCTTCTTTCTTGAAAGCACTCCCGGAAGATAATATACCCCTTCACTTTCCTTTTTGTAGCTTAAGCGGTAACTGCGGGCAAAAGGAGTTGTCAGGAGCACTGACTTTTCTGCAAAAACATCCGTTGCAAGCAGGCAGACAAAATCAAAGCCGTTCTTGTCCCTTATTGCCTCAAGAGCCTTGATGTATATATCTTCAACGCTCCTGATTTCAAGAAGAGAACTGACTTCAACCTGGGAAATTGCAAAGCGGAAACGGTTTTCGCTATACGGCTTATAATCCTGCAATATAATCTTCTCAGGATCTTCTTCCCTCAAATTGGATGATGATGAGAATATCATGTATCCGAAATCCTCATAGGAAGGAACCTTCGCTATCTTCAAGAGCTTCTTCACCACAAAACGGTCATAGTCAGTTGTTGTCGGGCTCTTGAGCATCACAGTATCGCTTGTTACGCCTGCAAGCAGAATGTAGGCTGTCTTCTCATCAAGACGGACTCCCCACTTCTTGTACATCTCATATACAATCGTGCAGGTGGATCCAAGGGGCTCGGATGAGATGAATATCGGGCTTGCCATCTTGGGCGCATCAAGACGGTGATGGTCTATTATCTCAAGGATATCAGCACCCTCGATTCCCACAACTGACTGTTCAGCTTCATTATGGTCAACCATTATGACCTTTTTCTTCTCTGGAGAAAGAAAGCACCTTCGTGTAACATAGCCGGTGAAGTTCAAATTCTCATCAAGGACTGCAAGTCCTCTTTCCTCGCTCTTAATCAGTATTTCAAGGGCCTCATCAAAGAGCGTATCCTCTTTTATTGTTATTGCCTTATCACGCCTGATGATTCTTTTTACTGGACTTGAAAGGCGCAGAAGCTTGATTGTCTCTGCCGTATCGAGTTCAGAAATGTATATGAAGCCCTTATATGAAGAGAAATCGAAATCAGAAAGACTCTTTATGTCATTTATTCCAGTTAGGACTATTCCGGGCATCTCGCTGTCAATGGCATACTGGATATGGCGTTTTCTTAGTCCTACAATCAGAACAGGCTTGACATCACACTCCTCGACACGGCTTTTGAAGACATCATATTCCATTGCTCCAACAACAAACTGGCTTTTTACTTCCGCTTTCTTTCCCTTTTTGAAATAATATCCCGGTATGCAGCGCTGGATATTATTCTCGCTTACAGTATAAAAAGGTCTTCCCTTTGCATGGTTTTCAAGAAGGAAATAACGGTTTATGTCATCACTTGACAGCAGGCAGATGAATTTATCCCCGTCAAAGATAGGGATGACAGAAGGATGCTTCTTATTGTACAGCTTTATCACATCATAGACAGGATTTGACACATCAAGACGCACATAATTCCTCTTCATTATGTCAGAAACCCTCAGGCAGACATCAGAAAGAAGAGAAGGAATGACTGCTCCTGCATTTTCAAACACATTCTCGACAGCTTTGCTTACAGGTCCGAGCCGGCAGGGAACATATTCTCTTTTTTTATCTATCCTGTTCTTCAGCACGCTGTAGCCATATGCCGAGCATACGCTGTCCATGTCGGGATTCCTGTGTCCTGTGATAAATACTTTTTCCATAATTTTCCTCTGTTTATGATACAATGATATTATATCGGGAGATGAGAGAAAATGGAAAAGAAATGTGTGATGGCAAATGATCATGGAGCTGTGGAGCTGGCAGGAAAACTCAGAAAGCACCTTGAGGATTTAGGATATTCTGTGACATATTTGGGAACAGATAATCCAGATGTTTCCGTTGATTACCCGCGCCAGGCTGAAAAAGCTGTTGAGGAATACAGGCGCGGAGGCTATGATTTCGGCGTTCTGCTGTGCGGAACAGGAATAGGAATATCAATTGCGGCGAACAAGTTCCATGGTATAAGATGCGCACTCTGCCAGGATACATATACTGCCACGATGACAAAGAAGCACAACAACGCGAACTTCATAGCATTCGGAGGAAGGGTTGAATACAAAGAGGATCCTTTAAAGATTCTTGATGCATATCTTTCTTCAGAATTCGAAGGCGGAAGGCACCAGAGAAGGATAAACGAGATAACAGAAATCGAGCGTCACTGCTGATTAAAAATAATCCCTGTATGATCCCCTTACGTAATAGTCAAGACTGATTAAAGAAAAAACAAGGAAGAAGCGGTTGTTGAGAGCATCATAACCCATATCAGTCTTTAAAAGACGCTCCCTGCGCCCAGTAAGGGGATTTCCTATGACAAAAGGTGTTACTGAAACATAAGGTCCTGCGGCAACATACTTTCCTGAAGAGAAATCAAGGGCACAGAGTCCTCCTAATGACATCATTATATTGAACGGACTTCCGCTTACTCTGCTCTCTGTAGTTCTGTCGCCAAGAAGAGAAACTGAGAACTCAAGAAAAAAATTGGTCTTCTCAAATGGAACAGGAATAAGCGATGATGTTGCGCCTGCTGACATCTCCCAGCGTCTGGAGAGACCGAAGTTGGCACCTGCTCTTGCAGAAATCCCGTTTTCAAGACTTGAAAAGTCCGCTCTTCCAGTCCCCCAGCTCACTGAAGGAGAAAAGAAGAGTGAGATGTCATATGGATCGGAGGCAGAAAGGCTGAAACATGTTAAAGATAAAAGCAGAATTATAAGTATTTTTCTCATCCAGACCTCAGAACTTGTATGTAACTCTCATAAGATATAATCCATAAGCAAATTCCATCTTTGGAATGCTGAAGAGGAAAACAGGAGTGAAGAACTCGTAAGCAAAATGCTTGTCGCGGAAATTCAGAAGTGCTATTGCACTCTTTAAATACCATGATGCATCATCTATGTATTCAAAGCCCAGCATAAGGCGCGGAGTATAAAGCAGCTTGTTTGCAGAAATAAAGGAAAAAGGATGACTGGCTGTTGAGAAAGGTTCGCTTGAAAGATATATTCCCACACCCTCAAAGAATGGAGAAAGACTCACCTCTGCACCCACAGCAAGATAGTTGTCATCAAAAAAGGAGATTCCTGCATCGATTGTCACTGCACCATAAGAGAATTTTCTGCTTACTGCATCATCTGCCCAGTCAGCCTCCCCCAGCCCAGATACTCCATAATAAAATGATACTGAATAAATTGAGGAGACTATAAAAAATAGAACAAGAAAAAAAACAATCTTTTTCACATCAGCCTCCAAAATAGATCATAAGATATGCGGCAAGAGATCCATCTTCTTCTTTCCATCTTTCAGCCATCTCCTCCTCAAGGGTGAATGAACCCATGTGAAGTACATTGCTGATGTGCTCCTTTGAAAGAGAGGCAAATTCTGTGCTGTCAATTACCATTACAATCTCATTGGAAAGGCCCATTGAGCGGTAATTGAAATTGGAGGAACCTATTACGCTGTAACGGCCGTCGACGACCATAAGCTTTTCGTGCAGAAGCCCTAAAGTATCATCCTCATTATTGGCAATAACAAGATTTATTCCAAGCTCAAGAAGATCCGGGAATACCATCTTCTGTCCGTTTTCTCCATACCCTCTGGTATCAAGGCTCTGGATGAATGTCACATCGACTCCCCTTTCCACTGCAGCAGAAAGGGCCTCTTTCATCTCATCATCCAGGGCAGGAAGATAAGGGAAGATGATGATTTCCTCCTCTGCACTGTTTATGAGAGCTGAAAATATTCCACTCATTCCCTTTCCATTATCGCTTGTGCTGTTATACACATATGCGTCATATGGGGCAAACTGCGGCGGATAGCTTGCAAAATCTGAAGAAGAGAGAACCTCTATGCTGCTGTCGTTCCACATTGAAAGGAAAATATTAGTGAATATAGAAGAAAGTGCCGTGGAAGAAAAAACATACATGCTGTCTCTCTGCAGAATCTTTCCCTCAGCACCCATAGAAATGTAATTAAGATTCATTCCCCCGATTGCGGCTATTCTGCCGTCAAATACGAATATCTTCCTGTGTTCCCTGATAAGAAGATTGAAAGGATTTATAAGATTCAAGGCAGAAACTGGAGAATACTGCAATGTGTGGATTCCTTTGGTCGAAAGATAATCAAGAGGTCCCATGACACTCTTGCTCTCAGTCATGTCAAAGGGAGAAAAACCGTCATAAATAAGATATATCCTCACACCACGGGATGCGGCATTTTCAAGAGCTTCATAAACAGGCCTGAGATTCTCTGAATAAGAGCCGAGGAATGTTGCCATGAAAATGTAGTCATCTGATGAGTCTATAAGCGCAACAAGTCGGTCCTTCCATTCAGAACCGGTGTAATAGCACTCAGGAAGAGCAACCCTTACATGCTCTGCTCCTGTGTAAATAAGCTTATCAGCAAGAGAAACATCATCTCTTTTCATGTATTCTGAATTAAACAGAGACGTATCCACACAGGAAGTGAGGAATATAAGAGAAATAAGAAGAGATGCAAGGGTTTTCATCATTCTCATAAAATCTACTTTAGCACAAATGAAAACCCTTTCAAATATTAGTGCCGTTTATTTTCTCATTGTCGGGAAAATGAATGGTTTTGGAAGGAGATCTTTAAAGAGATACACCTCTTTGTTTCCCTCAGTATCAGAAAGGATTACACGTGTATCGCTTTTTGAGAACTCTGCAAGAACCTGCAGGCAGATGGCACAAGGAGGGGCTGGAGGATTATCTGAAGAGACCACGATGAGAGTGTCTATTCCAAGCTTTCCCTCTTCTGCAAGTGCTGTTGTCACTGCGTTGCGCTCAGCACATATTGCAGCCCCATAAGAGGAGTTCTCGACATTGCATCCTGAGTATATCCTTCCACTTGCGGCACTGATCAGCGCTGCTCCGACTTTATAGCCTGAGTAAGGTGCATATGCATTCTCCCTTGCCTTCTTTGCCTTCTCAAATGCCATCTTATCCAGAACACTCTGGCTGTAGTTGCGCTCCAGAGGCTTTATATAATTGACCCCATACAGCACCTCTTCGGCCTCTGTTGAGAAAAGGAAGCTTTCAAGCTCTTCTGATGATGAAAAATCAGGAATATCCGCAAGATTGTTTATAATTGCATCAGCACCCTCATCCTCCGCATCCTTTTTCCCTATTGTGGTTGTAAGGGATACTGTCCTGATTCCTGCACTCTTAGCAGCTCGTATTCCTCCGCGGGCATCCTCGAATACAACAGCATTCTCGCTTGATTCTGCACATTTGATGAGAGCAAGAAGATAGATATCAGAATAGGGCTTATTTCTCTTTATGTCCTCTTCTGTGATGACTGCATCGAAAAAGGACGGTTCAAACCCTATGTTCCTCAGATTCTCCTCCACCTTCCACTTTTTTGCAGAACTGGCTATTGCTATCTTCAAGCCTGCTCTCTTGACTCTTTCTATAAAGGAAAAAGCTCCATCCAGAGCAAGACTCTTCTTCCTGATTTCCTTTTTATACTGGCTCTTGAAGAATGCAGATGCTTCTCTCATGTCAAATGAGATTTCATTGTCCTTTGCAGGACCTGAGAAGAAATCGTATTCACCTGTTCCAAGATGCGGGAGAAAATCCTTCTTCTCAAGACTTCTGCCCATCTTCTGGAAAAACTTTATACCAATGGAAATCGAAAGGTCCTCACTGTCGATGAGTACCCCGTCCATGTCAAAAACAACAAGATTTATCATATCAAACTTCCTTTATGAATCTGCCGCTGCCTTTCTTTACAAATGATTTGCCAGAGCTGTAGAGAATATCAGATCTTCTCATCGTAAGATGAACCTTGCCAGAGACCTCAAAACCCTCATATGCACTGTATCCGCTTGCAGAGTGAACACTGTCCCCTCTTATGACACTTTGTTCATCAGGAGAGAAGAGCACAAGGTCCGCATCCATGTTCTCATCAATCCTGCCCTTCTGGCAGTCAATGCCGAAGATACGTGCAGGATTGGATGAAATGAGAGCAATATAATCCTCAACAGATTTGCCGTTCTTCTTGAAAAATGTGTTCAGGAGCACAAGCATCTCCTCTGTTCCAGGAATTCCCGGATAGATTGTCCTTGTATCACTGCTGGAAAGTTTCTGCTCTCTGGTAAATGCACAGTGATCTGTTGCAACAACATCGATTTCTCCAGATAAAAGTGCCTCCTGGAGAGCCCTGTTGTCCTCTTCTGTTCTCAGCGGAGGTGTCATGACAAATAAAGATCCGTCTTCTTTCTCGAGAAGGCTTCTGTTGAGGAAAAGATAATGCGGCGTTGTCTCTACTATTACGTCAACACCGCGCTCTCTCGCTTTTCTCACGCTCTCAAGACCTTCCTTGCTTGAAAGATGCACTATATAGACACTTGTTCCTGTTTCTTCTGCAATTGAACACACGTATTCTATTGCTCTTGCCTCTGCAACAGATGGCCTCATGTCCGGATGATCTTTTGGAAGATATGTGCCCTTCCATGACTCTGCTATATCAGAGATTGTCTTATCGTCCTCTGCATGCACGCATATCAGGCATCCTCTTTTTTTAGCAGATGAGAATATTGCTTTCAGCTCATCTCTCTTTTCAACAAGATAGCCCACATCCTTATATGTGGTGAAAATCTTTATGGCTTTAACACCTTTTTCCTTCATCTCTTCAATTTCATCGTCAATTGTGCTTCTGTAGCTATATATTCCCTGATGAAGAGCATAGTCAATTGACATATCAGCCATTTCTGAAAGACGCGAGGAGAGGGAGGAGGAAAGACTTATCTTGTTGTCATCTGCAAAATCGATTACTGTAGTTACTCCTCCGGCACTTGCAAGGCAGCTTCCCTCAACAAAACTGTCGCAGGTGACAGTGCCCCTGCTCACCAGATGATAATGCGTATGCGCATCAATAAGACCGGGAAGGACATAAAATGAGGATGCATCAATTATCTCTGCATCCTCAAGCATTATGTCATCCTCAATTCTCTTTATTTTCTCGCCTTCTATGAGAATATCCTTTTTCTGAATTCGGCCGTCTCTTACAATCTTGCCGCCTTTAATAATTATTCTCTTCATAGCCTAATGATAAAGCCAAGAGAAGACGAGAGCAAGAAATATTAATTCTCCTCCAGCGCAAATTCCTTTTTGAGGAAATCAAGGTCCAAAGAAGGATATAAGAGATTGTCTTTAAGCAGCTTCTGTACTCTCTCACGAGCCTCTCTCATTATTTCTTTAGAGCATTTTGCCCTGTTCTTGCTCACCTGCCCCGCTTTCTCCCCCTTTGTAAGGATTACAGGCTCTGCATTCTTGAGAACAAGTGCAATGACTGCTGCAATCTCTTTCATGTCGCCCTCATCCATTCCAAGAGTTGTGACAGCAGGTGTTCCGATTCTCAGCCCAGATGTATACCATGCTCCATTCTTGTCAAAAGGAAGAGCATTTCTATTGAGTGTGATGCCGCATTCTCTTAAAAGGCTTTCTGCCATTCTTCCATTGAGGGAAAACGGAGAGACATCAAGAAGCATCAGATGATTGTCTGTTCCACCAGTCAGGACCTCAACTCCTTCATCAATCAGAGCAGATGCAAGAGCTTCTGAATTCTTGACGATTCTTCTTGCATAATCCTTATACTCATCCCTCAGAGCCTCTTCAAAGCAGAGTGCTTTGGCAGCCATGACATGAGGAAGAGGGCCTCCGATTACAAGAGGACAACCCTTATCCACAGACTCTCTCAGCTCCTCTTTGCAGAGAATAAGTCCTCCTCTGGGCCCTCTCAGAGTCTTATGCGTTGTGCTTGTCACGATATCTGCAAAGGCAACTGGGTTATAATCGCCAGTAAAGACCTTGCCAGCAACAAGACCTGCAAAATGAGCCATATCCACCATGAGCACTGCACCAGCTTTGTGCGCGATTTCAGCCATTCTCCTGAAGTTTATCTTCCTTGGATATGCAGAGTATCCTGCAAGAAGTATCAGAGGCTTTATCTCAAGAGCAAGACGCTCAATCTCATCGTAATCAAGCAGCTTTGTCTCCTTGTTAACTGAATAAGAGTATGCATCGAACATCTGTGCAGACACATTCTGGCGATAACCATGAGTTAGGTGTCCTCCTGAATAATAATCAAGGCCGAGGATTCTCTGGTTCCCGCATGCTTTCCTGATCTTATCCCAGTCCTCTCTTGAGAGATTTGAGGGGTTTGTAATGCCCATCTGCTCAAGAAGCGGCACTTCGACTTTCCAGTTCAGAACTGCCCAGTATGCACATAAATTCGCATCAGCACCCGAGTGCGGCTGAACATACGCATACTCTGCATCAAAAAGCTCCATGGCCTTTCTTCTTGCCAAATCCTCTATATCGTCAACGTTGTCACACCCTGCATAAAAGCGGTGATAAGGAAAACCCTCTGCATATTTATCTGTAAGAAGATTACCCATTGCGCTCTGAACTGAAACAGAAGAATAGTTCTCACTTGCAATCAGTTTCAAATTGCTTCTCTGGTCCACAAGTTCCTTCACAATCTTTGATGCAACAAAAGGACTTACTCTTTTGACCAGTTCAAGAGATGAAACATAGTTTATCATCTCTGCATTTATCGTATCGGTTGATTTAATATATCTTTCTACTGCGCCCATCATTTTCCTCCTTACAGCATTCTGTACCATGTGAGAAGAATAAACAAGATTGCAAAGGAAATAAAAATGGGTTTGACAGACATATTATCTGCCTTCAACCTCACATTCTTCACAATTTAACAAGCAAGGAAGCTGCTGTCTTTCAAGGCGGCAGAGAAATTGCGTTTTAGCAATCTCTGCAAAGGAAAGAAAAGAGCTAAAACCAGCAGAAATCTTAAGTTTTCCTATGTACTATATTGTTAAATAAATCGTTTTGTAATATAATCTTAAGTATGAAAACAGTGATTACAGCAAAGCTTTCTTTAAACGTG
>DXHU01000008.1 GCA_019113245.1 Candidatus Ornithospirochaeta avicola
AAAGACATCCTGAACCGCTGGGCTAGCGGGGATAGCTCACTGATACTGGCACCATCAGGTGTCTTGAGTGAGAAGAAGCTCCATCCTCAGGCTCGCTACAATGTGAGACAGGATGGAGAGTAGGTCACAACTTTAGCCCTGTACATCCTGACACCTTCTTTTTGGGGATATATCAGCTGCTGCCAAAATCTCTGCTTTGCAATTTGATGATATCGAACAAACTGTTTTTGTATAAAACAGATCTTTCTGCTATCATAATCCTATCCATGAGGGGAGGAATACATGGTAATAGGATTATTCAATGAATCATATCCGCCTGTAATGGACGGTGTAAGCCGTATTGTATATGACTACAAGCACACATTCAGCGCTCTCAATCCTTCAGATGAATGCTGGGCACTTGTCAGCGGCCCTAAAGAAGGATTTGAGTATGACAGGAAAACTGGAGAAGACAGAATCCTGCGTTTTGTAATGCATCCTCTTCCTGTCATCTCCCCATATGGAGCGGGATTTGTCTCCAGGAAAACAAAGCATCAGCTTTACTCTATTGACTTTGACATAATCCATGCCCACTCACCTTTCTACACAGGGCGTCTGGCGGCAAAGATTGCAAGGAAAAAAGACATTCCTCTTGTCATGACATTCCACTCCCAGTTCAAGAAAGACATAAAGAGAGTCGTAAAAAGCACTTTCATCACGAATCTCGTACTCAAATACATAATCCATTCATTCTCGCTTGCAGATGAGGTATGGGCTGTGAACAGCAACACAGCAGATGTGCTGAGAAGCTATGGCTTTAAAGGAGAAATAAGGGTTGTAAGGAACTTCACAGAGTTCAGGCGTAAAAGCGATGAAGAGATTGAAAGTCTCAGAAAAGAAGGCAGAAAGCACTTTGCAATAAATGATGATGAGAAAGTGCTTTTATTTGTCGGACAGCAGAGAAAGGAAAAGAATCCTGACCTTGTCCTCGAATGCGTGAAGAAACTGAGAGATGAGAATTTTTCTGTCAAGTTCATATCTGTCGGCGATGGCCCTGACAGTGGCAAATATAAGGAATATGTGAAAAAAAATGGACTTGAAGACTGTGTAATCTTTACTGGTACAATAACAGACCGTAACTTAATGGAGAAGATATATGCATCAGCAGATCTCTTCTGCTTCCCTTCGCGCTATGATACGGCTGGCATTGTCGTACAGGAAGCTTCCTGTCTTAATCTTCCTTCCCTTCTTCCAAAGGGGGCAGTATGCACTGAGGGATGCATAGATAATCATAATGCATTTTTATCAGAAGATGATGTCAAATCATACAGCGAGAGCATAAAGAGAATACTTTCTGATGATGAACTGAGAAGAAAAGTCGGCAAAACTGCATCAATGGAGATTGCAAGAGAAAAAGAAGAGGCAATTAAAGAAGTAAGAGATCTCTACAGCCAGATAATAGATAATTACAATTCAAAGTGATTCTGGCAGCAAATTCAGATTCTTCGCATTCTTTTCTCCTAAGATAATGATACCCTTAAAACTTGTGTTTCCAAAACAGAGATTTTAAAAAATCTATACTCTAAGTACAAAAAACTTGACGGGGGGGGCAAGTAAGCTACGATAAAAGCAGAAAATTTTCTTATAAGGAGATTTGAAATGAAGAAAATTGCTTTGCTTTTATTGGCACTCGTTCTTGTCTTCCCTGTTTTCGCAGCAGACAACAGAGTCGACTTCTCAATGGGATATGGTGGAACTTTTCTCTACAGTACAGAAGTAAAGTCTGACCCGACAGAAATCCAGAAGCTTGATTTCACATTTAGCGGTGCTAACTACTTCCTTGCTGATGGAGATATGGGTATTGCATATGCAGTAGATCTTGCAATGCCGACAGTTTTGACGATTGGAAACGATAACACAAATTATATCGATGCATATAAGCTAGCTGTTGATGCAGCAAAACTTGAAGGGATAAAGGCTAATCTCATAAATTTTGACCTTGGTCTTTCTGTAATGTTTGACTACAACCTGGACATCACAGAAGAGCTTTCAATGGACTTTGCCGCAGGACTTGGATATGACTGGACAACTGTAGGATATAAAGCTTCAGCTGGCGGAGAAAAATTTAAGGAATCTATAAATATTCATACAATCTCAGTAGATACACAGGTTGCTGTAAACTATGCATTTGCAGAAAGCTTTGCAGTAAGAGGTGGTCTTAATGTCTCAATGCCGTTTGCAGCTTTCATGCAAACATCGAGCCAGGAAGGAAGCGTTAGCGAAAAGAGTGAGCTTATGAACCTGAAGGCTATAGGCTTTGGAATCTCAGGCTTTGTTGGAGTATCTTATCTTTATTGATGTTTTTTCATACTTGCCTTTTGGGAAGCTTTAACAGGCTTCCCTTTTTTTATGCTTGAATTTCTTTTCTCTTTTTTGGATAATAGCTGAGTTTTATAAGGAAAATTAATATGAACAAGGTAACGGAAAACCCTTCAAAAAACCGTCTTGGCAGTTTCTCTCCTCTTACTGTCATTTCATCTCTTCTAGTGATGCTCTACCTTACTGCAAATTTGATGGCAGTGAAAGTCATCACAGTATGCGGACTATCTGTATTCGATGCAGGAACAATCACATTCCCGTTTGCATACATGCTTTCTGACGTGCTTGCAGAGGTGTGGGGCTATAAGACTGCAAGAAAGGTCATCATCACAACATTTTTTTGCAATGTCGCCCTGATAATCTTCACATCAATAGGAATCATCCTTCCCTATCCTGAATACATGGAAAGCATGCAAAGATCATATACAGAAGTCTTTTCCTATGTTCCCAGAATTACAGTTGCATCCCTGATTGCATTCCTTTCAGGTCAGCTTGTTAATGCGAAAGTGCTTGTGAAGATGAAGGAGAGGCAGAAGGATGGAAGACTTCTCTTTCTAAGGACCATATTCTCTTCAATATGCGGCTATGTCTTTGACACTCTTATTTTCACTGTAATCGCCTTTTACGGCACAGTAAGCCGGGAAGACCTCCTTTCAATGATTGTGCTGCAATATATAGCAAAAACCCTTATTGAGGCATTAATCGGAACACCGTGTGCATATCTGATCATAGGATATCTAAGGAGAAATTATGGATTTAAATAGATACAGCGTCATAGAAAAAGGCATGAAAAGGGAAATGCTCCTTTTAAAGGGCACAGGATGCCGCTGGAGGAAGTGCACATTCTGCGACTACTATCTTGATTATGACAGCTCCCCTTTTCTCTTCAACAAGGAAATACTTGACAAAGTAAGCGGCGTTCATGGCGTGCTTGATATCATAAACAGCGGATCATGCTTTGAATATGATGACGAGACATTAAATTATATACGCTCTGTAGTAGAGAAAAAGAACATAAATGTGCTCTGGCTTGAATGCCACTATATGTACAAGGACCGTCTGAATGAGATGGCTTCATTCTTTCCATGCTCAGTGAAGTTCCGCTGCGGTGTAGAGACTTTCAATCCAGCTTTGCGCTCTTTGTGGAACAAAGGGATAGCAGAATCTGTGACTGCTGAAGATATTGCAAGATATTTTAGCGGAGTGTGCCTATTATGCGGAATAAAAGGACAGAGCAAGAGAGATATCATAAGCGACATAGAGACAGCTGAAAAGTATTTTGAGTACTACTCTGTAAACCTGTTCTGCAAAAACAGCCGCCGTGTTGAAATTGATGAAGATCTGAGGCGTTTTGTCATAAATGAGGTTCCCAATCTGATCAAAGACAGCAGTAAGGCAGAGCTCCTTATAAACAACACAGACCTGGGTGTCGGCTGAGCATTTTCTTCTGTCTTTATTGTCTTCTTTCTGCTATCATATAGCTATGAACCAGAGTGCAGTACTTACAAAGGAATGGAAGCTCTATCCTGCTGACAGGGAGAGCCTCAGAAAATATACATCTTATTTTGACAAAAACGACAGCCTTGAAATTGACAGCCTCAACTCTGTATACACTGAGCTAATAAAGCATGAGGCTCTTTCTGACAAGGTAAGATACATCAGCGATACAAAATGGGTTCTTGAGAAGGATTTCATCCTTGATTCATCCCTTTTAAAAATGCGCTCTGTAATCAAGATGGACTCATGCCTGTCTTTAGAGATAAATGGAAAGAATGTCCCTTCAAAGGAAATAACGGAATATATAAAGGAAGGAAAGAACCACATAAAGATAATCACATCATCTTCCTTTTCCGGGCCTGTTGAACTTCTTTTCTCAACAGAGTGCGCAATTGAGAACGCAACACTACGCCCTGTTAAGCTTGATGAGCACACATGGTGCGTGAACTTCCATCTCACGCTCTCAAGCTTCAAGAGCCAGAACATAAGGATTGTCTACTCTCTTCTTGGTGAGACCAGTGATAAAGTCTACCCCATAAAAGAAGGCGAAGTGAGTCTTACCATACCTCTTACAATACCGAAGGAGAAGATTGAGCTCTGGAACATCTCAGGAGACGGCAAGCAGAAGATATACACTGCCTCGATAAAGGTAGGTGAAATAGAGTTCACAAGACGCACTGCCTTCAGGACAACAGAAATCAGGAACGGCTCCCTTTATGTCAACGGCAAGGAGATATTCATAATGGGCGCAATATGGCCCATCACGATATATCCTGACAAGAGAAGATATGAAAAACTCCTGCAGAACGCAAAGAGCCAGAACATAAATGCACTATATATCCCGTCAGGGCACGAGAACCATGAATTCTATTTCATGACTGACGTGATGGGAATAATAGTGCTCCATAATGAGGAAAACCCATCATTCCTCTTCCATCCCTCATTCATGACGGGAGAAAGCAACATCGACATATATGAAGCAAGAGTCCACTCCGAGACAGGTCTTGATAAATGTCTTGATGCAATCTCCCTTGAACGCTGGGTGCTGAAATCCAGGTCTGACAACATGAAGCACGGAGTGCTTTATGACAACATCCTCTCGACAATGACAATTGACGGGGAATTAAGGCCTAGCCACTATGCCGCACGCCGCTTCTTTGCTGACCTTGTTCCGATAATGTATAAGGATGGGGATAAAATCAGGGTATTCATCTCCAATGACGGGGACAAGGATGAAGAGTGCGAGGTAAAGCTCCGCTTCATGACATATGAGGGGGTCAAGAAAAACGAATATTTCTATAATGTAAAGGCTCCTTCCCATACAGCCCTTGAAGTTGCAAATGTGAATCTCAGGAACAAGGATACAAAGAAGGAATTTGCCACTGTGAGAGTCGAGTCTTCAAAGATCCACAGAGAGCTGACTCTGCTTCTTGATGATATTGCTACCCTGCCTTTCATAAGACCGGCTATCACATATACAATCAGAGTCATAAACGACAATACTGTCTCAATAAGGCTTAAGACCGATAAGCCTGCTTTTGCAGTGCATCTGCTTCTTGACGGTTTTGACGGAAGCTTCTCGGACAACTTCTTTGAACTCTTTGCTGACAGCGAAAAGAGCATGGTATTCTCATCATCTTCAAGAATTACAGAAAAAGATGTGATGGATAACCTGAAGATTTATGACATAAGCATCGCAAAGGACATCAAATACAACAGCTGAGAAATCTGTCACTGACCTTCAGGACAACCCTGTAGCACCATTTATAAAAGAAACAGCTGACAATTCATTATCAGCATTATTTGAGATTAAGGACATACACTGTTTCAGTATGGCTTGTTCCGGGATAGAAAATCAAAGAGACGGCAGGAAGCAACTCTAGACAGCAACAAGAAAAGAACTTTCTGTTCTATCAGCCATTGGAAGGATAAATTTGTATTTACAAAATGTAACTAAAATAATATTTTATAGTTATAAGCGGAGGAATTATATGAATGCGATGCAGACGATTAGGAAGCAGATTATGGCCGTGCCTGACGGTAGCATCTTCACCATACGAGATTTTTATGGGATAACAGATCAGAATAATACGAAGCAATGCATTAGCCGGCTTGTCAAAGAAGGCGTGCTCAAGCGTGTATGCAAAGGTATTTATCAGAAGCCCAAATACATCAAAATCTTGAATTCATACGCTTCTGCAGATCCCTATCTCGTCGCAGAAGCCCTTGTAAGGGAAAACGGCTGGAGCATCAGCCCCGCTGGAAATGCAGCCCTGAACATCCTTGGTTTAGATACTCAGGTTCCGATGCGGACGGTTTACGTTTCATCTGGACCAAACCGCAAATATGAATGGGGAAAGACATCAATAGAATTCCAGCACCGCTCCTCCAAAGAGATAGGACCTTTCTCTGCAATCACAGCATTAATTATTCAAGCCTTGAAAACCATCGGTCCTGAAAACATAGGAGACTGGCATATACGCAGACTGCAAAGCCTGCTTACAGAAAAAGACAGGGAGGCGGTAAGGAAGGAGTCTCGGTTCGCATTCACATGGATGCAGCTTTATCTGGAAAGGATAGTAAGGAAGGAGCCTGAATGATGGACAATCTGTTGACAATTGGTAAAAACGACCTCAAAGACATCTGTACGGAAACGGCAAACAGACTCGGAATGTCCGCTATCGCGATAGAAAAGGATCTATGGGTCTGTTTCATGCTGCATACGATATTCTCAGACCCTTTTTTGAAAGGCATTTTCCGTTTTAAGGGAGGCACCAGCCTTTCAAAGGCCTATGCGCTTATACAGCGTTTTTCCGAGGACATAGACCTTATTCTTGACTGGAGGATGTTGGGTTTTTCTGAGGATGAACCATGGCAAACCCGTTCATCTACAGCGCAGGGAAAATTCAACATTAATGCAAATGATAAAGCCGCAGTGTACATATGTTCTGAAATTCTGCCAGCTCTGAAAAGATCCATCAAAGAGAAACTCGGCAATGATGTAGACATCTCAATTGATGATTTAGATCCGCAGACAATAGTATTCAGGTATCCTCACATTTATGAAAGCACATATCTCTCTCCCTCAATAAGGCTGGAAATCGGACCGTTGGCTGCATGGACACCAACAGAAAAACGAGAGATAAAACCATATATTCTCGATGTTTTTCCAAATGCCTTCTTGGACTTATCAATCAGCGTGGATACAGTGGTTCCAGAAAGGACTTTCTGGGAAAAGGCCACAATACTGCATCATGAGGCAAATCGTCCTTTGAAAAGCAGCATGCCTGCCAGGTACGCACGACATTACTACGACATATTCATGATGACAAGGACCTTCGTGAAGAAAAAGGCATTCGAAAATATCAGACTGCTGGAAGATGTTATAGCGTTCAAGGAGAAATTCTATCCCAGGAATTGGGCAGAATATGGAAATGCCGTTCCTCCGACAATCAAGCTGGTTCCTCCAGGATTCCGGATACCGTCTCTGAGGCATGATTATGAGAACATGAAAGAGATGCTGTATGGGAAGATACCGGCTTTTGACAAAATCATAGAAAACATAGAGCATCTCGAGGACGAGATTCATAAACTACCCTACAACCCTGCCATATGATTTACGGAAATAAAGCTAATCAACTCACACAAAAATGATTTGGAGAGAAATGAAGAGACAGATGACAATTCAAGAAGCGAAGGATTTATCTGCATTATTTGAGATCAAGGACATACACTGTTTCAGTATGGCTTGTTCCGGGATAGAAATCAAAGAGACGGCAGGAAGAAAGAGTATATGCTTCAAGAAGAATCTTCAAATCCCGCGAAGCAGTGACAGATGAGCATGACACATATATGATTCTGCTGCTTCTCATGGCCTTCAATGCATCAACGACTGCCCTGTCCAGTCCTGTTCTCGGCGGGTCCACTATCACAGTATCAAAATGTCCCCGGTTTTTCTTTAAATAAAGTGAGGCATCGCTTGTGATGCTCATTGCAGATGGGGCATTCTTTTTTGAAAGTGCAAGACACCGCTTTTCTCTCTCAACAGCAAAGACTTTTTTATCTTCTCCTTCAAAGAGACGGGAAAAAGTTCCTACCCCGCTGTAGAGATCCATAACAGAACTGCCTGCTGTGTTTTCCTTTACAAAGGACAGCATTGAAGGAAGCAGAGAAGGATTAGACTGGAAGAAGACATTTGCGCTCACTTTGTAGCCAAGAACATCTATCTCGCTGTCGGAAAAGCTCACCTGATCTGAATATGAGACTGCAGGGACCTCCACCAGATGTGTCTTTGGATTTACACCTTTTTCGAGCATGATCTGATGAGCTGCCTTTAAAATGCTGTCTTTCTTCTCAAGCTCCTCATTGAGCTTTTGAGAAAGTGCCATGCAGGAGGAAAGAGGAACAAGTGAAGATGAGTTCTTCCTCAAAAAACCTATTTCCTTTTTCTTCACATCAACATGAAAGCGGCAACGATGCCGGTAGCCGTTAAAGGAGCCATAGAAGGGAGAAAGAATATTGAACTTTTCTACATCTGCTATATGTCTGAGGTTGTCCTTTACAATCTCAGCCTTATAAAATGCGCTTCTCTCTTCATTTACAATGAGAAAATCGCATCCTCCGCATATATCATAATAGGGACAGACGGGATCTATCCTGTCCGCGCTTTTCTTTTTTATCGAGACAACAGATGCAAAGACAGTGCTGCCTTTTCTTGCTCTTTCTTCTATCTCTACATCTTCTCCTGGAAGAGCTCCTGATATAAGATAAGTAAGCTCTTTCTCATGAGTCAGAGAAAGAGCATTTTCTACAAGGCGTCCTGCTATCAAAGATAGGACTCCAGATCATCAATATAAGATGAGATTATCTCAATTGACTCAAGCCAGAATCCCTCATCCTCGATATCAATGCCAGCCAGACGTGCAACCTCGTTTGCACTCATCATGCCTGTCTTTGAAAGAAGATTCTTATACTCGGATGCAAAATCGCTCTTGCCTTCGCTTCTCTTGAAAAGGCCAAGTGCAAAGAGCTGTCCGAACGCATACGGGTAGTTGTAATAACTGAACTCCTCACCATAATAGTGGCTCTTTACTGCCCACATGTATGGATGATAGACATCAATGGAATCACCATATGTGGCCTTTTGTGCATCAAGCATCAGAGAGCACATCTTTTCTGCAGTCACTTCCCCTTTCCTTCTCTCGCTGAACATGCTCCTTTCAAAATAGAAGCGTGAAAGGATGTCAACACATACCTGCGCCGCCGATTGCACGAACTGCTCGATTACAGGAAGCTTTTCCTCGCGGCTGAGCTTGTTGAGCATCTGTGTAAAGACAACTGTCTCTCCGAATATGCTTGCTGTTTCTGCAAGTGTCATCGGGTAATCTGAAAGAAGACAAGGAATGTCCTTTACAACATAGTCATGATATGCATGCCCAAGCTCGTGAGCAACCGTTGTCACGCTGTCATAGGAACCGTCAAAATTGCAGAGCACTCTGGAAACTCTTGCCTTTTTAAAGGATGTGTCATAAGCTCCGCCGACCTTTCCTCTTCTCGGCTCTGCATCAATCCAGTTGTTCTCAAATGCATTCTTCACAAAAGCTCCCATCTCAGGAGAGAACTTTGAATAAGAGGAGACAATTATCTCCTTAGCATCATCAAAGCTGTATTTCTTTCCGCTCTCTCCGACCGGAGCAACTATGTCAAACCACGAAAGCTTGTCCAGGCCCATGAGCTTTGCCTTGATGGCAAAGTACCTTTTAAAAAGAGGAAGGGATTTCTCAAGTGCTCCGATAAGTGCATCAAGAGCTTTCTTTGAAATCCTGGAAGTGAATGCAGAACGATCAACAGGATCTTCCCATCCCCTTCTCTTTTCAAGAAGCAGAACTGTTCCCTTAACCCCGTTGAGTGCCGCACAAAGTGCTGTCTCATGCTCTTTGAGAACAGCAATTTCTCTTTCAAACGCATCTTTTCTCTTTGCCCTGTCAGGGTCAGTTGCCATGCCGCGGAGCTCAATCAGAGTGTTTCCACCCTTCTCAATTGAGCTTGTAACGCTTGCCTGAAGGCGGTCCCATGCAGAAGAGGAGACAGAAAGGAACTCGGAAGCAAGAGCTTCAAGCTCTGGGCTCATCTGATGGCTTACAAGACTCTCGATTTCAGAAAAGAGAAGAGAGTATTCCTCATTCTCCTTATATTCATCCTTATGCTCATGTGCATAGCGTATGAATGCTTTGTTTGTGGCATCATATCTGACATAAAGATCATCAATTTTATTCACTGCTGCAGTATAGAGAGCGTTTGAAGTGTCAGTTGAAAGAAGTGCATGCGCATACGGTGCGACGTTTGAAAGAATCTCAAGCGCGTCATTGAGGCATAAGATGACGCTTTTCAATCTTTCCCCGCTCTTCATCATCTCATCTGTCTTATCAAGAAGCGCATAGCAGGCTTTCATGTCATTCTGGTACTCATCAGACTCCACTGACGGATAAATCACGCTCATGTTCCAGTGTGGAAGTTTCTCACTCATTTGTATCCTCCTTTTTCTTTGTCACCATTATAACCGGCTTGTTCAGGCTCACAAGCTCCTTTTCTTCCTCTTCAGTAAGCGCAATGTTCTCCAATGCGAGAACCTCATTTATATCCCTGACCAGGATTTCAACAAGGGAGAGCATATAGGGGCTTCTTCGCTCACTCAAAATATCAATGAGGTCTTTCTCCTTTATATCAGCATCAGAGTAGAAAAGAGAAAAGCTGTTTTCTCTTGTATCAGAGATTCTGAGACTGTAGGACTTAAACTCATCGCTCTTGTAAATATCATCTGATATAACAAGCCGGTCTGTATTTTCAGCCAGATTCCTTATCTGACTTATCTGTGTGTTATCAAGCATGTTGTGATTATAGCGCAAAGAAACTACTCTTTCCATCAGCAATTCGAGATGCTGACCCTTCTTTCTATTTTTAAAAGTACTTCATCCTCTTTGCTGTGAGTCACGAGCACTATTGCACGGTCTGAAGAACTATTTAAAATCAGAGAAGCGCATTTTTTCTTGTTCTCCTCATCAAGGCCTGTAAACGGCTCATCAAGAAGCAGGATGCTTGACGGGTATAAAAGCGCTCTGGCAATTGAAAGCCTCCTTTTCATTCCGCCTGAAAGACTTTCTGTCCTGCTGTTCTCCTCGCCTTCAAGGCCAAGTGAAGAAAGCATAATCAGGGCTTTATTTCTGTCTTCAGTCACGAGTATAAGGTTGTTGATCACACTGATGTTCTCTATAAGACGGTCTTCCTGAAACACGGCTGAAAGAGTATCGCCCTCCAGATCAATTTCACCCTCATCCGGTTTTATTAGCCCGAGCATTATATCAAGCACAGTTGTCTTTCCTTCCCCGCTTTCGCCATACAGAGAAATTCTTTCCCCTTTTCTGACTGAGAGGGAAAAAGAAGAAAGGACAGACTTTTTTCCAAAGCTCTTTTTTATGTTTCTTAAAATCATAGGCTCCCCTCAATCCTTGAAAGTATTTTCTCCGAGCCCCATATAAGGCCTTTCTCAAATGCAAATGAGAGTATGATTATCGCAACGGTGAGCGCAAAGAGGCTTGCAGTATCCAGATAGAGCTTTGCATCATACAGCATGCTTCCAATACTGGATGAAGGGATTGCTATCACTTCTGCTGCCACAGCACTTTTGAAGCAGAGCGGAAGGGATGATGAGATTGCACTTCTTATAAACGGAACAAGATGGACAAGGAATATGTACTTTATCCTCTTTGCTCTTCTGATGCGGAACACATCTGCCATTTCAAGTATTTTCCCGTCAACGCTCATCAGTCCTTCAAGAAGAATCGAATACACAATGGGGAATACCATGAGAAAGGAAATAACAAGAGAGAGATTTCTGCTCGATATCCAGATGAGAATCAATATCGTGATGCTTGCAACAGGTGTTGCCTTAAGCGCTGAGACAAGAGGAGAAAGAGCGGTTCTGACAATGCTTGCTCTGTAGGATAAGAATGCAAAAACAGCTGCAAGAAGAAATGATGAAACAAGACCGAGAAGGATTCTGGAAAGAGAAAACAGGAGTGCAAGGTAGAATGACTTCTCACCCAGCATCTCAAATAGCCTTTCCAGAGTCTCAACTGGTCCTACAAGAAGAATCTTCTGGCCGACTAAAAGCGCTATGATCTGCCAGATTGCAAGCCAGAAGATTATTGCAGATAAAGTATGAAGTCTGTCAGTAGTAGAAGTCTTCAGAAGGAAGGGCGCCTCCGACGCTCTTTGGATTCTGGCTATAGAGAATCTCAAGGTATGCAGAGAGAGCACTCTTCATCTCTTCTCCCGTCACTAATGTTATATTGCATCCTTCAATTGCATCAAGGGCAACAGATTCTGCAATTATTCCATACTCTCCGATAAGCTTTGCAGCATCCTCTATATTGCTGTTCACAAATTCAACTGAGTCAGCATAGCTGGATAGGAATCTGTCCACAGCATCCCCGTTTTCCTCTGCATAAGCGCTTCGCACAACCGTTACTCCCGTAATGAGCATGCTTCCAACTTCATCTTCCCATAAATCGTTTAAATCAAGTGCAACACGCACTGAGGGATTGCTCTTTAAAGCGCTTGTCAAAAACGGCTGGGGAAGCATTGCAACACTTCCTTCGTTTGCAAGCATCAGAGATAGGCACTCTGCGTGCTCGCTTCTCCATTCGATGAACACGTCCTTGCCGATTTCCAGCCCGGCAGATGTGAGGATGTGAGTCAGGGCATATTCTGGAGTCGAGCCCTTACCCGCTGAATAGATTGTCTTCCCCCTCAAGTCCTCGACAAAAGAAACACTCTCTCCGTTTTCAGCAATGTAGAGCACACCAAGAGTATTTATTCCAAGGACCTTTATGCCCCCTTTTGTATTGTTGTAAATAACGGATGCAAGGTTTGCAGGAATTGCCGCAACATCAAGCTTCCCGTTTACAAGAGACGGGGTGATTGCATCCGGAGCACCCTCTAAGGTGAATGTATAGTCTATGCTGTCAGAATTCAGGCCATCCTCGCTTTCTTTCATCAGCTCAACAAGCCCCATGCTTGTGGGCCCCTTGAGAGCTGCTACATTCATCGTGACAGTCTCTTTAAAATCCTCACTCTCCTTCGGCCCCTGGGCAAAAATAGAAAGGGATAAAAACATGCATAATAAAACAAGTATTGTCTTTTTCATTATATCCTCCCAGGAAGACTTTATCACAGAAGTGTAAAGTATTCTGTTGCAATTACAACATTTCTGTTTTTTCGACAAACAGCAAAAAGCGATATATAATTATTTCAAGGAGTGCATTTATGGATGAGAATACAGGAATTTTCTATGGATTATCCATTCTTGTCGTTGCTCTTTCATTCCTCTTTGCATTCTATCTCTATTTCTGGGTAAAGAAAAAGAAGACTGAGAACAAGGAAATTGAAAGAATCTCGCTCTTGATTAAAGAAGGTGCTGTCACCTTCATGAGGAGGGAATACAGGATACTCTTCCGCTTTGCTTTCATCTTCTTCCTACTCATCACCCTTCTTCTCCCTGCGCCAATCTGGAATGGAAATGTGATGAATAACCTGATGATGGGTATAAGCTACATACTCGGAACTGCAATATCTGCCCTTGCAGGACGAATTGGAGTGCTTGTTGCGACCCTTTCGAACGCACGCTGTGCAGAGGCAAGCGAGAAGAGCATGAAGGATGCTTTTTTAATTGCATTCCGAGGCGGATCAGTGATGGGAATCCTTGTTGTAGGATGCTCACTGCTGGGTGTTGCACTTGTGCTAATGATTACATCAGATGCGTCAGTAGTTCTCGGCTTCTCGTTTGGAGCATCCTCTCTTGCCCTCTTTGCAAAAGCTGGAGGCGGAATATTTACAAAGACTGCAGATGTTGCTGCTGACCTTACAGGAAAGGTGGAACTCAACATAGCAGAAGATGATCCGAGAAATCCTGCTGTGATAGCTGACAATGTAGGAGACAATGTGGGAGATGTTGCAGGAATGGGTGCAGACCTCTTTGACTCGAATGTTGCGGCCCTCGCATCATCTGTCGTCATTGCCTCATCCCTGAGCGGAAGCTACAACAACATAGGCATGATACTCACCTACTCCTTTGTCGGTATAATCGCATCCTGCCTTGGAATTGCATGTGCAAGGATGAAAAAGGAAGGAGAGCCGACAAGAGCGCTCAATGCATCAACATACACCACAACGGCAATATTCATTATCCTTACTCTTATAATCACTCTTCTTGTTGATGGATTTTCAATCAGGATATGGCTTTCAAGCACCACAGGCCTCATTGTCGGTGTGATAATAGGACTGACAACAAACTATTTTACGGACGACAGGTGCCCTGTTGTGAAAAAAGTTGCAAAGGCAAGTGCAAGCGGAAGCGCCTTCACAATCCTCTCTGGTATCTCATATGGCTTTATCTCCGCATTCCCTGCGATAATCGGGATTGCGTTTTCCGCGCTCATTTCATATAAGCTCTGCCAGGGAATGGGAGAAGGCTATGCGCTTTTCGGAATATCCATGTCAGCCATCGGAATGCTCTCAATTGTCGGCATGATAATCTCAAACGATGCATACGGGCCTATTGTAGATAATGCAAGAGGACTTGCGGAGATGGGAGGACTTTCTGAGAATGCAATAAAGACAGCTGACGAGCTTGACAGCGCTGGAAACACAGTGAAGGCAGTGACTAAAGGTTTTTCCATAGCGGCTGCAGGTCTTACTGTCATATCGTTGCTGGGAGCATTCCTGACAGAGACAAACGAGGCCCTTTTATCAAGAGGGCTGCCCGTTCTAACAGGTTTTGATCTGATGGCCCCCGAAGTGTTCTTCGGTATCCTTGCCGGCTCTGCAGTTCCTGCCCTCTTTTCTGCCATGCTCATCCTTGGTGTTGACAGGAATGCCCAGAAGATGGTCAAGGAAATCCACAGGCAGTTTGATGAGATAGAAGGCCTGAGAGAAGGTAAAGCGAATGCCGATTACAACAGATGCATAGACATTGCAACAATAGGAGCTCTCAAGGAGCTCATTCCTGCAGGTGTAATGTGCATTGTCACAACCCTTGTCGTGGGCCTGATTGGAGGAAGCGAGGCAATCGGAGGATTCCTTCTTGGAAACATCACAGTCGGACTTCTTCTTGCCCTCATGCTCTCAAACTCCGGAGGGCTGTGGGATAACGCGAAGAAATATGTAGAAGCTGGTGCTGAAGGCGGAAAAGGAAGCCATGCCCATCAGGCAGCAGTAATCGGAGATACAGTCGGTGATCCGTTTAAGGATACTGCCGGACCTTCAATAAATACACAGATTACGGTCGTATCCCTTGTTGCAAGCCTCACATCCTCAATCTTTGCCTTATTCTCGATTTTCTAGAAAAGCAGACCCTTCTTGCC
>DXHU01000009.1 GCA_019113245.1 Candidatus Ornithospirochaeta avicola
CTATATAATAATTAAATAGGATTATATAAAATTACAATAATTATTTCACTTATTACAATTATTTTTATTTATTCTTATTCAAAAGTTCAATGAGTCTTGCTTTGCTTCTGTTTTTCTCGTCCGCCTTAAGATCCTCAGCTTTTTTGAAAAGCTCGGAAGGAATTTCCTTTATAAAGCGCGATGGAAGGGCTGCTTTTATCTCCCCATCTCTTGTTTGTCTTATTTTTGCATAATTGATTATCAAAAGCTGCTTTGCCCTTGTTATTGCAACATAAAAGAGTCTTCTTTCTTCATCTATGTTAAGTGGATTTTCCTCAAGCGCTCTGCTTGATGGAATTATATTATCTTCAATTCCTGCAAGATATACTATGTCAAATTCCAGTCCTTTTGATGCATGCATTGTCATCAAATTGACCTTCTCTGTATTCTCCTCATCTTCATCAGATAGTAGAGCAGTAAGATTTACATAATCCCTAATGCTCTGACTGGGATTTTTCTCAAGGTATTTCTTTATTGAGGAAGAAAGTATATCAAGTCCTCTCATTTTATATTCAACAGTTTTGACTGAATCTGGAAATTCCTCAATAAGCATGTTTTTATATTTTATATCTGTGACAATATCATCAATGATTGAAGAAGAGGAAGATTTTCTTCGCCATTTCTTAATCATTTCAATAAAAGATGAAATACTTTTTTTAGTTTTATCATTTGTTTCATTTGTAAGTACAAGTTCATTCATTGCATCAAAGAGTGAAAGATAATTCTTATCAGCATATTCTCTGATTTTCTCAACGGTTACTCTGCCTATTGCCCTGCGCGGAGTGTTGATTATCCTTAAAAGAGACACATCATCCTTTTCGTTTACAATCACTTTGAGATAGCAGAGTATATCCCTTATTTCTTTTCTGTCATAAAATGACTGTCCCCCAGAGACTTTAACTGGAATTTCATGCTCGAGAAAGATGTTTTCGATCTGCGTAATAAGGCTATTTGTCCTGACTAATATTCCGAAATCACTATATTTTTTATTGTTTCTGATTCTGAATTTTATATCATGAGCTATGTATTCAGCCTCTGTAAATCCATCATCGTGCTCTTTAATTATTATATCTGCATCATTCTTGTTTTCAGTCCAGAGGGCCTTATCCTTTCTTTCCTTGTTGTTTTTTATTACGCTGTTTGCCGCTTCAAGTATGCTTTTGCATGAGCGGTAGTTCTGTTCAAGAAAATATTCATTTCTCTCTGGAAAATCATGCTCAAACATCACTATGTTCTCATAGTTTGCGCCTCTCCAGGAATATATTGACTGATCATCATCTCCGACAACAGCTATGTTTCTGTATTTCTTTGCAATCATGCTGATCATTTTGTACTGGAGAAGACTCGTATCCTGAAACTCATCAACGAGAATGTATTTATATCTCTCCTGAATTTCCTCAAGAATAAAGCTCTTTTTTTCAAAAAGTTTTACTGGAAGAATGATAAGATCATCAAAATCAACAACATTGTATGCTTTTTGAAGCATGAGGAATTCATTGTATATCTGATAAATTGCAGTATCTTTTTCCGGTTCTTTTTTCCTGCCTGTCTTAAAGTCTGAGAAATAGGCAAGAAGTGTATATATGTTGTAGTCTGCAATCTGATAACCAAGACTTATGATGGCATTCTTCAAAAGCGCCTGATTGTCATTTGAGTCATATAGGGAAAAATCATTATGATACCCGAGGTGATGGATATATCTTTTCAAAAGTGAAAGTCCGAATGAATGGAAAGTTGTAGCAGTAAGATCACTCAGCTTTCTCTTAGTCACACTTTTTATTCTTTCGCTCATTTCCTTGGCAGCCTTATTTGTGAATGTGAGAGCAAGAATGTTTTTCTCATCTATTCCAGAACTGAGCATATAGGCAATCTTATACGTAAGCATTCTTGTCTTGCCGCTTCCTGCCCCTGCTATTATGAGCGATGGGCCATCAATCTGGCTTGCAGCTCTTGCCTGTTCTTTATTCAAAAGTGTGTTTAAATCTACTTTCACGAGGAAAAAAAGTAGCAGAATTGCTCTCACTCGTCAATGGCAGCGTTTTTCTTCTTCCTGATTAGACAGCAGTAAAGAGGACCCATTCCATCAGCTTTGTCCGGCAGGATTATATAGCCATGATCTCTTTTCTCAAAATATTCATTCTCAAGCTCTATTTCCTCAACAAGACCATCTTTTTTTTCAAAGAGACGGGAAATGACATCCTCGTTCTCCTCTTTGTTTATCGAGCATGTGGAGTATAGTATCATGCCACCGGTCTTCAGAGTTATGAATGCAGAAGATAAAAGGGCATACTGTTCTTTTTTAAGTCTTTTAGGACGATTTGGCGACCATATTGAAAGATATTTCTCATCGCAGTATGTATGACGCTCTGAAGAGCATGGTGCATCTAAAAGTATCTTGTCATACTCTTCTTTCTCATGAAGGCACCAGGAGGATGCATCAAAGCCTGTAACCCTTACTCTTCCTAAAATTTCATCAGGAAGCTTTTCAATACTTTCCCTAAGCCTTCTTCTCCTTTCTGCAGATCTGTCATTAGCTACAAGAGTCGAATCCTCAGACATTCTGAGAGCAATAGAGAGTGTCTTTCCTCCGGGTGCTGCACACATATCTAGGATCTTATCTTTTTTGCAAAGAGGAAGCATTGATGAGACAATGATGGAAGCCGGATCAAGATAATACGGGCTTTTAAGACGCTCTGAGAGACTGACGTTCTCCTTTTCTTTCTCAAATGCTTTTTTGATATCATCCCATCTTGATTGATAAAGAGTGGAATAATACTGATCAAAGAGCTCCCTTCCGTTTATTTTTTCTCTTTTCTTTCCCATCAAATCACACCATAGATAAAAAGGAAAATAATTGCGATTATAAAGCCGTGGACCGCCCCCGCGAAAGTCTGGCTGAAAGTGTGTCCAAGCAATGTCTTGAAATTTGTCTTGTTGAACTTCTCTTTATGAATCGTGGAAAGAATTTCTGACCACTGATTTATGACTTCCGCATGCTTTCCTGCTTCAATCCTGACTCCCATCGCATCGTGTATCACAATCAAAGAAAATACAAAGGAAATAGCAAAGATGTATGTAGAGACTCCGGCAGTGAAACCTACAGCAGTTGTAAGAGCTACTACTCCTGCTGTATGACTTGAAGGCATTCCTCCTGTTGATATAAACATGTCCCTTGTGATTTTCTGCCCTCCAAGTCTTGCGATGAAGGGCTTTATAATCTGTGCACTTACTACTGCAACAACAGCTGAAACCAGAGCAACATTGTCAAGAATGCTTTTGTCCATAGCAGAATTTTCACTTCTTTTGTCCCTTTTTGCAATGCCTTTTTCATTTTATGGAAAATCCGCATGTTTGATTTTGCTTAAAAAGAAGCATTTTTCTTTCTCTGATATGGAAATAATGAGAGCATAAAGCTAAAATGACACAAAAGGGGTGAACATGAAGAGCACACTAACAAGGAAGATAATAGAGAGCCATCTTGTATCTGGAGAAATGAAAAAGGGCCAGGAGATTAAAATCAGAGTTGACCATACTCTTACTCAGGATGCCACTGGCACGATGTGTTATCTTGAGTTTGAAGCACTCGGCCTTGATTCTGTGAAGAACGAGCTGGCTGTAAGCTATGTAGATCACAATACTGTTCAAGTCGGATACGAGAATTTTGATGACCATGAGTATCTGAGGACTGTTGCAAAGAACAAGGGCGTAATTTTCTCCCATGCCGGCAACGGTATATGCCATCAGGTGCAGCTTGAATCATTCAGCAGACCCGGAAAGACACTCTTAGGATCTGACAGCCATACTCCTACAAGCGGAGGAATTGCAGAAATTGCCATCGGGGCAGGAGGTCTTGATGTTGCTCTTGCAATGGCAGGCCTTCCGTTCAATATGATTTACCCGAAAGTTGTTGGAATAAAATTAAGCGGACGCTTGAACAAGGGAGTGAGTGCAAAGGATGTCATACTGACTGTAATTGAGCATTTTACCGTAAAGGGAAATGTCAATTCAGTTTTTGAGTATTTTGGAGATGGAGTAAAGACTCTCAGTGTTCCTGAGCGCGCAACAATTTGCAATATGGGCGCTGAGTGCGGAGTGACATTTTCAATATTCCCATCTGATGAGAGAACACTCGAATTCCTGAAAAGAGAAGGAAGGGAGGATGAATACATTCCTCTTGCACCTGATGAGGGTGCTCAGTACGATGAGATTTTCTCTTTGGATCTTTCATCTGTGCACCCGATGATTGCTCTTCCCCACAGCCCTGGGAATGTAAGAAGAGTAAAGGATTTGGAGGGACTGAAGGTTGATCAGGTACTAATTGGAAGCTGTACCAATTCCTCTTATGAGGATCTATATAAGAGTGCGAAGATTCTTGAGGGACATATTGCATGTCCTGATGTGTCTCTTGCAATTGCCCCCGGAAGCCGCCAGGTTTTCAAGATGGCCTTAGATAACGGTCTTATTTCCCAGATGGTCTCAAGCGGTGCGCGCATTCTTGAGTCTGCATGCGGATTCTGCATTGGTAATCATCAGAGTCCGGGAACAGACAGCGTGTCGCTGAGGACAAACAACAGAAATTTTGAGGGCAGGAGCGGAACAAAGAGCGCGAAAGTTTATCTTGTATCCCCTGAGACTGCAGCACTCTCTGCAATCAATGGATATATAAGCGATCCTGAAGGCAAATATGATTTTTCTTCCATTGAAGTTCCTGAAAGATATTACTCTGACATGAGCACTTTCATATTCCCTGATGGTGAAAAATGCGAGATCAAGAGAGGTCCAAATATCGGAAATCCTCCTATAAGCCATGCACCGGATGATGAGATAGATGCAGTTCTTGCTCTCAAGGTCGGAGACAAAATCACAACAGACCACATCATGCCTGCAGGAAACCGTCTCAAATACCGCTCTAACATAAAAGAATATTCAAAATATGTTTTTGAGCCTGTGGATGAGACTTTCAGCTCAAGATGTCTTGAGAACAAGCAAAAGGGCAAGAAGAACATCATAGTAGCCGGTCTTTCATATGGGCAGGGTTCAAGCAGGGAGCATGCTGCAATCTGTCCGATGTATCTTGGCGTCCAGGCTGTTGTAGCTCTTTCGATTGAGAGGATACATCAGGCCAATTTGTGCAATTTCGGCATTCTTCCTCTCATTTTCAAAAACAGCGGGGATTATGAGAAGATAGAGCAGGGCGATGAAATACTTGTAAAATCTGTTCATGAAAGCATAAGGAGCGGGAATTTTACTCTCATTGACAAGACAAAGAATATTGAGATTCCTCTTGTTCTCTTTGCCTCCGAGGATCAGAAGGAGATGCTTCTTCTTGGCGGAAGACTTAATATGGTGAAGGGTGTTTGATATGTCTAAAATAAAGATGATTGACGGCATGCTTTCTGTGCCGGATTGTCCGGAAATCCTTTTTATCACGGGGGACGGAGTCGGCAGCGAGATAACTCCTGTAATGATAAGTGTTGTAGATGCTGCTGTAAAAAAAGCATATGGCGGGAAAAAGAGCATTGCCTGGAAAGAAGTGCTTGCTGGAAGCAAGGCATATGAAGAAAAGGGAAGCTTTCTTCCTGATGAGACAGTAAGTGCCATAAAAGAAAATCTTGTTGCTATAAAAGGCCCGTTGATGACACCGGTTGGAAAGGGCATGAGGAGCCTTAATGTGCGTCTGCGCCAGGAGATGGATCTTTATGTCTGCCTGCGTCCTGTAAAATACTACAGCGGAGTAGTATCTCCCATGAAAAAACCTGAGGATGTGGATATGACAGTATTCCGAGAGAATACTGAGGACATCTATGCAGGAATAGAGTGGGAGAGCTCAAGCGATGATGCAAAAAAAGTGATTTCATTCCTTTCATCTCAGATGAATGTTAATAAGATTCGTTTCCCTTCTACCAGTGCAATCGGCATCAAGCCTGTTTCTCCTGAAGGCTCAAAGCGCCTTATCCGCTCTGCAATTGATTATGCCATAAAGAACGGAAGAAAAAGCGTGACTCTTGTCCACAAGGGAAACATTATGAAATACACAGAAGGCGGCTTCAGAGCCTGGGGATATGAAGTTGCAAGAAAAGAGTATGGGGCTCAAGAGGAAAACGGCCTGACATACATACCTCTTTCTGGCGGTGAAAGGATTGTGATAAAGGATGTTATCTGCGATGCTTTCTTGCAGAACATAATCCTCAAGAGCCGGGATTATGATGTGATTGCCACACTCAATCTTAATGGGGACTACGTGTCTGATGCGCTTGCTGCCCTTGTAGGAGGAATAGGGATAGCACCGGGTGCGAATATAAACTACAAAAGCGGAGTTGCTGTTTTCGAGGCAACGCATGGAACCGCTCCCGACATTGCAGGAAAGAATGTGGTTAATCCGCTTTCAATAATCCTGAGTGCGAAGATGATGCTTGATTACATCGGCTTTACCAAAGCGGCAGAGGTTTTGGATAATGCGGTCAAAAAAACTCTAATCTCACACGCATATACAAAGGATCTCTATTTATCTGCATCAGCTGAGTATCCTGATTCAAAGCTATTTGGCACAGCTGAATACGGAAAGTTCATAATAAGCTGCATGTAAAAAATCCTCAGGAGCAATCCTGAGGAATCTTTCATCTTTCTGAAATAGGTATGACCTTTCTCAGTGCAGGTCCTGTATAGACCTGTCTGGGTCTTCCTATCTTCTGGTACGGGTCATGGCGCCATTCTAGATAGTGTGCAATCCATCCCGGGAGCCTTCCCATAGCAAAGAGAACAGTGAACATCGATACAGGGATGCCCATCTTATGAAAGCTCAGTCCTGTGTAGAAATCAACATTAGGATACAGATTCCTTTCAATGAAATAATCATCATGTGTCGCTCTCTCTTCAATCTCAAGTGCGATGTCAAGAAGAGGATCGCTTTCATTATTCTCCTCAAGAAGGCTCTTGCAGACTCTCTTCGCAATTTTAGCCCTTGGATCAAATGTTTTGTATACTCTGTGCCCAAAGCCTGAGAGGCGGAAAGGATCATTCTTGTCTTTTGCCTTCTCAATCACCTTGTCAACAGATAGACCCTCAGTATGGATTTTCGTAAGCATGTCCATTACAGCCTGGTTAGCTCCGCCATGCTTGCTTCCCCAGAGTGCACAGCAGCCTGCTGCAACAGATGCATATAGATTGGCCTCACTGGATCCTACAAGGCGCACAGCACTTGTTGAGCAGTTCTGTTCATGGTCTGCATGAAGAATTAAAAGCTTGTTCAGCGCATCTACATCAGTCTTGCTCGGGCGGTAGTCATTTACGGTGGAGTAGAACATCATGTTAAGAAAATTCGCACAGTAGCTGAATCGGCTTTCCGGCTCAACATACGGCAATCCGTTCATCTGACGGTATGTAAATGCGGCTATAGTCCTCATCTTAGAGAGAAGCCTGGTGACAGTCAGGTCGATATTCTCTTCCGGATCCTTTTCCTCAAGCTCCGGATAGAATGCAGAAAGCGATGCAACCATTGCAGAGAGTATTCCCATGGGATGCCCGTCATGAGGAAATGAGCGGAACAGGTCACGCATGTTCACGTGCAAAAGAGAGTGCTTGTTCAGCAGCTTCTGGTAATTTATTCGCTCAGCAGAGTTTGGAAGGGTACCTTTTATCAGAAGATATGCAACTTCAATAAAATCACAGTGCTCCACAAGGTCTTCAATATCGTAGCCCCTGTAGCGCAGGATTCCTTTTTCTCCGTTTATATAGCATATCTTGCTTGTGCAGGAGCCTGTGTTCACAAAGCCTGGATCATATGTGATGTATCCTGTGTCCTTTCTGAGGTTTGTAACATCTATGCTCTTGTCTCCCATGCTGTCAGTCATGCATAGAACTTCATATTCCTTCCCGTCAGGAAATATTATCTTTGCTTTATCGGCCATAACTATACCTCCTTGCAGATTGTCTGTGTGCCCTTGTCTGCGTATCCTTTTTGCATGAGTGCCTCATACTTTTTCCTTGCAAGAGCAACTGTATCAAGCTTGAGGCTGAGCTTTTCTGCCTCCTCCTCCGCAATTTTCAGATCCTTTACAAAATGCTTTATCATGAAGCCCGGTTCAAAGTCCCCATTGATTATCCTTGGTCCGTAATTTGAAAGGCTCCAGGATCCAGCTGCTCCAGCAGAGAGAGCACTAAGCATCAACGAAAGATCAAGTCCGCTCTTTCTTGCAAAATTGAATGCATCCTCCATCGCAGTCATTATTCCAGAAATAAGTATCTGGTTTGCCCCCTTCATTGTCTGGCCCATCCCGGCTTTTCCGCAGTAGTTTATCCTCTGGCAAAAGCAGGACAGGTAGCTTTCAGCTTCAGCCAGCACTTCCTCATCTCCGCCAGCCATTGCAGTGAGAATCCCTTCTCGTGCTCCCTTGTCACCGCCGCTTACCGGGCAGTCAAGAAATGATGCTCCCTTCTTTTTTAGTGCATCATATATCCTTTTCTCTTGAGACGGGCTTGTTGTTGTCATGTCGATGAAAATCTGGCCCGGACGGGAAGATGCAATCAGAGCGGACGCTGAGAAGTAAATATCTTCTACATCTTCAGGAAAACCCACAATGGTGAAAATGATGTCTGACTTTGAAGCGATATCTGAAACAGAGTCACACCAGATTGCGCCTTCATCAAGCAGATCGAGAGCCTTATTCTTAGTCCTGGTGTAGACATATATCTTTTTGTATTTTTTCAAAAGATGACGTGCCATGCTCTTTCCCATGACACCCAGTCCTACAAATCCTATAATCCTTTCCATAGGGCAATTATAGCACCAGGAGGGAAAATTTTAAGCTTTTTTCTTGTTATTGCTTTGATTTATCATTATTATTTTACTTATGACTGATGAAGAGATAAAAGATTTAAGTGAATTTTATAAAGTGTTCTCAGACCCCACGAGGCTCAGGATACTCTTTTTTCTTGACAAGAACAGTCCATGCAATGTGAACTCAATTGCATCATCGCTTTCCCTTTCAAGCAATGCGGTTTCTCAGCATCTGAAGATTCTGAGATTGAAAAGGCTTGTAAAGTACAACAAGGAAGGCCAGAACATATTCTACAGGCTTTCTGATGATCATATTCATCAGCTTTTATCCCTTGGCCTGGAGCACTACAGAGAATTGGATGTCTAGAGCATTTTGTAAAGCATTTCAAGTGGAAGGCCTACAACATTGCTCCAGGAGCCCTCAATCCTGCTGATCAGGCGGTAGCCGTTCTTCTGTATTCTGTATGCACCTGCCGCTCCGATATAATCTCCTGTATCAAGATATTCATTTATATCATGCTCTGAAAGACTTTTGAATATAACGCGGGATATTACGCTTTCAGTCCTCACACTCCTGCTGTTTTTGTTGTAAACAGTAATTCCTGTAATGACTTCCTGAGCTTTTGAAGAGAAAAGAGAGAGCATTTCAAATGCCTCTTTACGGCTTTCTGGCTTTCCAAGAAGAGAGTCTGAAAACAGGACCAGCGTGTCGCAGCTTATTGCTGAAATCCTTTCGTCAAAGAATGATGATGAGATATAGTTTTCCATCTTCAGTCTTGAGATGTTCCTCAATATCTCGCTAAATGAAGATCCTGTTTTCTTTTCTTCAATATTTGGGCTGTAGATTCTTAATTTTATTCCAGCATCCTCAAGCATCTTCCTTCTGTTTTCAGAAGAGGAGGCGAGGGTGAGGATGCTTTCCTTTTCTTTGATCAGCAGTGCTTCCTTTGACGGTTCTTCAATCTTTTTCAAGTTCCTCTTTCTCCTCGCAGAGCTCAAGCCATGAGTTTTCCTTTTCTTCCTTGAGCATCTCCTTTTCCTTTTTTTTCTCCAGCACTTCTGTTATTTTCGCATAGTCTGAATAGATTTCTTCTCTCTCGCTTTCTTTTTTGAGCATCTCTATCTCTTCCTCGAGTGAAGAAATCTCCTTTTCAAGGATTTCCATGCTGCGGACAAGGCTCTACTTTCTGTTTCTTGCCTGGTTTTCATCCCTTCTTGTTGCCTTGACTTCTTTTTTCTCTGCTTTTTCTTCCTTTTTTTCAAAACTCAGGAATTTCTCTTCTTTCTGCTTAAGCTTGTAATTGAAATAATCATAGTCTCCCTGGAAGAACTCCGGTCCTTCTTCAGAAAGATATAAGATTCTTGTTGCAAGATTGGAAATGAAGTGCTTGTCATGGCTTACAAATACAACGGTCCCCTCATAGCTTTTAATTGCCTCAAGGAGCACCCCTTTGCTTTTGATATCAAGATGATTTGTCGCCTCATCAAGAAGAAGCAGGTTAGTAGGATGCATGAGCATTTTGCAGAGAGCAACGCGTGCCTTTTCTCCGCCGGAGAGAACCGAGCATTTTTTCAGAACATCATCACCTGTAAAGAGAAAGGACCCAAGAAGAGAGCGCACTTTCGGAAGATCGGATGTGTCTGTCACCGATTCGACTTCCTCAATGACTGAATTATCATCATTTAAAGTGTTCTCCGAGTCCTGCGCATAATAGCATGCCTTCACATTGCTTCCATAGCGGACTAAACCGCTGAAAGCTGTATCAGAGCCGGCAAGTATTCTTATCAAGGTGCTTTTTCCGCTTCCGTTTCTTCCAGTTATTGCAAGCCTTTCTCCTCTGTTTATGATGAAAGAGAAGTCTTTGTAAATCTGATTGCTGTCATAGCTTTTGCAAAGATGGTCTACTATTATCACATCGTTTCCGCTTCTGGGGGCAGTGGGGAAGGAGAATTTCATTGCCTTCCTGTCCGTTTCACTTTCTATCTCTTCCATCTTCTCAAGGCTCTTTATCCTGCTCTGCACCTGCTTTGCCTTTGTTGCCTTGTATCTGAAACGTTCAATGAAAGCCTCGGTCTTCTCTCTCTGTTTCTCCAGTTTCTCCCTCTGTTTTTCAATAAAGGCCTCATCTTCCTCCTTCTTTGAAAGATAGTATGAATAGTTGCCTTTATATTCTTTCAGCTTGCCAGATTTTATTTCATATGTAGTCTTTACATTCTCATCAAGGAAATCGCGGTCATGGCTGACAAGCATCACTCCACCTTTATAGTGGCTCAAAAACCCGGAGAGCCAGGTTATAGCTTCGATATCAAGATAATTGGTAGGCTCATCGAGAAAAAGGAAATCCGGGGATTCTGCAAGAATCTTTGCAAGTGCAATCCTCATCTGCCAGCCGCCGGAGAATGTTGAGCATGTGCGGTCAAAATCTTCTTTCTTGAACCCAAGGCCCAAAAGAATCTGTGTCAGAGTCTTCTCTCTCTCGTAATAGCCGCCTTCCTCCAGCTCTTCATGTATCTGACTTATCTCTTCAGCCTTCTTCATGCTGCTTGAATCCTCAATCTCATCCAGGCGTGCAAGGAGGGGAAGGAATCTGTCATAGGCCTTTTCTGCAGCTGAATAAACACTCTCATGAGGAAACACTATCTCCTGCTGAGGAAGATAGGATATCCTTGAGCCTTTTGTCACAGAGATATTCAGGCTGTCAGGCTCGATTTTCCCGCTTATTGCCTTTAGCAGCGTGCTCTTTCCCGATCCGTTATCCCCAGTCAGGCTTGCCCTTGTCTTCTCATCCATTGAAAATGAAATATCGTCAAGAATCTTGCGTTCTGAGAAATAGAGTGAGAGATTGTTTACATGAAGGGTTTTCATAACGAGAAATATATATCACATTTTATCCTTTTTGCCCACTTTGTCTTAAACAAAAGGAAATAGTCTGCTATGATTCAGAAACAAAGGAATATTTCTGATGATCTGTCTTACACTTGCCCACAAAACAATAGATGAATGTGTTTCTGATGTCAGGATGAATAGGCAATACATTGACCTGTGTGAACTCAGGGTGGATTTTCTATGCGATAAAGACAGGGAGAGGGCTTATCTTTTTCCATCTCTTGTGGACGTTCCAGTAATACTCACAGTAAGGCGCAAGGAAGACGGAGGAGCATACAGCGCAAGCGAGAAAAGACGAAAAGAGCTGCTTTTAAGATGTCTTGACGGAGATTTTGCATATGTCGATATAGAAAGCGACATAAAGAAAGGGGATGTTGAGGAAAAGGCCAAGCAGAAGGGTGTGAAGATAATTCGAAGCCTTCACGATTTTTCAGGTGTCCCGTCAGATATATATTCCAAGATATACAATCTCAGCCAGAAGGGAGGCATTGCTAAGGTCTGCCTCTATCTCAATTCTTTTTCAGATGTGCTCACGCTTTTCAGAATCCAGGAAGAACTCAAGGGTGTCGAGAAGATTGTAATTGGCATGGGGCCTTACGGGGTATGCACAAGGATTCTGTATCATTTTCTTGGCTCGATACTCACATTTGCATCCTCAAACGAGGCTGCACCCGGTCAGCTGAGTGCAGCAGAGCTCAAGAGGATATACAGGGCAGATAAAATCAATGACAGGACAGCCATCTATGGAATAATAGGAAATCCTGTATCCCATTCATTCAGCCCCGTGATTCATAATCAGGGTTTCAAGACTATAAATTACAACGCAGTCTATGTTCCCTTCCTTGTTGATAACATAAGGGCATTCTTTTCACTTGCAGAGACACTGAAGATCAGGGGTTTTTCTGTTACAATCCCCTTCAAAAACGAGGTGCTTTCTTTTCTTGGAAATGTGACCAGGGAAGTCAAGCAGATAGGATCCTGCAATACTGTCGTACGTGTTCCTGGAATGTGGAAGGGAATAAACACGGACTACTATGGCTTCATTGCCCCCGTCCTTCCTGAAATCGAAAGCTCCAGGATAAAAAGTGCCCTTGTAATCGGGGCAGGAGGAGCAAGCAAGGCAATTGTCTGGGCCCTGAGAAACTACGGTGTGAAAGTAATCATCCTTAACCGCACGCTTGAAAGGGCAGAGGATCTTGCCCGCATGAATTTCTGTCAGTACGACAGTCTGGACAATATCTCAAAATATTCAAAGACTGTTGATCTTATTGTTCAGACTACGCCATCTGGAATGGTGCCATATGAGGATGAGAATCCTGCAGAAGGCTATGTTTTTTCCGGCAACGAGATAGCATATGACATTGTGTATAAGCCAAAGATGACAAAGTTCCTCATTGAAGCTGAGAAAGCGGGATGCACTCTCAAGTTCGGTTCTCAGATGCTCATCGAGCAAGGAAAGCTTCAGTTTGAAGCCTTCACCGGCTATCATTATCCGCAAAGCATCATTTTAGATGAAGAATGACGGAATGACTCTTATGCTGTAAAGCTTGGATATCTTTATTATTCTTTCCTTGTAGAAGATCTCATCGTCTTCAGTTTTGTCAACATAAAGCACGCTGCTCCTACCATCTGCATCTTCTGCCTGAATCACATAATCCCTGTTTGCCTCCGCACTCTTTATGCATTTCTTCTTGCCCTGATAATTGAAGGCAGAAAAGGAAGGAAACATTCTGATTCTTTCAAAAAGAGAAGGAGAGAATATGACGGATGATGAGATAAGAAATCTGATGAGGTTTTTATCCCTTTTCTCAAATCCATCAAGAAGGGATACTAGAGATGCTTTCCTTTCTTCATCATATTCGATTTCTCTTTCTTCCCTCAGCTTTATTTCATTACTTTCATGGTTTTCCAGCGGAAAAAGCTTTTCCTTTCTTTTAAACTCTGCTCCCTGAGTCTCAGGAAGATCTGCAAAGCCGCGCATAATAAGAATGTTTCTCCACTCCTCCTCTGTGTAGGGATTCAGTAAAAACACATCCTCAAAAGAGTAGAGTATATGTGCTTCCATTTCTTTGTCATGCAAAAGGATAGTCTTCAGTGCGCTGTCCGCTTTTATTATGGTAGCGTTGATTATCTTTATTCTCTTGAAATCCTCAGCCCAGAAATCTATTCTGCTTTTTACAGAAAGCGGAAGCTCATAGTTTGATATGCTTTCAAAATACCTTATTATCTCAGATGAGCTGTATGAGAGTGAGAGTGCATTGTATATTCCTCTTTTTGTCAGTGTGAATATATTTATTCCAAAACAGCTTAAAGGCTCTGCTGATATTGCAATAAGAGGCGGCACTGCGTTCTTGAAAGTTATAGAAAAATCATTGCTGATTGTGATGCTGTCTGCTTTTTCTTCATCGAGTGCTGAATAGACATAGCCCTCATCCTCATAAAGCAGATTGAAAAGAAACAGTTTTTCTTCCTCAATTGATGCACCAGAAAGAGATGCTATGATTCTCATCATCATCTCCATATTCTCTTTCTTTATTCCGTCGATTAGAAAGACATAAGATAGAAAACATACATATTTTGATATGTCTTCTTCAACGCTTTCTCCAACCAGGTAAGAAAGAAGGGAAGGAGTATCGAGGGAAAGGAAGGCAAGAAGCCTTGCGTTGTCTGTCTTTATTCTTTTTTCTCCTTCCTTTATTATCCTGAGCGCTCTCAGGCGCTCAAGAACATATGATGAAAGCTTTTCATCAATGCCGTATTTGGAAAAGAGATTTTTTGCTGTCTTTTCTTTGATCCCTCCCTTTGATGCAAGGGATGAGATTATCCTGACAGCGTTGAGATCCAGGCGCTTTCTTTCCTTTTTCCTCTTCTGGCCGAACAGGGGATAAATGGAGGAAGCATCAATGGTGGGAGAATTTGACAAAATTCCATCCTTTTCCGTTATCAAATATCTTGCAATCAGGTTGTTGATTTTCCTGTTGCTTAAATGAAAAAGAGAGGATATGTTTTCTCTTTTTTCTTCTTTTTTCAGCTCAAGATATGAAAGGACTTTCCATTCATCATCAGAGATTGATGATATGATGCTTTCCTTGTTTTCCTTTATGAAAAGAGACCGTTCTTTTTCAGAGCCTGTCTCATTTAAATAGAATGTGTCAGCAAGCTTTATTACATCTTCACTCTTCATATCGGATAATATCGTAGCTGTAACCTTGCTCAGAAAGGAATTTCTGGCGGTTGAGAGCAAACTCTTCCTCCTGGCTGTACTCAGTAATTATTGTGTAAAAATGGCTTTCTCTTTCTTTTGGGCGCAGAATCCTTCCAAGACGCTGAGCTTCTTCCTGCCGGGAGCCGAATGTGCCAGAAATCTGGATGGCAACAGAGCAGTCGGGAAGGTCTACAGCGAAGTTTGCAACCTTTGAGACAATCAGGGTCTTTATCTCGCCCTTCTTGAACTTTTCATAAAGCTCATCTCTCTTCTTGTTGCTCATGCTTCCGGTAATAAGTGGAAAAGAGAAGGCTTTTCTGACTTCCTCAAGCTGGGACAGGTATTGCCCGATTATTATCTTCTGATCTTCCTCGTGGCTGCTAAGTATCTTTTTTATAACATCAAGCTTGTTTTTGTTGACGCTTGCAATCCTGTATTTCTCCCTCTCTGAGGCAAGCGCATAGCTCATTGTCTCCTCTTGTGCAAGAGGTATTCTTATTTCATGGCAGTAAGCTTTTGCAATAAAGCCCTTTTTCTCAAGTTCTGACCACGGTTTGTCATACCGTTTTGGACCGACAAGGGAAAAGACTTCATCCTCCCTTCCGTCTTCCCTTATAAGTGTTGCAGTAAGTCCGAGGCGGTATATGCTCTGCATCTCTGCTGTAATTTTGAAAACCGGGGCAGGAAGCATATGGACTTCATCATAAATGACAAAGCCCCAGTTTTCCTTCCTGAGCTTCTCAAAATGAGTGAATACTTCATCCTTGTCTTTATGCGTGAATATCTGGTATGTCGATACAGTTACTTTCTTTATGTCTTTTTTCTCTCCAGAGTATTCTCCCACTTCATCATCTGTCAGGTTTGTCCATCTTTTTATTTCGCTTATCCACTGGTGTACGCTTGTGATGTTCGGTGCAAGGATAAGTGTGCGTGTCTTGATTCTTGCCATCAGCAAAATTGCAAGGATTGTCTTGCCGCTTCCGCATGGAAGGACAACTACGCCGTATCCATGGCCGGCACTTCCTCCTGAGAGGAATATATCTGCAGCTTCCCTCTGATAATCCCTCACTTCAAGCTCATCTTTTATTTCAACAGAAAGGGGTTCTCCCTTTTTCATCGCAATGAGATCAAGGGCAGGATAGCCAAGTTTTATCAGAGCAATCTTTACGCTTCCTCTTTCTTTTAAAGGAAAAGTGAAGCACCTTTCTCCCCTTTTTTCAATCAGACTTTTAATCTCTTTGTTTTTTTCGATAATAAGGCATGCCTTGTCTGTTTTTGCATAAAGAAGACAGGAAGAGTCATCATTCTCCCTTATCTCGACAGCTCCGTATCTTGATGCGGCATCCTGAATGAAAAAAAGCACACGCTCATCAATTTCATATCTGGAATGCTCTTTCAGCCTTCTTATTATCTCATCTGCTGTCAGGCCTGCTGAGATTGCATTCCAGATCGAGAGGCTAGAAATAGTATATGTATGCATATGCTCAGGAGACTTTATCAGATCAGAAAAAGGGATTATAGCATTCCTTGCTTTCTCTGCATCCTCATCATGAAGGTCAAGAAGTATGCTCCTGTCGCTCTGTACTAATAGACTCTTACTCATAGCACCCCGCAACAAGTAGGGCATCAAGGAGTGCAATCGCGCTCATGGCCTCAATTACAGGAAGGACGCGGAAAAGGATCACTGGATCATGGCGGCCTTTGATTTTTATAGTTCTCTCTTCGTTATCAATGCTGAGTGTCTTCTGCTCTTTGTATATGCTTGGTGTGGGCTTTACAAAGCAGGAGAAGATTATTTCATCTCCGTTTGAGATTCCTCCAAGAATTCCTCCAGCATTGTTTGTAATAAAACCTTCTTTATCCATCTGGTCATTGTTCTGGCTTCCGTATAAAAGCGTGGATCTGTAGCCTGAACCGAACTCTATTCCTTTTACAGCCCCGATTGACATGACAGCATGGCTGATAGTTGCATCAAGCTTGTCAAAAACAGGTTCTCCAAGTCCTGCAGGACAGCCAGAGATGTGTGTCTCTATCACGCCTCCTATGCTGTCACCGTCATTTCTTGTATTTTCAATCAGCTTAATTATTTCTTCATCATGCTCCTTTGAGGCTGTGTATAAAGGAGGGACAAACGGGGGAGTGAAGTAAGAACATCTGATTCCTTTGACTTCCCGTACAGCTGAAATGATTTTGATATTCATTTTCTTCAGCACAAGCTTTGCTATGCTTCCTGCGGCAACACGGCAAAGAGTTTCCCTTCCGCTTGCTCTTCCTCCTCCGCGGTAGTCCCTTATCCCGTATTTCTTATAGTAAGTGTAATCAGCGTGGGAGGGACGGAATATGTCCTTTATATCGTCATAGTCAGAGCTTTTCGGACTTTCGTTAAAGACAATCATCATTATCGGTGTGCCGGTGCTCTTTCCTTCAAAGACCCCAGAAAGTATTTTAACATCATCGTTTTCTTTCCGTCCTGTCCCGATATTTCCCAATCCCGGACGGCGTCTTGCCATTTCGCTGTTTATGAATTCCTGGTCAATTTCTATTCCTGCAGGGCAGCCGTCTATGACGCACCCGAGCGCCTTGCCATGGCTTTCCCCAAAAGTCGTGACAGTGAAAAGAGTTCCAAATGTATTGCCGCTCATAGATACTCCTTTAATTCATCCAGAAAGTCCATTACAGTCTCTTTTTTGTCTCTGTATGGACCCAAATCAATTATTTTGTCTGCATACTGCTCATATATTCTGTTTCTTTTCTCATAAAGGGAATAAAAGGAGCCTTCAAGATCATCCTTATCGAGGAATGATGGGATGCCGTGCTTGAGAATGACAGGAAGCATATCTTCTTTCTTTCTCTTCAAATATATTATCTTGCCATTCTTTTTGATGATTTCCATCAGGCGTGTGTTGTCTGATGCTCCTCCTCCCAGTGAGAGGATAAAAGGCTTCTTTTCTTTTTCAATGAAAGAAAGGACAGCCTGGGTCTCTTTTTCCATAAACTCATCTTTTCCGTAGCGCGAATAGAAATTTCTGATAATGAGGGGTTTTATAATCTCAGAAATAAGATCATCACTGTCGAAGAAAGGAATTCCTGTGACTGAAGAAAGGATGCGTGCAAACGTGGTTTTCCCTGAATGCTTTATGCCTGTTATGAAGAGATTTTCCATAGCATTCTATTTTATAGAAAAAAAGCTGTCAGGAAAAGTCTTTCTCCATTTTTTCACGCTCGGCTGAAGAATAAAGCTGAGGCACAGTGTTGTATCTTACATTATCGTCTTCTTTTTCTTTCTTCTCTCTCTTCAGCCTTTTTCTTTCTATCTTCTCAATATACTTTGCCTCAGCTTTGTTGATTCTGCTGTCTCTTTTCTTTCTCTCGCTTTCTCTTTTTTTAAGCGCAGAGTGCATGCTTATTATCACAAGATACCATATTGCTGCACACAGAAGATTCAAAAGTACTCTCAGCGTCAGGTCAAAAGAAGATGTGTTCATTGAAGAGATGAGTTCATCAAGCGAGACATAAGACATTATGAGCGAGAAGAAAGAGGGGAGTATCCATATAGATCCCTCTCTTGTCAGCAAAAAGCGGAGGCTTGTAAGAAAAGACATGAAGAAAAACAGCAATGTAAGAAGCGGTAATATGAAATAAGCCAACTTTAATTTCCTCTCCTCCTATGCTAACATTTATTTCATGGTAAGACTACAAAATGATGAAAGGATTCTTCCTTATTTGAAGAAAAGGGAAATAAAAAGAGCAGAGGATATCAGGGGAGAGTATTATCGTGACACGACAAAGATTCTCCATTCTTCTCCTTTCAGAAGGCTCAAGCATAAGACACAGGTCTTCTTTTCCCCGAGCAATGATCATATCTGCACAAGAATCGAGCATGTTCTCCATGTTGCCTCGATTGCTTCCACCATAGCCCGCCCTCTCTCTCTTGATACTGAGCTTACCTGGGCAATAGGGCTTGCCCATGACCTTGGGCATACTCCGTTTGGACATGTAGGAGAAAGGATAATAAGTTCGCTCATGGAAAAAGATGGACTTGATCCTTTTGAGCATGAGATAAACAGTATCCGCGTTGTTGATTTTCTTGCAGACAACGGAAGGGGGCTTAATCTGACATATGCAGTACGCGATGGAATAATCTCTCATAACGGTGAGGCACTCAGACAGAAAATGAGTCCTACCTTCACAGTCAAGGATATTGCAAAGATAAAATCAAGAAAGCATCTTGTCCCGGCAACATATGAAGGTGTGATCGTTCGTTTTTCTGATGCAATTGCATACCTTGGCCGTGATTATGAAGATGCGACCAGACTGGGGCTGCTGAAAGGAAAAAGCCTTCCTCTTGCTGTCACAAGAAGACTTGGAGAGAGCAACAGCCAGATAATCAACACTCTTGTCTATGACATAATAGACAATGCCAGAGAAGGCGAGCTCGGCTTTTCATCTGAAGTTTATGATGCAGTTAAGGAAATGAGCCGCTTCAATTATGAGAACATCTATAAGTCCGAGCTCCTTAATGGCTATACAAGATATTTCATGAGGCTCATCTCTCTCGTGGTCAGCTATCTTAAAGAGATATATTCATCCTATGCTCTTGATGAGAAGGGCTATATGAGTGAGCACAACATGCTTGCAGCCGGCTTTTATCATCATATTGCAGAAATGTATCCTGTATATATGGAAAGGGAGAAAAGCGATAAAAGAATAATCTATGACTATGTCTCTGGAATGACTGACAATTTCATTCTTGATTCTGCAAATGAGATATTGAAGCCGGAGCATCTGAATGATGAGATAGAAAAGAGCCAGACAGGAAAGTGGTTTGATGCAAAGGCCTAGCTTTCCTTTGCTATTTTCTCTATTTCCTCAATAAAGCGCTCAAGGGAATCAAAAGCCCTGTAGACTGCGGCAAAGCGGACATATGCGACATGATTGAGCTTATACAGCTCTTTAAGCGTCTCTTCTCCAATCTGCACGCTTGTTACTGTTCTCTTGCTTCCAGCTAAATCATGGATTCTGTTCTCTATGTTCTCAAGTGTCTCTTTAAGCCTTTCCGGATCAATGGCTATTTTCTCTGTACAGGCTCTGATTCCGCGTTCAACCTTGCTGATATCGAAATTCTGATGCTTGCCGTCTTTTTTTATGACAACAATCGGCTTAAGCTCAACTTTCTCATAGCTTGTAAAACGACATCCGCATTCAAGACATTCTCTTCTTCTTCTGATTGATAGCCCATCCTTTGATGGCCTGGATTCTAGCACCTTGTCTTCAAGTGAACCGCATCTGGGACATTTCATGCATAAAATTATATT
>DXHU01000010.1 GCA_019113245.1 Candidatus Ornithospirochaeta avicola
TTTCGATGCGTGCTGATTCATTCATAATTTATTGTATCTTATTATGTTAATGTCATCAACAAGTCATGCATATCTGGCAATTCATCTCCACCCTGCAGAGGATGGAGTCTTCTTGCCGATTCTATGATAAAAAGAGACATTTATCTTCAGCGCCTGATTAAAAGAATTGGTAATGGCCGCGCAAAGATAATCACGGGAATTAGAAGATGCGGCAAAAGTTATCTTCTGTTCACCTTATTCAAAAATCACCTTCTTTCCAGTGGTGTTGACAAGGATCACATCATTGCCATTGCACTTGATGATGATGAGAATGAGCATCTCCTAGATAGACATGCACTGGGCCTGGAACTACGCTCAAGAATCAAAGATGATAAGCCCTATTATGTGTTTCTTGATGAAATACAGAATGTTGAAGGTTTCGAGATGGTTATCAATGGGCTTCTCCGTAAACCGAATGTTGATGTCTATGTAAGTGGCAGCAATTCGAGATTCCTTTCCTCGGATATAATCACTGAATTCAGAGGCCGGGGTGATGAAATAAGAGTCAGGCCCCTTTCATTCGGCGAGATTAGGCCACTCTACGATTCAGATGATGCGGCATGGGATGAATATTTCAATTATGGCGGGCTCCCTTCTATCTATGCAGAAAGAATGGATGATGAGCAGAAGGTATTCTTCCTCGAATATGTCACTAAGACAATCTATATCAAGGACATTGTGGAAAGATGCAAGCTGAAAGATGATAAAGGTATCAGTAATGTACTTGATATTCTATCCTCGGCAACAGGAAGCCTGACAAATCCATCAAAACTTGCCAATACATTCAAGAGTAGAGGTCAGAAAAGGATTACGGACAAGACCATTTCAAACTATCTTCGTTTCATTGAGGACGCCTATATGGTCGAGCGTGTCCAGCGATATGACATCAAAGGAAAAGACTATATTGAATCCCCTTATAAGTTCTATTTCTCGGATATCGGAGTCAGAAACTCCAGAATCAATTTCAGGCAGGTTGAAGAGACCCATATCATGGAGAACATCATCTACAATGAACTCAAGACAAGAGGATATCTTGTAGATATCGGAATCGTAGGGCATAAAGATAAGACTGATGACGGAATATACAGAAAAAGGCAGTATGAAGTTGATTTCATTGCAAATCTTGCAGGAAAACGCTATTACATACAGTCTGCACTGTCACTGCTTGATGAAGAAAAGCTGAAACAGGAACTAAGACCCCTTTCCATGATTAGGGATTCATTCGGCAAAATCGTAATCACAAGAGACAGAATCAGGCCAAGACACACGGAGAATGGTATTCTGGTAATCAACCTATTTGACTTTCTGCTAAATGCTGATGCACTGGAAATATAATAGGAGAAAGCACTCTGTTGAGATACCAGAAGCTTTCATACTCTGTGATGGAAGTAGTTCTCTTAAAAAAATAATTAAAATCTGTTGCATACAAAGAGAACTACTGCACAGCAGTTGTCTTTATTTTCCTCGCATACAATTTCAAAATCAATTCTCAATAAACTCAGTGTTGATATTGACAGAGAAATAGGATGCAAGGCTCACAAGATCCTCATCCTTTATGCTCCTTATTATACCCGCGCTCTTTGCCTTGAGGTATATCTCTGCAGCCTTTTCTATCGTGTGGATAAGGCCAAATGCCTCATCAAGGGTATCCCCACATCCGAAAATGCCATGGAAGGCCCATACGACTGCACGGTATTTTCCGATTAGCTTGCTTGTCTCAATTCCGATTTCAACACTTCCCGGCATCATCCAGTCAAGGATTCCGACACCCTCTGGGAATACGACAGCGCACTCTGTCTCGCTCTGCCACAGTATCCTTGTAAGGGTTTTCGCATCGGGTTCTATTGTGTAAGAAAGTGCTGTGATGTTTGCAGGATGAGCGTGGTATATGACACGGTTTGTGCCGCCGCTGACTTTCTTTCTAACCTCATGATTCAGCAGGTGTGTCGGAATTTCACTTGTCGGCTTTGCGCCATTCTCAAGCCCCCATAGAATGGTATAGCCTTTTCCATCATCATCCAGTCTGATTATCCCTATATTCTCCTCAGGAGCAAGAGACACATTTCTCATGTATTTTCCGCTTCCAGTAATCAGGAAATACTCGCCTGAAAGGCCAGGGCACGAGAGTGGAAGATCATAGTGCCGGCCTTCCTTCTTCATCAGATGCCTTGTCTCCTTCACATCTTCATCCTTCATGCGGTATGAAAGATTTCCTCCGTTCCTCTCATGCCATCCAAGTGCATAGCCATCTGAACACAGCTTTATGAATTCGCTTATAACCTTTTCCATCATCAAACCCTCTTTGAAAGTACATTCTTCTCATATTCCATGATGCTCTCATACCATGAAAATCCGCTTTCAAGACCTTCCCTTTTCAGGTATTCTTCCCAGACATCAGAATAAGGAAGCATCTTCACTTCCTCAGAAAGTGCAAGCATCTTTGTCCAGTCAGCCTTCTCTTCTGCCTCCTTAAGCTCCTTTGACGGCTCAAGAAGTGCAAGAAGAAGCGCTTTCTGTGTGCTTCTGACTCCAACGACCCAGGCTGCGATGCGGTTTACGGATGCATCGAAATAATCAAGGGCAATCAATACACGCTCCAGGGCGTTGCATCTTACTATCTCCTTTGCAATCTCTATTATCTCATCATCAAGGCGCACAACATGATCGCTGTCCCAGCGCACAGGGCGTGTGACGTGTAGAGGAAGCTTGTCAAAGAAAGTAAGGAGTGCAGATATCTTCTCGCTCACCATCTCTGTCGGATGATAATGCCCGTTGTCAAGAAGCTGGTAAACACCCTTATGCCGTGATGCATAAGAAAGATAGAATTCGTTGCTACCTACTGTAAAGGATTCAAGACCTATTCCGAACACCTTGCTCTCAACTGCGTCAATAACGCCTTCAAGAGGCTCAGAGTATATCTCATCAAGGCTCTCTTTGAGCCTTTTTCTTGGCCCGATTCTGTCTGCTGGAATCTCCTTGTATCCATCAGGAATCCAGAGATTGCAAACTGAGTAGGAGCCGAGCTCCTTTGCAAAGACAGATGCTATCTTTCTGCATCTCTTTCCATGCTCGATCCAGAATCTTCTCACCTCCTCAACGGGGGAAGAGAGAGTAAGATTGTCTTTCACCATCGGATGTGAAAAGAATGTAGGATTGAAATCGAGTGCAAGATTCCTTGCCCTAGCATATTCTATCCAGAGTCTGAAATCCTCTGCATCAAGCTCATTTCTGTCGTGAGTGCTGTCGCTTGTCTTATAGGAGGCATGGATGTTTATCCTCTTTTTGCCAGGAATAAGGGAAAGAGCATAGTCAAGGTCCTCTTTCATCTCTTCAAAGTTCCTTGCCCTCCCAGGGTAATCTCCTGTAGTCTGGATTCCTCCGCTGAGTGCTCCCCTGTTCTTTTCAAAGCCCATCACATCATCTGCCTGCCAGCAATGGATGCTGACAGGAACTGAAGAGAGCGTGGAAATGGCTTTTTCAGTGTCAATGCCGAATGCCTTGAATTTCTCCATCGCGTCCTTATACACCTTCGCCCTCCCTTTTGTAGCTTGTGTAGCCGAAATTGCTTCTTATCACATTCATCTTCTCTTCTTCCTTCATCTCTCCAGTCTTCACAAGAGCAAAGAGAAGGCTTCCTATTGCTGTAGCATCATATGGGCCTGCAATAATCTTCTTTCTTGAAAGCATTGCAATGAGGTCGCATAGGTATCTGTCCTTTGCGCCTCCTCCGACAATATTGACCGTGCTGAAGCTTTTTCCTGTAATTTCTTCAAGCTTATCTATCATTCTAACAGTGTATTCAGCGAGGGAAAGATATATCACCTTCGCTGTCTCAGCAAGGTCTTCTGTCTCACTGTAGCCGTTTTCAAGAAGCATCTGATCTATTTCTTCAGAAATTGTCTTTGGATTCAAGAGCCTGTCAGAAGAGACATCGATTCTTCCCTTGTCCTCAGCATCCATTGCATTTCTCATTATCTCATCATAGCTTGTGCCCTCAGGATACTCGCTCTTGAGCTTCTGAAGAAGCCATGTGCCCATAATGTTCTTTATGAGCCTTATCTTGCTGTCAGGGGAAGCCTCATTTGTAAGATTTTCCTCATATGAGCGCTCATCAGTTACAGGATAATCAAGAAGAGCGCCCACAAGAGACCATGTTCCGGATGAGACAAATGCGCAATCATCAGATGCAAGGGATGCATATACAGCACTTGCTGTATCATGCGATGGAGAGAGCATTACAGTCGGCTTATACCCGATTTCCTTTGCAACCTCATCAGAAACAGGACCTACAATACTGCCCGGCTCTGAAAGCGGAAGGAATATGGAGCGCGGAAGCCCTGCACTCTTTATCACCTCATCATCCCAAGCTCTTGTCTCGAGATTTATCATGTTGCTCGTGCTTGCAAAAGTGTATTCGCACATCTTCTTTCCTGTAAGCAGGAAGTTTATATAGTCTGCAATGAACAAAAGAGTCTCGGCTTTCTCAAGGGCCTCAGGATTCTCTTCCTTTATGCTCATCAGCTGATAGATTGTATTGAATCTCTGCTTCTGGATTCCTGTTCTTTCATAGAGCATTTTTGCGTCCAGAGTGTCTTTTACGCTCTTTGTTCTTTCATCGCGGTATGAGACAGCAGGAAGCACAAGGGAGTCTGCATTGTCAAGGAGCACAAAATCAACTCCGAATGTATCAACAAGGACATAGTCAGCCTCCCCAGCTTCCTTCAGCGCATCCAATATTGATGAGAATATCTTCTCAATATCCCATGTAAGAAAGCCTGAGCGGTATACAGGAATGTTCTTGAAGCTCTTTATTTTCTTTATATCGATGAAGCCGTCGCTCCTCTTTTCTGCGGCAAGCACTTTTCCTCCGCTTGCCCCGATATCAACAGCAATGTATCTCATAAAACCTCCTAATCAAGATGGAAAGCCTCTTCAAGCTTTATGCTTACTGGAGACTCATCCTCATTTGTCTCCATTATATCACTCATATAGTGCCACCATCTTTTAATTGCATCAGCACACCCGAGATCCTGGCTGGAAGAGCCCTCTGTCATCTGGTATGCAAAAAGCAGTCCTCTTTCTCTATCCAGGTATATTGAATAGTCATATACCCCGCTTTTCTTGATCTCGTCTCTCACCTCAGGCCATAAAAGGTTGTGCCTCCTTATGTACTCATCCTCATATCCCTTTTTCAGAAACATGACGAATGCTTCCCTTCTTGCCATAAAAGCCTCCCCTACATATCTAAAAGCTTTTTATAAAGCTCATCGTTACAGTAAACACCTTCAGCCATACTCTTCTTCCTTTCACTGAATAACCCTTCTCCCGGATAGCGCACAGGGCGATGAGGGTCAATCGGCGTACTGCTCTTAATATCCATAAGAGCATCCTTCATCCTCTTTATGCTGAGCCTCCAGTCTGGAAGGCTCTTTATGTCAAATACGATGAACACCTGGGAAAGCCCTATTTCCGGCTCTGGGGATATCATGTTCACAGTGCGCCCCGATGAAAGAAGAGCGGCAAGCATGTCAAGAGCAAGAGAAAGCCCTGAGCCCTTCCAATACCCGATTGGAAGCGGTGCACGCGATGAGAGTATCTTCTCCGGGTCCCTGGTTATGTTTCCATCCTTGTCAAAACCACCGTCAACTGGACAGGAAACTCCATCCATCACGAATTTCTCAAGCTTTCCATAGCTGAACATGCTCATCGCAGTATCAAGAAGAAGCGGTGCCATGCCATCCTCTTGAGGAATTGCAATCACAACAGGATTGTTTCCCAGCTTTGCCTCCAGGCTTCCCCAGACAGGCATGTTTGCGCATGTGTTTGTCCACATCAGAGCAGCCATGCCCTCTTCTGCGGCAAGAAGACCATAGTAGCCCGGTCTAATCCAGTGGTTCGTATTCTTCAGGCTCACGATTCCCACATGATGAGTGCGCGCAAGCTCTATCGCTCTTTCTGTCGCCTTTATGGCATTCAGATTTCCCGGTCCGAGATTTCCATCATATACTTCAATTGCTCCAAGAGAAGCAACAAGTGAGATGCTCTTTTCAAGATCAATCTCTTTTTTGTCTATCATAGAAACATAGCGGAAGAAGCGGTTGAGCCCGTGAGTGTGAACCCCGTCTGCAGATGCGAGTGCGAACATACGTGCAACCTTTGTTGCATCACTTATCTTCATCCCATGCTTGATAAGGACTCTCTCGAAATTGTCCTCCAGTGTTTTATAATCAACTCTCATGTACCCATTCTACAACAGTAGAAACATAATTAAATATATTTTTATTCGCTTTTGATAAAAGATTTTTCCTTTGACAGCCAACTTTTTTGTCTCTTATTATTTTCTCATGGAAAAGACATTCAAAATCGGAATACTTGGATGCGGAAACATCGCAAACACTATGGCAAGGACAATTTCAGACCTTGGCGCTCCATATTCTCTTCATGCAGTTGCTTCCCGCAGTAGAGAGAAAGCTGAAGCGTTTAAAGAAAAATACAATGCAAAGCTTGCCTACTCATCCTACAAGGAGCTATGCCAGGATGATGAGATTGACCTAGTGTACATAGCGACAATCACAAGCGAGCATAAAAACCATATGATGATGGCACTGGAAAGCGGAAGAAATGTGCTTTCGGAAAAGGCATTTACAGTAAACAGAAGAGAAGCTGAAGAAGTCTTTGCCCTTGCAGAAAAGAAGGGCCTTTATGCAGCAGAGGCAATATGGACACGCTACATGCCTTTCAGAAAAACTCTTTTAGACTACATGAAAAAAATCGGGAAAGCATCATCAATAAGTGCAAGCCTTGGCTACAAGGTGGAACAAAAGGAAAGGATAATGCGTCCAGAGCTCGGAGGAGGAGCAATGCTCGATCTTGGAGTGTATCCTATCAACTTTGCACTGATGGCACTTGAGGATGAGAAGATAACAGAAGTCTCAGGACTTTCATACAACAACGATCTTGGTGCGGACATAACTGACACACTGCTTTTCAAAACAGAGAGCGGAGTGTGCGTATCAATTACAGCTGACAGCAGGACAAACAGTGACAGAAAGGCTCAAATCTACGGAGAGTATGGGTATATTGAAACAGACAATGTCAACAACCCATCCCGCCTAGATTTATACCTATTTGACAACAGGAGTGCTGTTCTTGATGCCTCCAAGACCTTCTCTCACCTCTCAAGTGGCTTTGAATATGAAGTGGCTGAAGCAAGGGATATGATAGAAAAAGGAAAGACTGAAAGCATCTCAATGCCCAAAAGCACCACCCTTTCTGTTCTCTCCCTCATGGACAGAGCAAGAGAAATATATGGCGTGAAGCTCGGCTATGAGATCACATGATTGAGAAAAGGATGCCAAATCCGTTGTAATCGCTGTATGCAGGGATGACAGGGAACTGGTAGAATACTCCCACAGAAAGCGAGTAGTATTTTGCTATCTCCAGCTCAGTCATCAGCTTTGGCCTGAGCATCAGACCATTGAATACGGAATTGAGTTGATTTATCTCATTTCCAGGATATACCAGGAACTGGCAGTAATAGCCTATGTCGCATGAGACATATGTGGTGAAGCTCCAGAACTTAAGGAATTTCCATCCGAGGGATACTCCTCCTTCTATCATGAATTCCATTCTGGCAAGGGCACCCATGGACCCGAGCGGATCTAAGAAATAATCAGTCAGTGCATAGAGGTCAAAGCGGAACTGGTCAGTCTCTATTCCCCCTGAGAATCCCCCTCCTGCCGTGAATCCTCCGCGCACGAAAGCGCTCCTTGCAAAAAGGTCAAAGCAGACATTCGAATTCTCCCAGAGCGCATTCCACCAGCCTTCTGGATCAAGATCCTTCTTCTCTTCCTCTGCAGAAAATGCGGAGAATGAAATCAGAAAGACCAGCAACAAGATAAGTATTCTCTTCATCACTTCCATCCTCCGTTGACTGTCGCCCTTATAAGCTCATAATCATTTCCATTGTCCTGCTGGATATAATAGTTTCCGCTGAAAGCCTTGTTGCTCACGCTCATGTATGCTGATGATATCTTGATCAGAGCTGGATACATGCCGGTTACATTAAAGTCAGTATTTCTCTTTATGCTTCCGCTTCCGCTCATTCCGACTCCCATTGTATAAGAGCCTGAGACAATCATCATACGCCCATCTGAGAACTCTGAATAGTTCTTATATGAGAATGAGATATCTCCCTGCATTGCTGCAATGTTCGCAGATACATTATATGTCATCTCACCAGAGTTATATGCAGATGGGACTGTGAAGTTGGCACTTGTGCTCTCGTTTGCAACTGCATTTGCAACAGAGCTGCCAGATCCGCTTGTCCATTTCTGCTTCACATCTTCTGGCAACATGTCAGATTTTCTGAATTCCCACGGTTTGAGACAGAAGGCCTCAAAGAGCTTGATATACTTCTCGCTTGAAAGCGCACCGTATGCATCAATTTCTTCAGTATATTCAGTTACCTGCCCAAATACTCCGATAAGACGGACCTTGATCTTTACAGTCTCAAACGGCTCAGAGGGAGAAATGTCAGAAAGCACAATCTCAGCAGATGGTGTGTATTTATGTGTTTCTCCATCCTCAAGTGTCACAACTTCAACACGCTCAAATGCTTCAGGTTCCTCAAGGGAAAGCCATACAGGATAAACACCATTTTCGTTTGCACTGAGATTCTTGTTGAATCTGTTTACATTCACAGAGACATTCTCAATTGAGATATCATCAACAGGAATCGGCTCGGCCTTGTCCATATCCATTGACGGAATGCTTGACTCCTCTCCTCTTACTGCTACTACATAGAACTCATGGAATGGCTTTGCCGCATTGTATTTTATCGGCGTGAAAACAACATCTTCACCTGTTGCAGCCTTATCTTCAATCCACTCCCATCCGCCATCCAGGGCAATTCTAGCCTTGCTCTCACCGCTGTTGCTACGACCATATAGTGAATACTTGAGTCCTTCTATATCTCCAATCTGCGGAGAGACGGTAATAGTCGTCTCTTTTGTCTCATAATTCACAGATACAGTGAAATTAGTCGGAGGAAGCAGCAAGCATCCTTCTTTCTTGCTTGCAATGCCGACAAGAGTCTCCTCAGAATCCTTTGGTGTATATGTTGCATAAACTGTGTAGAGATAGGATTCTGCCTTGTCTGGAGAAAGTGGAGAGCCATCAGCCGTTGTAGTGTCTGTCAGAGTATATACTCCATCATTGAGGCTTATCTCCCTCCCATTCTTTTGAATAGATGCTCCTTCCGTAATTTCTTCAGAAAGGAAAGAAACTATTTCTACCTCACTTGAGGATGCTGTGCTTCTCTTGACATAGTATGTATAGCCTTGGTCAGCATTTCTGTCCTTTGTCCAGGAGACTAAGATTTTGTCAGCATAGTGTCCGTTTGAGACAGTAAGGTTTTCAGGAGCAGGAGGCGCACCTTCAACGAATGTGTATCCTGTTCTTACTCCGCTTTGCTCACTGGTCTCAGCTGAGGATATGCTTCTTACAGCAAACTGCATCTCTTTTCCATACTGGCTCTTTGGAAGCATATATGAATATCCGTTTGCAGTCTGCGAAATTCCGCTTGCAAGTGTTGTCCAGCTGCTCTGTGTTTCATCATAATAGACAATCTCATAGCCCTTTATGTTCTCAGAACTGTCCCATGTGAAATTAATCCTGTCTGTATATGCACCCTGGCTTGCAGTGAAATTGCTTGGAGCAGAAAGCGTCCATCCGGTTGCAACATCACTCGGAGTTCCGAGGTTTACAGAGCTATAGAAATTATTGCTCTTTGCAACCACACGGTAAAAATACACATAGTCATTATAATCATTGGAAGAGAACTTATGGCGGAATGAATAGCCCCAGTCAGTTTCATCAATTTCTCCAGCCAGTCTTAACCATGAAAGCTCATCCGGATTTGTCTTCTCACTATACTCACTCTTAAGCACCCTGCTTGCCCAGATATTATAATCTTCAGCACCCTTTACAGCATCAAAGTAGACAAGCACATAGTCTGAATAGATTCCCTGCGTTGCAGTGACATTCTTAGGAGCCTCTCCAGTAAAGACTTCATACGCATTGGGATTGAAGCTTGCACTTCCGTTGTAGTCAGGAACAGAGCTTGAGAGAACTGAGTAATTGCATGAGGAAAGGAGGGAGGCAAAAAGAATTGTGATAATCAGAAACAAATACTTCCTCATATTTTTATCCTCCCCTCTACTGCAACCTCACTCATAGGAAGATTTTCCCCATCTATGTCAAGGCTTCCGCTTCCATCTGCATTTACAGAAACACTATTTGCCTTCACACTCCTTGTCTTATATCCGATAGACAGAGAATCCCAGTTAACGGGAGCAAAGGAAATGGTTGTGCTATTCTCATCACCTGCGCCAACAGCATTGAGTATATCACCTGCATCAAGCTTTATATCGCCATCTGATTTTATTGTCACATTATTCCACTTTTCAGAATAATCACCATTAAACTTCAGCGCACTTACGTCAGGTTCTACCAAAAGAAGGTTTCTTCTTACTGTTGTCGAGGTTCCCGGAACAGTATAATACCTCACAACGCTTAAAGACCAAGCAACTGTCCAGTCCCCGCCAAATGCAGAATTAGCCTTGCTCAGCACATCGGATGCTATTGTTGAGTAGATATAAGCTATATCGTATTTATTAAGCTCTCTTCTGTATTCTGTGTTGCTGATTGCCTTGGAACCTGTTGACTCAACCTCACCGCTATCAGAAACAAGGACAGGCGCAATTTCAGTGTATGTTATTGAAAGACTGTCGCGGTTAATCTTTCCAGCATCACTTACAAGAGCTGTGACTGTATCAGTTGACTTATCGAACACAACTGAGCCATCTTCGTTTGTTAGGATATTGCTTTCTTCTTCTGGCTCGAGATCCTTTATTGATATAATCACAGGCTCTGTTTTCAGTGTCGGGGTTATCTCAAAGTCTGACTGACCTGGATAGTTCACCTTGAAGCTGATTTCTGCATAGTCAGCAAAATAACCATCGCTGTATAATGTTTTTATCTTTATATCACTTACTGTGTCAGTTATAAACGGATAACCCTTGTTTGAATCTTCCTGATCATATAGAGAATTCTGGACCTTGCCGTATGATTCAGGAAGAAGACTGAGCACATCTGCTTTAACAGCCCTTACAGTGTAGCTGTTGTTGTCTTTGTCATAAGCATTGTCAGTAAATGATGTGCCTTCTGACTCACCTATTTCAACTGCCTTGCTAACATCAGCTGAGTATTTATAGATTTTATATTTCTCTGCTCCAGGAACAGCATCCCATGTAATTTCAACCTGGGCAACAAGGCTTCCCTTTGTTGCAGAAACATTCTTTACAGAAGAAAGAACAGATCCACTGTCAGAAGAAGACGATTTAGTTTCCTTGTTCTGCTCAGCATTCTTTGCAACTATGCTGTATGTTCTTTCTTTCTCTCTTTCTTCATAACTTGCATCTGAATAATCGATTGTAAGAGTGTTTAGAGTAAAGTCAGCTATCTCATGATAATTTCCATCTTCATCAGATACATAATAGCTTATTCCATCTGTCTTATGTCCTGAGGACTTCCATTCAACTCTGACAGCCGTTGCACTTTCGCCATCACTTGCACTAAGATCAAGATCTGCGGGAAGAGTAAAGTCCCTTCCCTTAACTGAATAATCAGGCTCATACCAAATATCAGATGTGTCTTTTGCCCTGAGCCTGATTTCTTTCTCCTGGCCGTCATTTGACTCTATTGTGAAACTTCCATTGTTCTGCAGATTCTCCACAGAAGTGAAAGAACTGCCGTCAACAGAATATTCATAGATATATCCACCATCTCCTATCTCATTCCACGTGACAAGGATTTCCCCAATCCTGTTGTCACTTGCCTTCAATGATGAAAAAAGTGGAGTAACAGAGCCAGAGTTAAGGATAATATCCTCATCTGTCTTGAATTCAGAGACAGTATAATAAAGATCTTCTCCCTTATAGAGAGCCAGAGTATATTCATACTGCCAGATGCCTGAAGGCTTGGATATAGTCCTTCTATCACTATAGGCAACACTCTCCTCCGTGCTCTCACCAGTCTCAAGGTTGATAATCTTCTCAATAATCTTCCACTCAAGATCTTCTGGCTTTGCTTCATCGAGGTCAGCTTTGAATTCAAGATCAGCAGATAATCCATCCACTGAAGCAGATACTGATGCATCTACATTCTTGGGATAGTACATGCTTCCTTCAAGGCTTGTATATCCTGGTGCTTTATAAATCTGAGGAGAATCTGAGAGTTCTCCTATGAATGCTGCATTATAGAGCCTGTATTCATATTCAAGGCCAGGTATGACAGATGAATCGAAATAACGGAATGCAAGGCTTCCAGTATGTTCAAAGGCAGGATTATCTTTACGCTCTGAAATCTCGTCTGCAAGCATCTGCCACTGATTTGAGCCCTTCACTGAGCGCTCAAGAGCAAAGAGTGTATGGTCCTCAGGATTTTCAGTAAATCCGGACCAGGATGGAGCAGTAAAACTGATTTCAATGCCATCAGTGCCATTTTGTGTAGCTTCTGCCTCAGCAATATCATCAACCTCATATTCTCCGCTGATTACCTGGGTAAATGATTTTGTATAGCTCTCACCATCCTTTATTGCCATTGTAAGAGTAAAGTCATAGCTTCTGTTCTGGACAAATTCGTTAATCGGGAGTTTGAGGAATGTCTCATAGGGAACATACTCTTCTACTCCTTCACTCTTATCATATGTCGAAAACACATACTTCTGGTTTTTACTCTGATCCTGTGAGTCCACGATGTCTATTGTGAATGTGACATCATAGAGCTTTTCTTGTTCATAGAAAACTGTCGGACAGGAGAAGAATAGAGAGATGCTGTCTTTCTCAAAGAGAGAAGAAAAATAAATACCATCCTCAGTCGGCTTGAATGCAACATAAATAGGAGCTGTCGGATAAGATTCAAGTCTTTCATACCCGCTTTCAAAATCTGTAAAGGAATAAAGCCTGAGCATGAAGACCTGATTAAGATCAATATCCACTTCAGAAGAGTCTATCTTTATCTCAACTTTATCCCCATCCGGCTGCATCACAGGTGCGTTGGGCCCTGTGACATATCCTGAAAAGGAAGAAAGTTCTACCTTATACCCTGTTGCTCCTTCAACTGCATCAAAAGTTATCACAAGCTCATCTTTTCCGTTTATAACTATGATTTCTTCCGGAGTTGATGGCATCCTGTTCGGAACTTTTGTGCTGTCAGGAAGAACCGGAGCATCGATTGCACAGGCTGTTATGATAAAAACTAAAGATATATATAAAATGCTTCTAAATATCTTACTCATGTCATTATCGAACAAATGAAATAATTTTTGTTCGTTTTTATCTTATAGCAATCTTGATAATATTACAACTATGCAGGCATTTTTATTTACACAATCTTATAATCTGTAATAAATGGCCAAATCTCTATTGCATATATCAAAGAAAAAACATACAATTTGTTATAGATTTGTTCGATAAAAGAAAAATATGAAGAAGTTTGCTTTTCTTTTGGCTTTATCATTACTCATTATTTCATGCTCAGGAAACATGTATGTACCTGTATATGGAACATATGAGATTCAGGGCACGCAGAGCAGTGACTATGATGTTGCCTATGGAGGACTCTATTTAAAAGAGGACAATACATTCATATATGTCCAGGCTCCGGGAGAAAGCAGCGACAAATTCTATTATCAGAGTGGTTCTTTCACAATAAATGTTGCAAGCTACGATATAAAAAATGCTTATGGAACAATCATTCTCACACCAAAAGAAGGAGAGAGCGTATACGGCGGCATGGCTTTGAGAATGAACATGGCTAACGAATACGAGTTTTTCTGGCAGGCAAGAGTGACAAGCGATGGCGCGAGAGAAAGAGTATTTGACCTTGAGCGCATTGATATCGGGCAGGACATACCGAACCTTGTTGAAATTACAGAAAAGAATTTTGAAAGTAAATATCTCGATGTAAACGGGGGAATAATAGTAACCCCGCCTGAGACTGAAAAGAAAGATGTATCCCTCTCAGAGCCAGAAATAACAGAAGATACGGTTAAGATAAAAGTAGAAGGATCTGACAAAGAAAGCATAAAAAATTCAAAATGGTTTATTAACCAGATTCCTGTGGATTTAAAAAGCAATTACATAGAGGCAACAAAAGAGGGCTTGAGCATAGAAATAGCCAAAGCCCAAAACGAAGAAATATTAAGCAGCGGCAACAACACTGTCACACTGAATTATTACATCGATGGGAAGCTTTACAACGCGACAGTAGATTTCACCCTGCAGGGAGTAATAAGATGAAAAAGATTATAAGAGGTCTTATGGCACTTCTTGCCATTTTTGTCCTTTTCTCATGTGCAAGCGGAAACGATGGAAATGACATAGCAAGCATCACGCTGAGGCTTTCAAGCTCAAAAACAGCAAGATCCATTCTTCCAGAACTTGTAGATCTTTCTGAAATCACAAAGTACGATGTCACTCTCACGCCAGAAGATGGAACAGAAGCTGAAGAAAAGAAGATCCCTTTTGATAACACAAGTACAGATCTTAGGATTAATGATATTAAAATAGGTGTCTATTCAATAAAGGTCGAGGCATATAAGGATGATACTCTGATTTATCAGGGAAAGAAAGAGCATGTTGATATCAAGCCATGGGGCAACAGCACTATAGAAATACAGCTTGGTCTCTTAAGCGGTAGCGAGCATGCAAGCGGAAGTGTTGAAATAGTGCTTGCATGGGACTCTGTAAGCGCAGAAAACACTAATGCTCTTGCAAAAGCCATTAATGACAAATCCCTTGGCTTTCTTCTTGTAAAGACAGAGAGCGGAGAAGCTTATAAAGATGGTGATGATATACACTGGGCTGGAGAAGAGGATTTAGAAAATAAAAGTCTTACATACAGCCTTGATGGGTTGAAAGAAGATAACGGTACACTTGTCCACTTCAGAATCTATACAAAGCAGGATGGAAAGGATGTAGTTGTTGCAACACTCTCCCCTTCTTCCCTTCAGATTACTCCGGGCCTTGTTTCAAAGCCTGATACTCTTGAAATAGAAAACGGCAACTTCACTCTCGATGACTATGACGGTAAATACATCAACAACGTCAAGGAATATAATGTTGACGCTACTGCTGAAGGTCTTGATGTAAAATTCACTGTTCCAAAGAACATGGGAACAAAGAGCGGGGTTATCACTGTCACTTTAGTAAGAGGTGAGGAGACTCCTTATACTCAGGAAGTCAGTTATACAAGCGCTGATTTCGGCACAGAAAAAAGTGTCAGCTTCACTGGTCTTGATGAGAACAACTACAAAATCAGATTCTCAAACAATGCTGATAATGGAAAAGCTTATGAATATACAGACGACCGTGAATATCATAAGCTCATCCTGATTTCCTCAATTTCATTATCAATTGAAGGAGAGGATATCAAAGCAGGAGAAAAAATAAGCTACACTGTATCTGTATTACCAGATAATGCATCTAATCCTAATAAATATGAAATCACATCATCAGATAGTGAAAATACAGAGATAAATGTTTCTGATAAGGCAATCACATTCAAGAATCCTGGAGAATATACAATAACAGTAAAGGCAACTGACGGAAGTGAAAAAACAGGAAAGACTTCTGTTCCTGTCGGTCTTGCAAAGCCTGAGAATCTGAGCGTAAGCAAAAGCGATGACAGCACTAGTGTATCTTTAAGCTGGAGTCCTGTTACAGGTGCAACAGGCTATGAGATAACAAGAAATGGCAGCATCCTTACGACAGCAGAAAACAACAGCTATAACGATTCTAGTCTCAATCTTGGAACAGAGTACAAATACACTATAAAAGCAGTAAATGGTAGTTATAAATCAGAAGCAAGTGAAGCAAAATCAATAACAACAGATGATGCTCTTATCACAATAAAGCCTCCTGTTCTTGAAAATGAAACATTTGTCTTTGCTATCCCAGAAGATCTAAAGACCATAAGAGCAGGTGAAGAAAACAAATTCTCAATTACAATAGAGCCAGTTGAAGGTGCATCAGAATACGCATGGTATCTTGACACTGAGCTTATCACAAAAGGAGAGGATGCAAGAACGCTTGCTCTTACATCTTCCAATTTTGATGGCGCTACATTTGGAAAAAGCGAGTTTAATATAACCCTCAGAATTACAAAGAACGGGAAAGTCTACAGTGCAACAAACTCCATTATCTATATGGCAAATATATTGAATCCTGTTATCAATCTTCCTGAAGGAATAACAGGAGATGATATTTCCTACACAAATGGAAGCAATGTGTTTAAATTCACTCTTTCTCACGATAGTGCAGATGGAAACCATCTCTCCTATACTTGGGAAAGCTCTGATAGTGATGTAGCTTCTGTAGGTAAAAATGGAGAAGTTACTGTCAAGAAGCCGGGTGAAGTTACAATAAAGGCAACAATAATAGAAACAGGAGAGACAGCTGAGAAGACTGTAACATTTGCTCATAAGAATATAAATCCAGCAATTAATCTCCCATCCGGCGAGGATGATGAAAATATTATTGTAAACAAGAGCAACAGCTACACACTCTCATTCAATGAGCCGGAATATGGTGTCAGCGAGAGCTGGGAAAGCTCTGACAGCGCTGTTGCTTCTGTAGTTGATGGAAGCGTTACTGTCCATAAGCCTGGTACAGTTAAATTCACCCTCACTATTGAAGAAACAGGAGAAAAAGCAGAAAGAACTCTCACATTTATTCCTGAAATAAAGTTTGAGACTCGGGAGCGTACTTTCATGGTCCTGAAAAAGACCGGTGTTGATGTTGCATCCGGCTATGAAAGCATAACTGTAAAAGCAAATGTGACAGCAGTTGATGGCTTTTCAGCAGAAAGCATCACATACAGTGTAGAAAGTGGAAGTGCAACTGTAGATCAAAGCGGAAAAGTTACACCAACTGCTTCTGGAAATGCAGTAATAAAAGCAACAACAGGGGGAGCAGAGGCAACAATCACTCTCCACACCCATGACTTTTCCATAATGCTTTCAGATAAAAATGGCAGCAACTACAAAGATGTTACAGGAGGAGATGGAAATACTAATGGAACATTCTCTCCTACTTATAATATGAGAATTGATTTCAACTGCGGCTGTGAAAAAACCGGCTTTACAGCTGGCTGGGGTTTTGAAAGCGAAGGTGATTATGATGCAGGCTGGACTAATGCAATTAAAATTCAGGACGTAAATTCTGAATCACTGACGGCTTCAATCAAACGAGGTGCTAACGCAGAAAAGCCAGCTGTCCATGCATATATAAAATATAACGGCACGCTTATTGCAACCCCTTGGTTTACAGCAACAAACTCATAATATTTGCAATATAATTCATCCATCCTTCAGGATTACCCCCTGAAGGATTTTTTTATCACCATATTTCAGGTTCAGTTTTCTTTATTGATTCTGCTTTCTGACGAATTCGTCAGAGCATCCCTTCAGTTGTATGCATGAAGGCTCAAGATAGAGCTATGGCAACAGTAAAGGAAAACAGAGAGCTTATTGAAAAGCTCGAAAAAGAACTCGAGAGCCTTAGCTCCTCTTTTTTGGAGATTAAGGAAATTGACGAGAAACTTGAAAGGAGGGATAAAAACTTGAAAAGATTTACGGCCATAATAGCTCTGCTGCTTGTGCTTTCATCTGCTGTTCTCATCCTCACATCCTGCGACATGTTCCCGCTCTTCAATCAGATTGAAGAGGAAACAGAAAGCAGAGAAACGCTTGAGGGAACAAGGTGGCACAGCATTGAGGGGGAAGAGTCAATCAGAGTAAGGGATGGTTATGTAACAAGAATTATCTTTAAAAAAGGAGGTGTGTTAAGTCTTGAAGTAGATGATGAACCAGCCCAGCATGCTAATGCTTCCTATGACGAGGAGAAAAAAATAATCACCATAGCAGAAAGAGAGTACTCCTACTCTGTTTCCATGGCAGCTGATTACTACATCACGCTCATAGCCAATGATGGAAGCAAATACACATTCTTGAGAGACTGATAAACTCCATCAGATATTTCCCATCTTATTTTCCCACCACCATCTGTTGGACTTGTACCAGCAGATGGTTTTTTCTAGCTCATCATCAAAATTCTCCGAGAGTGGAAAGTCAAGAAGGCTAGAGATCTTTTCTATTGATACTGAATACTTCCTGTCATGCCCTGCCCTGTCCGGGACAAATGAGATCAGGCTCTCGCTTTTACCCATAAGGGAGAGAATCTTTTTTATCAGAGCGGTATTTGATATCTCATAGCCTGCTGCGATATTGAACACTTCCCCTTCTGCCCTTCTGCTTTTAACTATCTTTTCAATTGCGCGGCAGTTCAGCTCTGCGCTTATCCAGCTCCTTACATTCTCTCCGCTTCCATAAACGGGAATCTTCTTTCCTTCAAGTGCATAGACTATAGTCTTGGGAATAAGTTTCTCTGGATGCTGATACGCCCCGTAGTTGTTCGAACTTCGGGAAATGGAGATTGGAAGACCATATGTCCTCTTATACGAAAGAACAAGAAGGTCAGCAGATGCTTTGCTTGCTGAGTACACTGAACTCGGTTTAAGAACATCGGCTTCAGTAAAGCTCTTATTTTCAGAAACTTCCATGTCACCATAAACTTCATCTGTAGATACCTGATGGAATCTCAGCACCCCTTTTCTTCTTGACTCTTCAAGAAGTACAGCAACTCCGTCTATATTGCTTTTAATGAAGCAAAGAGGACTTTCTATTGAGTTGTCAACATGGCTTTCTGCCGCAAAGTTGATCACAATCTCTGGTGAGAAATCATCAAAGAGAGCTCTCATTTCATCAGATGATGATATATCTGCCCTGACAAAGCTTATGCGTTTATTTTCAACCTCCTTTTCTATGTTCCTTAAATCGGATGCATAGCCAAGCTTGTCAAGAGCAAGTATTTCCCACTCTGGCTGGGATAAAGATACATATTTGATGAAAACGGAGCCGATGAACCCGGCTGCTCCAGTAATAAGAACTCTCATAAGATTATTTTAATCCAATATTATCTCATCTGTCATGAAATAAGCAGAAAGCATTTCATATACATTCTCCGCATTGTTCTTGTTGTCATCACTGAAGATGAGGATGGGACAAAGGTCATATGGTATTATATGGAACACTTCTCCTTTCTTGATGCGGATTACAATGAAGTTTAGCCTCACAAGAAGATCGACAAGCCCGCTATGGTCAAGTGCAAGCACCTCTTCTTTCAAAAGCGAATAGAAAAACCTCATCATCTGGCGCCTGCTCGAGAGTCCATGGTAATTGCTGCTCAGCATCCTCAGCCTTTCATTCTTGCATCCTCTGACAGCACTCCAGATAGAATACTTCAGCCCCTCCTCATTTATGTTCTCCCGAAAGAACCTTCTTTTTGAGAAGAACACTGACACATCAACAAGAAACAGGCTGGCAAGCCTTTTTATCGTATCGACATCTGCACGGAAGCGGCCTTTCTCTATTTTAAAAAGCAAGTCTTCCTTTAAATCAGGAAAGAGTTCTTCAGCACTCTTGATGTCAAATGGCGAATTAATGTGTACTTCCTCAATACGCAGTGTTTTCAGCACCGCATTCTCCCCTAGCTCGGGGTATGCAATTTCTCTTTTCATATACCTAGAGGATAAATTGCGCAAAGGGAGAAATAAAGAATTATTTTCGATTGCTAAGAAAAAAGTCAGCTTTTTTGAAAGTGAATCCCATTTGTGACGAATGCCACTGTTTTTCCCATCACTGCCATGCTATGCTTTTAGTCAAATGAAAAATGAGGAGGAGGTAAAAATGGAGGACGAAACAAGCCTTATAATGACAAGGCTTGAAAAGACAATAGAAAGGATTCTTGCTGCAAGAAGGCAGACAAAGCATGCCTTTTTGAAAAATGCAGGGATACACCTGAATTACCTTGTAAAGAAGAATAACGGGTATTTTGATTCACAGATCGATACTTTCATAAGATTTCTCAACGCACTTGAGATAACACCTGCTGACTTTGCATCATTGTTTGAGAATGAAAAGACTGTGTACAGAAAAAGAGATGATTTTAAAAGCTTTTCTTGCACTTCCCTTGATTCTTCTCTTGCAATCATGAGATGTGCCTTTAAAGGAGAAATCTTTTCAAGGGGCATAAGGATAAAGGACTTTGATGGAGTAAAGGAAAGCCTTGAGATAAAAGAGAGAAAGCGTGAGATGTATTTGAGCTCTGTTGCAATCGTATGTGAGAAAACACGCTGTACATTCTCATCATTTTTCAGAGAGCTTGAACATGTTGCTGTTTCTATCTGCGAAGAAAGAAAGCGTGATATCTTAAAGCGCTATGATTTGCACAGAAGGACCTGGTGTGATGTAAAAAAGAAATCAAAAGGATGGAAGGCGCTTGTTGTAAGCGGATCAGAAAAACCGGGGAGAAAAAAATGACTTCTTATTCTCATTGTTCTTTTTCAGAGAGCACACCTTCTGTACAGAGAGGCTAAAGCAACACCAGCTATGCAGTAATTTAGTTCGTCAAGGGTATGCTGAATTGTTTTCAGCTGTCCACTTCTCCGTATTCCCGCGTCATGGCATCAATTGATACTACCCATGCAGATGATGCCGTGATTCGGGTGGCAGCTATCCCACGGGTTTGCTGTATAATATTGTTTTTCTAGGTTCTCTCCATCCTTATATTGTCCAATCATCTACCGCCACCGCGTGTTCTGTAAAGCTATGATTCTTCTTGGCAATATCATCAATCGTTCTAGGAGTGGTATATAGGGGAATCTGTATCCCAATTTTGCCAACCCAAGATCGATGTGATATTTATTTTCAGCATGCGATTCAATTACTCTGTCATCATTCATGGAATTCTCAATCCTATGCAACACTCTGAACGTTAGACAAAATGCGAACGCGGCGTTAGCACTTGATGATGTATCAAAGGACTTTCCAGTATCCGACTCTGGTATTTCCTTCTCGTCTGAGTAATCCAGCTTCCACCAATTCCTTCACATATTTTCCTGCAGTACTTCTGACAACACCTACTGCATCGCTTATTTCCTGATAAGAAGCCGTATGGTTATTCCGAAGAAAAGAAAGAATGTCAGCTTTTACAGCTTCTTTTGAAACAGATTTACGGATTGTTTTATCAGTCCGCGGACTAATCACAGTCTTTTCATCAGTCCGCGGACTAATCGCGGACTGTTCATGAGTCGCTTCTGAACCATTCGGAATGGCGTCATCTACAGACATTGCAAACCTGAAAACAACCTTGATGGTATCATCATAAATTTCGAAGATAACTTTGTCATAATACTGAAGGATTCTATTCATCCCAGACCCAAGCTGGTGCCATTCAGGGCAACAGTAGTTGGCCTTTTAATAATCTGGAGTCTCTGAGAGCTAATTAGTGTTTTGTGAGAATATCTCCATTCCAGAGCCTCTCAAGAAAATCCTTCCATGGAAGTATGAGGATACCATCATCAAGCATTCTCGGACTCTCTTCCCTTGATACAACAATGTACTTGGAAAATATGCCTTCTTCTTTAAGTTCCCTCAGATTTGCAAGGTGTTTGTCCGTAACAGATTTTGCACTCTTTACCTCAATTGCAACCTCATCTCCGATGATAAAATCAACCTCTCTCTTTCCATCACTGGTGCGATAATATGTGAGATCAGTATTATGAATTTCTACATAATCGATATAAGCTACGAGTTCCATTGCAATATAGGTTTCAAAGAGGGTTCCGTATTCAGTCATTGTCTCTGTCGGGACTGTCATATGAGCAAGGCTTCTTGCAATTCCCACATCGAAGAAATAGAAACGGGAGAAAGATGTCTCCTTTCTCTTCTTTGTCTTACCGTACGGCTTGATTTCTTTCACCATCAATGTATCAAGAAGGATCTTGTACCAGGTCTTTATTGCCTGACGGCTCACACCCACGTCAGAAGCAAATGCAGAGAAATTTATCTGTTGTCCGTTTGACAATGCAGCCTTCTCAAGGAAGTTTATGAATCCAGGAAGATCATTCACTTCATTTTCAAGTTGGATTTCTGTTTCAAGATAAAGTCCTTCGTAAGCTTCAAGGGCCTCATCAGCCTCTGTTGGATACAGATACATTTCCGGCAATAACCCAGTATGGAATACATGCTCAAGAGTGTAATTATCTCTGTCCTTAATCTCTGGATAACAGAGTGGATGCAGCTTCTTCTCAAGCGCACGGCCTCCAAGAAGATTAACTCCTCCCGTTTTCAGTTTACGTACACTGGATCCAGTCATAAGAAACACAAGATTAGTATCCTCGATGAACTGATGAACTGTATACAGAAGCTGCGGAGCACGCTGAATCTCATCTATGACTACAAGTCCTTCTGAGAGATTTTCTGCCTTCAGTGTCTCTTCAAGCAAGGCTGGATTGCGGACAATCCTGTAATAAAGAGTATTGGAAAGCAAATTCCAGTAGAGCACAGGTTTCCTGACCTCGTTTTTCGCATACATCGATTTACCGCACATTCTCGGGCCAATCAGAAATACCGATTTTCGGTCAAGGATTATATCGAGATCAACATAACGCTTTATGTACTCTTTCATGATTTCACCTCTGCAAAAGTCATTATAGTACAAAAAATGAATTTTAAAAAGTCAATATTTACTTGAATACTAATATTCCACATTCGTATTTTCTATATTCCTTGCTTGCAAAAAACTTAATCTGAAGGGTGATGTCTTTACAATTGCCACTGGCTGTTATGCGGAGTGAGTTATAAACGCTGTATACAATAAAGGTATGAATCATCGGTTCCCTGTCTGTCAGATTATGGTATAAAAAGCTTCGTCATGCGAGAAGACAGCTTTTGGACTTCTCTGATGAAGTACATACAATTCATCTACCCATTGCTCGTCAGAGGTATAAATCCCATGACTCACCTGTTCCAATCCATTCTCATGAACATACTTGTAAAACTTAAACTTTGAAATACCGGATTTTTCTGCCATTTTCGGCGTAATATACTCATAATCCTGAACAAGTTGTTTCATTGTGTTCATAATCTCACCATCCTTTCGTGCTTATATTGCAATTAAAACAAACACAAAAGTTAAGAGAAATTTAACAACCATTCTTATATTTCAATAAACTTGATACTTAAATCTTATATATTTACGTGATATTCATTTTTACACAGATTATATGTTTAAAATTTAAAACAGCTTCCATATCAGTATTCAAGATACGATTGCAGCTCTATAATTAATTCATGAAATCTAGTTGCTGGGCACATAGCTGAAGGAGCTGATTCTGGGGGATACGAGTCATATAGTTTTTGTGCACGCTTTATAGCATCATTAGTTTTATCTTTAAGTTTTGAATACAAATCCTTATCTGTTTTACAGTAAGCACAGTACTTCTCAAGTCTTTTCAAGTATTCTTCCCTACCTATATTAACATTGACATCCTGAAAATGCAGAAGAAACCAGAGCTCAATACATTCATTTGACCATGCAACCTTATATTTACAACTTTCTTTCTTTGCAGCACTGAACTGAGTATTGTCAAAATCATCTTTGGGAAAATCATCTTTATCATAGACAAGCCATACAACATCTGTATTCTGGTATTTCCTTTCGACTTTGTTTTCTGCCTTTTCAAGCAGCTTGAGACAACTCAGGCCATAACCTTCAAGAACAATCCTGTCATGGCGAGAAAACTTGCCATACCTTTTGTTGACACAGTCAACAATATTACTAAGATATGCGGTCTCCGTTATTGCACCTTCGGTCGCAATATAAATAAATGGAGGTAGAAGAGGTATTTCCATTTTCTTCTTCCTTTCCATTTTCATTCTGAGCTTTTCCTGCTGTTTTCTATCTCCAGCCTTAATAGGTTTATTGCTCATCTCCCACCATCCAGTCAAAGCCCTTTGTGATATAAGGATCTGCTCCATAAAGTCCTTCCAGATACTGTTTGCTGTATGACGCATCTTTTCGCACCTTGCATCCATTCGGTGTAACAAAAGAAACAAGAGAATAAAGGTTTGATGAATTATCGTTTCCAAGCGAACAGAACCAAATCTCATCTCTCCTGAACACAGATGAATCCATATTGACCATATCATGGGAAGTAAGAACAAGCTGAGCACCATTTTTGTTTATTTCCCGGTCTTTAAAAAGCTCAACTATGTAACGAAGCAGTTTAGGATGAAGTTTTGCATCAAGTTCATCAGCAATAACAAAAAATCCTTTATTTAAAGCTGTAATAATCTGTGCAAGACAAGTAAACAACTTGCGCGTCCCGCTTGATTCTTCCAAAAGATTCAATTCATATTTATTACTGCCAATCTGATGCTCTGTGAATATATTGCTGATATTTCCTTTCTCATCACGAATTACACGGATTCCAGTAATATTGATATCCATATGCTGAAGAATACCAACAAAAATATTCAGCTCATCTTTTTCTCTAGGTATTGCAATGTTCCAGTCTGATGCCGGCTCATCATAATCTAGAACAAATGTATTCATAAACCAATGGAAAGCATCATTAATATTGTCTAGATCATAAAAAATTCCAAGATAAGAAAGCAGAGATACAGAGTTGTTCACCTTATTAAGAAGCAATGCGGAAAGCTCCTCGCATGTCTCAATCTTTGAATTACTTCTTTCAAAAACCATCTTCACGTCATCATCATATAATGGCCTGCAATATAAATTCTCTACAGAGATCTGCCCATTTATCAGAGAAACCTCATATTTGAATTCGTTCTTTCTTGTTTGAAAAAGAATATTGAACTCTGTCGGCTTAGCTGAACTTTCAGAATCAAATTTAAAATAAACATCTTTGTTTATCATTTTTATATTGAGTGCCTGAAAATCTATATTACCGATTATTGAAGGATTTACTGCTTTTAGATGATATATTACAAAATTCCTCAGATAAACCAATGCTTCCAGTACAGTGGATTTGCCTCCACCGTTAGGCCCGTACAACGAGATTACAGGCAGAAATTCATCACCATTTTTACCTTTTATGAGCGTTTCTTTCATTTCGCTGATGCTCTCAGCATAGAAATCCAGAAAAGCCTCATTCTTAAAAGATTTGAAATTCCTGAATGTAAACTGACACAGCATATAGGCAAACCTCCACATGTGAAAGAATCTCAAAAAATATAGTTTATAAGCTAATCATAACAAAAAAATTCAATTTATAAACATATCTGTGAGAAATTTTCTCACAAACCTAACAAGACCTTTTCCCATCTCTTTACTCGAAATTATTTTCTTAGATGATTTTATTATTCGAGCTAACACCAAGAAATGCAAATAAAAAAAGGCCTGCACCCTACAAAGGATACAGGCTAAAAATAATGCTTCAGATATCACCAAGGAATATCAATATTGCGTTCTATCGCACGGAATATGTCATCATATTCAAACTTTTTATTAATAGATAAACAACTAGATTCACTCTTGTAGACGAAATTATTACGGTTATCTCCATCGATATCATAAAAAATCTCAAATACTTTAGGAAGACCTTTATATCCATTATCTATGGAAACAACTATATGAGAAGTTTTTTGATTTGGCTGTCCTTTTTGATCAATATCAACACTTTTATAATCAAAGTCCAGGTTATACTCTTCTTCGCCAATTGTAACTTTCAGAGACTCTGAACCTTCTTTCAGAGATCTTTGTTCTGCTCCTTCTACAATTGCATAAAATTCCTCAAAATCTCCGTTGCCATTTATTTCAATTTTATTCGGATTAGTTTTCACAATTATTGTATCTCCAGGCATGAATCCAGCAACAGGTGAAACAATTGTCATTTTAACTGTGCTTTCATCTACCATGACTGCATTTGCAATGCACATATCTTCATAATAGAATGCCTGAATATCTGTTTTCAAAATCACATTTTCAAACTCAGATTCCATTGTTATCTCACCAAGGATTTCGTCAAATGCGGCCTTGGCATCTCCAGAAAGATTACCTGTAGCCTCAGGAATCTCAATCGGATCAATCATGACAGCATCAACAGATACGGATGGTGTGTCATTAGAACAGGAAACAGCGAAAATCAGCATGAGTGCTGATAAAAGAACAAATAACTTCTTCATAGCTCCTCCATTTGCTTAAAGAATCATGACTCAGAGAGCAATAGATATTACTCTGAGCCTTCAAGCAAAGAATGAGATATTTTTTTGTGGTCAAGATTTAAAGCATGCTATGCCTTAATTTTTATGGTTCAATTACTTTTCCTGTAAGATTTGGCATTGATGGATTTAACCAGTCTAGGAATATAAAATGATTTGAAAGTACTGCTTAATTCTTCCAGTACTCAAGTAGCCGGATATATGAGTCTTTAAGACTGTAGCATGGCTTCCAGCCAAGGCTTCTGAGCTTTGAAGAATCTAAGCGGAGCCTTACATCAGGGGCATAGCCGAATTTATCAGCATCATCGGGGATATCAAAGACAACTTTAATCTTATTTCCAGCAACAGAGGATGAAACCATATCCGCCATCTCTTTTATGCTCATGCTACTCTCCTCGTTGCATACTGTATATATATTTGCTCTTTCTCCTTTTTTGAGAAGAAGGAATAAGGATGTAAGAGCATCTGCTGTATACACATAATTTCCGCACGATTTTCCAAGAGAATGCAGCACAATATCCTTATTTTCAAGCACACTTCTTGCAAACTGGGCAAATACTCTTGTATCGCCTTTTCCAACCCCAGCTCCAAAAGTCTGAGCAAGACGGGCAACAGTTACTGGAACACCATATTCATGGGCGTAGCAGCAGCACATGTTTTCTGCAGCTCTCTTCCCTTCAGGATAAGAGCTTCGTGCCTTAGTTAAATCTATATATCCAAGATCCTCTTCTTTTGCCCTTCCTTGTTTATCAACATCTCCGAAAGCTTCCATTGATGAGATATAGACAAATGCTTTTACTTTCTTGTTTAAAGCAAAATCAAGAGTGTTCTTTGTTCCTTCTATTGTGGTAAGCAGTGTCTCGACAGGAGAAGAAACCATATTCTTGCTCTTTGTCTCGCTTGCTGCATGGATTATGTAATCAACAGAACCGTCATAGTCAATTCCAGATCGGATGTCCCCCACAGAGTAATCAAGAGAGGAAGAAGAGCGGAATATGCTTTCTGCCTTGCTCTTGTCTCTCACATGAGCAATTACTTTATTGCCAAGAGCATACTTATCATTTGCATACAGTATGCTCATAGAAAAAAGTGATCCAACAAGTCCTGTTGCCCCAGTGATGAAGAATATGCTGTTCTTAAATCCAAGCGAGGAAATTTGGGATGCTACATATTCCAGGTCCTCTTTGAGAATTGGGTTATCAACAAGCATTTTCAAACTCCGAATATCTCTGAATTGTCTCTTGCTTCCAGAAATGCCCTGAATACATAGAAGTCAGAGAACGTCGTTATCTTGATATTGTCAAGCGGGCCTTCAACTGTATGGAGCTCCTTGTTGTAGTAGAACATCAGTGATGCTGAATCTATAAAGTCATTCATCCCTTCCCTAATTGCATCATCATGTGCTTTCAGGATATCAGAGAGGATGAAGCACTGAGGTGCTTTTGCAACCTGCAAGATACTTCTGTCTAAGATATTGTCAACAACTGTTCCTTTATTGATGATTATTGTCTCCTTTGCAGGAGATACTGTAATAGCAGATCCATATTTTCTGACAGAATCAATACATCTATCTATCACACAGTCATCGATTAAAGGCCTTACTCCGTCATGAATGAGCACTACAGAATCAGAGGGATATAAAGAAGAGGCTGTTCTCAGACCCCTGTCTATTGATAAAAAGCTGTTGCTTCCTCCGCTGACTACAGCAGATACCTTATCAAGCTTATATTTATTTATAAGCTCATGGCACTTTTCAATCCAGTTTTCCACTGATACAAGTACTATTGCATCAATATTCTCATTATGCTGGAAAATCTCCAGTGTATAGACCAGTATAGGCTTACCAGAAAGAGTCAGAAACTGCTTGGGAACCCCAGAGCTTTTCATTCTCTTTCCTACTCCGCCAGCAAAAACAACTGCAACGTTTGCCATAAACCACCAAAAGAACTCAGATTAAGGCACATGGCCCACCCATATTATATAAGAGCTAAAACTAGATAACAATCCAGATTATGCTATTTATGGTACTTCTCCCATATGGTATCAAAATTGAGGTTTAGCTGATAAAGAAAATCAAATTCGTCAGAAGTATCTGCTGCTCCCTTCTTTTTCACCCCTCTGAGTACAAAAGACTTGTCGACTCTCGAGCGGTATGGAGGAAGAGTTACAGTAAGCCATGCTTTCTCTGTCCCATCCGGATAGATGGCAATTACATAT
>DXHU01000011.1 GCA_019113245.1 Candidatus Ornithospirochaeta avicola
GACTCAAAATCTGCCGGGAGCAATCCTGTATCGGTTCAAGTCCGATCACCGGCATCATGTTATGCCTTTCTCATTCATTACAGACAGAATAATCGAAGAAAAAAACAAGCTTATTGAGGAAATTGAAAGAAATGGCTCCTACTCATTTCCTCCATCTGAAGAATTTAACAAAGATGATCTTTTCACAGCAAAAAAAGGAATGATGTTTGCAATCCTGACAGCCAGGGATGAAATGGGAAGAGAGACTGTAATACGTGCATACTCAGGAGAAAAGGACATAAAGGGCTATGCAAATCCCTGCTACAGCAGAAATGAATTTAAGAGCGTGACAGAAAAATGGAGCGCAATCATAAAAAACGCTCCGCAAAGCGAGGTAAAATTTCTTACAAAAGAAGCCTTGACTGAGATATATTCACTTTACTCATTCACTGATGCATGGAAAAATGAGTTCTCTCTTTCCGATGTCTTTTCTTCATTTGCCCCAAGCGGAAGCGGAGACTGTGCAGGAATAAAGTGCCTTAATGCCGCATTCAGAAAAGGGCTCAGGATCACAGGCTTTGGCGAGTTCTACTATGGAAAGGATACTGAAACAAGAAAGAGCGGAGCATTCTATCCGCCTTGCAGAGAAAGATGCGAGAAGATAATAAAGAGGATGACAGGGCTTTCCTTCATCTATATTGACCAGGATATTGCTGTGATAAACAAACAAAGCGGGCTGCTTTCCGTGCCTGGAATCGGGCAAGAGAAGCTTGATTCAGCTTCAGAGAGAATAAAAAGAGTGCTTTACACTGATTTGAAGTCTCCGTTTGTCCACCGCCTGGACATGGACACATCGGGCATTCTTGTCTTCGCACTCAATAAAGATGCACATAGAAATCTTTCTCGTCAGTTTGAAAACCGCACAATCAGAAAAGAATACACTGCGCTGCTGGAAGGCAAAATCGAGAAAAAAAGCGGCAGGATATCCCTTCCCCACCGTCTGGATACAGAAAGAAGACCTTATCAGGTTGTTGATTATTTAAACGGAAAGGAAAGCATAACTGACTACGAGGTCCTTTCATGGGAAAGCAGGAACAGCATACCCGTTACAAGAGTGCGTTTTCTTCCGCATACTGGAAGGACTCACCAGATAAGAGTCCATTCAGCATACGGCCTTGGACATCCTATATTGGGTGAAAGGCTCTATGCAGATGAGAAAAAAGGGGAGCGCCTTTTTCTCCATGCATCAAAGATAACATTAATCCATCCCAAAAGCGGGAAGGAAATTACAATCATTTCTGATCCGGATTTCTGAACTTCAAGGATGAAGAGAAATAAGGTTCTGCTCTCTTTATTCCAGCATTTTTTATAAATTCATCCATTAAAGAAAAGCTCTTTGTCAGATTTTCAACGCTGTGGGCATCGCTTGAGCATACGGCTTTCTCTATGCCCATAGAGCGTGCAAGCATCCAGAAATCTTTTACAGGATATGCCGGGCGCAAAAATTGTGATGGCCTGATCAGTCCGTTTCCATTTATCTCGAGTTCTGCCCCGCTTTTCATTGCCTCTTCTATTATGATGCGGCTTGCTTTTTCTGCAGTGCTGTCAAAATCCTCATAACCTATGAAGAATACATCAGGATGGGCTATGAAATCGAAAAGATGAGTTGAGGCTGCCTCTGCAGTCCGCTCAGCAATATTCAAGACCTCACTTTGAGTGAGTTTGCCGTAAAAGAGGCTCTTAAGTCCGGCCTCGCATATTTTATAATGTGTGCCGCAGATTATATAGTCACATTCTGCCTTCACATCCTCAAAATAGCTCTTATAAGAGGAAAAGTAATCGCATTCCCAGCCTAAAAGTATTTCAAGCCCTTTTTCCCTGTACTCATCCCTTGTTCTTTTCACATCCTCCTCGTATTTCTTCTTCGCCGAATAAGGCATTCTTGTACGGCTGAGTTTATCATCAGGAAAAGGAAGATGCTCTGTAAAGCCCAGAAGTGTTAGTCCTTTTTCAAGGGCTTCCTCAGCATATTCTCTTATGTTTCCCGTGCCATGTCCGCAGTAGAATGAATGAGTATGAAGATTGTATTTCTGCATACTCAGATGATATGTGTTTTATTGACAAAAGAAAACAGAAAATTATATCCTCAAAAGAGCAATTTTTACTAAGGAGCATTCCTGATGGAAGATACAAACGGGCAGTCATTTGACGAAAGCGCCCTCATTAGAAGCATAGAGGAAATCAAGAACAGAATTAAGCTTGATGATATAAAAAAAGCTGAAGAGCTAGAGAACATAAAGAAAGTTGTGAAGAAGAATGTGCCTTTCTTCATGAGAAGCGCATTCACAGCATATATTCTCAGAGAGGCTCTCTCTTTCACATCCGGTGCAAAGAAAAGAGAGAAAAAATATGTTAGAGATGCAAAAGAAGAATCAGCTAAGGCAGATATTCCTTCAGATGCAAGGACTCTTTATCTGAACATAGGCAAGATGAAACATCTTTATGCAAAAAACCTTTCTGAGATACTGCAGAAGGAACTTGAGATTTCACGATCAGATATCATGTCAATCAGGATCCATGACAAGTATTCATTCATCACAATGAGCCAGACAAACTGCGAAAAAGCAATTGAGAAGATGAATGGAATGGACATTAACGGAAGAAAGGCTCAGATCAGCTACGCAAGCAGAGAGGCAAAGTGAAGATAAACAGATTTGTACTCTCAGAAATGAGAGTCAACTGTTATGTTGTTTATGACTTTGATGGAAACAGGGCAATATTAATCGATGCCCCATCTGGCATTTCCCCTGTGATTTCCTTTATAAAGGAGAACTCTCTTGCCCTTGAGGCAGTTCTCCTCACCCATGCCCATTTCGATCATGTTCAGGGACTGTATGAACTTGATCATGCATTTAAAGATCTCGATATCTATCTTTCAGAAGATGATGAGGCGCTTTTCTGCTCTGGAAACAAAAAGATACTGAAAGATTTCGGCATGCTCAGCAAAGAGACAGACAATGAATTCTCCTATATAGGGAAAATCATGACTAAAAGGCTTCCTGGCAACATCTTCGGCTTTGATGTGATGAAAACAAGCGGACACACGAAAGGAAGTGTGTGCTTCTATTCTGAAAAAGAAGGCATACTCTTTTCAGGAGACACTGTCTTCCTTTACGGATACGGACGCTATGACCTTGGAGGATCAATGACTGAGCTTTTTGCATCACTAAAGAAAATAAAATCCTTAGACGGAGAGACAATGCTCCTTCCGGGGCATGGAGAGTGCGGTAAATTAAAAATGCATCTCGACTGAGATGCATGTTTTTCAACCCATTTTTTCATTCTGGCTCTTGCATTCAACGCACAGAACTGCAGACGGAATGGCACGAAGTCTTCCCTCGGGAATCCTCTTTCCACACTGAAGACATATTCCATAGCGGCCTTCGCCTATTCTCTTCAGTGCACCCTCGATAGCCTTGAGCCGCTGGGCATCCATAGCATTAAGTGCTTCCATTTTCCTGTAAGCCGCGTCATCGCTTGCAAGATCACTTGAATCCTTTCCGGATGAAAGCTGAGCTTCTTCAGCAAAGTTATTACCCTCAGAGTTGAGCTTCTTTACCAGCTCCTCCCTTTCCTGTAACAGCTTCTGCTGCATTTCCTGAGTGAAAGCATCCATCTTTCAATCCCCCTTTACTTTTTATAAAATCCCCTAAGGGATAATACGAAAATACAACAGAGAGTGGCTCTGGTCAAGGAAAAATTACTTTTCTTCATCTTTTTTCTCACTTTCACGCAGTGCAAGAAAAAAACGCCTTGTCGTGAGGATGAGAAAATAAAGGACAAAGAGATAGATCAGGAATATAGCGAACACCAGAAGTCTGGAGCCTGTGAAGGTGATAAGAAGCAGGGAAAACCCGATGCTCATGAAGATTATGAGAAAGGCAACTGACAATGCTGTTTTCGTGCTTCTTCTCATTCTGCTGTCCTGATTTTTTCAAGAAGCTCAGAATATGTGTCCACACATTCTATATCGCTTCTTTCCTTTCTGATGTTCTCAGGAGCGCGGAACAGAACCCCCCAGTCTGCCTCATCAATCATGGAAATGTCGTTATAGCTGTCTCCGGATGCGAAAACAGAAAAACCTATGCTCTTAAGAGCCTTCACACTCTCCTTCTTCCCATCTTTAATCCTCATCCTTATGCCGCTTATGTATCCATCATCGTCTATTGCAAGAGAGTTTGAGAATATCGTCGGCCAAGAAAGCTTTCTCATCAGCGGAGATGCAAACTCACAGAACGTGTCAGAAAGGATTATCACCTGAAAACTGCTTCTGAGTGCATCCAGAAAATCCTTTGCTCCCTCAAGCACATCCATTTTACCTATCACGTTCTGGATATCTTTCAGCCTCAGGTGATTCTCTTTAAGGATATCAATTCTGTATCTCATCAGCTTGCCATAATCAGGCTCATCCCTTGTGGTACGTTCAAGAGCCTTGATTCCAGTGTGTCGGGCGAACTCAATCCAGATTTCAGGAACAAGAACACCTTCAAGATCAAGTGTTACAATTTTCATATCTTGATTATAGAAAAGTAGAAAGAAAAAAACCACATTGCTATAATTGACTCATGTCAAAAACAATAAGCTATCTTGTCGCATTCCTGACAGGGGCCGTGATTGCCATCATGGTCGTATTCAATACAGAATTCGGTAAGCTCACTTCAAGCGAGGTTTCCCTGATTATAAACCAGATTGTGGGAATCATCACTCTTACCTTCATAATGCTTGTTTTCAAAAAAAGCCCGGCTGTCAATCCGGATAAGAAGAAAGCAAGATGGTACAATTACTTCGGAGGACTCTTCGGAGTATTTATAATATCTTTCAATTACCTTACAGTGACAGGGACAAATGCTACAATTGCTATGGCAGGAGCTGTTTTCGGACAGAGCCTCATGGGCCTCATATTTGACATTACAGGCTTCATGGGTGTCAAAAAGGAAAGGCCTGACAAAAAAAGGTACATCTCCCTTTTCATCTCCCTTCTGGGAATAATAATGCTTTTCATATCTAAAGAGCATTTCAATGCGCTTTATCTCATTCCGGCAGTCGCTGCAGGAATACTCACAATGATCCAGATGGTATACAACAGCCATCTTGCATCGCTTAAGGGCGCATTCTATTCGGCAAGAGTAAATGTAATCAGCGGTCTCTTCGGCTCTCTGCTCTATTCATTCATTTTCTTTTCTGAAAGCACAGCAAAGGGATTTTCACACTTATTCTCCACTCCGTTTTATGTGATAGTGATGGGAGGTCTTCTTGCATGCGTTGTAGTTGTGAACACAAATATCGTGATTCCAAAGATTCCTGCAGTCTTTTCTGCACTGTTGCTTTCTTGCGGACAGTTGATTGCCGCAGTTCTGATTGACTATTTCCTATATGGCATTTTCACACTGAATCAGCTGCTTGGTGCTCTTGTTATACTAATTGGAATTGCACTTGGCAATATCAGGAGTCTGAAGGATTAGATCCTTGCGGCATTTCCACATCAAAGGATTCGCCTTTCCCGCCCTTTCTTTTTGCCCTTCTTGCTTTCTCATCCTTCACTTCATGGAACTTTCCTGTAGAAAGGAAGACTGCAATAAATTTGACAGAAGGAATATTTGCGCAGATTATCTGTATTATGCTCGTCAAAGGGACAGCTAGGAACATTCCTAGTATTCCCCATATGTAGCCCCAGAGGGCAAGAGATATCAAAATGACAATCGGAGATATGTTGAGCTGCACGCCCTGTAGCTTCGGGTCTATTATGTTTCCCATTATCATCTCGACCATAATCATCAGAAAAGCGATGAATATCACAGTGCCCCACTGTGGAAGGAACTGGATTATTGCCATAATTATAGTCCCTCCTGTCACCACAATTGATCCGATTGTAGGAATGAAATTCAGGACAACTGCAAGGACTCCCCAGACAAGGGCAAAATCAAGACCTGTAAAGAGAGCAACCAGATAGAACATCACTCCACTTATAAGGGAGATTACAAGCTTTAAGAAAACGTATTTCGATACCTGGCGGTTCACTCTTAGAAGCATTGTCGATATCCTCTGTGCCTTCTCAGATGGGAATGTCTGCTGAAGCTTCGGAGAAAAGCTCTTTCTCTCAAGAAGAAGGAACAGAAGGTAAATGAGAACCATCATCACATCAGAAAGAATTGAGATGAATTTTGTTGAAAACGATGCCAGATAGCTTGTTGCAATCCCAATCCAGTCTATGTTCAGCGATGCAAGGAATGAATAGCTTTCCGGATTCTTCACATCAAAAAAGCGCGCGGCATAAACACTCAGAAGCCTGTCAAGTTCAGCAAGACGCTGGGCATAGCGAGGAAGCCCCAAGGCCACCATGTTGACCATCTGGAAGACAAGATATGCTGCAAGAAGGAACACAGTAAGCACTATTGCCATTACGGCGATGATGCTCAGAACATTTGGAACCTTCAGGCGGTCCATATGAGATAGAATCGGGTTTACAAGAACAAAAAGAAAGACAGCCACGACAAGAGGAAGCAATATGCTCTGTGCTATCTTGAATATGGCAAGCACAAGCACGACAAGAAAGAAAAACATTATGCTTCTTATCTGTCCGTACCTTGCGTTTCCTTCTTTTTCCATACTCAGAATCATAGCCGGTATGGTCAAAAAAAACAATATTAATTAAAATCTCCAAGTATGGAAAACGAATATCTTGACAGGATTGAGATAGTGCTTGTCGAAACACAGGATGCAGCTAATATCGGGTCAGTATGCCGCGCTATGAAAACAATGGGAATAACGCATTTATGCCTCGTTGCTAATGAGGAATATGATGAGAACCGTGTAAGAACGCTTGCCCTGCATGCTTCTGACATATGGGAGAAAAGAAGAGTTGTCAAAACACTTGACCAGGCACTTTCTGATAGCGTGTTTTCTGTCGCATCGACAAGAAGAAAAGGCAAATTCAGAAAACTGAGCTCTTACACTCCATCCGATCTTGCAAAAAGACTCCAGACATGTGCAAACGGCAAGGTGTCAATAGTATTCGGACGTGAGGCGGATGGACTGAGGGATGATGAAGTGAACCTCTGCTCTTCTGTGGTGACAATTCCCACAAGCGAACTTTTTCCTTCTTTGAATCTTGCTCAGGCTGTGCAGATTGTCACATACAATCTCTTTCTTGAATCAAAAGAGTATAAGCCGGGACTCGTAAGCGTAAGCCATGAAAGAGTGAATGAAGTTACAAGATGCATCTCAAGAAGTCTTGAGAACATCGGATACTACAAGTGGGATGAAGAGAAGAAATGGACAGAAATCCTCATCCGCGATACCATTGAGAAAGCAACGCTTTCAGAAAGCGAGATAAAGCGTTTTCTCAAGATATTTGAGAAGATGGAGAAAATCAAAATATACAAGGACAGGGACAATGAGAAAATTCAAGAGCTTTCTTGATCCTCTTCCGAGAGTCTGTGCGCACCGCGGAGACAGCCATTATTTCCCAGAAAACACAATTGAGGCATTCATATCGGCAAGCAGGATGAACATAGACATAATCGAGACAGATGTGCACCTGACTAAGGACAACAAAATCGTAATCTGGCACGACGATACCCTAGAGCGCAATACTGACGGAAAAGGAAGGATAGAGGACCATACTCTTGAAGAGCTGCTGGAATACGATGCTGGATACACTTTCACAAAAGACGGAGGAAAGACATTCCCATTTCGTGGCAAGGGTGTGAAGATAATGACTCTTGACGAGGCGCTTAAAGCATGTCCTGATGAAAGATTCAACATTGACTTGAAGACAAATGACACACGGATTGTAGATGAATACATAAAGGTCATAAGGGACAACAAGGCTGAGGAGCGCGTATGCACAGCATCCTTTCACCTGAAGAATCTGAAGGCCATGAGAAAAAAAGCTCCTGACATGCTTACAAGCATAACGACGCTGGAAGTTGCCTGGCTTTTATTCCGTCTTTCAGTTAATGCACTTCCTAAAACCTTCAAAAGAAAGATAATCTTCCAAGTTCCGCTCCAGCAGGGACCTGTAAGGATCATCAGCGAGAAATTCATAAAAGAGATGCATAAGCGCGGTGCCGTCATAATGGTCTGGACTATAAACAACACGGCACAGATGGATGCACTCTTTGACATGGGTGTTGATACAATAATGACAGACAACCCCCGCCTTTTGATTGAAAGGGCAAAAGCGAAGAACATAATCTAAAAAGGGAGGATAATATGAAAAGTGATGTCTACTATTCAGATCTCAGGACAGGATTCAACAACAGCCTGCTGGATAAACTTACACGGCTAATGGAGAAAGCCGGGATTTCAAAGATTGATTTCAAGAATCATTATGCTGCCATAAAGCTCCACTTCGGAGAGCCAGGCAACCTTGCATTCCTTCGACCCAACTGGGCTAAATGTGTTGCTGATGAAATTAAGAAACTTGGAGGAAAACCGTTTCTTACAGACTGCAACACACTCTATGTAGGAGGAAGGAAGAACGCACTTGACCATCTTGACAGTGCAAATGCAAACGGCTTCAATCCTCTTTCCACAGGATGCCAGATAATAATTGCAGACGGACTGAAGGGAACTGATGATGTTGATGTTCCTGTTGATGGAAATCTTGTGAAGAATGCACATATCGGAAGAGCTGTGATGGATGCAGATGTCTTTATTTCCTTAAATCACTTCAAAGGACATGAGGCAACAGGATTCGGAGGCGCACTGAAAAACATCGGAATGGGTTGCGGATCACGCGCAGGAAAGATGGACATGCACTCCCAGGGAAAGCCTGTTGTGAGTCAGGATAAATGCATAGGATGCCGCAGATGCGAGAAGATCTGTGCTCACTCAGCTCCTACATTCACTGGGAACAAGTGCACTATCGATTTAAGCAAGTGTGTCGGATGCGGAAGATGCATAGGAGTATGCCCTGTTGATGCAATCAGTGAAGGCGTAAGCAACAGCAATGAGATTCTCAACATGAAAATGATGGAATATGCAAAGGCAGTCCTTGCTGGCAGGCCATCATTCCATATCTCGCTTGCAATCGACATATCTCCAAACTGTGACTGTCACAACGAAAATGATGCTCCTATTACTCCGAATGTCGGAATGTTCGCATCTTTTGATCCTGTTGCACTGGACCAGGCCTGCGCAGACATGGTAAACAGGATGCCTGTGAACAAGAATACTCTTCTTGACGAGGCAGAAAGCCACACCGGAGACCACTTTCACGACGTCCATCCGGACACAAGCTGGAAACAGGGTCTTGAATATGCTGAAAAGATAGGGCTCGGAACAAGGGACTACAATCTGATTAGAGTGAAATAAGATAAGGGAGAGCATCAGCTCTCCCCTGTTTTTCTTTCTATTTTAACCCTTTTAAATCATGTTAGCAGGATCAAGGTTATTCTGCTCGATATCCTTGAAATACTTATATGTATCCACCTTGAGCTCGCCGCATGCAGGCTCATCACATACAATGATGGCTCTCTTATGCATCTGAAGAGCAGAGCATGTCCACATCTGGGAAACACCTCCCTCAACTGTGTGGGCAAGAGCTCTAGCCTTATTGTGTCCATTGATGAGCACGAGTACTTCCTTGCTGTCTGTCACTGTCTGGATTCCGACTGTAAGAGCAGTTGACGGAACCTTTGAAACATCATTGTCAAAGAATCTTGAGTTCATGACCTTTGTGTCATATGTCAGGCTCTTCACTCTTGTTCTTGAAGAAAGGGATGAGAATGGCTCATTGAATGCCAGATGACCGTCTGCCCCTATTCCACCCATGAAGAGATCGATTCCGCCATAGCTCTTTATTTTCTCTTCATAGCGGGCGCATTCTGCCTCAACATCATCCACAGTTCCATCGAGCATGTTTATGTTCTCTGCAGGAAGATCGATATGATTGAAGAAGTTCTCATGCATGAATGTCCAATAGCTTTGAGGATGATTCCTGTCAAGGCCGACATACTCATCCATGTTGAATGTAACGACATTCTTGAAAGAGATATATCCGCTTTTGTTGAGCCTTATAAGCTCTTTATATGTTCCAATCGGGGAAGACCCTGTAGGAAGTCCGAGAACAAAAGGTCTTTTTTCTGTTCTTGAATGTTCTTTGATTCTCTTTGCAATGTATCTTGCTGCCCAGAGTGACAGCTTCTCATAATCCGGCTCGATAATAACGCGCATTATTTCCTCCTTGAATTTATAACCATCTGTTATTTTACCTTAAGTATGGTAATTTGAAAAGCTTAATATGCCTTCTCGATTATTCCGGATGCAATTACGGCATCACCGCTGTAGACAACTGCACTCTGACCGGGGGTTAAGGCCTTTGCAGGAGATAAGAAAGTCAGAAAAAACCCATCATCTGTTTTTTCAACGTGAGCATCAATGCCGGCACTTGCAGAGCGGATTTTCACAGAATATACATCTTCGTCAAAATCAAGGGATGAGACATAGTTGACATTTCTGACTTCTGCCCTGCTTTTAAATGTGTTTTCAACAGTCCCGACGACCACTGTGTTTGTCACACTGTCGATATCGACAACATAAAGAGGCTCGCTGTATGCTATTTTGAGTCCCTTTCTCTGCCCTATGGTATAGTGCCAGTACCCATCATGCTCAGCAAGAACGCGCCCATCAGTAAAGACGATGCTGCCCTTTTTGTTCTCAAGTCCTATGAGGTCTGAATAATCGCCTCCATAGAAATCCTGGCTCTCTCTCTCCCCTTCCTCATGAAAGCCATATGAGACATCGATTTTCCTTATATCATCCTTTCGGTACTCTCCAAGAGGGAAAAGGATATGAGAAAGCTGATCCTGCGACAGACGGGAGAGAAAGTAGCTCTGGTCTTTCTTCTGGTCAACTGCCTTGAGCAGGCAGAATCGTCCGTTTCTCTTTGCTATTCTTGCATAATGCCCTGTTGCAAAATAGTCGAAATCAGTTTCCTCTCTTGCCTTATCGACAAGATATCCGAATTTTATGAGGGTATTGCACCATATGCATGGATTTGGCGTGCGCGCGCTGATGTATTCTGCTCTGAAATTCTCAAGCACCTTGGCCTCATACAAATCAGAACAGTCAATAACGCGATGCTTTATTTTCAAGGCTGAGCATACCTGCTCTATCTTCTCAAGATCCTTTGTCTTGTCAGGATTATAACAGCTGTTGGGGCTAACCGGCTCAGGATACTTCGAATCCTTCTTCCAGATAAGCATCGTAACCCCTTCAACCTCATATCCCTGCTCTTTCAAAAGAGCCGCTGCAACAGAGGAGTCTATTCCTCCTGACATCCCGACAAGTACTTTCTTCATACTGAAAATCATAGCAGAAATTGAAAAACATAAAAACTAACTCTTTCAGAGTTCACATGCCTCTGATAATATTAATAAAAAGGAGTTGGCTATGGCTGAAAAGAAAACTGCAAATGCAAAAAAAGAAAGCGTTGAGAAAAAAGATGATGCACAGCTTGAAAATGTACAGACTGAAGAAATAATCGATGTTGATGAAAGCGGAAAGGAAAGCATTCAGAAAACAAAGAATAAAAGAAAGCAGGTAAGATATATTTTCAAGGACTCAGAGAAGGGCTGGTTCGAAAAAGAAAGAGACAATGTCAGGGTCACAAAGTACTACAGAACACAGAAAGAAGCTGTAGAGGCTGCAAAAACGCACATAAGGAATTCAGGCATGCCTGGAAGCATAGTAATCCAGAGCAAGGCAGGTAAGATCAGGGCAAACCAGAAGATAACGACAAAGAAAATCTGATTACTTAAGCTTCTCATAAGCCTCATTTATCTCGCTCATCCTCTGCTGGGCAAAATCTAGAAATGCTTTATCAAGATTGAGCGAGGATATTCCATCCGGATGAAAACGTTTGGAAAGGATTCTCCATGCATTTCTTATATCTTCTTTTGTAGCACTCTCATCAAGGCCGAGAACTGAAAGATAGTATGCTCTGTCTTTCTCCTTCTCCTCCGATTCTCCCTGTGCATCATAATAGTCAAAGAAGCGTGCTCTCTGCTCATCTGTATCCTGAAAGAATCCCGGGTAGTATGAAAAGTCAAGAGGAGTTACAAAATAGTCCTTTTCCTTACTTTTGTTGATTTCCAGGGAAAAAGTAAAAGGAGCTCTGCTTTGTTCCATCTTTTCCAAAAAGCTCATGTAGGTGATTATGTCAGTCTTTTGAAGGCCGCATGCGAGCGTGATATTATTCAGACTGTCAAGATATCTTATAAGAGCTTTTCTTATATCGCGGTCAACATGCTCAGAAAGACTGTCGATGCCAAGGAACACTTCTTTATATGGGCTTGCATCAAAAGGGATTAAGGAGGAAGGAAAAGCATTGATGTAGTAGCTGCCATCTTCCTTTTTCTCAAGAGTTAAAATAATGCATTTTAAACCACAGCGGGAGACAGCTGCAAGATAAAGCTTTATCCCCTCCTCGTTCCGTCTTATCTTCATGCTCTCAATCGGGAAATTGTCATTCTGCTGCTCAAGAAGGGACTGCTTGACATCATAGCCGGATTTCTTAAGTACCTGAAGAACGGAAAGAGCGGAAAAAGGAGAGCACTCATGGTCATTTATATAGTATTTCTTGACACTTTCTTCCATCTTGAAGACAGTCTTGTGAACATAGATTTCTTTCATCTTCACGCTCAAGAAGCTACCGCTTAGAGAAAAGGAATAGAAGTCAGCACTCCTTTTCTTTCCATCAAGCACTATTTCCTTTTCTATCTCTTCATTTGCACAGAGTGTCAGCTCTCCAGCTGTCCGTGAAAAAAGAGAGAACATATCCTTCTCAAGTTCTCTTTCCATAAGAAAAATTCTAGATGATGGAGGAAAATTATCAAGAGAAAAAAACATAGTTAACATTAACCAGAGATTAAAATGAATAAATCTTACTCTTTTTCAGAAATAAAATGCCGTTTACTCTTTGCTCATGAGCTTTATAAGTAAACACATCAGCCTGTGCGAATATGATGAAAGACATGAGCGGGTGAATACCCTGACACATGCCATTGGCTTTGCCCTCGCCCTTTTCGGACTTTTCCTTGTAATAAAGAGAATTTCAAGCTTTTCAACTCTTGATTTGAAGCTTGGCATGCTTGTTTATGCACTATCAAATGTGCTTCTTTATGGTGCATCGATGATTTATCACGCATTAAGGCCATCTGATGCAAAGAGATTCTTCCGCATCCTTGACCACAGCAACATATACATACTCATTGCAGGGACATACTGCCCTCTCTTGATGTATATAGGAAGCACAAAGACGATATACATAAATATTGCAATGTGGATTATTGTTGCCATCGGCATCATATCAACCCTGCTCTTCTGGAACAGGCTGAGAATAATACATGTAGTCCTGTATGTGATTATGGGCTGGCTCTGTGTCTTTTTCTACAATGACATATTCCCCTCTCTTCCTGAAGGCCTTTTCAAATACATCCTTGCAGGGGGTATAGTATATACTCTTGGCCTCTTCTTCTATGGATTCAAGAAAATCCCGTATTATCATGCAATCTGGCATCTTTTCACACTGCTTGGATCTCTGAGCTTTTTTGTAGGAATCTATCTTTATATCTGATTATTTTCTGCTATAATCACACTATGCAGTACACAGAATTTTGTTCAAACAAGATTTCACGTCTCGGCTATGGTTGCATGAGATTTCCTAAAGTCGAAGGCTCTGACTATGAGATTGACGAGAAAAAGGCAAGCGAGCTTCTCGAATATGCCTACTCTCATGGAGTCAATTATTATGATACGGCATGGCCTTATCATATGAAGACAAGCGAGCGCTTTCTCGGCTCATTTCTAAAGACAAAGGATCGAAGCACTTTTTTTGTTGCCACAAAGCTTCCCCTTTTTAACTTAAAATGCATAGAAGAGGCTGAGGAGATATTCAACAAGCAGAGAGAAAACCTTGGACTTGAGTATTTTGACTATTATCTTTTGCATGCCGTGAACAAAGAGCGCTTTGAGATGATAAAGAAGCTCGGGCTCTATGAGTTTCTCGTAAAAAAGAAAGAGGAAGGACTAATCAGGAATCTCGGCTTTTCCTTTCATGACACGCCTCAGGTGCTTGATGAGATAACAAATACATACAGCTTTGATTTTGCTCAGATTCAGCTTAACTATATTGACTGGGAACTGCAGAACGCAAGGCTTCAGTATTTGATTCTCACAAGCAAAGACATTCCTGTAATAGTCATGGAGCCCTGCCGCGGAGGAGCACTCAGCGTACTTGGAGAGGAAACAGAGGACATCCTCACATCCTGCTCTCCTGACAACAGCATATCCAGCTGGGCTTTCAGATATGTGAAAGAGCTTGAAAATGTGCATGTAGTGCTCTCTGGTATGAGCAACATGGAACAGCTGAAAGACAATATAAAGACTTTCTCTGAGGATAATCCGTTTGATGAAAAAGAAAGAAAAGCACTTGATGCCGCAATACGCTCTTTCCTTTCCAACAAGACGATAAAATGCACTAAATGCAGATACTGCATGCCATGCAGCGTGAAAATAGAGATTCCAGAGGTGTTTTCAGCTTACAACAGCTATCTGCTCTCAAAGGACAAGAATGCTTTCATCAAGTCCTATTCTAAAATGGAGGTTAAGGCAGGTAAGTGCATAGATTGCCAGAAATGCGTAAAAGCATGTCCTCAGGGCCTTGAAATAAACAAGCTTGTAAAAGAAGTTGACCGAACCTATATGGCAATCAGATAAAAAATGAGGGACTGCGGCTCTGCAGTCCCCTTTCTCAGTCATAAATCAGAACAGACTTGAATTCTCTCCAATTCCAATTAGGACAGCAATACCGCCCTTTGTCTCTTCAAATGAAGGTGTTGCATCAAAGTCAGAGAATGCACCCTTAGATGGAACTGTCACAAATGCTCCGAGTCCGAATGCTCCAAGATTGGCTGTCACTGCTGCTCTGTAAAGAAGTCTCTGGCCGGTGAATGCTTCAGAGAACTCATCAACAGGAAGTCCGTTAATAAGCCAGAGATCTCCTGTCTTTGAAAAACCAATCTGCACTCCGACACCCACTGCGATATCAACGAACTTCAGAGGAACATTGATGTTTGCAGAAGGGAAAAGCCCTAAAGTGAAAAGTTTCTCTCCGAATCCGAGTGTTGCAGGAATATCGAGAGAGAACCAGCTCTTGAAAAGATTCAAGCGGAAATCAACTCCAAAGCTGAAATTGTTTGTGAAGTCCTCAAACTCATCACCTGAAAGCTGTGTGACTGCCTTGTTGTATGTCATGATTCCACCAACCTGGAAAACAGGTGCGGCCATCAGAGAAAACGGCAGCAAAACCAAAAGCAAAAGAATAATAACTTTTTTCATTTTTTCCTCTCCTTTATATAAACAAAATTCTTATGAAAAGATTACATCAGTCCAAATCATATCCGCTTGATGCAAAGAATTCCCTTATTGCAGCCTGCAGTTCATCAGGATTAATCTGACTGTTTTCCTCATCAATTCTGCTGTTTTCGATTTTCAGATACTCCTCAGCGGCATCTTTAAGCTCCTCTGCCTGCTCTTCTGGAAGAGCCGACTGGGCTATCTGTGCAAGAAGTGCCATGTATTTGTTTGCAAGCTCAGTCTTATCCTTCTCAAGCTTGTTCTTGTAGTCATTTGCCTCAAGAGCATAGATATCATCAAGATCTTTGATCTTTACAGACACAAGTGACCATACTGTCCCGTCAGGAGCTGTCCATCTCTGCTCTACCTTCACATTTCTGAGCGTGATTCCTACTGTCTGAACAGTAAGCTGTTCATATGCAGCAAGGGCCTGTCCCTCTGCATCATTTGCATAAGTTGCAACTGCATCATTCATCAGTACTTCAAGTTTCCTTGACATCTCTGCCCTTGCATTCGCATCAGCGGCATTTCTGCTGTTTGCCTCATTTGAAAGCTTTGCAGAGCCCACCCCATATACCACCTTACCGCTCTGGGGGACCTCCGTTGTCCAGATAGGTGACCCATCATCATTGACTGCTGTGATATCTGTTTCAGTCACGCAGGATGCCAGAAGGAAAGATGCAATAATCAAAACAAGAAATTTTTTCATATACTTCCTCAGATTTCAGCTCCGACAAGAGCACTGAATGTCCTGTCTATAGCATCATATTTATATGCAAGGACCTTGAAGCCCTTTAATATTCCAACTCCAATCTGATAAGAATCCACATCCATGCTGTATGCACTGTTCTGTGCAATCTCATTAACCACCATGAGCGTGGAACTGTGGTTCAATACAAGATTTGTTGCCGCCTCATAGGCCGCGGCATTGATTGAATCCTGAATATAATAGTATTCATCGACTGTCCCGGTGGCAAAAATATAGCCTGGATACTCAACGCTCTCTTCAAGCCAGGATATATCATGATTCCATTTTATCGGGCTCTGATCCTCATCATTGCAGATTATGAAAACAGCTGCCCCGATTTCTCCTCCATACCAGATGGTGCTGATAACTGAATAATTGTCAACGACATCCATCATCGCCTGACTGCTGTAACCGCCTGATGAATAAACATCAAAATAAGTGCGGTCCCTTCTCCCGCTGTCATCAGTTCGCATATCAACATCAGCTCTCATTCTCAGCTCTCTGGAAAGAGCCGCCATTGTCATTGCATTCTCAAGAGCTACTTTCATCCCTTTTTCCTGATCTGTATACGGGCCGCTTATTCCCAAATATACAGTCCCTTCAAGGGATTCAAATTCTGCAAATATTTCATCAAGATCATTCTGCATCTCAATGTTTTCAAATGTAGTGCAGGATGAGAGAATGAAAATAAAAACAGTTAAGATTACTAGAAATGACTTTGGCATCATCATACCCTGAAAGATGATGGCAGGGTTTCCCCTGCCACCTGTTTTTTTTACTCTGTTACCGATGGATTTGAGAAATATTTCTCAATTGCAGCATTCATCATGTTATTTGCTTCCTGAGCGGCAGCATTCTTCTCGAACTTTGTCTGCTCAACTGCATCCTGAGCTGCACCATACATCTGGCTTGCAACATTCTCTACAGGAATGCTCATGAGGATATAAACTCCACCCTCTTCATCGATAAACATATCTTCCTGCTTTGATCCAGAAAGAACAGCCTGTGCTCTCTGCTTGCTGAGAGTCTCAAATGCATCCATTGCCTGTCTGTTGCCTTCGCTTCCTGCATCATTTGTGTAAGTTGTGATAATCTCATCAACAGCTGTGCTTACCCATTCAGCAATGATATTCCTTGCCTCAGCCTGCGCTCTCTTGATTGAGTTTGCGCGGTTGGACATATTTGCATAACCTACTGCATAATGCACATCCTGCGTTGACATATCCATATAAGTCCACTCAGGCATTCCACTGTCATTGGCTGCAACTGCTTCCTCGCTTGATGCACATCCGACAAGCACTAGAGCAAAAGCCACGAGAGCAAGAACTAAATACTTCTTCATATCATTCTCCTATATAAATTAATTTGTAACCTCGAAAGAAGTGACCAGAGCTGTTGCATTATAGCCGCCATCATCATAACCGGTTAGAGCAGCATAATATGTACCTGCATTCTTTGGTGTAAATGCAAAATATCTTTCTCCAAAGATCTCGCCACTTGCATCCCAGCCTGTTGAGATAGTTCCACTTGCAGAATCGCCATACATGTATATTGAGCTGTTATAAACACGCTCTCCAGTACTGTCTTCAACAATTATTCTGAAATTCCTGAATGTATCCTCAGTTGAGAATGCAGAAATATAAGCATCAAGCCAGACTTCAGTTCCAGCAATTGCACCGAGCGAGGAATTGCCGTTTGTAGCCGCACTGAATCCACTAATCTCGCACATTGAGCTGCTGAAATCCTCTATCGGATAATAAATGTCCTTATAGTAAAGGATTCCATCTGTCTTATCATCAAGATAGAAGCGTATCTGTACATCTTCCGCGTTCAGGTAATCCTCTGTTTCATTCATGTCATAACCGGCATAGATGTAAAGATTGAGACTTGTTCCTGTTGTGCTGAGCACTTTTGATGCATCATATGTGCTGTTGTCAAGATAAGCATTCACAGTACCGTCGTAGTTTACGACCTGCACTGAAGCTTCTACATCATGATATGATGTGAAAATTGAGTCAAAGTTTATATCAGTATCCTGAGTTGTTCCAGCAACAATACCTCTTAAATCAACATCATAAAGGCTGTTGTGGAGAACATAATCCTGATCTTCCATATAGAATCTTGTAGATTCATCACTTGCCATCTCAACAGCAGATGAAAGATCATTGATTATTATCCTGATTGAAAGGACCTCTGTATATTCAGCTGCGTACCCATTTCTAACGTACTCAAATGTAATTGTTGTCTCTCCAGGAGCTGCATTTCCGCGCACCTTGAAATCAAGCCATTCATCCGGAGTAGCATACATTTTCTCATTCTCAGCTAGCTCAAGTCCTCTTGATGCAATGAGCTCCTCAGCATATCCAACATAATACTGACCAGCATACTCAAGCACTGATGAATCATATTTGACAATTACACGAGCATCATCAGATGGAATTCCTGAACTGGAAAGAAAGTCATAGAAACCAGAGCTGTCAACATTTATGCTGAATGTTGAATTCGGATTGACTCCCTTACCTTCAAGCAGATAATCCACAGTATAATCATACTGGCTCATTTTCACTCCGTTGATTTCAATCTCTGCAGTAACTGTATCTTTTTTAAAGATATCCGTAATGGAACTGAAGAGAGAGCATGATGTGAGTGTGATAATCAGCAGTACTGTAAGTACTCCAAGCAAAACTTTCTTCATCTTTTTCTCCTTTAAATTATTTGAAATCTAAATCTACAACAGCTGTGTGGCCATAATCTTCGAAGCCAGCTGGATAAATCACACTGCCATAGGAGTTTAAAGCATATGCAACAACCTTCAGCTGACGCATATAGTTAAGGTCCACCTCAACTTCCTCAGGCAGCCCGCCACCCTCAATTGTCACAGTCTTTGAAAGAATTCCATCAACATAAAAATCAAATACAAAATCATATTCCATTGATGCTTCATCTATAGGACCGACTGTTGCTGTAAAAATCTTGTAGTTTCCTCTGAGATTGAAAAGAAGCACTCCCTGAGAATACAAGAGATAGCCTTCTGAATATTGATCGCCGAACATGTTAGCGGTCTTACTTCTTGAAAGCTCATATCCATCAGTAACCTTATATGCCTTTAAATTTGCGGCAAAAAGAGAAACTGAAAGGACAAGCATAAATAAAAGAACAAATACTTTCTTTTTCATTTTTCTCCCCTAATCTATAGAAATGACACCACCAAGTGATGCACCGTATACAAATTCATATCCTGTCCACATTCCTGTTGCTGAGAGATTTACTGCAAATGATCCGATAGCAAAATAGAATCCTGCATCAGCTTTTGCTGCGAACTTCACATCAAGTTTCTTTTCCACTTCTGCCTCTGCAGCAGCAAATGTATTGCTGTCAAGGAAAATGCTTGCGCCAAGGGATGCCTGAGCATAGACATACATAAAACCAAAGAGATCCTTTTTCGCATTAAGTGTTGCGCCTGTATAAACAAAGCCGTATGACGGAGAGCCGTAATTCTCAAGAGGGAAGATGTATGAAATCGTCGCACCTCCCGTGATATTCGGACTTCCTGCAAAGAATCCATCTGCAGAAAGCACAACCATGTTCGGGACATATCCGTCTGGATTCATTGTGTAGAGGGCACCTGCACTAAAGCCGAAGAACCTTGATCCAAGAGGTCCATATTCACCCCAGTTGAGTCTGTTGACATTATCTTTTGTCTCCCCTTCAGGTCCTCTATATACTTCTTCAACAGGCTTTTCATAGTGTTCTGCATTCTCTATCTCAACATCCACAGAAACTTCCTTCCTCTCATATATGGAAGATGAATAATCGACGAGAGAGTCACTGTTGACTGTAAAGTCATTGAAATTGACAGAAGATGAATAACAAATTGTGTCACTCTGGCTAATCCTTTCTGAATAGATGACTTCATCCTGGCCATTTCTGTTGACCGTGATTGAATAGCTGAGGAACTCGACCTCATATTCAGAACTTCCATCTGTTGAAATGTTGTATTTGAGCTCTATGCTGTAGACATCAGGATACTCAGTTAAGAATTCAGTAAGCTCATCTACTCTGGCAATATATGCCTGGTATTCAGCAACATCGCGGCTTGAAGGAACAGTTTCTCCAGTAAAAGCCTCATAGGGAAGCTTGAAATAGAGATCTGTTGAGGCATTACCTATTGTAATTGTCGCAATACCGCTCCAGAGCTCTGCATTGAGTGCATAACTGTCAATCTTTGTTGTAACTTCAGGAGCAAACGAATTGACAGTAAATGCCTTGGTGTTGAGCTCGTCTATATAGGCAAACGCATAGTCTGCTATGTTTGTAAGCTGAGTGAATGCATTTTTGTATTCATTGGTAGAAAGCCTTGAATAATACAGCCTCAGATCTGCAAGTTCGCTGTTTAATTCTCTCTGCCTGAAATCCAGAGCAGCCTTTGTAGGCTGTCCCATATAAAGCTCTGCAGAAGTATAAGGCTTTCTGGCAGCCTCATTTCTGGCATTTGCTATCTCCATCTCATATTCTTTCTCATATTCTAAGAGTTTTTTCTCTACATCGTTCTTTATGGCACTGAAGGTTGATCTGTTTGCTTCAATCTTGTTGATAAGATCAGCGACACTTTCTGTTGACTTGCTTTCTGCATTCATTAAAGAGAGGCTGAAACTCTGGATGAATTCTTCTGTCTGAGCATTGTATTTCTCGTTCAGGGATGCTTCCATCGCTTCCTGTTCTTTTCTGTTCTCTTCTATCTGCTTCTGCTTTTCAGCAAGTTCTCTCTGCCCTTCAATAGAGAGAATACCAAGATCATACTGCTGCTGAAGATCAAGTATGGATGTCTCAAGACCGTTGTACTCGATGATAAGGAATCCCTGATATTCATTCTGGACTATAGTGCTTGATGTGCTTATATTCTTCTTGGCAACAGCATTGCCAGGATCCATTGTCTGGACGATTATCTGATAAGACTCGTATTTCCTTATGTCCTGAATGAGCTGGATATAAAGATTTTTCTTAGCTTCAGTATCTTTTGTGCTTTCTGTCTGCTTTAAAAGATATTCAACTGTCGTATACAGACTTTGCAGCTGTGTCTCATATAGCGGCAGTGCAGACTCAGGGATTGTACAGGTAGCAACATAAAGTCCATCTTCTGAGCTTCTGATGCTCTCTACGACACCTAAAAGCTCAAGCGATGTGCTTTGAAAGCTGTTTGCAGACATTGAAGATGAAACTGTGCCTTCCCCGTCATCAGAATCTTCTGTAAAAAGCAGTGATGTGACATTGATTGTGAATCTTGATGAAAGATCAGCTCTCGCATTCTCGACAGCTTCTTTTTCTGTCTCGCCATAACCTGTTCCACTTATATCTGCAAACAGAGAAACACAAACTAAAACAAGAGCGAAAAGCATGAGTATTAGTCGTCGCACTTCCTACCTCCCATATGTCTACCGGTACATAAAAAAAAGAGCAAAGTTGTACCTGGTATACGTAAAACTGTACGCAACGATATATTTGACTATACCCCCCCCCGTGTCATTTAGTCAATTATAAAGTCACTCCTATGGAGACAAAATTCGTGCTTTTGTTTGAGGTTTTCACACTGCAGCTTTGAAAATCATAAAAAAATTTCTTTATGCCTTATAGAATTGTCTTGATAATTTCTTTATCATCAAAGAATGAATCTTCTACTGCTTCTTTCAGCTGTTGTTGTAATACTAAGTATCTTCTTTGTCCGGATTTCAAAAAAATCCGGGATTCCAGTACTGATTTTCTTCATCGGAATAGGAATGTTCTTCGGAACCGATGGTTTAATCGGCATAAGCTTCTCTGATTTTTCCCTGACAAACAATATCTGCTCTGCAGCTCTTGTGTTCATAATGTTCTATGGAGGATTCGGTACAAGCTGGAAAACTGCAAGAGGAATAGCAACAGAGGCTGGCATACTCAGTTTTTTCGGTGTAGTACTAACCGCCTTGTTTCTTGCACTCATACTCCACTTTGCTTTTTCATTCGACTTTGCATATGCTCTTTTGATTTCCAGCGTGCTCTCAAGTACGGACGCGGCAAGCGTTTTCTCAATTCTTAGGGCAAAGAGGCTTTCGCTTAAGTACTCAACAGCACCGCTTCTTGAGGTTGAAAGCGGAAGTAACGATCCGGCTGCATACACAATGGTCCTGATTTCCCTTTCTCTAATGAACGCCTCATCCGGGATAAACATCCTTGATATCATTCTGCTTGTGTTCACTCAGATAGTATTCGGTGCAGGATGCGGAATCCTGATTGCACTCGCTGTTTCCTGGTATCTGAAGAGGAAATCGATTCCAGAAGGGTTTGACTCTCTCTTTTTCCTCGCCGTCGCCCTTCTTTCATATGTCCTTCCATCTCTTGCAAACGGAAACGGATATCTTTCAGCATACATGTGCGGAATAATACTTGGAAACATTGACATTAAGAACAAGAAGAGCCTTGTGACATTCTTTGATTCATTCAATGCAATGATGCAGATCCTTATATTCTTCGTGCTTGGACTTCTTGCATTCCCGCGTCAGATAATCTCGTTCTGGAAGACAGGACTATTAATAGCAGTCATGATTTCATTTGTTGTAAGGCCTGTTGTTGTATTTCTTCTCACCACTCCGTTTAAGGCAAGATTTCCACAGCAGGCTGTCATCACCTTTGCCGGCCTCAGGGGAGCATCCAGCATCGTATTCTCAATTGTCGCAGTCGAAGGCGGTGCAAGCGATGCCATCTTCAGCATAACATTCTTTGTTGTCATATTCTCAATCCTCTTTGAAGGAAGCCTTCTGCCGCACGTTTCAAAAAAGCTTGATATGATTGATGAGAGTGAAGATGTCATGAGAACGTTCACAGACTTTGAAGAAGATGACTCGGTTGATTTCCTCTCGTTTTCTGTCGAAAAGAATTCCAGGTATGAGGACAAGGCAATAAAGGACATCGAATTCCTTCCGGGATCAATTGTAGGAGCAATCAAGCGCGAGAACGAGGTCCTTGTTCCAGATGGGAATACTGTACTCAGATACGGGGATACTGTAGTTCTCGGAATTACAAAGAACAAAATAGATTTCGATACAGGACTGAAGGAAGAGCATATTGATTCAGCACATAAGTGGAAAGACAGAAAGCTCTCAGAAACAGGAGAAAGCGGCATGCTTGTTCTCCTTATAATAAGAGGAAATGACAAGATCATTCCAAACGGGGAGACTGTAATCAGAAAAGGCGATGTGCTTATCTATTCAAAAAGACAGCAATAGAAAGAAGCAGACCAAGAAGAAAGAAGTTCAGAATCAGGAAGAATGCCATATAATAACCTTTTCTGACTTCTTTGCGCTTAAAATACAGCTTTAAAGATATCAAAGAAGCAAGAGACGCTATCGGTGTGCCAAGCCCTCCAAGATTAGTGCCAATTAGTAAGTCCTTATAATTATCTGTGAAAGCAGAAAGGAATATGGCAGAAGGAACATTGCTTATGACCTGGCTTGTCAGAGCGCTTGTGAGCATTCCGTTCATCTCCATTGGAGCACTGATTAAAGAAGCAATACCATCTATTTTCCTTATGTTCGCGCTGAATATGAAGAAACAGATGAATGTCAGAAGAAGCACATAGTCTATTCTCTTTATTATCTTCCTGTCCATAACAAGCATGATGACAAGTTCTGCCACGACAAGAATTATCCAGCTTATAATGTTGAAAACCGTAAGGAGTGCAAGAAAGAGAAGGAATATGTATACATAGCTCTTTGCTCCTGTTTTAGATCTGCCCTCATCCTCGCTTTTCAGCATCTCATCGCTTTTCAGAAAGAAATATGCGGATGCAAGGACAAGTATGAGAGAAAGCGCTGAATAAGGAAGAATTGTAGCAAAGAAGTTTCCTGCTTCTATCTGATAGACTGAACAGAGGTATATGTTCTGAGGGTTTCCAACCGGAGTTGTCATGCTTCCAAGGTTCGCACTTATTGTCTCAAGTGTCACAAGGCGAGCAATGTAGCGCTCATCAGCTCCTTCTTTCTCAAGCATCAGAATGCTGAACGGGACAAACATTATGAGCGAAACGTCGTTGGTAAACAGCATCGAGAGGAGGAACACCATCAGGACAAGCAGCATCGACAGCATCTTCATATTTCTGCTCTTTCTCAAAAGCAAAGATGAGCATGACGAGAAAAATCCGCTCTCCTTGAGTCCTTCAGATATCCCCATCAGGGAAAAAAGCAGCCCAAGCGTCCTGAAATCTATTGCCTCAATATACTCTCCTGAAGGAGGATTGAAAAATGCTGTGACAAGAGCAAAAAACAATGCAATAACAAATACAGCTTCTTTTTTTACAAAACCTAACATATAATCCAGATGAGAATCATACTTTCTAGCGCTATACTTTTCAACCTTAATCTCCAGGAGTCTCCACCTTCTAAGCAGAGAGAAAGGTGGATAGGGATGGAGGAAAAAGCATCAGATGTGATACGATTGCAATATGAAGAAATGGCTGGATGAAAAATACGAGTTTGAAGTTGAGGTTACAGGGTATCTGAGAGGAGATAAGCCAGAAAGTATCTGCCGTAATGGGGAAGAAATTGGCGATAAATATTCCTGCTCCTATGGTTGTCCAGTGAATCAGGAGGGGTGTGGAATATGCTCGAAAACTATGATGATGCTTTATCGTTGATGGAAGCCATTAGAAGTGGTGGGGATCTGAGAAATATCGGCGGTTGCGACAAGTATGAAAAGTATATCGT
>DXHU01000012.1 GCA_019113245.1 Candidatus Ornithospirochaeta avicola
TTTATCATAGAATCGGCAAGAAGACTCCATCCTCTGCAGGGTGGAGATGAATTGCCAGATATGCATGACTTGTTGATGACATTAACATAATAAGATACAATAAATTATGAATGAATCAGCACGCATCGAAAAGAACAATGTAATCAAGAAGCACGGCAAAGAAACCCGTGCCCGTCACGCTTCGATGCGTCCGCTCTGTGTGGAGCTGAAACTCAATCTCAAGTGCCTGAACAGGGCGGAACGGGAGAAGCTCTGGCACTACTTCACACAGTGCCGCTGGCTGTGCAACTACCTCATCTCCCTTGATGCTGATTCCTTCAAATCATTCAATACGAAGACAAGGGACATCACATCTCTGGATAAGGACGGCAATCCTGTCGAGCGTCAGCTTACCATGCCGGCCAAGTTCATCCAGGCGGTATATTCCTCCATCAAGCAGGATATGGCCTCCCTTGCAGCAAAGCGTGAGAGGACAGGAAAGAAGAACGGCAAGCTGAAGTTCAGAAGCGAATACAATGCAATAGAGCTCAACCAGTATGGGAATACCCACTGGATTTGCTATGGCGATGATGGCAACAGGAATGGGAAGTACAGGAATACAGTTCACATCTCAGGAATCAAACGGCCAATAAGGGTGTTCGGGATGGATCAGATTCCTCACGATGCGGAATTCGCCAATGCGAAGCTGGTAAAAAGGCCGTCAGGCATATACCTGATGCTGACATGCTATATACCGGAAAGCAAAGGGAAATCAGAGTCAGAGAAGAAACCGTCAATTGGTCTTGACTTTGGCATCAAGACGACAATAACAACCTCCGAAGGTGAGAAGATCGACATAACAGTCCGAGAACCGGAACGCCTCAAGGGCCTGCAGAAGAAGCTCGCCCGCCAGAAGAAGGATTCCAGGGGCTGGTATGACACGAAGCATCTCATCAGGAGGGAATACGAGAAGCTTGCCAACAGACGGCGGGCAAAGGCCAATCAGGCATACCATGACATTACGAAAGGAAGGAAGCTCATTGTCATTCAGGATGAGAACATCAAGGGATGGCACAAGGGACTTTTTGGAAGACAGGTGCAGAACAGTGCGCTTGGAACATTGAAGGCAAAGCTCATTGCAAATCCCAATGTGCTTGTCGTAGACAGGTTCTTTCCTTCGACAAAGATGTGTCCGGACTGTGGAGCCATCAATGAAGGCATCACGCTCTCTGACAGGATATTCACCTGCGGATGCGGATACAGTGAAGACCGTGATGTCAAAGCCGCAAAGACACTGCTTCTTGCAGGTGAGCATAAACGAGCCTGCATCCGTGCGGAACACACGGATACTCCGGAGGAGCGGAAGTCAGACTTCGATACCTCGTATGAGATATGGGAGCTTTCTGCGAAACGCCCTGAGAAGGGAAAGAGCCCGGAAGCTCCATCCTCTAAGCATTAGCGAATGGTGGAGTAGTTCACTTAAGCAGAAATGGAAGAAAGCTGTGTCTTTCTGCCCATCTTGATACAGTCCCCCTTGCAGAAAATGTGTGCCTGATTGAAACAGATGAATTCTTCATGACAAACAGAAGATGCGCGCTGGGAGCAGATGATAAGGCGGCAGTTGCCGCATTCATGAAAGTAGCAGAAGAAAAAAGAGATCATGTAATATTCCTTTTCACAGTAGGAGAAGAAAAAGCGCTTGAGGGAGCAAGGATGATGGACAGAAATCTCCTCAAGAGCTTTGACATAGCTCTTATAATTGCAAGTGATGCAAGCGGGAAATGCGGGGATATAATCCAGAGTGCTCCCGGTAAAACCCAGATAGACATAACATTCAGAGGCAAAAGCGCTCACGCTGGATTTGAAATTGAAAAGGGAGAGAATGCTGTACTGCTGCTCTCACGCTTTGTAATCAGGGCAGAAAACGGAAGGCAGGCAGATGGGAGCACTATAAACTGCGCAATAATAGATGGAGGAAAGAGCACTAACATAGTTCCAGAGTGCGCACATCTTGCTCTTGAGATAAGAAGCCTTGATGAGAACATGCTCTCCTTCCATGAAAAAAGACTTAATAATCTTGCTCTTGAGATAAACACAGATTCAGAAGTTAATGTGATGCACCATTACAGGCCGTATTTCATTAACAATGAAAGCAAAGAAATAAAATTCATAAGGATGGCAAATGCTGGTGCAAATCTCATACACACACTCGGAGGGAGCGATGTAAACATATTCCGCGCCATGGGATACCGGGCTGTCAATATTACTACAGGATATGAAAATGCTCACTCAGAAAATGAGAGGATGAGAAAAGCTGAACTTGAGAGGCTGTATGAAATCACTTTCCTTCTTGCTGACATCTTTCAATCTCAGCAAGACTTTTTCTGAGCGCTTTCTTCTCCTCCACAATCAGGAATTTCCTGTAGCGTTGAGGAGCAGATGAAAGCTCTGCTTCCAAAATGATCTCATCCTTTATTTCCTTTTTGGCAAGCCTTATTATCTCTTTCTTCTCAAGAACATTCACGGCTGGGGTATTGAAGCGTGCAGCAACACTCTCGCGGGCATAGAAGAAATTCTTGAGATATATCTTTTCATTTCTGCTGAGCATTCTTGTATTGCATATCTTCATCCAGGAGGGCATCTGCTCCTTTATTCTGGCAATGCTTTTCATGGCGTCCTCTACCTGCTTTCTCTTTTTTTTCTCATCAACTAGCTCATCAAGACGGACTCTGAGAGCAAAGAGATCCTTAACATCTGACAGCGCATAGTCTATCATGCTGTCGGTCAATGGACGTTTCATCCAGTTCTGCATCTGATTTTTCTTCTTGCCCTGCTCTATTTTTCCTCCAAGGAACTGGCTTTTGATATCTGAAAGCGAATGTATGTTTCCAAGAGCCTTGGCAAGGACGCGCAAATCATATACATGCTCTGCCTTGACTGCATATTTGTTATACAGAATTCTCAAATCCGAATGGCATTCAAACCAGATTTTTTCAATGGAAGACGAAAAGAAACGCTCAAGTCCCTTTTTACCCACTTTTCCAGAAAGCATATCGATTATGTAGAATCTCTCGCCGTCAAACACCTGTATTATTGAAATATGCTCCCCGTAAACATGAAGATTGCATTCCTCTTCAAAATCTACAGCAATGCTCTTTCCTCTTTTTTCAAGGCTTTCAGCAAGCAGTATGAGATCTTCATCAGTATATATTGCCGTGTACTCCATCACTCATACCTCTGAGCCATCAGGCGGCACTTGTTTATATAGCGCTCTTTAAAATCATCAGGGGCTATCACATCCGCATCCTCTCCGTAAAACAGTATCCTTGATAAAAGCTCCGTGTCATCGGCTACCCTGATTCTCAGTAACACCGACCCGTCTGGCAGCCTCTGCAGGATCTGGTCTTCCTTCCATATCTGGGAAACAACTGCATCTGCCGCCCAGGATTTAAAGCGGATGACATATTCTCTTTCCTCTCTGTCTGAAAGATATATACCATATGAAGAATAAAGTCTTTCCAGTCTTTTCATGTCAGAGAAAGAGGCATCCAGCCCTGTTATTTCAGCCTTCTCAACTTTTGACATCTTGTATGTCCTTATTTTCCCGTCAGAACAGTAAGATACAAAATAATATATCTCACCGTAATTTATAATCCTCAAAGGCTCAGATATGCTCTCCCTTCTGTTATAGACCATCCTGACTTTCTTCTTTCTCTCAATTGCAGAAATTATTGTGAAATACACAGATGAAGAAAAAGGCTCGCGCGCATAGCTTTTATATAAAATAAGCCTGCTCTGACGCAGCACCGCCTCCGGCAGATTCCCATCCTCTCCGCTCTTAACAGCATCAAGGGCCTTTTCAACTGCCCAGTTCTCAAGCCTTCTTCTCGACTCTTCAGTGACAGTCAGCACATTCCTTTTCCTGTCATATATGATATCGAGATTACCGAATCCGAGAGAGCATCTGGTCATCAGGTATTCCTTATCCCTGTATACCTGCTTTATCGAAACACCGAAATGCTCTGCTACCTCCTTCCTTGTAAAGAATCCTTTTTCAAGAAGAAGATCAAGAATATAGAAAACTCTCTCTGTCTGGCTCATAAGAATATATTAACAAAAAAGAGGAGCTTTTTAAGGCTCCTCTCCTGTTATTTCTTCCAGAATTACTTTCTGAGAGCTTCCTCGAGAGTGTCGAGCATAGCTGCAAGTTCTTTTGGAAGATGCTTGCCGAACTTCGGATAATGATTTGTCCTGATGTCCTCAACTTCCTTAAGCCATCCAGCCTTGTCAACAGTAAGAAGTTCTTTCATATCCTCTTCTGTCACACCCTCAGGGCGATCGATTGCATCGATTGTCGGCATGATTCCAATTGGTGTATCAACAGTCTTTGCAACACCGTCACAGCACTCGAAGATCCACTTGAGAACACGGCTATTGTCACCATATCCCGGCCATACGAACTTGCCGTCCTTCTTTCTGAACCAGTTGACATAGAAGATCTTCGGAAGGTTCTTCTGCTCCTGATCGTCCTTACCCATGTCAATCCAGTGCTGGAAGTAGTCGCCCATGTTGTATCCGCAGAACGGAAGCATTGCAAACGGGTCTCTTCTGATTGTTCCAGCCTTGACATCAAGTGTTGCTGCTGTAACCTCACTACCTACAATAGAGCCGAGGAATACACCGTGGTTCCAGTTTCTAGCCATGTGTACAAGAGGAATTGTTGAAGGTCTTCTTCCACCAAAGAGGATAGCAGAAATTGGCACTCCCTGCGGGTCCTCCCACTCCGGTGCGATGCATGGGCACTGGTTTGCAGGTGCTGTGAATCTTGAGTTTGGATGTGCAGCCGGCTTCTGCTCCTTGTTGTTCTTGTCCTGAATCCACTCATTTCCGTTCCAGTCGATGAGCTTTCCAGGAGCATCATATCCAATTCCTTCCCACCATACGTCCTTGTCTTCTGTAAGTGCGACGTTAGTGAAGATTGTGTTCTTGCTTGCTGCTGCAAGTGCATTGTAGTTGCTGCTCTTGCTTGTTCCAGGTGCAACACCGAAGAATCCTGCCTCCGGATTGATTGCATAAAGTCTTCCGTCCTTGCCAGGCTTCATCCATGCAATGTCATCTCCGATTGTCTCGACTTTCCAGCCAGGAATTGTAGGAATGAGCATTGCGAGGTTTGTCTTGCCGCATGCTGATGGGAATGCGCCTGTGACATATTTAGACTTACCTTCCGGATTTGTTATCTTCAAGATGAGCATGTGCTCTGCAAGCCAGCCCTCATCACGTGCAAGCACGCTTGCGATTCTCAGAGCCATACACTTCTTTCCAAGCAGTGCGTTTCCACCGTAGCCTGAACCGTATGACCAGATTTCCCTTGTCTCTGGGAACTGTGAGATGTACTTGTGCTCCATTGGTGCGCATGGCCACTTGCCTCCGTCTGTCTCTCCGTTCTCAAGAGGCTTTCCGACTGAGTGCAGGCATGGTACGTAATATCCATCTTCTCCAAGAAGATCAAGAACCTTAACTCCGACTCTTGTCATGATCATCATGTTACATACAACATATGCGCTGTCTGTGATCTCAACACCGATTTTGGAAATCGGAGAACCAAGAGGTCCCATTGAGAAAGGAATTACATACATTGTTCTTCCATGCATGCAGCCCTTATAAAGGCCCTTGAGTGTGCTCTTGAGCTCGACAGGGTCAATCCAGTTATTTGTAGGACCTGCATCCTCTTCCTTCTCAGATGCGATGAATGTTCTCTTCTCAACACGTGCTACGTCAGAGGGATCTGAATGGAAAAGAACACATCCTGGCTTCTTCTCCTGATTAAGGCGGATAGCAAGGCCGGAATCAACACATTCGTTGATCAGGGCATCATACTGCTCCTTTGATCCGTCAGCAACCACAACATCATCAGGCTCGCAGAGTGCCTTGATCTCTTCAATCCAGGCTACAAGCTTCTTGTGCTTCAAATCATTTACTGTCATTGATATTTCTCCTATACAGATAAAAATTTACCCTTTTATCAATCAAGATAAGATTAATCCATCTTTGCCCTTAAGGCAATATTATATTTTTATACACACTTAGCTTTTCTTCTGCTATGATTTTCCCATGATGGAATTAGCGTTGCCTGCAGGAAGTCTTGAAAATGCACTTGTGGCCTTCAGAGAAGGAGCCGATGCCGTTTATTTTGGCTTGAAATCATTCTCTGCACGCAAAGGGGCTGTGAATTTCTCAAAAAGCGACTATCTGAAAATCAGGCGCTATGCAAGAGAAAAGAAAAAAAAGATATATGTCACAATAAACACTCTTGTCTCTGATGATGCGCTTGAAGAAGTATATAAAATGCTTCTCTTTCTCTCTTCCTGCCCCCCAGATGGCATCATAGTGCAGGATCTCGGGATAATAAACATCATAAAAAGAGAATTCAAGAATCTTTCCCTTCATGCATCAACGCAGCTTGCAGTCCACAATATTGCTGCAGTCAGGGAGCTTGAGTCCCTTGGCTTTGAACGCGTGGTTCTTTCAAGAGAGCTTACAGAAAATGAGATAGTGAAAATCAGGAAAGCATGTCCTGAAATTGAAATCAAGGTATTCATACATGGAGCAGACTGCTATGGCTTTTCAGGCCTATGCATGGCAAGCTGGATAATAACAGGAAGAAGTGCGAACGAAGGCTCTTGCGCCCAGATATGCCGCACGTTCTTCTTTGATGAGAGCGAGAAAAGATTTCTCTACCCTTTCAGCCTGAAGGATCTTGATTTCGGACCAGATATAAAGCGTCTTGAGAAAGCTGGCATAGACAGTCTGAAAGTCGAGGGAAGGCTCAAGGGAAATGAGTTTGTGGGAGCAAATGCCAGAAGATACCGTGCAATAATCGATGGCAAGGCTTTTAATGATGAATACTGCTACACATTCCTCCGCGAAAGCGGCAATGCCTATTTTGACAAAGCGGGAGCAAATCATAAGCCATGTGTCACTGACACATACACATCACATCGCGGCAAGGAAGCAGGAGTATGCATATCACAGAAGAAGAATGAAGCTGTGCTTGACCGGCTTGTCGACATAAAGAACCGTGACGGGCTGATGGTCCTCTTTAAGAGCAGCAAGGGCCTTGATGAGGCCTGGCGTTTTTCTGCTCGAATGAAAGACAGAAACACAATAATTCTTCCTGAGGCAAAAAATATTCTGGGTATGATGGTATATAAGATTTCTGACAGTTCTATAAACGAAAGGCTACCATCTCTCAATATTCCTGAAGAAAAAATCGAGATTACTGCATCTGTCAGAATAATCGATGGCTTTATTGAAATCAAATCTTCTCTTCTTGAAAAGAAAATACCTGTAAAGACAGAAAAAAAAGACAAGGAAGGAAATGAAGAGCAGGTCCTGAGGATTCTCTCTCAGTCAGGAAGTGCCAATAAATACCAGCTTAAAATAGAAAGGATAGATAATGAAAATAATCTCTTCATTCCTCCATCTTTGCTCAAGGAGGCCAGAAGAGAATATCTGATGATGCTGGATGATGCGGAAGTAAAAGTAAAACACTACATCATACCGTCAATTGAAGAAGAAAAAGCAGATGCTCTTCCAGAAAGAGCGCTCCTTTCTTCTGCTCACAGTCCGTTCAATGAAGATGGTGTTGTAATCAACGGAATAAGATACATAAGCCTTCCTGCCATAATCTATGACAGCACTTCCTATTTTGAAAGGCTTGAAAAGAAGCTCAGCCTTTTCAGCGAGATTCTCATGATAGGCCTCAATAACATTTCTCATGTTGAGTTTGCAAAAAAGCATAAGGAATATAGCTACTTTGCCGACATATACCTCTACATGTCAAACAGAGAAGCTGCTCTTCTTCTTAAAAACGAGCTTAAAGACTCTCTCATGGGAGGATATCTCTGGCTTGAGAGGTCCACATACTCATCCCCATGGCCATTTACCCCGACTCCTGTCAAAAACTTTCTTCCTCCGCTTTTCATATCAAGAAGCTGCTACAGACATGACAGCCTGAAAAAAAGCTGTGACGGATGCAAAAGAGAGCATACGTATAAAATAAGCCAGAGCGGGAAAAAGTATAAAGTATATGTCAAAGACTGCCAGAGCATAGTCAGCGTCGATGAATGAAAAACATTTTCAGATCAGATTGTATTCTTTGACAAAAGCCTCAGCATTCTGAATCGATCCGCCGGCTGCACCCTTGACGATGTTGTTCACAAGAAGGACAAAGCCTATCTTGCCATTCTTCTCTTTCAGTCTTCCTGTATAGACAACCATGCCTTTAGGATTTCCCCAGAAAGCATATTTGCTCTGCGGGAATGTGGGCTCAGTCGAGTACACAATCGGGTGCTCAGGAGAAGATGGAAGATCAGGGGATGGATTGAAGCTCTCCCATGCATCTACAATTTCAGAAAGCTCTGTTTTCTTCTCAAGGTCCAGCCATACTGTCTCAAGATGACCGAACATCACAGGAACCCGTACTGTATATGCATATACTTCAGGAGAAATTGAGAGAATCTTCTTTATTTCCTTCTCTATCTTATCCTCTTCACCTTTTATGAAAGGAATGCAGTTGTCTGTGATATCAAAAGAAGAAAGACCGGGATATCCTGCTCCGGACACACTCTGATAGCTGTTTATCGTTATTGTCTTTATGCCGAATTTCTTAAGCGGAGCAAGTGCCATCGCAAGGCCTGTAGTCACACAGTTTGCATTTGTTATGCAGAATCCCTTTTCCGGGTAGCCCTGCCTGCTTATCAGGGACAGCTGATCAGAATTAGCTTCTGGAATCATGATAGGAACATCATCGAAATAACGCATTGCGGCCGCATTTGAAAACACATAGAAACCTCTGTCCCTTAGATGTGGCTCTACTTCAGAAGCAACGGATGCAGGAAGAGCAGAAAAGACTATCCTGACCCCCTCTTCCTTCATTGAATCCAGGGCAAGCTCCATGACTTCCATGTTCTTGATGCTTTCAGGCATTTCAAAGGGCATCACCCAGTGAACGGTCTCAGCATATTTCTGACCTACTCTAGCAGCTGAGGCAGTAATATAGCTCAGCTCAAACCAGGGGTGCTCTGAAAGCATCCACATAAATACCTGGCCAACTGCGCCAGTTGCACCGATGACGGCAACCTTTATCTTTTTATCCATGCCCTTTTATTCCTTATAAGCATTAGCGTTAAGAAGAGGGTAAAGTTTTTATGCCGTGAGGTCAAGCCTGAATTTATATTGTAGCGTAGAAAGGTTCCCCGCAATGAGGACATGTTACAAGAACCCTCTGTGTCTTTTCAGCCTCAACAACAGGAATTTCCTCAACAGCAGTCACAGTTTTTGTATTGAAGCTCACATCTTTACCATTAACTGTCACAATATTGCTGTTTCTCAGCGGATATACAGTGACTTCTTCCTTGGCCATCAGGCTCTGAAGAGCAGGAGTTATTGCTGTAACCCCTATATTCTTGAATCCTATTGTCTCAATAAAGCTTTCAGATACAGAAGAGTTCTGAGCCACAAGAAGAACAGGATCAAGTCCTGTATTCTTCAGCCCTGTGACAACGGAATCGAAAAGAATGGAATCTGCATTCTCAGCAACAACTATAAGGTTCTCCCCATCATCCATTCTCCATATTCCATCAGCAAGGCGCTCGATTCTGTAGCCCATTGTACGGACTGCATATGTTGTGTTGGAGACACTGTATGTTACGCTGTATTCATCACTGGAGATATCAAAACCTGTAACTGAATCATTGGATGCTATTTTAATGTCAACTGCAAAGACGGAAAGTGTGCAAAACAATACCAGAAGAATTAAAAAGAACTTCTTTAACATCAAATCCTACCTCTATATTACTAAATTACAACACCGCTGATTATAAAGCAATCGCAGAGAAAGTATTTTGTGTGTATTTGATGGCTAGAAAAAATAAGTCAAAGATGTAATAA
>DXHU01000013.1 GCA_019113245.1 Candidatus Ornithospirochaeta avicola
GTATAAAATTTTTCTTTACAACTCTCACTTCCTAGCTTACACTATAATCAAGATGAATATCAGGGCAGACATAAACAAGGATACAGCCAGCTTTATCTTCGATACGCTGAAAAAAGAGATTCTGGACCTCACTCTCAAGCCAGGAGAGGAAGTGTCTGAAAACATGCTTACAAAACGCTTCAACGCTTCCCGCACACCTGTGAGAACAGCAATCCAGCGCCTTGCAGATATGGATCTCATTGACATTGCACCTTATCAGTATACAAAGGTATCCCTGATTGACTACTCCATTGCCCGCCAGATGATATTCCTCCGTTCTGTAATGGAAGAGAGGGTGATTTCAGAATTCATAAACAAAGCAGACCTCTTCCTGATAGAAGATCTTGAACATATTTTGAGAAAGCAGGAGATTCTTCTTTCCTCTTCTTCCTTCAATGCTTCAGATTTTTACAATCTGGATACAGCTTTCCACTCCCTCTTTTTCCGTGACATGAACTGCCTGTATATCTGGAACATGATTCAGGATTCCGTACATTACACAAGGCTGAGAATGCTGGATATCGTCGAGGTCAAGGATTTCATATCCATTTACGAAGAACATGTCAAAATGCTCGGAATAATAAAGACCATGGACAAAAAAGATCTTCCAGCGCTTCTTTCTGCACACCTTAACGGAGGTGTGAGAAGAATACACGAAAGAAGCAATGGAGATTATGATAAATACTTCAGGAATTTTAAATAGGAGAAAAAATATGGACATTCGTTATTCAACAGGCAAAGAGCCTTTCAAGAGAATGACAACAGAAGAGCTCAGAGATGAGTTCCTCATTCAGAACATCTTCCGCGCAGATGATGTTTCATGCGTTTACTCACATGTCGACAGAATCGTTGTCATGGGAGCTATGCCGGTAAAGGAAACTCTGGATATCGAGAAGAATATCGATCCATGGAAGAATTTCGGCGTCAAGTATCTTCTTGAAAGAAGAGAGCTTGGAACAATAAACATCGGAGAAAAGGGATATGTCAATGTTGACGGTCAGGATTACGAGATGAACCACTTTGACTGCATCTACGTTCCAATGGGATGCAAGAAGGTGACATTCAGAAGTGCTGACTCTGCAAAACCGGCAAAGTTCTATATCTGCACAACACCTGCTCATCGCTCTTATCCTATCAAGCACATCCCGTTTGAGAATGCTATTCACAAGCATCTTGGAGCACAGGAGACAAGCAACGAGAGAACAATCAATCAGTACATTCATCCAGATGTCCTTGATACTTGCCAGCTTTCAATGGGTCTTACACACCTTGAGACAGGTAGTGTATGGAACACTATGCCTGTTCATACTCATGAAAGAAGAATGGAAGTCTACTTCTACTTCGATCTTGAGAATGACAATGTCGTATTCCATTTCATGGGTGAGCCAAACCAGACAAGACATATCGTCATGCACAATGATGAGGCAGTAATCAACCCAAGTTGGTCAATTCACTCTGGATGCGGAACATCAAACTACACATTCATCTGGGCAATGTGCGGTGAAAACAGAGCTTATGATGATCAGGACTGGATCAAGACAGAGGATCTGAGATAACAAAACCAACTGGAGGCATAATAATATGGAAATGAAAGATTTCTCCCTTGAGGGAAAAGTTGCATGGGTTACAGGTGCATCTTACGGAATCGGATTTGCAATTGCTTCTGCATTTGCAAAGGCTGGAGCTAAAATTGTCTTCAATGACATCAAGCAGGAGCTCGTTGACAAAGGAATCGCTGCTTACAAGGAAGCAGGAATTGAAGCAAAGGGCTATGTATGCGATGTCACAAACGAAGATGCTGTAAATGAAACAGCTGCTGACATTGTAAAGACAATGGGAAGCATCGACATTCTTGTCAACAACGCAGGAATAATCAAGAGAATTCCTATGCTTGAGATGAAGGCAAGTGAATTCCGTCAGGTAATTGATGTTGACCTCAACGCTCCTTTCATCGTATCAAAGGCATGTATTCCTTACATGATTGAGAAAGGACACGGAAAAATCATCAACATCTGTTCAATGATGAGCGAGCTCGGAAGAGAGACAGTCAGCGCATATGCTGCTGCAAAGGGCGGACTGAAGATGCTCACAAGGAACATTGCTTCAGAATACGGACAGTACAACATCCAGTGCAACGGTATCGGACCTGGATATATCGAGACACCGCAGACAGCACCGCTGAGAACTCCTGGTCATCCTTTCAATGAGTTCATCCTTGCAAAGACTCCTGCAAACCGCTGGGGCAAGCCAGAAGATCTTCAGGGACCAGCTGTATTCCTCGCAAGCGATGCATCAAACTTCGTCAACGGACACGTTCTTTATGTTGACGGCGGTATCCTTGCATATATCGGAAAGCAGCCGCAGTAATCGTATCCAACAGAATTTAGAGAGCAGGTTTAAAACCCTGCTCTTTTTTGACTTTTTATATTCAACGCTAGAAATGAAAGCAATATTTTTCTTTTTATAATTTTTCTCTTGACAATAGAACTCCCCCCCCCTACACTGAATCTGGACTTGCCCCTATGGCGCGTTGCCCTATTTTCGTGCCTTATGGTGCAGAAAGCTTAAATTAAAAGGAAAATAAAATGAAAAAAACCAGATTTGCTCTTACCTTTCTTATGATATTTCTCGTAGCTCTCTTTGCATCCTGCTCCCCAGACGTAGGTACACCCGAAGATAATACTAACATATACGGAAAAGAGCCTTGGCCGAATCTTGAAAATTTTTATGGCAGGACCTTTGACATTATGCAGGAAGATGACGCACATGGAAATAAATTAATTAAAGTTGGAACTCTTGAAATAACAAATGATGGTGATGTAATTATAAAAGACCCCGCAGGAGGGAATGGTATGATGGGGGGATATAATTCTCTTAAAGAATACTATGACGCAGCGACATGTCGTGTTGAGACAGCTAGTTTTGGTTCCAAGGGTTTTATTATAATTTTTCGAACATCTCCTAAATGGAGCTGCTATGGAATAAATGTAGAAGATAAGTTAGCAAATATTGCTGGAGAAGAAAATTCTGACGAATATTTCAATTACACACTCGTTGAAACCACACCTTCAAACAATTAAATTTTAATTCATTACAGAATTACCAGCCGGAAAGGAGTAATCCAATCCGGCTTTTTATGTAAGATATATTCCATATCTGGCAAGAAGCGCCTTCCCTGTATCATATGTCATCTTCCGATCAAGAACATGGCATTTGATGTTGCTCTCCAAGAGATCAACATAATGATCGAAAAGGATATCCTCCTTTCCTTCCTTTGCAAGACTTTCCAGCATATCGACATCAGCTTGGATGCTTCTGGGAAGATTTTGAGGAATAGGATAATTATTATCAATAAAGAAGAATGAAGATCTATCATCTATCATGATTGCCTCCTTTTTCATTTCTTCCTATAAGAAGTTCTCTTCTATATGATTCAAATTTATCTATGCTTTTAGCTTTCTCGTATGTCTTCTGTAACACTTCCATATAAATCGTATCGATAGAATCTTTGATGTATGCTTTTTGGCTGTCATTATAGGTTGGCATTGAATCAATCATGTCGTTTATCTGATCTTTTTTATCCCTCAGTCTCGGAAACAACCTCATGACGGCTTTCGTGCATTCATCATACTCCATGCTGCTTATCAGCTTGTATGGATTTATTCTGTCGCCGTTATCCTTTGTATATATTCCTGGTTTTTGGATAAACCCTATAATCTTTTCCTTTTCGCTTTTTCTCTCACCAAGTTCGAATTTCTTCTCATTCCATTTGTCGAAGAACGAGTTCCCGTTATCATATACAGGGGCAAGTCTTCTGTTGCCATTCGAATCCTTCAAGATGCCCCAGTTGCCATTATTCCTGTCGTAGTTGCTTATTAAGGCATCGACAACAAACATATTCCAGAAGCGATTCATCACCTTATCCCTCATATCCCTAAAGATACGATGGTTCTCAATTATCTTAAGAATATCATTGAGCTTAGTACCCATTCCATCAGAAACGTGAGGATCATCTATTATTACACCAGCCTCCGATGTCGTCTTTATCTCCTTAAATTCCTGAAGTCTCTCATCAGACTTTCTGAAATCCTTGCAGAGGACGACAATGTGGTTACCACGCTTACCTAGAAAAGTCTTATGCGCGGGAATTCCCAGCATGGAATAGATATGAGAGCCAAGAAATTCGCTTGAGGGGCTGTTAGAATAACTGATTCCGAATCTGTCTTTGTTATCTTTTAGGTTGTTTGGAAACTTGAGAAGATAATTCTCACCTTTTATAGTGACTCCAAGCTTTGCACCGGCCATTCCACCATAAGTCTCATCATTGATGTTTATATTGTCAAAATTTAAAATCCGAATATCCATAAAGTAAACTCCTTTTATAATTATATGCCATCTGAATATTTAATGTAAGCCGTATATACTATATGAAAAGCATCAGACTATAGACTTTTTGCCCATGATTTTCCAATTCTTATGATTGCTAAAAATATCTTCTATTAAAAGAACAATCAGGGTGAGTTTCCACGGCCTATCAAGTAATTAATTATTATCATCCAAACGGGAAAATTAATACAAGACCATGATGACTTGCACTCTTGGTGTATTGGTCATACATGTAATATTTACACAGAAGTCCATCTACAGGAACCTTTTCTCCATCCTGTGTAATATACGTTGCATAATTTCCACTTATGTCTCCTTTCTCAGATATATAAACTTCGCTGTATTGAGTGTCTTGCTTATACTTAAAGTAGGAAAGATTCTTACTTCCGTTCACTGAAGCATTCTCTACAGATGAAAGCTGAATATATCCTTCACTTGGCTGACTAAACAATCCCCATATTCCAGCCTTTCCTTTGTGCTTCTGATGGACTATAAGAGGAGTTTTTTGATAGCTACTCCCTAAACCTTCATTAATTCCTATACTTTTTTCTGAAGTATATGCCTCATGCGGCAGAGTTCCAAATCTGATCTGGAAAGTTCCACTTGTCACACTGTTTCTTCCTGTCGATACAAACGGAGCTTCTTTCCAGTGATCAATAAAATTCTGGGCAGAACTGCTTGTTTTCACAAACTCACCGCCTGCTGGGTAGTAAGTATAATACTTTGTCAAAAGCTCAATAAACCTGCTTGCATCAAAAGAATCCTGATCCTCAAGCTTCTTTTCAAGCTCCTCCTTGCTCCATGCATAGAAAACAGTTACAGACATTTCCCTGTCAGAAAGATAATTCGCATCATTGTATCTTGGATAGTCGCTTGCGTTGTAGTTTTCAAGTGTTGAAATGTAAAAGCCAAGACCTCTGAGGTAAGAAGAGTTTCTAAGTTCACTGAATTCTTCAGAGTCCGCACTTGACATCGACACATCGTTACGGAGCCACCCTTCTTTTGGCATCCTGAACTTGAACTCTCTGAACTCAAATTCCGGCATCGGTATTATGCCCTGGTCATACGCGGCTCCCATCGTGATGCTCTGAGCTCCAATAAAGTATCTGAAGTTGATGTTGTTTCCATACATCACGAGTGTCGCATCGTCCTCTGCGAGTCCCGGAAGCCAAGTCTTCCAGTCAACTACCTTTGCACCGTTATCTACATTGTTCTTAGTCCCTTCGACTTCGTAAAAATAATCATATGCAGGAACATCATGACATTCTCTGTCGTCTCCTGAACCAGAACATGATTGTCTTTTTCCTGCCTGCTCGTATGTGATGTCAGTAAGCTTGAAATCCGTATATGTGTCATTCGATAGCGCCATGCCATACATGCTGGAACCATTGGCTAAACCGCTGGTGTTCCTTGTAGGCATACCGGGTACATAGTTCCACTGTAAACCGCTTATTGCTTGAGGTGGTGCGTTGGGGATGAACTCGAATGTTCCTATTCTCCATTTCTGCTTATACAGTCCCGCATCATGCAGGTCTATATGCTTTATTTTCTGCCCTTGGATATTCACTTCTTTCAAGCTCTGACCACCATAGCACTCGAGCTCAATAAGATTGCTTGCGCTTCCGATATTAAGCACCTCTATATTGCCGCTCTCGGGGATATCTCCCGGTTCCCAAACCTCACCTGTATAATTTGCATGCAGAACGGCAACACTTGTCAGTGGTGATGTGTTGGAAATATCTATTTCCGTAAGCTCGGGGATTTGTCATGGGGATTGAAATGTCTGATAAGAGATATCGAGCAGGGATGTTAAATATTGCACTGGAGAATAGTCAAAATATAAAATATTGCAATAGAGATAGGATAAAACATGTAATTTATTGCATTAAATCTACAACAAAACTTGTATTTTATTGCAATACAAACTAAAATCAAACCATGGAAAGACAAAAGCTTGAAACGATTCTGAGGGATCAAAAACAGGAATTTGAGACGCTTCTTTCAGGCAAATGGTGTCGCAGAAAAGAAGAGAGTCTTGTGAATCTGAATAGCAGACTTGCCCAGGTTGTCATAGGTGTCAGACGGTCCGGGAAATCCACGCTCTGTGTCAATCTCATAAAGGCGGCAGAAGAGAAATTCGCCTATCTGAACTTTGAAGATGAGAACCTGACTGATTTCAAAGCTGAAGATCTCAATATGGCACTTGAATGCCTCTATCAGATATATGGAGATTTCAATCATCTGTTTCTTGATGAGATTCAGAATGTTGACGGCTGGCAGCACTTTGTTAACAGACTGCTCAGGGGAGGAATGCATATTCTCATGACCGGGTCAAATGCAAAACTGCTTTCAAGCGAACTTGCAACCCATATGACAGGACGGTATGTTCCAATTGAGCTTTATCCTTTCTCTTTCGCTGAATACTGTGAGGCAAAAGAATTACCCACGTCTCATGGTACAACTAAAGAGAAAGGGCTTTTACGCGGTGCTTTTGATGAGTATATGAAAGATGGTGGCTTCCCTGAACTTATGGGAGAGAACCGTAAAGAAGCATATATTGATGAGCTTATCTCCGGCATACTCAAAAACGATATAGAAAAGAGATATGGCATCAGATATACAGCATCTTTTGAGAGAATGGCACATCATCTGATGAATATAGCCCCTGTGAAAATAAACAACGCGGATCTCAGTGAGGAATTCGGTTTCAAATCGTCGCACACAGCAGATAACTATGTAGAGTACCTTGAGCGGGCTTATCTCTTGTGCATGGTCTCAAAGCATTCATATAAAAGTCAGATCAGAGTTCACAACAAAAAAGCCTATCCTGTAGACATTGCGCTGATGAACAGAAGAAAGGATGCTTTTGCTGGAGAAAATCTCGGCTGGAGGCTTGAGACTGTCGTGCTTATCGAACTTTTGAGAAGATATAGATCTCAGGGTATGGATATTGCATATCTTCAGGAGAGAAACGGTGAGTGTGATTTCCTTGTCTGCAGGGGGAGAAACACGGAACTTGCTGTGCAGGTGTCTTATGACATATCAAAAGAAAGTACATTCAAAAGAGAAATAAAGGGACTTATGATTGCATCTGAGAAGACCGGATGCAGGAATCTTTTGCTTATAACAGATTATGAAGAGCGTACAATTCAGAAAAACGGGCTGACGATCAAAATAGTACCGGCGTATTCGTGGCTTGTTGACAGTCGTGAAACCGTATAAACACATAAGGGGTTATTTGTGGTGAGTATTTAAGAAAACGTTAGGAGCAAAATAAAATGCCTCCCGGCGGAGGCAATCTGTTAAAGCTTATCTATAAGCATCGAACATTTTCCAGAAGGAATCGGAAGAGTTTTCTTCTTGTTCTCCTCCAGAATCTCTATTGTGAAATAATAAAGCTTCTCACTCTCTAGTCTTATCTCCCATCCCCTGATATTCTTATTTGCCAGGATTGTGATGTTGTTCTTCTTTAAAGACAGCTTCTCTATTCCCATCTCCTCAAGAACAGGAAGAGTCCAGTCTACTGTCTTCTTCGGCAGAGATATATTGAGCCCTATTATATTTTCTATCATCAGCGTTATCGTTATAAGTCCAAGAGATGGAAGGAACCGCTTTCTGTTGCCCACCGGGCTTTTAGCTTCTCCCTCGCTTGATGGCCTATAGAATTCAAAAGTATCCCCAAGCTCTTCCTGATCCGGATGAAGAGTATCAAGAATATAATACATATGCCTCAATGCACACTCGCGCGCAAAGATATATGAATCGTAGTTGATTAATCCTTTTATTATGAAGAATGTAATCCAAGAGGCAACAGAAGAACGGTATCCTTCTCCTTCTTCTGTAAAGTATCTGCTTGTTCTTGGTACAGTCGGGAATGGATTATCAAGGCCGAAAACATTCTCGTCCCTAAGCTTTGTAATCATCTTTGTTGCATACTCGACATTAGGAATTTCTGCAAGCATCGTCATATATGCACCGATATGCATGTTCTTGACTCTCTGCCCGCTCTCATCAAGATCATAGTAAATGCCGTCCTCGCTGTCCCACATCAGGGAGTTGATTCTGGTTTTAAGAGAGAAATAAATCCTCTTGTACTTGAAAGCAAGCTCCTTGTCGTTGAGAACATCTCCGATATTCGACATATAGAGTGCGCTGAGAGCCATGAAAGCATTATAATCTACAAAATATTTTGCACCTTCTCGCTCTAAATTTCGCATCTCACTTGCAGCAGGAGGAACTGCAAAAAGTCCGTTTTCATCCTGGAATCTCTTCATCCATGTGAAATATTTTTCCAAATAAGGGACAATGTCCTTGAGTCTCTTCTTGTTTCCGATTTTGTGATAGAAAAGATATTCGACATAAGGAAAAAGCGGAAGAGAAAGTCCCTCTTGATTGTCTGGGATATCCACAGCACTGTCATCTGCGATGTTATAACAGCTTCTGATAGCGCCATCTGCTTCCTGTCGCGAATAGAAATAATCAACCATGGAATACGGGCTGTATGTCTGATTGCTGTATACAAGGAACAGAGAAGAAAGCAGCGTATCGAAAAGACTTATCTTTTCTCCGTCATGTGTGAAGAAGCCTTCTTCAAACTTTGCATTCTCTTCCCGGGTCTTCCAGACTTCATCAAGCCATACCCATGTACGGTCATACATATCAACAAAGTCCTGGTCATAAAAATGCACTTTTGGAACAAAATCTTTAACCACAAAAAGCTCCCGAAAACGGACAAAAAGCCGAAATTTTTGTCCTAAAATCGCATTATATAGAATAAACCACGAAAAGGGGAAAGTCAATTAAAATTTATTTAAGACTAAATGTTGCAATATAAGCAAATAAAGAATTTATATGAAATTTTTTCTTTGTTTCCTAACAGTATATGAAAAGAGCATTTGCAAACAGCGATACAGCAAAGTCCTTTCCATCGCCTTTTGCAACTATTTCCCCATCTGCATGACAGGCGATATCGCTTCTTTGACTTCTTATTTTCACTTCTTTTGCCCTGTATACCTCAAAATCTTTCTTCATGCTCACATGCTTTCCTGTTATGAATGCAATAGCGGCTTTTATGAGACCGAAAGAGCGGAAAGGATGCTTTGTATATAAAATGTCAAAATATCCGTCATCAACAAGAGCAGAAGGAGCCAGCATGAAGGAAGACCCCATACGGCGTCCTATGCATATGGAGACCTGCTGAGTATTGAGCCTTACCTTTTCTCTGTCGGTTTCAAGTTCAATGTCATAAGGACGAGGGCACTTCAGCAGTATGCGGATGAAGGCAAGCACATAGCTTGGCATTCCGTTTATGTGCTTATATTCCATTGCTTTGAAGTTCACAAGTGGCTCAAAACCGAAGCCCGTACCATTCAGAAAATACCTTCCTTCATCAAAATAACCTCCTTTTACAAGGCCGACATCCACTCTTTTTCCTCTTCTTTCTGCTATAAGACGGCATGCCTTTTCTACATCTGACGGAATATTCAGCGCAAAGGCATAATCATTTCCTCTTCCTATGGGAATTATACCCATCTTGGCTTTTCCGCCGGCTTTCATGATGCCGTTAGCAACTTCGTTTATACACCCGTCTCCACCTGCTGCGATAATTGTGTCATAGCCGGAGATGGATCCCTCATATGCAAGAGTCTCTGCATGTCCTGCATGTTCTGTGAATACTGTATGAATGTCTTTATTGTTGCTCTTGAAGAAATCCTTTATCTCTTCTGCCTTTATCCTTGCTTTTCCTTTTGATGCATTCGGATTGATGATAAGCAGTATTTTCTCTTCCATGGAATTCAGTTTATTACAAAAGAACACGATACAACAATCTGTTTCATTTCTACTTCTCTTTTTTATGTGCTATACTTCTCTCTATGAGAGAAATACTAAAAGGATTAACAGTTTATACTAAAACGGGTAAGTCATTGTTTGACATTACAATTGATGGAGGTGTTATATCCGATATAAAGAATTCTGAAGAAAGCTGCGGTACTGTGGTCCTGCCAGGATTCATCGATACGCACATCCACGGCTTTGGAGGATATGGAACCGAAGACTGCAGCGCAGAGTCAATCCTGAAGATGAGCGAGAATCTCATCAGATTCGGTATAACATCATTCTTCCCCACCATATATACAGACACTGAAGAAAAGATGATCCGGAGCATACGTGCTGTAAGTGAGGCAAAAGGAAAGGAAAAGGGAGCAGAGATTGCCGGAATACATATTGAGGGCCCATTCATCTCTCCGGATAAAATCGGTGCGCAGAATCCGCTTGGAAGAAAGGATCCAAGTGCTGAATGGTTTCTTAAATATCTTGAGGCAGGAGGTGGTCTTGTAAAAGCGATGACGATTGCACCAGAGCTTCCCGGCATCGAGGAGGTTGCCTTAGAGGCAAAGAAACAGGGTGTCGTGCTTCTCATGGGACATACAAACTGCAAATATGCCGAAGCCATTCACGGCTACAACTCTGGCATCACTCATGCCACACATCTTTTCAATGCAATGAGAGGCCTGTCTCACAGAGAACCGGGAACAGTTGGAGCTGTTCTTACAACAGACATGACATGCGAGATCATCGCGGACGGCCTTCATGTCAATCAACAGCTTACAAAATACATCTTTGACACAAAGACCAGCGACAAGGTCTGCATCATCACAGACTCGCTCAAGCCGACGGAGCAGGAAGAAGGCCCGTTTTATGCAAACGATGTCGAAGTCGAGATAGACAATGGCCTCTGGGTGACAAAAGGGAGACCGGAGCTTATTCAGGGTTCAAGCCTCACCATGTACAAAGGATTTATGAACGCACTTAACTGGGGATGCTCTGTATATGATGCTTCAAAGATGACAAGCACCACACCGGCAAGAATCTATGACCTTAAAAACAGAGGAAAGATAGAAATCGGATACAAGGCAGATCTTGTGCTTCTTGATGAGAAAACTATGCAGATAAAGAGGGTGATGTTCTGATGTGGTACGATAACTTTGCAAATAAAAGACTCTGGGAAATCTTTGAGAAGATATCCTCAGTTCCTCGTGAAAGCGGAAAGGAAGAAAAAATAAGGGAATTTCTTCTTACCTTTGCCAAAGAAAACGGTCTTGACAGCACAACAGATGATATTGGAAATGTTTTCATAACAAAAAAAGCAGATGCAGGCTATGAAAAAGTAAAACCGCTTGCACTTCAGGGACACATGGACATGGTCTGCGTCAAGAAAGAAGGAAGCTCTCATAACTTTGACACAGATCCGATTGAAATTGTTACTGACGGAAAATATGTCATGGCAAAAGACACATCACTTGGAGCTGATAACGGAATTGCTCTTGCCATGGCCCTTGAAGTCATGACAGACAGGAGCATCAAGAGCGGAAAGATTGAGCTGATCTGCACTGTAAGCGAAGAGACTGGCCTCACGGGTGCTTTCAATCTTGATCCAGAGAAGGTTGAAGCAAAAGAAATGATTAATCTCGACAGCGAAGAAGAAAATGTAATTTACATAGGCTGCGCAGGAGGAATTGATCTTGAAAGCACCATGTCTTTCAAAAGAGAGGAAAACAAGGGGCTGCACACATATGAGATAACTGTATCCGGACTACTTGGAGGACATAGCGGCGGAGAGATTCATAAAGAAAGAGGAAATGCCATCAACATTCTTGCCCGCGCTGTTATGGAATGCGGAAAATTCTCCCTTGTCTCAATTGAAGGCGGCACAAGAAGGAATGTCATTCCATCCACTGCAAGAGCTGTAATAGCGACAAATTCTGATATCTCAAAGAAGATTGAGAAGATAAACAGCAAAGTAAAAGGAGAGCTTCTAACAAGTGATCCTGATGTATGCATCTCTTTCAGAGAAATAGAAAAGGCTGAGGATGTGATACAGAAAAAGAAGGGCATGAAGATAATTAAAGCCCTTTACGCTGCACCTTTTGGTGTGAGATACATGAGCACAGCGATAAAAGGAATTGTCGACACATCAAACAATCTTGCTATCGTGACAACAGATAAGAAGAATATTACAGTTATCAACTCAGTCAGAAGCAACACAGAAAGCAGAAAGGCCCTTCATGTGAAAGCTCTGGAGTATTACTACTCATCTTTCGGCTTCAAGTGCATCACTGATGACGGATATCCTGAGTGGGAAGTAAACAGGAAGAGTGCCTTCATAAAGAATTTTGTGAAGGAATATCAGGCGATAACAAAGAAAAAACCTGTCGTTACCGCAATTCATGCCGGCCTTGAATGCGGAATAATCAACAAGAGAAAAAAAGGTATGGAGTCCGTTTCCATAGGCCCTAACCTCTTTGATGTCCATTCTGTGAACGAGAAGCTCGAGGCAAAATCGGCAGAGCGCATGGTTGCCTTTTTAAAGAAATACATTGCAGAAAGAAAATAAACACATATGCACCCCTTCTGGGGTGCTGTTTTATGCCGTTAAAAGCTAAAAACAAAAAGAAGGAGCGCTAAGTAAATGAGCGGAAGAATAAGCAAACTCACACTGATTACTCCTCTTTATTACAAAAAAAAGGAATACACATACTCTTCTGCTCTTCAGGAGATTATGAAAGCAGAGCGGGGAACTGACATATTTCTATCTCTTAATGTAGAATACAAGGACTATGGAGCAGATCTTAGTGTAAAGAGCTCTGGGAAAAAGGCTCCTTTGAATGAGGAAGAAAAAGCCAGGGTGGAAAAAGGAGAAGCAGAAATAAAAAGAAAAGGAGAAGAAGCTGGAATAAAAGATGGCTCCTATTACTTTGAGCAGTTTCTTTTCATCCCCGAAGAAAAGGATCTTTTTACTTTGATTGCCCCTCTTCTTTCTCAAAACCCCGATATCAATTATATTTATATAAGATTTTTCAAGGAAAGCGTGCTTGAAACTGTAATGCAGGCCTTCCTCCCAATAAAGGAAAAAAATGACTGTTGAGAAAATTAGCGATACACTCCATAAGATAACATTCAATGATGGAAGACGCCTTACATTGATTGGAACAGCACATGTCTCCTCAGAAAGCGTAAACCTCGTTGAAAGCACAATAGAAGATATAAAGCCGGATAGAGTCTGTGTTGAAATAGACTCATCAAGACTTAAAAGCAAGAGTGAAGAAAAGGACTACAAGAGCATGGATATCAGAAAAGTCCTTAAAGAAGGAAAAGGATTTTTCCTTCTGGCAAACACAGCCCTTGCCTCCTTTCAAAAGAGAATGGGAGCACAGACTGGAATAAAACCGGGAGAAGAGCTTCTTACAGCAGTAAAATATGCAAAAGAAAATGATATTCCTCTCACTCTTGCAGACAGAGACATTCAGGTGACATTCAAAAGAGCTTGGGCAAAAAGCAGTCTCTGGAACAAGATAAAGCTCCTTTCTTCCCTTCTTTCTGCCGCCTTCTCAAATGAGGCACTGACAGAGGAGGAGCTTGAGGCCCTGAAAAAACAGGATTCCCTTGAATCCATGATGAAAGAGATTGCAAAAGAACTTCCTTCTGTAAAAGAAGTGCTCATAGACGAAAGAGACAGATACCTTGCAACAAGCGTGTACAAGGCAGAGGGAGAGAACAAAATTGCAGTAATCGGAGCTGGTCACACAGGAGGATTTATAAAAACTCTGGATGCCCTGGAGAAAAACGAGATTTCTGATAATCTTGAAGAGATCAGTAAAGTTCCACCTAAAAAACCATATACAAAGGCCCTCTCTTACATCATTCCTGCCGTTATAGCCATCATAGTCATTGCAGGTATAATAAGCACCGGCTGGCAGCAGGGACTCATGATGTTCGTATATTGGATGATTGCATGTGCTGGAATGACATTCATATTCTCTGTTCTTGCATTAGCTCATCCCCTCAATGCCATGCTGAGCGCGATAACAGCTCCTTTCTTTGCTCTTAATCCTGTGCTGGGAGTAGGAATGTTTGCAGGCGTTCTGGAAGCAACTTTTAAAAAGCCGAAGGTTCAGGACTTTGAGAACATGAACGATGATGCGGCAAAGCTTAAGGGATGGTATAAGAACAGAATCCTGCATGTCCTCACTGTCTTCCTGCTTTCAAGCGTTGGAAGCGTTATAGGATCCTTTGTAGCTTTTCCCTTCCTTATATCACATTTATCCTAATGCAAAAGCCGTCTTAACAGCAGTCTTGAGGGTTTTGACTCTCAGGTTGCCGTCTTTTTTATTTTCATAAGGACATATTATATTTTCAAAGCCAGCATCTCTGGCTGTTTTTATCATGCGCGAAGATGAGGCTGTATTTCTGACTTCAGCTGCAAGAGAAAGCTCTCCAAAGGATATTGTCTTCTCACTGAGACTTCTATTGAAAGCTGAGCTGTATATTGCTAGAGCAAGGGGAAGCTCAAGTGAAACATCCTTGACCTTTACTCCTCCAGCAATATTCACATAAATATCCTTATCAGAAAGATGAAGACCGATATGACGCTCGAGTATAGCAGCAACACGGGACACACGGGAAATATCTATTTTATCTGAATAAATTCTCTGCAATCCTGATTTTGCAGGAACAACCAAGGCTTGGAGCTCTATTATAAAGGTTCTTGTTCCCTCAACTGCGGCTGTAAATGCAATTCCTGGAGGCAGATTCTCTTCTTCGCGGTTCATGATAAAAATTTCATTAGGATTCTTTATTCCATGTAGGCCTTTTGAATCCATAGAGAAGAATCCAATCTCATCCACAGAGCCGAATCTGTTTTTTGATGTTCTTAAAAGTCTGACCCCGTTTTCAGCACTCTCAAAATAAAGCACGGTATCAACCATGTGCTCTATGATCTTCGGGCCTGCTATGTTTCCATCCTTTGTCACATGAGCTATGAAGAACACACAGAAATTCAGCTTTTTTGCCAGAAGAGAAAGAGCCAAGGCACAGGCTCTTATCTGAGTGATTGTCCCTTGAATTGATTCCACTTCAGAGGAAAACAGTGTCTGGATTGAATCTATAACGACAACAGCTGGTTTTATTTTCTCTATCTGTGAAACAACAGATTCAAGGTTTGTATTGCTGTATATATAGATATTCTCGCAATCAAGATCAAGACGCTCTGCTCGGCTTTTCACCTGCACAGGAGATTCTTCTCCAGACACATACAGAACAGAATCCTTTTTTGATATATAAGCTAGAGCCTCAAGCATGAGTGTTGATTTTCCAATACCCGGCTCCCCTCCGACTATAACAGAGGAAGGAAGCATAATGCCGCCTCCAAGCACCCTGTCAAGCTCATCAAAGCCGGAAGAAAGACGGATTGATGAAGAGGATGATACATCTGAAAGTTTTCTCAGACTCTGATCCATTACAGCATTGCCATTGTTTTTCACTTCTTTGACAATGACTTCCTCTTCAAATGAGTTCCACTGCCCGCATTCAGGGCAGCGTCCCATCCATTTTGATTCAACATGCCCGCAGGAAGAGCAAATATATCTCAGATTCTTATTCTTCATCAGAAATCAAGGAGCTCCACATCAAATACAAGGTATGAATTTGGAGGAATGATGCCTGGATATCCATACTCTCCGTATCCGAGCTCTGGTGGGATTATCAAGGTTCTCTTTTCTCCTTTACTCATTGTCTGCAAAGCTTCATTCCAGCCTTCAATAACCTGCCCAATTCTGAATACAGCAGGCTCTTCTCTCGCAATTGAAGAGTCAAAAATCTTTCCATTAAGAAGCATTCCCTGATAATGTACAGTAACGCTCTGCCCATATTTAGGACATCCTTTTCCATCTCCTTCTTTATTGACAACAAACATCAGGCCAGAAGCTGTTGTTGTCTTGTCAGGATAACGGTTATCAATTTCTTTCAAAATCTTCTCTCTTTCTTTTCTTACAAGCTCTGCCTGTGCACTTTCAACCTGCTCAACGTAATTGCTGAAAGCTTCTCCGCTTGTATCAAAGGCATTGGCTTCTTCTCCGACTCTGATAATCTCAACATGGTTTATCCTATCGCCCTGTTCAATTGCATTAACAACATTCTGCCCTTCAACAACGTGTCCAAAGACTGTGTGCTTGCCATCAAGCCATGGCGTTGCCACATGTGTTATGAAGAACTGGCTTCCGTTTGTATTGGGTCCAGCATTAGCCATGGAAAGAATGCCAGGACCTGTATGACGGAGTGATGCGTCAAACTCATCTGGAAATCTATAGCCAGGACCGCCTGTGCCGTTTCCTTTAGGACAGCCTCCCTGAATCATGAAATCCTTGATTACACGATGGAAAGACAGCCCGTCATAAAAAGGCTCTCCCTTATCCTCAACATTGAGCTCACCTTCTGCCAGTCCTATGAAATTGCATACAGTCATAGGACATTTCTTATACTCAAGAGACAGGAGTATGTCACCTTTATCTGTCTCAATCTTTGCATAAATTCCGTTTTCAAGTTTTTCCTTATCCAAAACATTACTCCTCAAAGAGTTCCTCGCCATCTGCAAGGAACGAATATATTCTCTCCAGCTCTTTCTGACTTCTGAATCTTACGAGAATCTTGCCTCTGTTAAGACTTCCCTTTATCTCGACCTTTGCGCCAAGAGCTGTTATGAACTTCTCTTCAACGAAAGAGACTTCGCTGTCCTTTTTGGTCTCTTTCCTCTTCTGTATGATTTTCCTGCCTTTGTTATACTCTTCAGCAAGAGCTTCAGCCTCTCTTACAGAAAGCTCTTTCTCCACTATCTTGTTTCTCAAAAGGACCTGATCTGCAGGATTCTGCAAAGAAAGTATTGCTCTTGCATGTCCCGGTGTCAGAAGAGAGCTGATCACATCATCCTTTATGCTGTCAGGAAGAGAAAGAAGTCTCATAGAGTTGGCAACAGCTGATCTGGATTTACCCACCTTAGCTGCTACCTCTTCCTGCGTGTATCCGCTTTTCTGAACTAGATACTGATAGGCACATGCTTCTTCAATAGGATTGAGGCTTTCTCTCTGAACATTCTCTATCAAAGAAACCTCTATTCTTTCAAGCTCTGTAAAACTCTTTACAATGGCGGGAATTTTTTCAAGCCCGGCAAGCAAAGAAGCCCTATATCTTCTTTCGCCAGCAATAATTGAATATTTTCCTGGAGCATATTCATCAACTATGATTGGCTGAACAACTCCATGATTTTTTATACTCTGTGCAAGCTCATTAAGGCTTTCTTCGTCAAAGTTCTTTCTTGGCTGATTTAAATTAGGAGATACAAGAGACAGAGGAAGAAGAAGTATTCTGTCTTTGTTGCTATCTATAGTAACACTCTTTACTTTTTCTTCCTCTCCTTTTGTTTCAACTTCATCTGCCTTTACTTCCTCAGATATTTCTGTAACCCTGTTGATAATATTGCTTATCTGGGTATCGACATCATATCCAGAAATCAGGGATTTCATTCCTCTTCCGAGTCCATGTTTTTTCTCATTTTGCACGTTCAACAACCTCCTTTGCCAGAGCTTTGAATGCTTTTGCCGCATTATTGTTCTTTTCATAAACATTTATCGGCAGTCCATGGCTTGGAGCCTCGGAGAGCCTAACACTTCTAGGAATAATTGTAGATAACACTAAATCCTTAAAATAAGAGGAAACATCGTCTACAACATCCTGATCAAGCAGATTCCTTCTTGAATACATATTGAAAACAATTCCCATGATTTTTAGATCCTGGTTGAATGTCTTCTTTACACTGTTTATGGTCTTCATAAGAAGATTCAGACCTTCCATTGCAAGATATTCACACTGTAAAGGAATAATTACATATTCACACCAGGCTAAAGCATTCATCGTCTCAAGACCCAGCGCAGGAGGACAGTCAAGCAAAATGAAATCAAACATATCATCTAACTCACGCAGAGCGTGCTTAAGATAATATTCTCTTTCATTCTCATTGACCAGTTCTACAGACAGTCCAGCTGTATCAACAGAACCAGGAATAAGATAAAGATTATTGCATATTGTAGACTGAATACCATCCTTGGCATTCTTCTCTCCAGATATAATCTGATAAATCGTTGTTTTTCTACCATCTCCAGAAACAGAGCTTGTAAGATTAGTCTGAGAATCAAAGTCTATAAGAAGAACTTTATAACCCATTTCAGCAAGACTTGACCCTACATTAACACATACGGTCGTTTTGCCGACTCCTCCTTTCTGGTTAAAGAATATAATCTTATGAGCTTTCATGTAATTCATTTTAATTTAATAAAATATATTTGTCGATACACAACTTGAAAGAGTAAGTGGAATAATATAAAGTATACACAGGAGAAAATTATGGTAGAAAAAATAAAAGAAGCAATAAATGCAATAAGACCCGCATTACAGAATGACGGGGGAGATATCGAGTTTCTCAGAGTAGAAGGCAAAAACGTCTATGTACGCCTTGTAGGAGCATGTGCCGGATGTCCAATGAGCCAGATCACTCTTTCAAATGGAGTACAGAGATATCTTAGAGAAGCTGTAGACCCAGATTTAACTGTAATCAACGCAGCAGAATAAACCAGATGTTTCACGTGAAACAAAAAACAAATATTTATATCATGTTTCACGTGAAACAATTTCCAACAAAACATTCTTCCATTTATTTAAAGTTTCAGCAATCAAAATCATTTTATATATTTCTTTCTTTTGTGTGTTTCACGTGGAACATTCTTTTTTATCTCGTGTATTAATAAATTAATATGGACTGAAATTGACAGCTCTTCTTTCAGGTCTGTTATTTTTCGATTTAAACTCATGCCTTAATCTCTTTTTCTCAAAACCTGCATTTAGATGGCTTTAAATAAAGGTTTTTCTTTTAAATTACTATATATAGATACAAAAATATTTGAAAATATTTCCTATTTTCTACTATAGAATAGGGTATATTTTGTAGTTTTTTTCGAGAGATATGGGGCCCTTTTCAGGCCCCGTCTGATTTAATTATTTTCTTCAGGCTCTTCCTGGACTTCTTCTTCGTCCTGCTCTTCCTGATATCTCGTTATAGCCATTGCATTTATGCTGTCATTTGCTTTCTTAAAAGCAGCTACTCTTACTCCGCGAGCGCTTCTTCCCTGAGTAGAGATATCTTTTGCATGTATTCTAAGAGCCTGTCCTTTCTTTGTAATAATGATGATGTCATCCTCATCAGATACAGCAAAGGCGTCAACAATGCCATTTTCACCTTTTTCAATGGTATAGATCTTCTGACCCATTGTTCCTCTTCCATGCGCCATGAATTCGGAGAACTTTACTTTCTTTCCTTTACCATTTTCTGTAACCATGATGATTTCCTTGTCATCACTTACTTTAACAAGACCTCTGATTTCATCAGAATCAGAAAGCTTCATAGCTCTGACTCCATGAGTGCCACGACCCATTGTTCTTACATTATCTGCACTTGTTCTGAGGCCTTTTCCTTCTTTTGTCACAAACATGACGTCATCTGATTCATTGACAAAAATTGCTTTTTCAAGCTCATCACCCTCATCGAGAATAATTGCTTTAACTCCTCTTACTTTTGCATTTATGAAGTCATTGAGCCTTACTTTCTTTGTCACAGCATTTCTTGTAAGCATCATAATATATTCATTCTCATCGAACTCTGGGAATGTAATTACTGCTGTAACCTTCTCGTTATTGTCAATCTGTACAATGCTCTTGATACTTGTTCCCTTTGCTGTCTTTGCGTTTTCCGGGATATCAAAAGCCTTTACATAATATGCCTTGCCGAGATTTGTGACAAACATGATGATATCATGGCTTGAACAGATGAAGAGATGCTGGACAAAGTCATTATCAACAAGCTTTGCACCGATTGTTCCTTTCCCGCCTCTCTTCTGAGCTCTGTACTCATCAATAGGAATACGCTTTGCAAAGCCTTTATTAGTAATAGAGACTACAACTTCTTCCTTCTTGATGAAATCCTCAGGGGAGGAGTCTTCAAGCTCTCTTTCTGATATCTCAGTCCTTCTTCTGTCCCCATATGTCTCACCGATTTTGATCAGCTCATCCTTTACTACAGCAAGAATCTTCTTCTCATCAGCAAGAAGATCTTTGTAATATATGATTTTCTGCTCAAGATCAGCTAGTTCATTTAGAATCTTTTCAGTCTCAAGATGAGAAAGCCTTCCAAGCTTCATGTCTATAATGGCATCTGCCTGGATCTGAGTAAGAGAGAAGGCTTTCTGAAGCTCAAGAGATGCAACTGCATTATCTTCAGCTTCCTTGATGATCCTGATTACTTCATCTATGTTGTCAAGTCCTATTTTAAGACCCTCAAGTATATGTGCTCTCTCTTCAGCTTTCTTTAGATCATACCTTGTTCTTCTTGTGACAACCTCTTCTCTGTGCTTGATATAGCAAGAAAGCATGTCTTTCAGATTGAACAGGCGAGGAACACCGCCATCCAGTGCAAGATTGTAAGCATTGAAGTTTGCCTGAAGCTGTGTCTTTGAAAAAAGCATGTTGAGCACAATATTTGCTACAGCATCCTGCTTGAGCTCTACAACAATCCTTATTCCATCTCGGCCGGACTCATCTCGCACCTGGGAAATTCCCTTTATGACATCATCCTTTCTCAGTTCATCAATTTTCTTTACAAGCTCGCTCTTGTTGACCTGATAAGGAATCTCTGTGAAAACAATTCTGTCTCTTCCATGAGCTTCCTCTATCTCATAACGGCTTCTGATTACTATCTTTCCCTTTCCGGTAGTAAAGGCATCCATTATTCCTTTTTTACCGCAAATGATGCCGTATGATGGAAAGTCCGGTCCTTTTATGTACTCAGAAAGCTCAAATATGCTTAAGTTAGGATTATCAATTAAAGCACATGCTCCATCAACAACCTCTTTAAGGTTATGCGGTGCAAGGTTTGTTGCCATACCTACAGCGATACCGGATGATCCGTTTACAAGAAGGAAAGGGAATGCTGAAGGAAGCACTACCGGTTCCTTTGTGGACTCATCATAGTTAGGCATGAAATCGACAGTATCTTTTCCTATATCAGCAAGCATTTCCTCACCAAGGCGGCTGAGTTTAGCTTCTGTATATCGCATTGCAGCCGGTGGGTCTCCGTCAATTGAGCCGAAGTTTCCCTGTGGCTTTACAACAGGATAGCGGAGAGAGAAATCCTGACCAAGGCGGACAAGAGCATCATAAACGGATGCATCTCCATGCGGGTGATACTTACCCAGAACGTCTCCGACAACACGGGCACATTTCTTTGTGGCTCCTCCGGCCTTGAGACCGATTTCCCACATATCGTAAAGAATTCTTCTGTGTACAGGTTTAAGACCGTCTCTCACATCAGGCAGAGCACGGCTGATGATTACGGACATAGCATAATTTAAATAACTTGTCCTCATCTCTGTGGAAAGATCTGCCTGTATTACTTTTCCAAGATGTTCTTCCTGAATATTTTCATCCATATAATCTTCCTCATACATCCAGAACGCTTACATATGTAGCATTCTGCTCGATAAACTCACGTCTTGGCTCGACATCCTCACCCATAAGCATGGAAAAGACTCTGTCTGCTTCTTCAGCATCTGAAAGATGGACCTGACCGATCATTCTTGTTTCCGGATTCATGGTTGTCTCCCAGAGCTCTTCTTTCTCCATTTCTCCAAGACCCTTATAGCGCTGTGTTGACACCTTGTTCTCATCTCCCTGCGCATATTCGTCTATTATCTTTCTCTTTTCCTCTTCCTGATATGCATAGAACACTTTCTTGCCAATTGTAATCTTATAAAGAGGCGGCATTGCGAAATACACATATCCTGCTTCGATAAGAGGCTTCATATAACGGAAGAAGAAAGTAAGCAACAATGTCCTGATATGGGATCCATCGACATCAGCATCTGCCATAATGATGATTTTATGATATCGTACCTTGCTTAAATCAAAAGTCTTCTCATCTTCAGATTTCTCATCATGATCACTTTTTGATTCGTTGTATCTGGTAATTCCTGCCCCGATTGTCTGAATCACAGGATGAAGCTTGTCGTTGTTCAGAACCTTTGCTTCCTGTGCTTTTTCTACATTGAGCATCTTGCCCCAAAGAGGAAGGATTGCCTGGAAACGGCTGTCTCTTCCCTGTTTTGCTGTTCCGCCGGCAGAATCACCCTCAACGATGAAAACTTCACATTTTGCCGGATCCTTTTCAGAGCAGTCTGCAAGCTTTCCAGGAAGTCCGCCGCCCTCACTTTTCTTTCTTATGTTCTCTCGGGCTTTTCTTGCGGCTATTCTTCCGATAGCTGCACTTGTAACCTTATCTAGAAGCTTGTCTATCTCATCTGGGAACTCATCAAAATGATTGTTCAAGTTCTCATAGACAAGAGAGTCGACGATTCCTCTTACAGCAGAATCACCGAGCTTCATCTTTGTCTGCCCTTCAAACTGTGGGCTTGGTATCTTCACAGAAACTATGGCTGTAAGACCTTCTGCTATATCGCTTCCTTCAAGGTTCTCTGAATATTTTTTGAGATACTTAGGATTCTTTTTCAGCTGATTGTTGATACATCGCGATAAAGCGGTCCTGAATCCGATGAGGTGGGTTCCGCCTTCTCTTGTATTGATGTTGTTTACAAATGTATAGACTTTCTCATCATACTTGTCGTTGTACTGGATTGCTATCTCAACAGCTACCATTTTCTTTGATGACTCAATCATTTTCTTGCCTTCAAAATAAATAGGCTCAAAGAGAGTCGTCTTGTACTCATTGAGATATTTTACAAAGCTTGCAAGTCCACCTTCAGCATGGAGTGTATCAGTCCTTACTTCTTCCCCTCTGTTGTCTGTGATTCTTATTGTTATTCCCTTATTGAGGAATGAAAGCTCTCTGAAACGGGTAAGAAGGGTATCATAATTGAAGCTGTTTCTCTCCATGATGGAGAAATCAGGAGTGAATCTAACCAATGTTCCTGTCTTGTCTGCTTCCCCGACAGTCTCCACATCTGTAACAGGAATTCCTCTAGAGAAAGTCTGTCTGTATGCTTTTCCATCCCTGTATACGGTTGCCTCCAGCATGTCAGAAAGAGCGTTTACACAAGAAACGCCGACTCCATGAAGTCCTCCAGAGACCTTATACGCATCATTGTCGAATTTTCCTCCGGCGTGAAGCTGGGTAAGAACAACTTCAAGAGTGCTTTTGTTCTCTGTCTGATGCATGTCTACAGGAATACCGCGGCCATTATCAAGAACTGAGCAGATTTCCCTTCCATTCTCATCATAGGAAAGAGAGACATCAATCATATCACAGAAGCCAGCCATGGCCTCGTCAATAGAGTTGTCCACAACTTCATAAACAAGATGATGAAGGCCGTCAATACCAGTTGATCCAATATACATTCCAGGACGTTCTCTAACCGGTTCAAGCCCCTTCAGGACCTTGATTTCCTGTCCTGTGTATTCAGCAGCCTTCTTTTTCATTTCTTCGCTGTTTGTCATTATTTTTTTCCTTTATTATCTGCTGTGAAAAACACATCCGGGTAAAACCCGGAATATATGTAATTTTATCATTTTAAGAAAATAATTGCAAGGAAACATCTGAAATAGAAACATTATATAACTTATTGCATCAGATATACTTACTAAGAAAAACAACTCAGTTGTTCTTTTTATGTTGTTTTACTTCGATTTCTTGTCTAAAATTAAGCTGTTCAGAGATAGTAACAATGTTGAAGGATTCATGGTTAAAAACAAAGGAGCAGCTTTCTGCATCGCTGCCTGGAACAAAGAAAAGATGGCTTGATAATGCCGAGTATGTTTCTGAAGATAATGACAGCATAAAACTGTCTTTTTCAAGCCAGTTCTATAAGGATAATTTTGACAAACAGTGTAAAACTGAAGTTGAGAACACTATCAGCGAATTTGAAGACCGGCATATCAGATGTACTTTTTCTATAGACAAGGACAGAGCAAAGGAAAAGGCTGAAAACGTCCCTGAAAAAAAGGAAGAAATCAAACAGGAAACAAAGAAAAACGAAACTCTCAATCCTTCCTACTTATTTGACAACTTCATCATCGGAGAAAACAACCTCTTTGCTGCAAATGTGGCACGTGTAATTGCAAAAAACCCCGGCACAAGCTACAACCCATGCCTGATATATGGAGGAGTAGGGCTTGGAAAAACCCACCTTATCCAGGCAATAGGAAACTACATATATTCCCATAATCCTAAAATGAAAGTCATATATGTAACTGCTGAAACTTTTACAAACGAGCTTATTCATGCAATCTCTGCAAAAACAGCAAACAATAAGTTCAAGCAGAAATACAGATCTGCGGATGTGCTTCTGATTGACGATATACACTTTCTTTCAGGGAAGGAATCTACACAGGAAGAGATATTCCACACATTCAATGAACTTACAGACAAGAACAAGCAGGTTGTCTTTACTTGTGACAGACCAATCAGTGAGCTTGTAGGAATAAATGAAAGGCTTATCACAAGATTCAGAAAAGGAACAAATGTAGATCTGCAGCCTCCTAAATATGAAACAAGGATGGCAATTGCAAAAAAGAAGTGTCAGACACTCAATTTCAATCTTTCAGATCAGGTTCTTGAATTTGTATGCCAGAACATAAATACGAATGTAAGGGATCTTGAAGGTGCTATAACAACTTTACAGGCATTTTCCAATCTTGTAGGAAAAGAGATAACAAAGGAAATTGCAGCAGAACATATAAAAAACTTCATCCCTGTTCAGATGATTAAGAACAATGATATATCCATTGACCAGATTATCAGGGAGACTTCCAGGTATTTCAGCATTTCTGAATATGAGATAAAAGGCAAGAGCAGAAACAAGACAGTCACTATAGCAAGGCATATTGCAATGTATCTTGCAAGCACACTTACAAATCTTTCTTTATCTGAAATAGGAAACTTCTTCAATGGAAAGGATCATACAACAGTAGTGTATGCAATAAAGAAGATAGAGAGTGCTGAAGAGAATGATGAAAGCCTGAAAGAAGCAATAAACAAAATAAAAGAGTCTTTCTAAATTTTTTTGTGAAAAAGGTGGTGAAAAACTGTTGATAACATGTTTATATCCTGTTGATAACTTCGTGTATTAAGTTAATAATTTAAAAGAAAATAGTGAAGATAAAAACATAGCTGTTGAAATTGTGGAAAACCTTTTGAGTTATTAACAACTTTTTCCACAGCCTATTTTATTAAAATTAAAGAAAATAGTTCATTTTTCCACCAAATTCACATATACTACTACTATTACTAGATATTATCTATCTTAGTAGATATAAAAGGAGTCGAAATGAAATTTCTTGCAAAATGCGAAGATATGAGAAGAGAGCTTTCATATGCTCTTAACTTCACAACAAAAAGAAATGCTCTTTCAATTACAAGCAATATTCTTCTTGATAACAACAATAACTGTCTTACAATCAAGGCAACTGATCAGAAAAACGGATTCATATCTTCTTTTCCATGCGAGACAATCGTACCTGGAAGAACAACAGTAATCTGTGAGAAACTTCTTGATGTTCTTAAATTCATCAACGGAGAAGTTGATCTTGAGATTTCTGAGGAAAATGAGAAGCTTTCTGTAAAGAACAGTCAGGACAATAGTTTCTTGATGAACATCAGGACTATAAGTGCTGATAAATTTCCTTCTCTTGATGAAAGAGGAGACCTTGAATTCTTCAATATCAGGCAGAGCTCTTTCTTCGATATGATAGACAAAACAGCATTTGCTGTTGGAAAAGAAGAGACAAGACATTTTCTTACTGGTGTTTTCATGGAAAGAAATGAAGATGGAAAGCTTGTTATGGTTGCAACTGACGGAAAGAGACTTGCTTGTGTAAAGAGGGCCTTTGAGCAGGAGATACCTTCCTTCTCACCTTCCATTCTTCCTGTTTCATTCCTCAATAACCTGAAAAGCATAGGAAGCGGAGATGGAATACTGTCAATTGCAATAAAGGATCAGTGTGTTTATGCAAATATTGAAGGGCATTATATATATTCTCTTCTTGTGAGCGGCAATTATCCTGTTTATCAGAAAGTCATTCCTTCAAGCTTTGAGTATACAGTCACATGCGATAAAGATGCTCTTGTAAATGCTATTTCTCTTATATCTGCCATGATTGAGCTTAAGAACAGGAAAGTTCTTTTCAATCTCAATATTGATGGCATCATGATAAGCGGAGAGGATGAGAACGGAGATATAAAGAATATAGTTCCTTGTTCTTACGAAGGGGAAGAAATGCTTTTATCATTCAATTCACAGTTCCTTCTTGAATCAATAAAGAAGATTGACAGCAAGAACATAGCAATGCTGATCAACTCAAACAAGAGCGCTGTAGGAATCATAAGTGAACCTGAAAGTGATTATATATACATAATCATGCCAATGCAGAACTGATGAGATTTATTGATATAGAAATAATGAATTTCAGAAACATATCCTCGCAGAAAGTTGACACTGACTGTGAGGATATTGTTCTTCTTGGATTAAACGGAATGGGAAAGACAAATTTCCTTGAAGCAATATACACTCTTTGCTATGGTTCATCTTTCAAGACAAGCGTACTTAAAGAAACAATACAGCATAAAAGTCCTTCTTTCTTTTTAAAAGCAGATTTTGTAAGCGATCTTGGTTTGAAAGAAAACATTTCATTTTTCTATGATGGAGTAAAAAGAAACATAAGGCTTAATGATAATGAAATAAAGGACAGAAAAGAGCTTGTAAGTGCATTTCCATGCATAATATTTTCTCATGAGGACCTTGCATTCATCCGTGGAGAGATGAGTGAGAGAAGAAGGTTCTTTGATCAGACTATGAGTCTTTATCTTCCTTCTTTTCTTACTCTTATGAGAAACTACAAGAATATATTGCTAAAAAGGAACATGGCCATAAAAAGCCAGGAATACATGCTGCTAAGCATATATGACAGAAAACTTGCAACTCTAGGTTTTGAAATAATGAGTGAGAGAAAGAAGGCTGTTGATGAATTCAATGAAATTTTTCCTTCTCTTTTTGAAAAGATAGCTGGAAAGAATGATCTGTATATAAGCTATATGCCATCTTGGTCAAGTGCAGAGAGCGCTGATGATATTGCAAAAATACTTGAAGAAAAGAGAGAAACAGACAAGATTATGCTCACAACCACAACAGGAGTCCATCGTGATCGCTTTGTTATAAAAGACAGCAATGGCAATTTCGTACAGAGCGGATCAACCGGGCAGCTCAGACTCTGTTCTCTTATTTTCCGTCTTGCAGAAGCTAGAATATTCACAAAAAAGAGTTCTAGAAAGCCTCTTCTTCTCTTAGATGATGTCCTTCTTGAGCTGGATGATGAAAAAAGAGCAAGATTTCTTGATGAACTTGATTCTTATTCACAGGCTTTCTTTACTTTTCTTCCACGCGAGAATTATTTTTCTGATGACAAGAAAAATGTGAGATACTTTAATGTATCAAACGGAGAGTACCGCCTTGAGCCAGTATTATAAGGATATAAAGGAAATTCTCTCTTCTGAAATGGAAAAGCTCAATATAAAGATTGAGAAGAGAAGAAGAGTTAAAGAGAATGAATGGGAATACATAGCAGGAGAGAACCTTTCAAAGCTCTGTTCCTTTTTAGGTGTTGATAAAAAAACATTGCTGATTAGTATAAGCACTTCTTCTGTCAGGACAATAGTTGAGCTGAATAAGAGAAACATAATAAAAAAATTTAATGAAAAACATCCGGAGAGTAAGGTAAGCTTCATTAAAATAATTTCAGATAGATGAGAAAAGTACAGAAATCTGTGATTATTGACAAGGACGCCTTATTTTTGCTAAATTCTTTGACTGGACTACTTTGTCTTTATTTAAATTGAAAAATACCGCTTTTACAGCGATGAAATTGGAGTATACTCATGAGTTACAAAGGCAAGAGAACTTACCAGCCGAGTAAGAGAAAGAGAACAAGAAAATTCGGCTTCAGAGCAAGAATGGCAACAAAGGGCGGACGCCTTGTGTTGGCAAGAAGAAGAGCAAAGGGCAGACACAACCTCACAGTCAGTGATGAGAAGAAGCCTTACTAAGATAGAGATATTAAGAAAAAAAGAAGACATTAATCGCATTTTTTCCAAGGGAAGAAGATATAACCTGGATGGAATGCGATTAATTAGTCTCTCAAACAATCTTTCTTATGACAGGTTCATCGTAATCCCGGCAAAGAAATATGGAAATTCTGTTGCGAGAAACAAAATCAGAAGACAGGCTAAAGAGATTTTCAGAAACTGGGAGAAAAGGCACTCAGATATAAACGGTGGTCAAAGCGATGGACTTGATATCATCTTAGTAGTGTATCCGGGGAGGGTTTCCGGTTTTTCCTTGCTTGAGTCCGATTTTCATTCTTTATTGGACAGGATTATCCGGAAATAGTTCCTATTTTCTCTTCATGCAGAGTTCCTATTCCTACTTTCCCGTATACAGCGTTTTTCTATTAAAGGAGAAATAATGAATAGGAATACAGTACTGGCAATAGTACTTGCCACAATCGTAATCATCGCAGGCACATTCATCCAGGCAACATTCTTTTCATCTCCGGTTGAAAATACAGTGACAGAAACTGCAGCTGAACAGCCAGTTGTTGCTGATGTTCCATCCGGGTATGGAGTGGATTTCACTGCTTATGGAAATGATCCTGCAAACAGCACCTTCGATATCGAAAACGATGTCATGAAAATCACTTTTGATACAAAAGGTGCTACAGTTTCCAGTGTTATATTAAAGGAGCATAAGCTCAACGGAGAGCCTTCTCAGTTCATATACAAGGAAGAAGGTGATGTAAATCCTTACATGCTCTACAGTGCAGATGACAAGTCTTCTGCTATTGATTCTGAATTCAATTACACAATAAGTGAATCTGCCAGTTCAGAAATAACACAGATCAAATTCTACCGTGACTTCATCACAGCAGACGGAAAGGAATTCACAATTGAGAAAATCTTTGCAGTTCCTGCAAATGATGAATATATGATCCAGATGGTTGTTAATGTCAAAACAGCTGATGGAAGCAGCATTCCCCTTTCTGAGAACGGCAGTATGTATTCAATCTACTTCGGACCGCAGATTGGACCGGAGTTTGAAGAGATAAATACAAGCTACGGAGATTACAGAAGAGTCAATATTCTCAGAGCTGATAAGGGCGGTGTAAGCAACGTAAAGTATTCAGACAATGTCTATGTTTATGACAATCTTGAAGAAGAAGATGAATATCTTGACTGGATTGATCTTACAGGAAAATACTTCACTTTGATTGCAATTCCAGAGAACAAGCAGAGCATAAAGGAATATACAACAACAGTTGAGAGCAAGGAAGAAGGAATCATACAGAAAAATGATATTTACATAACAAGATCTTCCAGCTCATCTTCTTCTGTCACAGATGTATATTCATTCTATATGGGTCCGCAGGATGCAGGCGAGCTTTCCCGTTATGACAGTGAGGATGAAAACGTATTCGGACTTACAGATCATCGCTTAAAGGAGAGCATGAGCTCCAGCTGGCTCAGCTGGCTTGAGAAGATTCTCGGATTCTGTCTGTCAGTGATCTATAAAGTAATACCTAACTACGGTATTGCAATCATAGTAATGACAATAGTAATCAAGCTCCTTATCCATCCTCTTACAAAAAGAAGCCAGGATTCAACAGCCAGAATGAGTGCGCTTGCACCAAAAATCAATGAGATAAAGGAAAGATATCCTGATGATCCTCAGGCACAGAATACAGCAATGGCAAAGCTGTACAAGGAAGAGAACATCAAACCGATGAGCTCCTGCTGGCCAATGCTCATTCAGTTCCCGATTCTCATCGCATTTTATGGACTTCTTTCAAAGAACATAGAGCTTCGTGGCGCTATGTTCATTCCAGGATGGATTACAGACCTGTCGGCACCGGAGACAATATTCACTCTTCCTTTCCGTATACCTCTTCTTGGAAACGAGATACATCTTCTGCCGATTGTCTACACTGTCAGCATGATTTTTAGCATGAAGCTGTCTCAGAGTGCTACAAGCGGAGTAGGCCAGTCTTCAGGAATGCTCAATTTCATGACATATGGAATGCCGATTATATTCTTCTTCATCCTTTACAATGCTCCGAGCGGACTTCTTGTTTACTGGACAGTCATGAACATCATCACGATGGGAACACAGCTTTATGTAAACAAAAAGAAGGGAACAAAGTATAAAGAGGAGTTCCAGAAGCAGCAGGAAGAGAAGAGACTTGCAAGAAAAAAGAGAAACAGAAGGTAAGCTAATGTATAAAGATTTTGAAGGAAGAAATGAAGAAGAAGCTCTCAGCAAAGCAAAAGAAGAGCTCAATTTGAAAGACGGTGAAGTTTATGTAGAGGTTCTTGAAGAGGTGAAGAAGACTCTTTTCAAGAAAGGATATGTCAAAGTCAGGGTTTATTATGGCTCAGATAACGAAGAGAATGTCGAGGAAATAAATGAGTCATATGCAGAGCCGGATGAGGAGCTGGAAGCAGAGAATGACCTTGAGAGAAAGACTCTTGATTTTGTAAAGCAGATGATAGAGAAGATGGGTTATGAGGTTGATGCGAAGATCACAAGCAGAAAGGACAATAAAATCAAGATCAGCATAGACAGCCCATCAAGCAGCATACTGATTGGAAGAAAAGGAAGAAACCTTGATGCAATCCAGCTTCTTGCTAACATCTATGCCTGCAATATCGATGAGGATTCGAAGATAGTTATTGACTGCGAAAGCTACCGCCTTCGCCATGAGGAGCAGATTGTAAGAAATGCTCTCCGTCAGGCAGAGTATGTGAAGAGAAGCGGCAGAAGCAAGCTTTTGGAGCCTATGAACCCCTTTGAACGACGCCTTGTGCATACAGCACTCAATGAGATGGAAGGCGTTGATACAAAGAGTGAGGGCGAAGGCCTTTACAAGCAGGTACGAATAATACCGGTTAAATAAAAAGAATAAATTTTTAATAAAATATACTCCTCTCAGGTAAGACAGAGAAAAATTAAAATTACTTGATGGGGAGTTTTTTTATGACAATAGAAATATCGCTCGAAATTGTAGAAATTGATGGATGTAGAGAGAAGATGTCACAGCAACAGTAAAGAAAAAGAGGCGTAGAGTAATACCAAGAATTGCGCTCTTTGGTAGGATAATAATAATCTGCTAAAACATGATAGGCTACTATAGAGAAAAGCATTTACTAATAAAGAAACTATATAAAAGAGATTATATAATGAAATTTGAGGAGATGAAATAGTCCTGAGAGAAGAAGATTAGTGGAGCAGATTCTGCATATTATAGATGAGTTGTTATAGAGTAATATTTTTTTTCGCGGCATGCCAGTTATGTTAGATATACAAGCGAACATAATGCTATTTTTTATAGAATAATCTGCGATAAGCTTTATATAAGATATGGCGAATGTATTTAAAAACATATGATAATAGAAACGATAATTATAAAGACAACACTAATCAAAGTAGTTACATTTAAGGATATGTTTTAAAAGATTTTATGCTCAATTCTCTCTGCTAGATGGACTATCAGTACATAGTTATGCTCTAAGGTTTTGTCCTTTTTATTACCTATAGAGAAGGAAGTATTAACCAGAAACAAAATGAAAATTTGACTTCTTAAAATGGTCAAATGATGTGAATCTTTTTGTATGAAGTTTTATAATTTTTTCTAAATTTCCCTATGAGGAAAATAAAATAGTATTTTAAGTTGAAATATGACCCTATGGAGAAAGTGCTAGAATACTAGACAAAAGTTGCTTTATATTGACTTAAAGTGCATAATATAAACAATAAGAAAAGATTGTCGTGTAGGGTGGGGAATTAAATTGTTGTTCTTATAATATTTATTCCTTATACGACATAAGGAGTAAAAGAATGAAGCATTTTATTATTTTCTTTGTTGTTATTTTCCTTTCAATTAGTTTTGCAGGAGCAACAGAACTTGTATGCCCCGATGGGTACGAGCTTTACGATGTTTGGTATGACGGCGCCCTGATTATTGGAGATGAAAATTATGATACCTTCTATTATAACGGAACTAATACATACCCGATTATATCGGATTCTTGGTCTGGTGCTTCTGCTTATTATAATGAAAAAGAGGACATATATGTTCCTCTCGAAATGTATTCTGCATGGAAGAATAAAACTGATATAGATCATTCTAAAGATATTCTTGCCGTACCATATTACGAAAGTATAAAAATAGGAGAGGACTGGTTCGGCAATCCAAACTATGGAACACAGGTAATAATCCCTGCTGGATTTACAGGTGAAATCAGCTCAGCTGAGCTTAGAGATATTTATGGTCTTGTGGTTGATGTTAAGAACCCGAAATATGCAATGATAGGAGAAGCTCTTTACGACAAGACAACAAAGACACTTATCTATTATGGTGTAAAAAAAATACCTTCAAGTGGATTTTCTATTGTCGCAAAGTATTCAACTCTAACTATTCCCGAAGGTATTCTTGAAATAGGGCCTCATGCATTTCAGAAAGAAAATTACAATGTATCCTTACCATCAACGCTTAAGAATATAGATAAAACAGCTTTCGCAGATTTCTATCCACATAAGATAACGCTGGCAGAAGGTTCAGATAACTATATGATGATTGATGGGGTGTTGTATACTTCTGATCTTAAGACGGCGATAATGTCTGACTCTGGGCAACGGCAAGAAAGGCTTGTTATGCCTGAAACGGTAACAGAGGTATATCCAAATGCATATAGAAATGTAAATACATCAATTAGATTATCTCCAGTTTTGGAGAGTGTTGGTGATTATGCTTTCTTGGGCACAACGATTAATGCTATTCCTCAGACGCTTAAGGAAATCGGTATATCTTCTTTTTATAATGCAACCATTGAGAGCGGTATAATTGAGGTCCCTGGAACATTAGAACACGTACGGGAGCAGGCATTCATGAGAGCGTCGGCAAAGACTGCAATAATTCATGATGGTGTTAAGATTCTCAATACTCAATCTTTTGCCGAAATAGGTCTTACAGACGTTGATTTTGGTAGTACAGTGGTAGATATTTATAAAAGTGCCTTTGAGGATAATAGGATTACAGTGCTTAATCTTCCCGATACAGTAGAGTATATCGGTTCTTTGGCATTCGCAGATAACAGGATAGAGAAAGCCAACATTCCGTTGAGCCTAGAATCCATTGCGGGAGATGCCATATCTCTTGAAAGCAATCTCACCATTACGATGGACGAAAGTCATCCTCTTTACGAAGAGTTATCTCAAATATTAGGTCCATATCTTACACCATCTTGGCTGTAAGAGGCATAAATAATATAAACGAAAAATTCTAAACCTCTTATATAGGACAGCAAAGTCTTATATAAGGGGACTTTTTGTGTGATAAAAAAGTCTCCAGAAAAGTGGATTTCATCTTATTTGGCAGACACATCCATCATGCATGCCTTATATGCGGTTTCTGTCCGTAGACCCACGATTTTGCCTCCAGCTTCCTTCAGACCCTGCCTCACGACAACGCCCTTGCTCTTGGCTAACGATTTGGAACTCTTTGTTCCGAGCTGTACTAGTTGTGGATTTTCTCCACCAAATCAATGCCCTTGCGGGCAAACATAAAAAATGGCTGCATTTGAAGCAGCCATTGCTTTTGATAAGATTTTGATCAGTAGTTCTGTCCAACAAGCTCAAAATATGCCTGAGGATGTGCACATACTGGGCAAACTCCTGGAGCCTTCTTGCCAACATGGATATGGCCGCAGTTTCTGCACTTCCAAATCATATCTCCCTCTCTAGAGAATACAAGGCCTTCCTCAACGTTCTTCAAAAGAGCAAGGTATCTTTCCTCATGGTGCTTCTCGATTGCTGCAACGCCTTTGAAGAGAGCTGCGATTTTTGTGAATCCTTCCTCCTCAGCCTCTTTTGCAAACTGAGCATACATATCTGTCCACTCATAGTTTTCTCCGCTTGCTGCATCTTTGAGATTCTGAGTTGTTGTAGGAATATCTCCTCCCTCCTGAAGAAGCTTGAACCAGAGCTTTGCGTGCTCTTTTTCATTCTCTGCTGTTTCAAGGAAGATAGCTGCAATCTGCTCATATCCTTCCTTCTTTGCCTTAGAAGCATAGTAAGTGTACTTGTTTCTTGCCTGGCTCTCACCTGCAAATGCTGTTGCAAGGTTTTTCTCTGTCTTTGATCCTTTGAGTTCCATTTTATTTCTCCTCTTGTGCACAATGTGCGCAAATTCCATTGAATATTATATCATAGGAAGTCACTTTCCCATACATTGACCTGGCTAAAGAAAGCAAATCTTCCCTGATATCGAGATTTACATCAAACACCTTTCCACATTCTGAGCATCTTGCATGATAATGAAAGGAAGTGTTGCAGTCATAACGGTCGCTACCGCTTCCAACCTTTCTTATCCTTTTTAGTGCGCCGCTTTCCTCTAAATCTGCAAGATTGCGGTAAACTGTTGCCTTTGAGATGCTGGGATAATTGATGTGAACAGCAGAATACACTTCCTCTGCAGTAGGATGATCATGCATTTCTTTTATAGTCTGGAATGTAATGTCTTTCTGTAGAGTGTTTCTTTTGTTCATCTTATTAATAATTGTTATCAATAAATTATCAGTTTTGTTTTATTTTGTCAACCTGAAAAGTTCTTTTCTATGTAGTTCTTGACTTCCACTGTTTTTTCTTTAGAGAACTGTGCTCCCATCTGGCTTATTATCTCTCCTGCAAGGTATGAGGCTATTTCAGCAGATGTTTTCATGTCGAAACCTTTTTCAACTCCGTATAAAAAGCCTGCCGCATACGTGTCTCCTGCCCCAGTTGTATCTACAGGGTTTGTGGTTCCATAAAGCGGGATAGAATAAATATTTCCGTTGTCTGAGACAAATGAGCCTTTCTTTCCGTTTTTCACAACAGCAACAGGAGCAAGTTTTCCCATGTTCTTGACGCATTCATATGCATCGTAGTTGTCAAACAGGTATCTTGCTTCCTCGCTGTTTGCAAACACGATGTCTATATAGTCCCTTATGAGAGAATAGAAAGTGCTTCTATTTCTTCCGACAGCAAAAGGATCTGCTATGTCAAAGGCTATTTTCATATTTTTGTCTTTTGCTTTGTCAAGAACGCTCTTTATGGCTCCTTTCTGGCTTTCTGTATCCCACATATATCCCGTGAAATAGAAGATATCCGCACTCAGCGCACTTGCCATGTTCACATTTTCTTTTGAGAAATACCTGTTTGCTCCCAGGTATGTGCACATTGTCCTTTCTTTGTCCGGTGTTATTAGTATGATGGATGTGCCTGTTGGCCAGTTATTCTCTACAAGCTCGTTTTTAACATCAAGCTCATCAAGTCTGTTCTTATACATTTTTCCATGTTCATCTCTTCCGATTCCACCTGCAAGAGTTGTCTCAACAGATAGAGAACGCAGAGTTATCATGGTGTTAGGGCAGCTTCCTCCGCAGGAATATCTGATATCAAGATTCTTGATGTGATCGATAATTTCATTTCTTTTCTCAGAATCAATCAGATTCATTGTTCCCTTGAAAAGACCAAGTGATGAAATATCTTCATCGTTAACATAACAAAGGTAATCTATCAGCGGATTTCCGATTCCGTATACAGCCATATTCTGAGTGTACTCCATAATCGGAAAAAAAGCACTATATATGGCATTTTCACCCACTTTTCCACAGGTTTTCCACATGGGTGTGAAAAACTGTCAAAAAGTGTTGTTCTTATCTGTTTTCACAGTTGAATATTACAGAATATATAATAGTGTCATTTCTTTATAATATAAGAATATATTTAGTGATACATTGTCGTGTTTTAAATGAAACTTATATAATAAACTGATATAAATTATAGTGGTGAAAAACTGTGAAAAAAGAGAGTTTTTCAAGAGTTATTCACAAATTTAAACATCTGTATAATTTTGCAATTAATTTCATATATTTTCTTTCTTTAGGTTTTATTTAAAGAAGCAGAAGTGTGTACATATTTAGTGTCATTTATTCAGATATGTTTCTATGGCTCCAAGAGCAAAGATTGCGGCAGTTTCACTTCTCAGAATATTGGTGTTGAGCAAAACCGGATAAAATCCGTTTTCCTCAGCAAGAAGGCATTCAGAGTCTGAAAAACCTCCTTCCGGTCCTATGAAAAGAGAAATATGGCTGTCATCTTTAGAAAGAAGAGAAAAAAGGTTGCAGCTTTTTGCTCTTATTCCCTGATGAAGGATTATTTTCTTTCCCTCAGCGCTCTTTGCGGCATCTGTAAAAGATGAGAAAGAGAGGATAGCACTTTTTGCTCCTGACTGCTGTACAGCTTCCTTCTTTATCAGAAAAAGCCTTTCTTTTTCATGTTCTGTCATCTTCTTGTTCTCACAGAAGTCTGTTGTTAGAAAAGTGATGCTTTTGACGCCTGCCTCCTGTGCCATTCTTACTACGATTTCATTCTTCTTGCCTTTAAGGCTTCCTATGAAGAGATCTATATCAACAAAGCAGCCTTTGTATGATGAGAGGCTGTCAAGAAGGCATGACATATCATCACTTCTTGTGAGAGTCAAAGTAGAGGAGGAAGAGAAAGAGGCATCATAGTAGTTCTCTTTTTCGTCCTTTGCCTTGAAGACTGTGTCCGTGGATAGACGGAGGACAGAAAAGAGATAGTTCTTTTCTTTTTCGCTCAGTGCGTATACTTTTCCGTCAATCTTGTTCTCGTTTAAAAGAAATATTCTCATATATCCTTTCCAAGCAAGCGCAGTGCCGCCTTCAGCACATCATCATACTCATATGAGACAACAGGTCTTTCGTGAGCAGGCATCCTGTAGAAATACTCACTTTGGATCAGCTGAGCAAGGAAAGTCTTGTCTATCTCTTCAGAATAGCCTGATACAAAAAGCTCCACATTCTCTATGCTGTATGAAGGATGTTCTTTTATGAACTCATCGATTTCCCCGTTGTTTATGATATCCACATATATTTTTGTCTCTTCTTCGCTGAGAGTTTTCTCTGGAATCTCTATATCGGGACGGATTCCGGTTTTGTTGATGCTTACATCATTTGGAGTATAATAGTCAGCGCTCGTGAAGCGGACGAATCCTCCGCTGTAAGGAATAACAGTCTGCATTATTCCCTTGCCGAATGTATTGCTTCCTATTACTGTTGCCCTCCCGTTGTCTGCAAGGGATGCAGTCATTATCTCGCTGGCGCTTGCTGTTCCTCCGTTCACAAGAAGAACAACAGGAGTGGATGAAGAAACAAGAGTCTCCTTGTTGGCTGTGTATCTTATATCAGGATTTCCGGAGCTGTCTTTATAGCGGAGACTCACCATCGTTCCTTCTGAGAGGAAGAAATCAGATATTTCAAGAGCTGCATCCACAATCCCGCCGCTGTTGTTTCTCAAATCTATTATGAGGGCTGTTATTCCTGCTTTCTCAAGGTTTTTCAGATGTTCCTTCACGCTCTCAGCTGTCATTTCATTGAATGTCGAAATAGCAAGGTATCCCACATCATCAAGAAGAACAGTGCTTGCAGAGTTTGGAGTGACAACATCCTCAGGCACTACTGTAAGCTCGAACTCGATGCCGTTGCGATAGACGCCGAGAACCATCTCTTCTCCTTTTTTGCCCCTCAGCATCTTTGCAGCCTCATCTGCATCCATGGCTGTAATATCTTCTCCGTTTATTGAGAATATCATATCGCCGCTCATCAGGCCTGCCCTGTCAGCAGGACCGCCAGGGAAGGGGGACACAATCTTGAGCATGTATGTCTCTGGATTCCCTGCATCTATGAAAGCGGGATTCATCTTGGACACATATGTTCCGATTCCCGAGTATTCTCCGTTTAAATCCTGCTCAAAATCATCAGCCTCATCACTTTTGACAAAATATGAGTACTCATCGCCAAGGCTGTTCACGAGAGCAGAAATCAGGGCATCGCTGACTTCATCATTATCTATTTCATATAGAAAATTCTTGTCAAGAAACGAATACAGGTTGCTGACAGAATAGAGAATCTCGCTTATATTCTTCTCTTCTTTTGTTGAATATGTACTCTGATAGGAGGCTGATTCTTTCTCTCCATATGCAAAGAGCGATGAAAAGAGAGAGAATATGAGCATCATGCAGGATATTTTCTTCATGCTCTGATGATAATCCTTTTTCTCCGCTCTTTCATCAAGTTGAATGAAAATGAGTGAAATTTTATAATTCAGCTATGCTTTTATACATAAATTACCCCTCGTGGATAAGTCCATATGTGTTCTCCTTCCTTCCTGTAAGGTGGTATGCACTCATGTATGTTGTGGCTTTTGCCATCTCATACATGCTTTTTTCATATGAAATGAAGAAGGACGGCATTCTAAAAATGACAAAAGATGAGAGGGACAGTCTGTATTTTATAGCAATACTCCTGCTTCTTATCGGAGCCCGTCTCTTTTCCTGCCTGTTCTACAGTGATACGACATACTATCTGACACATCCCTGGATGATATTCTGGCCGTTTGAGAATGGCCAGTTTGTAGGCCTTCCCGGCATGAGCTATCATGGAGGAGTTGCAGGATGCATCCTCGGAGGATGGATTTTCTCAAGAAAATACAAAAAGAGCTTTCTGCAGATTGCAGATGCAGTATGCGCATCTATTCCCCTCGGATACACATTCGGAAGACTTGGAAATTTCATAAATGCCGAACTCTATGGAAGAGTGACAGATTCACCTGTTGGAATGATTTTCCCTACAGCAGAAAGGTTTTCGGCAGATGAGGCCTGGGTAAGGGAGATAGCTGACAAGGTTGGCATCCTTTATTCTACGGGGGACATGATAAACCTTCCTCGTCATCCTGCTCAGCTTTATGAGGCTTTCTTTGAGGGAATAGTCCTTTTCCTGATTCTCTGGTTCATTTTCCGTCCTCTCAGGATAAAGGGAAAGACAAAGGACGGGGTGATAATAGGAGCATATCTCTTCTTTTACGGGCTTTTCCGTTTTATAATCGAATATTTCAGGGAGCCTGACAGGAATATCGGCTATGTTTTGTCCCTTGGAGAGGGAAGTGAGAATATTGCACTGTTTACATCCTGGCTGAATATATCAAAAGGACAGGTTTTCTGCTTCCTGATGATTATTCTGGGACTTGGTATTATATTATTTGCAGAAAAAAGAGGCAGAAATGATGATAAAAGAAAGAATAGAAAAACTGAGAAAGCTGTTAAAAGAAAGAAACATTGATGCTTTTTACATCACAGGAAGTGATGCGCATCAGAGTGAGTATGTCGCCCCCAGATGGAGGGGAAGAGAGTATCTGACAGGCTTTTCTGGCTCCAGCGGAAGCGTGGTCATAACACAGAAAAGAGCAGCCCTTTTCACAGACAGCAGATATTTCATTCAGGCAGCAAGAGAAATAGAGAAGCATGGCGTAATATTAATGAAGAGCGGGACAAGTGATCCGGATCCTGTTGAGTACATAAAGAGAGAAGCAGGAGAAAAGGCAAATGTTGCAGTGGATGCATCTGAAATATCGATTTCAGAATTCAGGGCGATGCAGAAAGCTCTTTCTCCTCTTACTTTGACAGCCGCAGAAGATATTCTTTCTCTTATCTGGACAGACCGTTATCCTGTTCCTTTTTCGCCTGTGGTGATGCTTTCTGATGATATTACAGGAGAAAAGAGCAGTGACAAGATAGAGAGAGTACGTGATGAGATAAAAAAGAAAGGAGCAGCCTGGACATTCATTTCATCTCTTGACGACATTGCTTGGCTTACTAACTTAAGGGCATCGGATATACCGCATAATCCGGTTTTCTATGCCTATATGCTCATAACAGAGAAAGAAGCAATACTTTATACAGACATTAACAGGTTTGAGTGCCTTGATAATCTTCCTTTCTCCGTCAAGCCGTATGAAGAAGCAATAAGCGATATAGAAAATCATATAGCAGGGACTGGATATATAAACGACAAAAGAGTCAGCATGAGCTTTTCCTTCCTTGAGAAATACAGCCTGATTGTCGGCAGGGATGTCACAACAGACATGAAGGCACAGAAGAATGAAAGAGAAATGGAAGGAATGAGGAAAGCCCATCTTGACGATGCTGTAAGCTATGTCAATTTCCTTTCCCGTCTGGAAAGAGAAGGAGCTGGGGATGAGATTGCTGTATCTGACATGCTCGAAAGAGAAAGAGAGAAAAGAGAGGATTACCTTGAAAGCTCCTTTTCCCCGATCTCAGCTTTCGCTTCAAATGGAGCAATGTGCCACTACAGTGCAAGCGAGGAGTCAAACAGAAAGATTACCCGAGGTCTTCTTGTTCTCGATACAGGCGGTCAGTATAAAGGCGGCACCACAGATATAACAAGAACCCTGCTGTTTGGAGAAGCAACAGAAGAAGAAAAGAGGGATTATACTCTTGTTCTGAAGGGCCATCTTGCCCTCTCTAGGCAGAAATTCATAAAAGGAACTACCGGCTGCCAGCTGGATGTGCTTGCCCATCAGTTTTTGTGGAACGAGGGAATGAGCTATTTTCACGGCACAGGGCATGGAGTCGGATGCCGCCTGAATGTCCATGAGGGTCCGATGAATATATCAACACGATTAGTTGATGTGCCTCTTCTTCCAAAAATGGTTATATCAGATGAGCCTGGACTGTATAAGGAAAACAGGCATGGAATAAGGATAGAAAACCTTATTGCAGTCAAAGAAGACATGAATACAGAGTTCGGTACATTCTATTCATTTGAAGTTCTTACCCTTGTTCCTTATGAAAAGAGACTTATTGACATGAGTCTTTTGACAGAAATTGAGACAGCTCAGATTGATATGTATCATGAAAGGGTGAGAAAGGCTTTGATGCCATATGTGGAAAAGGATGCTGTCAAATACCTTGAAAAAGCAACTAGTCCACTGAAGGAAAAGTAAATATAATCTAAAGAGACAAGGAGAAAATACAATGCTTGAACCACTTGTGAAAAACGGAAAGGTAAACCGAAAGGGCCCTGTGATGCTTGTAATCATGGATGGTGTCGGTTATGGAAAATATGAGGACGGAGATGCAGTAAAGCAGGCTGTCACAAAGAATCTTGATAATCTTCTCTCAACTTGTCCCAATACAAAACTCAAGGCTCACGGACTGGCTGTCGGCCTCCCCTCTGATGCAGATATGGGAAACAGCGAGGTCGGACATAACGCAATGGGCTGCGGAAGAGTTTTTGCCCAGGGAGCAAAGCTTGTAAAGAATGCAATTGATTCAAAGCTCATGTTCAGCGGAGAGAGCTGGAAGAAGCTTGTAAAGAATGTAAAGGACAATGGAAGCACTCTTCATTTCATCGGTCTTCTTTCTGATGGAAATGTCCACTCTAACATCGACAACCTTGAGAAGATGATTATTGAGGCAAAGGAAGAAGGAGTGAAGAAGGTAAGAGTCCACGCCCTTCTTGACGGAAGAGATGTAGGAGAGACAAGCGCTCTTGAATATTTCGATCCATTTGATGAATTCCTTAAAAAACTCAGCGCAGACGGCACATTCGATGCAAAGATTGCATCAGGCGGCGGAAGAATGGTAATCACTATGGACCGCTATAATGCCAACTGGGACATGGTGAAGAAGGGATGGCAGACACATGTTCTTGGAGAGGGTAGGTATTTTGCTTCTGCTCATGAGGCAATTGAGACTCTCAGAAAGGAAACAGGAGCAATTGACCAGGATATTCCTCCTTTTGTAATTGCAGAAGACGGCAAGCCTGTTGGAACAATTGAAGACAATGACAGCGTAATCCTTTTCAATTTCCGAGGCGACAGGGCAATCGAGATTTCCAGAGCCTTCGATGAGAAGGATTTCTCAGAGTTTGACAGAGTCAGATATCCTAAGGTTGAATATGCTGGAATGATGGAGTATGACGGAGACCTTCATATCCCTTCACAGTATCTTGTTTCTCCTCCGCAGATTGACAGGACTCTTGCAGAGTATCTGTGTGCAAGCGGAGTAAAGCAGTTCAGCATCTCTGAGACTCAGAAGTTCGGACATGTGACATATTTCTTCAACGGAAACAAGAGCGGCAAGTTCTCTGACAAGCTTGAAGAGTATGTGGAGATCAAGTCAGACAAGGTTCCTTTCGAGCAGAGACCATGGATGAAGTGCGCAGAGATCACAGACCGAGTCATCGAGGAAATCGAGAGCGGAAAGTGGGACCTTATAAAGCTCAATTATCCTAATGGAGATATGGTAGGACACACAGGAGTCTTCGAGGCTGTAGTATGCTCGATGGAAGCCATGGATCTTCAGATCGGAAGGCTTAAAGAGGCTATCGAGAAAGCTGGAGGCGTGATGGTTGTCACAGCAGACCACGGCAATGCCGATGATATGTATGAGCACAACAAGAAGGGAGAAATCTCAAGAAAAGCAGATGGAGAACCGAAGGCAAAGACAAGTCACTCACTCAATCCTGTTCCCTGCATCATCTACGATCCTTGCTATGGCGGAGAATATGAGACAGATCTCAATGAAGGTCTTGGAATTTCCTCAATTCCTGCAACGCTGATGAATCTTCTCGGCTATGATGCTCCTGCTGATTATGACAAGAGTATTATCAATTTGAAGTAAGCTGATCAAAACAGAAAAACACAAGGAGCCTTTGTATCAAGCAGGGGCTCCTTTTTTATATTCCAATCAGAGACTTTCTTTGCTTGTAATTATGAGCATTATACTTGCAATTGCAAAAATAAGTGGGAATATGATTACGTTGACAAGAGTTGCAGAAGAGAGGAAGATGCCCGCATTTCCGATTACAAGCAGGATGTATGTAATGCATCTTTTAAGGTTTCTTCTGGTCTTGTCATTTATTATGGCGACTATGAAAGAGATTATGCTGACTACATTAATCATATAGATTGCATAATTGAGATATACATCATAAACAGACCCGAAGTTGATACTGCTGGCATCACTTGAGTTACTTCCTGGAGCAAGAACAGAAAGAAGGAAAGAAAAGCAGAGTGAGATTATAAGGTAATTGACAAGCTGTTTGAAATTGCTTCCCATGTACATCAGAGAAGAGAATACGAAAAGCAGGGAAGTAGAGATGAATGAAAACCTAATAATCACATTCATTACAAGCGGGTTCAATACCATTATCTTTGAGCATGTGTAAAAGAAGGGAAGCACGCTTGAACATTCAAGAGAGAGAAAAAGGAATAAAAGCGGAAGCAGCTCGCCCTCCGGAGTATGTGAATGGTGCTTCACTTTTATGATTATATTTGCCAGCAGAGAGAAGAAAAGCACAAAGGCAAGAGGTATTGTCTCAAGCATGACAGGATAAATATTGCGGCTGTCCATGAAGCACAGAGAAAGAATTGCAGAGAAGAATATTACAAAGAGAATATTCAGTACAGATATTATATTAGAGGCTGTCTTGCTCATAATGTATCCCTTCCTGCTACTGTTATATCGCTACCGCTTTTTATTGAGATTGCCTTTGTGATAAAAAGGGAAATAACAGCATCAAGAGCGCATGCCATTCCGTTTACAAGCATTAAAATGGAAAGAAGAGAAGATTCTGCGCCAAAAAATGAATTTCCTGTCACAGCTGCAATCAAAACAGGTATCAAAAGGACCTCAAGGGATGGAGTCAGGAAAGATATGAAGGAAAACAGGAATGCAAAGCATGCAGTCTCAAGAATGAAAGAAGTGCCTGTTTCAAAGCCAATTGCCTTGTAAAGCGAAAGCGCTGTGAAGAGAGAAAAAGCAGCGCTTCCCCCTTTTGCGAGAATGTAGGAGACAGAGACAGAGAAATTTCCTATCTTCTTCTGCACTCCGCAGTTCATTCTTGATGCTGTATAAGAAAGAGGCATCGTAAAGACATTGGATCCTGTCATCAGACTGGAAATTAATACAGCAAGACACCTGTAGAGAATCCTGAATGGATTTTCTTTTCCTTTTGTGTAAATGGCAAATGAAATGACAGATACGGCAAGAACAGCAAAAAACAGAAGAGCAAGGCTTAAGAAGAAAGAGGGGCGGACAAGAATTGTCGCATCATTTAAAAGAGTGATGAACATGGATACGCTCATGAAATAAAGGGCGATGTATCCATAAGAAAAGAAAGCCCTTGAGATTTTCATCATGACTTCAGAAAAGCTGTTCATCACAGCAAATGCCGGACGGATGGCATCAGAAGACGGTTTGAAGAAATATCCGAAGAAAATGCATATGAGAATCAGAGGCACGACATAGCTTGCGCTCACTGCTATCGTGTAAAAAGGATTTGCAGGAGAAAGATTGTCCACTGCTCTCAGCAGCGATGAGATTGCATAATCAGAATAGATGCTCCCGCTTCCTCCTGCACTGGATGTCACAGGAAAAGATGAAGGAAGAAGAGCAAAAAGAATTGCTGCTACGGCAACAGAGAGCAGAGTGGTTGCAACTGAGCATAAAAGAATCCTCTTGAAAGAAGAAAAAGCCATATTATCCCTTCTAAGAGAAGCGACAGATGAAGTCAGAGAGAAAACAAGAAGGGGAATGAGCACAAATACAGATATGTTGAAGCTTATATCAGAAAGAACTGAAAAGATATAAGCGGCATTTGCTGAGTGGAAAAGTAGCGCTGTTGAAAATGCAAAAAGAACTGAGAAAATATATGTGATACTGCTTTTCATAGAAAAAATTATAGTACCTCTGAAAATGAGGGTCAACAAAAAGGGGGACCATAGCACGGCAATGTCGTTTAGTTAAGGAATCTTGGTGGTTCCGAGACCACGGCATTCCGAGAGCCCTGTTAAGTTAATAACCAGCTGGAAACGGGGTTGAACCTCCCCGCCATACAGAAAGACCACAGCCTCCTCAAAAACGGGGACTGTGGCCTTTTTTATGTGAGGTGGATGACTTATATCTGCGGACGAGTAATGGAAATTGATTTTCCTGGTGGATGCTGGTACATGACGGAATGAGCCATCCCTGCTGGAATGGGTGTCATGCGACCCTACAGTTGAAACAGATGACGCTTTTGGGCCGGAGCTTCCGTTTGTCGCTCCTTCCCGGCCTGACGGGTTCGACATACCGGCGCATCAGCTCTCGGATATCGATATTGATGCTGTTATTCAGGAAAGAGAAGCAGATGTGTTTCGCCTGGGAGAAGTTGACTTTGTAGACATGGACGTTCTCTTCCGGTTGTTCGATGATTACCGAGTTCGCTATGCGGGCGCAGAAGTTGTACATGAGGAGCCGTGCGAAGATCTCCTGCATGATGGACTCCTCCTTCCGCGAGTGGAGGTTCGTCAGCCCGATGGCGCACTTCAGCCATCTGAAGGACGTCTCGATGCCCCAGCGCAGGTGGTACAATTCCTTTAGCTTTACGATGGGGAAATGGTTTCGGCCCAATGATGTCACCAGCGTCTCGTATTCACCGGTCTCCAGCTGGAATCTGACCACACGCAGTCTCATCAAATACGGTGACGGATGGAACCATGATACATCCTTCTTCCTTTTTCCGAACTTGCTCGGCCCTGGAAGGATTTTGACTTTTCCCTCAGCAAAGAGATGCTTCGTCTCCTTGGTCTGCTCGGTGACGATGGTGAAGGAGATGTCGGTATCGAATTCTGCCATCGGCATCCGCGCCAACTCCGAGATGAAACCATTCGGAACCCTGAAGAGAAAATCAACGTTCTGGTCACGGATCGTCTCCATGAGGTCAAGGGACGCATACCCTCTGTCAGCGATGACGATTGTGCGGCAGGATGATTTTTGCAACCGCTTCACCATCATGCGGGCGGCCTCTACCTCGTGCTCCTTGGGCGCGGATTGGACTACGCAGTCGAGAAAGGTGTTGTTGAGGATGTCATACAGGGCGTTCAGATGCAGCTGGTTGAACCCAGTATCCGACCTGTTGTTCGGTGGGAAGTAGGTATCGGAATCAGGATTGAGTGCGATGTTCACGTCATAGCCGTCCACTGCAATGAGGCGGTAGCCCTGATAGAGATTCAGATCGTTCACTCCCGTATCGGCATTGAATCTTCTGAAAGCCTCCTCGAATGCTTCATGCCTGATCTTTCCGCGCTGCTGGACAAATGCGGACTTGGTGATGAATGGATTGTCCGGCTGGAGATTGTAGAGATCGCAGAGTTCCTTGTTGAGAGAGTTACCTTCCATATAGAGCACCGCCTTCATTGTCTCTGCGAACGGCAGTTTCCTTCTCCTGCTGAAGTCGCGTCCCGGAGACATGACGAACCGTTCGGCCTCCTTTTCGAGGTCGTTCAGATTGGAGATGAGGATGTTCCGGTAGCTTTCCTCGAATCCTGCCATGTCTTTCCTATTCAACAATTCAATATAATGAGGTGAAAATCTCGCCGTTGCACATATTTTTATAAGTATAGATTTCTGGAATGACAAGGAAAAAGTCTCAAAATAATGCGATTTTCGGTCACATATCCTCATATAGGATTATGATATTGAATACAATCTGATATAAGGCTTATGTACTCAATATATTAATCCATATTACTTGTTTTCTGCGTCAATCTGCTATACTATGTACAAAGGATATCGACAGGACGATGAATACACCGAAGAATGGCAAATACGATAGATTGGCAACGAAGTTCTGGCACAACGTCGATTTCGTACTGAGGGAGCGTGGAATGACATGGAAGGAGCTTGCGTGTAAGCTCGACATAGACCCTCGTACCCTGTCCTCCAAGAAGTCCAGCAACAGCAACGTCTCGATCGGCAGTGCGAAGGAGATGGCTGAAGCTCTCGGTACCAGCGTTGACCGCCTGATCTATGGGAACCCGGAGAATATTAACAAATTGAATGCTTTGAACGCCTCGCTCCCTGTCATGACTCAATATTCTATGATATACTTCTTCCTTTGTAGGGAGGTTGGTCATGCCGTCGAAACAGGACAAGGAAGTCATACAGGAACAGGTCGAGGATCTTTACAACAAGATTGCCGATCTGCTTGCCGAGGTCAACATCAAATGGGCAGACCTCGCACGGCTCATAGGACTGAGTCCGAAGACGCTGTCCAGCATGCGTTCACAGAAGGTAAATCCGAGCTTCACGACGATAAGAAGGATTGCCGAAGCTCTCGACATCTCCATGGACGAGCTGTTGTACGACCACTCGAAGGCTCCTCATCTATACGAGTTCTACTGGGCCGTTCCGCGTGCAATCAGGGATATAGAGCTCCAGGACATGACATGCAACCAATGTTTGACCATCGCCTATGTCACCGGCCATAAGAACATGACCGAGTTCAGGCACCGGACTGATATCAGACGAGACGAGATCCATGAGAAACTGGCAGAGATCAAGAAGAAGGAAAAGGAGAATAAATAGATGGCAGGAAACAAGAGCTTGGGCGATGCTAAAGCTGCAAAGAATGATGAGTTCTATACGCGATATGAAGACATCGAGGCGGAAATGAACGCCTATTACGAATACGACAACAACGTATTCAGGGGAAAGACTGTATTGCTTCCCTGTGATGACCCTGAATGGTCGGAATTCACACGATATTTCGCCTCCAACTTCGATAGGTTCGGGCTGAAGAAGCTGATATCCACATCTTATGCGAAGAGTGCAGGATCAAGACAGCTCACTCTTTTCGAGGAGGAATCCCCACTGTTTGATGAGGATAAACATGATACTCATGGTAAACTTTTTGTCATCGAGAGAAAAGAGGGGGATACAAAGCCTATAGATACGGATAACATCGAGTTCAGGGGATATCTTGACGGTGATGGTGATTTCCGTTCAAGAGAAGTGACAAAGCTTAGGGGTGAAGCCGATATCATTATAACGAATCCTCCGTTTTCACTACTACGAGAATTCTTCGCTTGGATAATGAGAGGAGAGAAGAGGTTCGTCATTCTGGGGAGTATGAATGCGATAACCTACAAAGAGATTTTTCCTTATCTCAAAGACAATCTGGTTTGGCTTGGGTACAAGTCATTGAACAGCGATATGTATTTCAATGTCACAGAGGAATATCAGCATTGGCTTGTCGAGAACAAAAAGGAAGGCTCGGCTTATAAGGTGATAAACGGTATCGTAATGGGACGATTGGCTTCCGCTTGCTGGTTTACCAACATCGATCATGGCAAACGTCACGAGCTCCTTTCCCTCGACACAATGGCTCACAATCTCAAGTTCAATAAGAAGTTGAGGAAGAAATTTCTCGATGAATATGGGAAGCTGGAATACCCTCACTATGACAACTATGATGCCATCGAGGTGCCATTTGTTGAGGCAATTCCTTCCGATTACATCCCGACAGGGGACTTGACAAACGACGAGTTTGACATAGAATCCTTGACAGACAGACAGACAGACAGACAGACAGACAGACAGACAGACAGCTTGAAGTCTGCAATGGCATCATGGGAGTGCCGATCACCTTCCTCGACAAGTACAATCCGGAACAGTTCGAAATTCTCGGAATCGCCAATTCTGCACGTTGGATCGGATGGAAATGCCTCACCGTCATCAATGGGCAGAGAATCTACAACAGACTGCTTATCCGCAGAAAATCGCAGGTGTAACGGGCTTATGGGAGTACCGATTACCTTCCTCGACAGATATAATCCAGTACAATTCAAGATTATTGGTCTTGATCGATATGTAGTAGATAATCCTAAACCTGGTCATCGTTTCACAATATCTGGGCGTGAAACATATGCCCGAATATTGATTCAAAAGAGGAGCAAAGAAAATGAAAACAGAACTATATACGGAATGGACGGTAGGTGATGTATCGAAAGGCTTCGTATTCGACAGAAATGAAAACAAGGGGCTTTTTGGCCTCAGCGGGAAGCTCATCATCCAGCCTGAATATCAGCGCAATTACATATACGACGACGGAGGTCGCGACGTGAAGGTCGTGGAGTCCCTTCTGAAGGGATATCCGATTGGGCTCCTGTATTTCGTCAGGAACGCAGACGGGATGTATGAAGTGCTTGATGGCCAACAGAGGATTACATCGTTCGCACGGTTCGTGAATCAGTCGTGGCCGTTTGCCGTCGAACGCAGCGGGAAGCCGCGTTACTTCAACAGCCTCGATGATGACGACAAGAACCGTCTCATAAACACACAGCTCACCATTTACGTATGCGAAGGCACGCCGTCTGAGATACAGTCATGGTTTGAGACAATCAACATAGCAGGTGTTCCGCTCAATAAACAGGAACTCAGAAATTCAGCATATCACGGCCCGTTTGTCACTGCTGCGAGGAAGGTCTTCTCAAATCCTGAGAATGCCAATATGAACCGCTGGAAGACCTATGTAAGCGGAGATCCCAAAAGGCAGCAGATTCTTGAGACGGCATTGGACTGGGTAAGCGATGGCAATATAGAAAGCTACATGGCAAAGCATCGTGACAATGGTGACATCAAGGAACTGGTGAACCATTTTGAAACCGTTATCGATTGGATTGATGGAATATTCGAATATACAGGCAAAGAGATGTGTGGGCAGGAGTGGGGTAAGCTCTATGGGGAATACCACAATAATCCATATGCTAAGGATGATGTATCCTCCCAGTTTGATAAGCTTTTGGACGACCCGTTTGTCACGAACAAACGCGGAATCCCTGAATATATTCTGGGTGGAAGCACAGAGAAGCAGCTTCTTAATATACGGGTTTTCGATGAAGCCATCAAAAGAAAGGTGTATAAGAAGCAGACTGCGGAAGCCGAAGCAGAAGGTGTTTCAAACTGCCCGCTCTGCGCAGTTGGTGATGGTCCGAATTCCAAAAGAATCTATAAGCTCAGTGAGATGGATGCCGATCATGTGACGGCTTGGAGCAGAGGGGGAGCGACAAACGAGGATAACTGCCAGATGCTCTGCAAGACCCATAACAGATCAAAAGGGAACAGATAGAATGATGAACAGAGAGAACATCAGAAGACTGAATATCATTCTATACGGCGTTGCAATAATAATAAGTGTCTTCGCCTTATACACCTTTGTATTCATTTATAATCCGGGGAATGTCTGGAAACTGGTGCTTATAATCATTGGAACAGATGGCTTTTCTCTGCAATCTCTGGATTCCTAAAGCACCTGAAACACCACTGATTATCAACGGTGATATCAGGAACTGGCGATACGATCATGCAAAAGGAATCCTTGTGAGACATAAGTGATTTCATACTCAACTGATACAGAAAAAAGGCCCACCCCTGTTTTTGATAGAGGTGGGTCTGTTGTTTTGAAAGCGGGCTTCAATGCCTTAACTTAATGACATTGATAGCACGGTCCCCGCTTATTCACTTTTCGTCTTTTTCCTCTTTATCCTTTCCAAGGAGTCTGTCCAGCTGGTATTCACTCTTCATTTCCCTGTTAAGGAGAATGGATGCAAATGCATCGCTGTCAAATCCTCTCTTATGATATTTAAGCTTTAAAGAGAGCGCGGAAACAAGGATCAGAAGCTGCATCCTTTCCTTGTTGTACCATTTTATGCCCTGGTATTCGTTTATTACTGCAAAATCCTTTACAGCATCATCTTCTGCAAGGATTGAGAGCACCTTCACAGGGTCTTTTGTCTCTTTGTAGCTGATCATGTCTCCGGCCTTGAGGAATATTGCTGCTGCATGAGAAGCAAGCCTTGCATCATCCTTTTCAAGCTCTGCCTCTTTTGCCGCATCTTCAAACATGTGTTCAGGAAGAATCTGGTCAGCAACCTTCATTGTGTCAGCAACGCTTTCCATCTTGAACGGGCGCAGGGCAACGGATACAAGAAGGAGGAATGAAAGAGCATCTTCAAAATCTGCCCAGATGTTCAGCGCATTGGCATTCTTTCTTTTCATTAAAGAAGAGAATGTCTTCACCTCCTGAATCATGAGCTTTGCATCCACTTCAGTGTAGTCTCCAAGCATGGCCTTGAGAACATCGTCGAAAGATGGATAGACTTCAGCAATCTTTGTGTAGACTTCAGCGCAGGTAAGAAGCATTGCTCTCTCATCCTGTATTGTGCTTACTCCGTCTGCAATCTTTTTTATTGCCAGGTAGAAGTTCCTGCTCCTCATTATGTCAAAGAGACTGTAAAGAGGACGCAGCCTAATAAGAGCAATTGCTGTATTGATGTCTCTTATGCCTCTTTCATGGTAAGTGTTGTAGAGAATCTCATAAGCCCCGTCTGTGTCCTCAACTTCTCTTATGTTCCAGTATACACGGCTCTCATAGCCGTTGAGAGAGAAGGAAAGTCCTTCCTCAAACAGTTTGATTGAAGGCATGAGATAGAACAGACCGTCAGAGAAGTTCTCGAATATGACATAGCGTCTAGCGCGGAAAGAAAGGCCGAGATTGTCAGCAAGCTGGATTGTACGGGTCTCATTCTCCTTTCCTCTTACCTTTTTAGGAACAGAGGTCTTTATGTTTCCATAAACACGTTCATAACGGTTGTTGTAAAGGACCAGAGTCCTTTCATTTCCTTCTCCGTTCACATATGCATAAACGCTTTCTTCAACCCTTCCGTTGTCATAGCAGTCGTAGAGATTGAAATGCTCGACATTGCTGAAGAGATATCTTCTCTTGAACAGCGGGAATATGCGGCGGTAATGTTCTCCTACAAGGTAGTCATTAGGCCTCTCATCCCAGTAGGCACGCTTATATTCCATTCCGTATTTTTCATGGTATCCTTCAATCTGGCCATGTCCGACCATCGGAAGGCCCGGAAGGGTAGCAAGAAGAGTTGCAACTCCGAAGTACCTGTCCCCGTCTCCGAACTGGGCAATGGCAGTCTCTTCATCCGGGTTGTTCATGAAGTTTACATAGCGCTTTAAAATTTCAGGCTCGAATACAAGAGTGTTCTTTATGCCAAGACGGTATTTCTCATTCTCCTGGTTCTTGAGCATGTTCATGAATGCAGAGTTGTATACTCTGTGCATTCCGAGTGTCCTGACAAAATAGCCTTCCATCATCCAGAAAGCTTCTGCAAGCAGGAGAGTATCCGGGACCTCAGAAGCAATCCTGTCGACGACCTCACGCCAGAACTCATTTGGAATTGATGCATTGAAGTTTTCATTTGACATGCTGTGAGCAGCTCTTCCGGCAATGTCTCCGGCTTCTCCGAGCTTCGGATACCAGAGCCTCTGGATATGGCGCTTTGCAAGAGTCATAGCAGCATCAAAGCGGATTATAGGGAAGTTCTTTGCCACATGGATGATCTTCTGGATGACAGCTTCCCTTGTTTCAGGATTAAGGTAATCGAGCTGTGCAGTGTCATTCCATGGCATGCTTGTGCCGTCATTTCCGTGGAAGACATAGCGCACCTTGCCGTTTCTCCTGTCCACGAGGCGGAATGTGACAGCCGCATCCGTGCGGTCATAGTAATGGTCTTCAATCTTGACTTCAAAATCCGGATTGTTAGAAAGATCCGGGCCGTTATATGTGTAGGACGGGAATGGAGGCCAGTCCTGGCTTATATAGTAGTCAGGATGCTCATAGACCCAGTTGCCATCAAGACCTGTATGGTTCGGGACCATGTCGGATGCAAGCCTTATTCCCCTCACCTTACAGCGCTGGCGGAGGTTGTCAAGGGCTTCCCATCCTCCAATCTGTGAAGATATGTCATAGTCCTTGAGGCTGTATGCGCTTGCCTCTGCATCAGGATTGCCGCAGAGATTCTTTATTCTCTTTGATGCATCGCTTCTCTCCCAGAGTCCGATAAGCCAGAGGGCTGTGAATCCTCTTTCCTTCAGTAAATCGAGTTCCCTGTCTGGAATCTGGTCAAGGCGGGTTATCTCTCTTTTGTACATCTTTGACAGTTGATCGAGCCAGACAAGCGTGCACTTTGCCATCATGACAACGCGCGGCATCCAGTTGGAGTCATCACTGAAAGCCTCGTATTCATTCATTTCTTCTGAATAGTCTGTTACAGGCATCGGTCCGGGAGGCCCTGGCATTCCTCTGTCTTTTTCCTCTTCCCTGATGAAATCGAGGGCCTGCTTGAGTATGTCAATAAGATAGTCTGGCAAAAGATGTGCCCATTCTCTGATTATGTATTTTATCTGTTCTGAAAGAGAGTTTGGATAAAGGCGGGCAGGCTTTGTCAGCAGAGTGAAGAAATCCTCATCCTCTAGGGCTTTGCCGTTCCTTGATTCATCCTTTATGTAAGCAGAAAGAAGGGATGCAAGGCTTGCAGTCCCTGCAGGATAAACAAGACCCTCTGGGTTTATGAACGCCCTGCAGGCTGAAATCATTGCAGGGTTGTTGAGCATTATCTGGTGTATGAAGAATGCTCGTGAATCCTCCTCTTCGAGAAGGACTGGACTTTCTTTCTTTTTCCTTCTTTCCTCAAGCACAGGGGAGGGGAATACAGAGCTGTAAAAATCCAGAGCCTTTTTCAGCTCATCATTGGAGTTAATCAGATTGATTTTCCGTGTGAAGAAATCGCTCTGTCCTTCTGCCATCAGCCTTGTAAGCACTGTCTGATAAAGCAGATGAAGCACGCTTGTTGCATGCAGTTTTGCCGCAGAGACAAATTCGCTCTTTCCTTCTTCCTTCATCCTCTGGTTGTATGAAAAAGATATTGTGAGAGCTTCTTTGTAAAGGCTTGAAATATCCTGAGAGGTTTCAAATACCGGATTCTTTACATCCAGCTTCTTTCTGACCAAATTTGAAATGCGTAAATCGCGTTTTTCCACACCGGCCTCCTTTGACTAGTACATTATAGCATGGAAAATGCAATGGTTCAGCAATTTAAAAAAGAAGATATGAGTTTTTCGCATTCATCAAATGCAGTTTTCAGGGCAATCTGCTCACTTTGACTGAACGGAGAGAGGACATAAATTCGCATATCGCCATATTTAGGCCTTCCGATGCCGATTCTCAGACGGCTGAAAGCGCTGCTTCCTGTCATCTCGATTATGCTTCTGAGGCCGTTGTGCCCCCTTACGGCACCTCCTTTCTGGAGGGAAACTTTTCCTACATCAAGTTCCGTGTCATCATGGCAGATGAGGATATCATCATCAGAAAGCTTATAGAATTTCTTTGCCTCGCTTACAGCAATTCCGCTCTTGTTCATATAAGTCATGGGAAGCATGAGTTTTGCTTTTCCCTCATCTGAGAAAAGAGAATGGAACTTGTTTGAGAGCTTTATATCCGGATACATTCTCTTGAAGAGAGCAAAGGCCGCATTGTGCCTTGTGTTTTCGTATTCTTTCCCGTAATTGCCCAAAAAAACTATGAGTTTTGCCATAAAGAGAATATAATTCGAAAAAAGCAGATAATGCAATGGAGGAACAATATGGCAAAGAAAGCTAGTGTGAAGGCTGTGGGAGATTTTCTGTTGAAGCTCTTTGTAGGACTTCTGTTCATATGTATCGGAATCCAGGGAATTGCTGGAGAGAGAAGCAATGATCTTTATAGGGAGATTGGCAACAATACAGTCAACATCATTTTGGGCATAGTTCTCCTTCTTTGCGGACTTTTCATAATTATCCCGCTTTTCACAGCAGGAGCGGTCAAGGCATCGCTGACAAAGTGGTCCATGATAGTGACAGCAGTTGTCTGGATTCTTATCATCGTGATATCTGATTTTGTTTATGGCTTCAGGGGCATAAGCGGAATAGAGATATTCTACTGGCTGGAGACATTTATATATCATCTGTTGATACTTACATGCATTCTCAATGCATCAAAGTCAGCTTTCAAGAAAATAGTTGCTTGATGAGGAAGGTCCTTGTACTTCTTTTTTCTCTTTTTCTCATTTCCTGTTCTCCCTATGAGAACCTGTTTGTAAGAATAAAGGCAAGCGAAGAAGCCAAGAATCTTTTTGTTTCCATCGACAGGGAGATTGCGTCAATAAAAAACGGTGACAAGAAAGTCAATGTCGATGATGCGATAGACAATCTTATCGGGAAAGATGACATCAGCATGGAAGAAAAGAAAAAGATATATGAGGCCATCCTTTCTTCTTCTTTCATGAAAGAGCATTACATAGAAGGAAAAGGGCTTGTAATCACATTTTCCTTTCCTTCTTTCTTCAACGGCCTTGATGAGATGATTTCACAGGAGATTCTCTCTCTTGAAAGCAGGGAGGACATTGAATATATAAACGCCAGGCTCTCTTTGAAACTGGATTCTTCAGCAGAGCGCTATAAAGGAGCCATTGACGCGACAGAAGACCTGATTGATTTTCTGGATGCAGAGAACTATTCTCTTTCCTCTTTCATCAGCATCAGAAGCAACGATATAACGCTTTCTGATGTGGTGATTGTTCAGAAAACAGTTTTATCACTTTATGAGATTCTTATAGAGTCTGTCTTCCTTGATTTCTCTTCTTCATCATTGAATGTCGAGGAGTATGTCAAAAGCATAGGAGAAAATCCTGAGAAGTGGATAGTCTCCACTCTTTTTTCCCGCCAGAGCAGGGCTCTTGAGGCAGTAACAGAGCTCTACAGCATAGCAAACACCCTTAACACATCTTCTTCAATCCTCAATCTTGACAGCCTGGGAGAGCTTCTGAAATGAGAAAGACTGTTTTAATTCTGCTGCTGTTTACATGCCTTTTTCCTCTGTTTTCCACAGAGACAGAAACTTATTTCTATTACAGCCGTGAAAACGAGAGGAGAGACAGCAGTGAATTCTCTCTCACAGTTCCTCAGCTTTCATTGCGCGTTTATAATATTTATGACAACAGGAAGATTTTTGAAAAAGGCGCAATGGAGGATGTTCTTATCGGCTTTATAAACAACATTCCTCCAGGTGTGAGGGATATTATATCCTTGGGAGCAGAAACAGGATTTTCAGTCTCTGAGTATGACTTTCATGCAGTCCTTGATGCCCGTCTTTTAAAATCAGGATACAGTGACATAAGCTCTGCCTTCTCTTTCTTTATGAGCCTGGACATATCCTCTTCCTTCTCTTTTCCTCTCTTTGTCTCTGATGATGTGAGCTTCAATTTAAGCTTTGCTCCGCATATTAAAGTCAGCATGATGAATGCAGAGGGAGGAAAGATAAAAGGAATAGGAGCAGAGAGCATCAAGGCCATTGTAAGAAGGATAAATGCAGGAGAGCCAGAGGCCCTTCTGTCTTTTTTTGAGCAGGACGTGCCTGTCTCCTGGTATTTTTCTGCGCCTCTTGATTTTTCTGCAACTCTTTATCTTCCTCGCGGATTTTTCACATCTCTGGCTTTATACAGCGCGTTTGACTATACACTCTCATCAGATGAAGCATTCTTCCTCCCTCCTTCTCTTGACGTCAGCGCAGGCTGGAAGAGCCAGTGGAAGCATTTTTCCCTTTATGCAGAGATCTCGCTTGTTGATCTAGTCTCTCCGTTTATAAACAAAGGAGTGACTTTTGCAGATATGATGGCGCTGCGGGCAGGATTTGTCCTTTTTGATGTGCTCGGTTTTGAAGCAGAGTGTCTTAAAGGCTATATGAATTACAGAGCATTTCTTAATCTCTTTGTCCTTCGTCTTGATCTTGCATATGGGATAAAGACGTATTCTCCTGTCCTGAAGGGAGAGAGGCAGGATTATCTTGCCCTTGCTGTCTCTCTCGGTTGGTGACTATCTTGATTTCCTCACACCTTTTTTAGCGCAGTATCCCTCAAGAGGGCAAGCTGAGCAGAAAGGAGATATGGGCGTGCATATCCTCTGGCCGAACATGACAAGGCGCTCGTTAAGAGGAATCCAGTATTTCTCATCAAGAATCTTTCTGAGCACTTTTTCTGTCTCTTCCGCACTTTTCGTGTCCACAAGGCCAAGGCGGTTCAGAACCTGGTGCACATGGCAGTCCACGCAGATTGCATTGATTCCGTATGCAAGATTCAGAGTGAGGCTTGCTGTCTTCAAGCCCACAGAGGGAAGAGCAAGGAGAGCTTCCATGGTGGAAGGAACTTCTCCGTCATAATCTTTTATCAATATATCTGCAATTTTCTTGAGAGAGGAAGCCTTTCTCTTATAAAACGCAACAGGATAGATGAGAGATGATACTGTCTCTTCATCGAGGGAAGAGAATGCTTTTATGTCATCTGCTTTTTCAAAGAGGCGCATGGAGGCCTCAATGGTCACAGCATCCTTTGTCCTTAAAGAGAGGATGGTTGAAAAAAGAATCTTGTAAGCATCTCTTCCAGTCAGCGCTATCTGGCTGACTGAAGGAAGCGGTATTCCTTCTTCTGCAAGCTTTTTATCTACAAGAGCAAAAAGAAGATCAAAAGATAGACTTTCCATATCTTGCATTATTAACAGGAAAAGAGGAAAAAGTCAGCAAAAGAAGATCTCTTCATGTTCTGATTGTTGACCAAAGAAAACAAAAAGAATAGGAATTTATCTATGATTATCATCTTAAAGAAAGACATAGCAGATACTGATAAAGCCAAGATAAAGAAGCATCTGAAAGACAATGGCTACATTGTCAAGGAAATAGTCGGAAAAGAAGAGACTGTGTTCGGAGCAGTGGGACTATCCCGTCTGGATCCGAGAAGCATAGAGCTGATGGAAGGAGTGTCTAAAGTAATTCCGATTAGCAAACCTTACAAGCTTGCATCCCGCGAGCTGAAAAAAGAGGATACGATAGTAAAGCTGAAGAATGTCAGCATCGGAGGAAACAGGATTGCTGTCATTGCAGGGCCCTGCGCCGTTGAGAGCGAAGAGCAGATAATGCGCATTGCAAAGAAGGTGAGGGATGCTGGGGCTGTGATTCTCAGGGGAGGAGCTTACAAGCCAAGAACAAGCCCGTATTCTTTCCAGGGCCTTGGAGAAGAAGGGCTCAGGCTCTTGAAGAAAGCAGGAGATGCGTACGGCCTTCCTATAACAAGCGAGGTTGTAAGCCCTAAAGATGTTCCTGTTATGTCTAAATATGTAGACATGTTCCAGATTGGGGCAAGGAACATGCAGAACTTCGAGCTCTTGAAGGAAGTGGGAAAGACCGGAATGCCTGTTCTTTTAAAGAGAGGTCTTTCTGCCACAATAGAAGAATGGCTGATGGCGGCGGAATATCTTATGGCAAGCGGAACAGACCAGGTTGTGCTCTGCGAAAGAGGAATAAGGACATTTGAGAAGGCTACGAGAAACACTCTGGACTGCTCAGCAATTCCAGTTGTGCAGAAGCTCACGCATCTTCCTGTAATAGGGGACCCTTCCCATGCAACAGGAATCAGGGACATGGTCTCTCCAATGGCTCTTTCCTTAATTGCAGGAGGAGCAAGCGGCATAATGGTCGAAGTGCATGACCATCCTGAATGCGCGCTCTCTGACGGGCCGCAGTCCCTTCTTCCTGAGCAGTTTGAAAAACTTATGAGGGATATTGAGGCACTGTGTCCTGTGGTGAACAAAGCACTTGAGAAGATACCTCGCTTTGTCCCCTCCACGATAAAGGAAGACAGTGCAGCTCTTACAGATAAGGCTGAAGATATTGTTGCTTTCCAGGGAGAGCGAGGTGCGTTCAGCGAGCTTGCTGTCAGAATGCTCTTTTCAGAGGAAGAGAAGGTTAAGCCCTGCGAGACTTTCCGCGCTGTCTTTGATGCTCTGAGAAAGAAGGAAGTTAAGTACGGTGTAATACCGGTCGAGAACACTCTTGGAGGCACAATCTATGAGAACATAGATCTCCTGCGCCTTCATAAGGATGTGCGTGTTGCTGGAGAAATCCAGGTAAGAATCATCCATAACCTGATTGTTAACAAAGGTGTCAAAAGCGAGGATATAAGGAAAATATATTCCCACCCCCAGGGGCTTGCACAGTGCAAGGAATATCTTGACAGGCATTTTGAGAGGGCTGATCGCATTCCTTTCTTTGATACTGCAGGAGCAGTCACATACATAAAGAAAGAGAAAATGATGGATGCTGCGGCCATTGCAGGAAGCCCTGCCGCAAAATATAACGACATGGAGATTCTTGCAACAGGAATAGAAACAGATCCGAAGAACTATACAAGATTCTATGTGATTTCCATGCAAGACAACCTTGAGGAGTTCCTCTCACGCGGCAAGCCGGACATGGCTGCAATGAGCATAACAGTTGCAGATGAATCAGGCTCTCTTTTAAAGGTCCTTGAAATCTTCAAGAAGAACAATATGAACATGAAGAAGCTTGAGTCCCGTCCTATTCTCGGCAGGCCTTGGGAGTATTCTCTTTTTATCGAGGTTGAGTTTGAAAAGGCCAGCGTGCTCTATTCCTGTCTTGATGATATAAAGGCAGAGACAACATCCTTTGTCCTGCACGGAGTTTTTGAGAAGAACCACTGATGGAAGAAAGAAAGTATGAGCCGTCCCTTCTTTTCTGCGGCATTCTGACAAGCCGGGGTTTTCCTCCTTCGCTGAAGGAAGAGCTTGAAGAGCGGTGGGGAAGAATTGTCTATACCTCTCCCGTTTTCGATTTCAGTTATACAGATTACTACATACAAGAGATGGGAGATGGTATAAAGAGATTCTTCATCGCATTTGAACGCCTTGTAATGCCGGATTGCCTGGCGCAGGCAAAGCTTTTTTCAAATGAGATTGAAAAAAGATATGCAGAGGATGGAAAGAGGAAGATAAATCTCGACCCCGGGCTAATGGGAATTTCCAACATCATTCTTGCAACCACGAAGAACAGAGCGCACCGTATTGCAATAGGGCACAATCTTTATGCAGAAGTGACGCTTATATATCATCACTCGGGCTATGAGAGCTTTTCCTGGACATATTCTGATTACAAAGATGAGAGAATCCAGAATGAGCTGATGAAAATCAGGGAAATATACAAGAAAATCAGGAAAGAGGGTGGTCAGCAAGGAAATTAAGGTTTCTCTTTTTGCATGAGGCTTCTTATTGTTCTTTTCCTGCCATTTGTCATCATCTCCTGCTCTCTTGATATAGAAGAGGAAATTGTTGCAGTCATTCCCTCCATCATACCTCTTGAGGACATGTGCGGTGAAAGCATAAGATACACGCTTTGTGTATTCACTGGAAGTGAAATAAGAAATATCTCTGTTCCAGTCGGGACAAAGAGAGTTCCTGTAAAAGTGAAAAAGGGATCAACTGTCATTCTTGCTCTCTATCCTGCAGAAAACTATGCGCCGCTTGGCTCTTATTATGAGCCGGGAAGCAAAAAGGAAGTATATTTTACATACACAAGAGGAAGCCTTATGGATTTTCTTTTGTCTGTTTCCACATACAGAAGCCAGATAATAAGATCTCTTTGCCTTTCATCTCTGGAAGAGCTTTATCCAGATTTCTCATCAATAGACAAAACTCTCTTTCTTTCTGCTCTTGAAGGCGGCAGCCTTGATGAGAAAAGCAAAATTGAAGGAACTCTTTTTGAAATCGTGGTTGAAAGTCTTTCTGAGGGGCTCTGGCAAAGTGAGAATCCGTATATCGATGATATCAGGATCAGCGGAGACGAGAATGGAAAGACAGTAAAGCTCTATGAAGGTGTGTACCGCTTTCTCAATATCGAGGAGGACAGAATGCTTACGCTCCTGGTACTTTCAGACGGACAGAAGCTGGAAAAGATATCCAAGATTGAAAAATGGTTTTAAATAAGTCATAATCCACCATATGGAATCATTAAGGGAGCTATATAACATAGGGTACGGTCCCAGCAGCAGCCATACAATGGGCCCCAGAAAAGCATGTGAGGATTTCATTTCACGTCATCCTGATGTAAAGAGTGCTGTCGCTGACCTTTACGGCTCCCTTGCGGCAACAGGAAAGGGTCATCTTACCGACAAGGCGATAAGGGATGTGTTCAAAGACAAGGGCATAGATGTCGAGATCTACTGGAATGCAGATATATTCAAGGCATATCATCCGAACTGTCTGAGAATAAAGGCCGCTGATGATAGTGCAAGTGAGACATATTACTCAACCGGAGGCGGCAAGATTGTCCGCGAGGGAGAAGAGGAGAAGAAGGCAGAGGAAGTTTATCCCTCATCTGCATTCTCGAACATGGAAGAGCTTCTGAAGTATTGCGACAGCGAAGGATATCAGCTCTGGGAGGTTGCACTCAAGTTCGATGGAGAAGAAATCCTCTCCTACATGGAGAAAGTCTGGAATGTAATGAAGGATGCCATAAAGAGGGGCCTGGAGAACGAGGGCGTTCTTCCCGGCGGGCTCAAGCTTGCCAGAAAGGCATGCCTTGTCCACGAACAGGCAATGAATATGGCAGGGGCTCTTGGAAACACTCTTGTTGCCCATTCATATGCGCTTGCAGTAAGCGAGGAGAATGCCGCTGGAGGAAAGATTGTCACAGCTCCCACATGTGGAAGTTGCGGCGTTCTTCCTGGTGCTCTTTACTACATCCAGAAAGAATACGACATACCAGAAAAAAGAATACTCAGGGCGCTTCTTACAGCTGGCATGGTCGGCAATATTGTCAAGGCAAACGGATCGATAAGCGGAGCAGAAGTCGGATGCCAGGGAGAAATAGGAGTAGCGTGCGCAATGGCGGGAGCTGCAGTTACACAGCTTCTTGGCGGAACGATCTATCAGATAGAATATGCTGCAGAAATGGGGCTTGAGCATCATCTCGGTCTTACATGCGACCCTCTTAAAGGTCTTGTCCAGATTCCATGCATTGAGAGAAACGGTTTTGCCTGCATGAGAGCAATCGATCATTCATCCTTTGCCATTGTAGGAGATGGAAGGCACAAGATATCATTTGACGATGTTGTTGAAGTAATGATGGAGACAGGGCATGCGCTTCCATCCCTTTACAGGGAGACAAGCATGGGAGGGCTGGCCCGCGTATATGAGCTCTAAGAGAGGTATCTGAAATCCTCGAAAAGTAGATATATGTTCGTGTGTCTTTTCAGCGATTCATTATTCCTGTTTATTAATTCCCAGCTCTGCGTGTAATTGATCTTCTCAACAAGGCCTTCCTTTTCAAGAAAGGATATGAACGCAATATGATTTCTTACCTCATCAGAAAAATGATCAGAAAGATTCGTCTTCCTGTTGTCGCTGACGCTTTCTGTTATGTTAAAAAGGGCATGTTCAAGATTTCTTGACATATAGTAAAGACGGTATGGAATCTCATCTGTCAGCAACCTTGCCATGCTTAGAATATTTGCATTCCTGCTTTTCTTTTTGTTTCTTTGCAAGAATGACAGCCTGTGTGCTGTGTAGATTGCATCTTCTGTGTATTCTGCTTTGTTTGCTTCCTCTTTGTATATGACAAAGGAGGAGCCGGAAAACGCTCCGTCCGTGTCTATTATCTCAAAGACTGACAGGATGTCAGACATCTTGAGGCCATAGCGCTTTCTTTCCTGTGCTACTATGCGCCTTATCAGGTTGAGAGGATCCTCGCTCTTGTCTGCATCCAGCATCAGATCTCCATGTGCTACATGGAATTTCACAATCGCATCTGGAAAGAAAGAGCGCATTACAGGATACAGCGCATTCTCATCAGTCGGTCCTTCAACTATGAAGAGTATCAGTTTCTTCCTCTTCATCATATTTCACCCACGCATCCTTGAGAGCCTTTCCAATCTCATATGTGTCAGTCTCTTCGTACATGTTTTCCTTGCTTCCGCCAAGCAGGATGCTGCTTATATAGCGGTCCCTCAGATTTGCCGTCCTTGATCCGGTCATTCTGATGTATCGGTTTTCTGCATTTGTAGTGCTGAATATGATATTGTCCTTGTCTATCATCTCAAGGATTCTGAGGTTGTGGCTTGTGAAGATGAGCTGACCAAGTGCGTTTTTCGAGAATATGAGGACTATCTCTCCAAGCAGGTATTCAAAGATAGATGCATCAAATTCATCAATCACAAGGCATACAGAAGGATTGTTGTAGACAAAGAGAAGAAGATTCACCAGGCTGATGATTTTTATTATTCCCTCCGACTCGTATCTGAGAGGAATTGCCTTTCCGTTTTTAAGCGATACAAGCTCAATGCGGTATGCACGCTCTCCTTCTTCTGTAAGCTCTTTCCCTGCATCGTATACAGAAAGAATAAGGTGGGGCACGACAGCAGAAAGAACTCTGTTCATTTCAGCTATGATTCTTTCAAGAGTCCTTCTTTCATCCTTTGAAAGGAGTGCAGGCTTGTTCAGATCTATGCTCATTGTTCCTTTCTTTATCTCACCGTTTTCCTTTTTCTGGTATGTGAGCATCATATGATAGTCACTGGAGAGGCCGCTTTCTTTGGCAGAGAGGACAATCAGGTTGCTGTCTGCATAATCTTTTATATCAGCAAGCGCTTTTTTCAGCTCCTCATAGTCAGAAGAGGAGAGAAGGGAGAATGCCGTGTCGTTTCCAAACAGGAAGCTCTCATTGTTCTTTTCCATAAGGCGGGAAGAGACGAGAAGATCAAGTTCTTTTTCCTTGTCTCCGGCACATATTTTCTTCAGAGTAGCAGATGGGGAAATCTTTCTGTCTTCGCTTGAGTATGAGGCAAGAATGGTTTCTCTTTTGCCTTTCTCTTTCATGGCAAGCGTTTCCTTGGAAATATATGCTTTGCCGTTATCTTTTGAAATAGTGACTGAATAAGTGTAGAAAACAGGAGAAATATCAAGAGTTAAAGATAAAGAGAACGATGAGCTTTCTATGTTGATGTAATTCCTGCTGCGCTCCGGGAGTGGAAAGCCGCTCATTATTCTCTGTAGGATGAACAGAGCATCGATTATCGCAGTCTTTCCGCTTCCGTTCTGCCCGTATATTCCCAGGATATCCCTGTTATTTTCTCCACCCTTTATATAGCGGGGCATGGTTATGCTTCCCTTCTTCACGTTTTTAAAGTCATTAAGTGTGATTGAGACTATTCTGGTTGTACTCATGTCAATCTCCACTCATATTTTAATACAGAGAAGAGGAGAAGGCAAAAAAAGAGTGCTCAAAGCTGAGCACCCTGAATCTTACATAAACAAAGAGTCAGAAGAATAGTTTTCATTTCATTTTAAGTTTATGCTCTTTAAGTATCATTCAATGTATTTAAATCAACGCCATTGATTATCAACTTTTTGAAGGAAGCCATATCTTCTTCTATGGTATCTGTTTCAAACTCTACTTTGTAGACCTGGTTTTCAGTTTTTATTATTAGTTCACCTTTCTCGGGAGACATGGTGCTACTAAAAGTACTATTTCCCCAATAAATATAGCTTTTGTGGTCTTTGTCATCTGCGTCGCTTTTGAACCCACACACCACTATATCTATATTGACATCATCTGCAATTGTTTTCTTCTTTAAAGAAAATGATTTGTCTCCTGCAATATAATCATTAATTTCACTTAGATTAATTTTTTTTACTTCTGAATCATGGCAAAAATCGCTAGTAAAACCGTTATAAATCAACTCTGTTCCTAGCTTCTGGAATTCTTCCTTTGTTTTGCTTTTTAATGATGCATCTTCAGTAGGCTTAGGAGCGCTTAAAAAAGGATTGTCTAAATCTCTTTTAGGATTATTCAAATTTCCATCGCATGAGACTGCAATAAATGAAAATAGAATAAATAGAACAGCTAATATTTTTTTCATAAAACACCATACTTTTGAATTTCTAGACAAAGTGTAGAGTATTTTTTTTTCTTGTAAAGAATTATCTGTACTTGCAGTGAAAAACAATAAAAATTTCGTCTTTAGATAAAAGACTTTTAGCAAAGGTATTTATATTATAATTAGTCCTTGAAACAAGGGAAAAAAGAAAAGCAAAAAATAGAAAAATTTGAAATTATAAAAGATGATTCAGAAGGAAACCCTACAGGATTTTACGAGAGACATGATGAGGATGAAAAATACCGATTATTCTATGGTACACATTTTGTTTCTCCTTGCATTCAATATCTTAATAAACAATAAAAATGACTTTTATCTTCAAATTAATCACTGAATAATGATTTTTCTGGACTTAAAAATCATTTATGCTAGAATAATGATATGTACAGGAAAATAGAGAAAACATTAAAAGAGTGGAAGGAAACACAAGGACGGAAACCTTTGCTTATTCTAGGTGCCAGACAGACTGGGAAATCGTATGTCACGGGAAAATTTGCAAGAGAGGAATTCGATTCTGTCATTACTGTTGATTTTGAGAAAACCCCCAATATCAGAAGAGTTTTTGATGGAGATCTTGCTCCAGATGTTGTAATTGCACAGCTTGAAGCTATATCTGGTATTTCTTTCATAAAAGGGAAAACACTTATCATCTTAGATGAAATTCAGGCATGTCCAAGGGCAATAACTGCTTTAAAGTATTTCTGCGACAGTGCAGAGGACTTTTTTGTGATAGGAGCAGGTAGCCTTCTTGGTGTAGCTATAAACCGTGAGGATTTTTCTTTTCCTGTAGGTAAGGTGAGAACAGAGCACCTGTTTCCAATGGATTATGAGGAATTTCTGATTGCCTTGGGCAAAGACACTCTGCTGGAACATTGCCGCTCTTCTTTTTCAGAGAGAAATCCTTTGTTGTCAGCTTTGCATGAAGAACTGCTTTCCCTTTACAGATTGTACCTTGTTGTCGGGGGTATGCCAGAAGCTGTAAAAACATTTATTGATCATGGGAGTTATATCAAAGCAGGGGAAGTGCAGGAAGGAATCCTTTCTGATTACAGAGCAGATATTGCAAAGTATGCAGAAGACTCTCGGAAAGTACTTTCTCACCGTGCTTTTGATACTATTCCTGCGCAGCTGGCAAAGGAGAACAGAAAATTCCAGTACAATCTGATAAGAAAAGGTGCAACATCATCAATATTTGGAAAATCTCTGGAATGGTTATGCGATGCAGGTCTTACCCTCAGATGTTCAAAGGTTTCTGCTCCGAACATTCCTCTAAAGGCTTATGAAGATCTTTCATCTTTCAAGCTGTATCTATTGGATCCTGGACTTCTAGTCAGGATGTCCGGTCTTCCTTGCGAGATAGTTCTTAATCAGATAGGTGAACGTTTTATTGGAGGACTTACAGAGAATTATGTCGCATCAACATTTGCTTCAGCGGGGATGCCTCTTTATTATTGGGAATCTTCAGGAAGAGCTGAAATAGATTTTCTCATGCAGTATGGAACAGAGGTGGTTCCAGTAGAGGTCAAGGCAGGTGAGCATGTCAGATCAAGAAGTCTGTCCGTATATAGGAACACTTATAATCCTTCTTTGAGTATAAGACTATCTACAAGGAATTTCGGTTTTGAAGATGGACTCTTTTCTGTTCCTATCTATGCTGCCTGGCTTCTTTCCTCAAGTGCCCCAAGATGAGGCACATTGAAGATTAACAGCAGAGGAAAGTATTAATATTCCTCAGAAATATCTACACCATTAATTTTGTAGACTGGATTATATGGATCTTCTGTTTGTTCTGCTGTGAGAGTGAAAACGTCATTATCGAGTTGTACAGTGAGATTAGCGCCGCTGGTTTGACTAACTTTTCCCCAGATTGTGATTTTTGTTCCTCCTTTTATGGCATCGTTTCCGTCAGCGATTTTTTCAAATCCATTATAGATAAGAGTCATTCCTTCCATAGTAATGTTATCATTAGGCATCTCATTCTCAATGTCATTTATTTCGAAAATGGCGTCTTCGGCTGTCTTTCCTTCTAATAAATGGTTTTTAAGAAAATCAGTCCCTGTTGTATTTACAGCAGGAGCATCCGGAGTTTTTGTATTTCCATCACAAGATATAGCAAGAATGGAAAGTAGAACAAGTAAAGCAACAAATAATTTCTTCATATTACACCTCGCTTTTAAATTTCTAGGCAAAGTGTATAGTATTTTTTTTTCTTGTAAAGAATTATCTATACTGAAAGAGAAAAAGAGAGGGGAGCCTGAGCTCCCCATTACATCTCTTTTATTTTACTACGATGTTTACAAGCTTGTTTGGAACAACAATTTCCTTTACGATTGTCTTTCCTTCAATCCATGGAATAACTTTAGGATCTGCTTTTGCCTTAGCTATAAGCACATCTTTCTCTTCATCTCGCTCTGCATTGAACTTGGCTCTCAGCTTGCCGTTAATCTGGACTACGAACTCAATCTCGTCATCGATGCACTTCTTCTCATCGTACTCTGGCCAGCGCTCTTTGCTGATGCTTGCCTTGTGGCCAAAGATGCTCCACATCTCTTCTGCAATGTGAGGTGTGAAAGGAGAAAGGAGAAGGGCAAGGGTCTCCATTGCTTTTTTAGGAACAGTATCAAGGCGGTTGATTTCATTGACATAGACCATCATCTGGCTTATTGCTGTGTTGAAAGAAAGGCTCTCGATATCCTCTGTGACTTTCTTTATTGTCTTATGCATGAGCTTATCAAGATCTGCTGGCATTTCTGTGTCTGCAACTTCCTTTTCTGTTGTTATTCTCCAGATTCTGTCAAGGAAGCGGTAAACACCCATGAAGCCATTTGTAGCCCATGGCTTGCTTTCAGTAAGAGGCCCCATGAACATCTCATACATTCTCACGCTGTCTGCACCGTAGTTCTTGATGTAATCATCAGGGTTGATGACGTTTTTAAGGCTCTTGCTCATCTTTGCAATCACCTGTGTGACTTCTTCCCCGCTTTCCTTTTCAACGAACTTTCCTGGAGCAATCTCTTCTACAGTATCAACAGGAACAAGGCTCTTGTTCTTCTTCTGATAAGCAAAAGAGGTAATCATGCCCTGGTTGACCAGCTTATGAAAAGGCTCTTTTGTGCTTACAAGGCCGAGATCATAGAGCACCTTGTGCCAGAATCTTGCATAAAGAAGGTGCAACACAGCATGCTCTGCTCCTCCTACATAGAGGCTTACCGGCATCCAGTATTCTTCTTTCTCTCTAGCCACGAACTCTTTCTCGTTATCCGGATCGAGATAACGCAGGTAATACCAGCAGGAGCCTGCCCACTGAGGCATTGTGTTTGTCTCTCTTTCAGCATCAGAACCGCATACAGGGCATTTTGTCTTGACCCAGCTCTTTACATTCACAAGAGGAGATTCCCCTGTTCCGCTTGGCTCGTACTTTGTAACTTCCGGAAGAGTCAGAGGAAGCTCTTCTTCTGGAACAAGGACATTGCCGCATTTCGGGCAGTGGATTACAGGAATCGGCTCACCCCAGTACCTCTGACGGGAGAAGACCCAGTCGCGGAGCTTGTAGTTGACAGCCTTGTGCCCGCATTTGTGCTCCTCAAGCCAGCAAAGCATTGCATCAATTGCTTCTTTCTTGTTCATTCCATCAAGGAAGGAAGAATTCACATGCTCCCCATCTCCTTCCCAGACTTCCTCCTGGACATCCACATTGCTCTTCAGGACCTCGATGATGGGAAGCGAGAATTTCTTTGCAAACTCCCAGTCCCTTGAGTCGTGAGCCGGAACTGCCATGATTGCTCCTGTTCCGTAGCTTATGAGGACATAGTCTGCAATCCAGATTGGAATCCTCTTTCCGTTAACTGGATTTATGGCATAGCTTCCAGAGAACACTCCTGTCTTGTCCTTCGCAAGATCCGTGCGCTCAAGGTCGCTCTTGTGCTTTGCCTCATCGATGTATTTCTCAACAGCTTCTTTCTGCTCAGCTGTAGTGAGTTTCTCAACAAAAGGATGCTCCGGTGCTATGACCATGTAGGTTGCGCCGAAGAGCGTGTCAGGTCGTGTTGTATATACTTCAAGGCAATCATCAAAGTTCTCAAGCTTGAAGAATACTGAAGCTCCTTCACTCTTTCCAATCCAGTTTCTCTGCATTGCCTTGACGCTTTCCGGCCAGTCAAGCTCATCAAGGTCTTCAAGAAGGCGGTCTGCATATGCTGTGATTTTCAGAACCCACTGGCGGATGTTCTTCTTCTCGACCTTTTCTCCGCAGCGCTCACATCTTCCTTCCTTGACTTCCTCGTTTGCAAGTCCTGTCTTGCAGCTCGGGCACCAGTTGATAGGAGTATGAGCCTCGTATGCAAGACCTCTTTTATATAGCTGCTCGAAGATCCACTGTGTCCAGTGGTAGTACTTCTCATCACATGTGGCAATTTCCCTGTCCCAGTCGTATGAGAAGCCGAAGCTCTTGAGCTGACGGGAGAAATTGTCCATGTTCTTCTTTGTTGTCACATAAGGGTGTGTTCCAGTCTTTATCGCATAGTTCTCTGCGGGAAGTCCGAATGCGTCAAATCCCATCGGGTGAAGGACATTGTACCCCTTCATCCTGTAGTAGCGTGAATATATGTCTGTTGCTGTATAGCCCTCTGGATGTCCTACATGGAGACCTGCCCCTGATGGGTAAGGGAACATATCAAGGACATACTTTCTTTTCTCTTTGGGAAAAGATGGGTCCTCAGTTGTTCTGAAGCTCTTGTTCTCTTCCCAGTATTTCTGCCATTTTTCTTCTATTTCTCTGAAAGGATATTTGCTCATAGCGCCATGATAAAACCTATAAAGGTTTTTTTCAATTGAGAAGAGGACAGAAGCTTGAATTTGGGGGTTTTGTCAAAACTGCCGTATTTGGATTATAATAGTCGCTATGGCAGTTAAATACGATGAGGGAAGCATACTTTCCCTTTCTCCTCTTGAACATATACGGCTGCGCCCTGGAATGTATATCGGGCGGCTGGGAAACGGATCACATATAGACGATGGAATCTATATCCTCCTGAAAGAGATTATAGACAATGCGATTGACGAGTTTGTAATGCGTCACGGCTCCAGAGTCGTCATTACTGTTTTGAACAACAGGGTGTCAGTAAGGGACTATGGAAGAGGAATACCGCTTGGAAGCGTTGTGGACTGCGTGTCAAAGATCAATACTGGAGCAAAATACACAGGAGAGGCCTTCCAGTACTCAGTCGGGCTGAACGGAGTTGGAACCAAGGCAGTCAATGCTCTTTCTTCCTATTTCAAGGTGGTGAGCAATAGAGGAAAGAAAGCTGTCTCGGCTGTCTTTGAGCGCGGCAAGCTCGTAAAAGAGGAAGCTTTTGATACGGATGAGGCGGACGGAACATACTTTGAGTTTGTCCCGGATGAAGAGATCTTCGGAGAGTATTCCTACAATATGGATTACATAAGAGAGAGGCTCTGGGCATATGCATATCTGAACATCGGACTGACCATAAGCTTCAATAAGGAGATTATCAAGAGCCAGAACGGTCTTATGGACCTTCTTTCAAAGGAGCTTGGAGACAGTGCTCTTTATGAAGTCATACATTACAAGAAAGACAATATAGAGTTTGCATTCACCCATACAAACGGGTTTGGAGAAAACTATTTCTCGTATGTCAACGGCCAGCACACATCGGATGGAGGAACTCATCTTGCAGCCTTCAAAGAAGGAATACTGAAAGGCGTCAATGAGTATTATAAGAAATCCTGGAACGGAAACGAGATTAGAGACGGCATTGTAGGAGCTGTTGCAATAAAGATACAGGACCCTGTCTTTGAGAGCCAGACAAAGAACAAGCTCGGCAACACTGATGTGAAGGGCTGGATTGTCTCAGATGTCAAGGAAGCGGTTGTAGATGCCCTGATGAAGAATACAAAGCTTGCTCAGAGCATACAGGCAAAAATCATATCCAATGAGAAGATCCATAAGGAAGAGCAGCTTGTAAGAAACGGAGCAAGAGAAAAGGCAAAGAAGACTGCAATAAACATCGAAAAGCTCAAGGAGTGCAAATACCATCTTACTGACAAGGCTGCAGCCCACCGTGCCGAGGCAGAAAAGTCCATGATATTCCTTACTGAGGGAGACTCTGCAAGCGGAACTATCAACACAGCCCGCGATGCGCGCTACCAGGCAGTCTTCTCTCTTCGTGGAAAGCTTGCAAACACAGAGGGAATGAAGAGAAGCTTCATATACAAGCATGATGAGCTTTACAACATAATGTGCGCACTTGGAATTGAGGATGGAATAGAGAACCTGCGCTATGCGAAAGTCATAATCGCAACGGATGCCGATACGGACGGTTTTCATATAAGGAATCTGATAATGACATATTTCTTCACATTCTTTGAGGAACTTGTCACCCAGGGGCATCTTTATATTCTTGAGACACCTCTTTTCCGCGTGAGGAACAAGAACACCAATATATACTGCTACAGCGAGAAGGAACGCGATGAGGCTGCACGCACTTTGAAAGGCGCTGAGATCACGAGGTTCAAAGGCCTGGGAGAGATTTCTGCAAAGGAGTTCGGACAGTTTATAGGCGAGAACATGCGCCTTGTTCCTGTGTCAATCTCCTCCATAAAGGAGACAAGGGATATAATGACATTCTGCATGGGAGACAACACTCCTAAGCGCAGGGAATACATAATGGAGAATCTTATCTGATGGCACACGCTGAGGAATTATACAAGAAAAACTTTTTGGAGTACGCATCATATGTAATAAGAGAGCGTGCCATTCCTGAGATAACAGACGGTCTCAAGCCCGTCCAGAGAAGAATACTGCACACCCTACTTGAAAAGGATGAAGGCAAGTTCATGAAGGTTGCCGGAGTTGTCGGTGCCACGATGGCATATCATCCGCATGGAGATGCATCGATTACCGAAGCTCTTGTGAACCTTGTAAATGCGAACCTCTTTGTCGAGGGGCAGGGAAACTACGGGAATTTCCTCACTGGCGACGGGGCTGCTGCAGGAAGATATATCGAGTGCCGTCTCTTTCCTCTTGCAAGGAAAGTCCTTTACTCGCCTGAGATTACTGAGTATGTGGACTCATATGACGGAAGGGCAAAGGAGCCGGTTGTTTTTCCTGCAAAGATACCTGTTGTCCTTATTCAGGGAACCCAGGGCATTGCTGTAGGAATGGCAACCACAATACTTCCTCATAACATCATTGAGGTCCTTGAGGCGCAGAAGAAGGCTATCAGGGGAGAGGAGTTTGAGCTTTTCCCTGACTTCCCGGGCGGCGGAATAATGGATGTCAGCGAATACAATGACGGAACGGGAAGGGTCACAATCAGGGCAAAGATGAATGCCGAGGACCCCAAAGAGCTTGTCATCGAGGAGCTTCCATACGGCATAACAAGCGAGCGCCTGATTGAGTCAATCCAGAGCGCGAACAAGAATGGACAACTGAAAATAGACAGGATAGAGGACCTTACTGCAGAAAAAGCCCAGATTGTCATTCACTGGCAGAGGAACACATATTCAAAGGATATGGTGGATGTGCTCTATGCAACTACGGACTGCCAGATAAGAATCTCTGTGAATCCTCTTGTGATAAAAGACAATCTTCCTCATATAGTCCCGATTTCTGAGCAGGTGCGCTTTCATGCCCGCCATATCCAGGAAGTACTTAAAGCAGAGCTTGAAGTTGAGCTTGGAAAGCAGGAGGCAAAACTCAGGGCAAGGACTCTTGAGCGCATCTTTGTCGAGGAGAGGATATATAAGGAAATTGAGAACAAGAAGACAGCGGAGGATGTGAACGGGGCTATAATAAAAGGCTTTGAGAACTTCCTTGATGAAGTCGGGGGAGGAGAGCTGGATTCAGATGACATTGAAAGGCTTCTGAAAATTCCTATCAGAAGGATTTCCCTTTTTGACATAGAGAAGAACAGGAAGGAAATTGAGGAGATAAACGCCGAGATTGCAGACATCAAGAACAAGCTTTCTCATCTCAAGCGCTATGCTGTAAGCTACATAGACGAGCTTATCAAGATGATAGGAAAGGATGAAAGAGTACGAAAGACAGAAATATCCAGCTTTGAAAGTCTCTCTGCACGTCAGGTCGCAGTCCGAAACATGGATATCCGCTACGATAAGGAAACCGGATATATCGGAACGAACATAAAAACCGGCGAGAGTCTTCTGAAGGTCTCTCCTTTTGACAGGATCTTCTACATGAAGAACAACGGAGAATACCGTGTGACAGTTGTATCCGATAAGGAATATATCGGGACTGATGGAATTTTCTACATCAACTATGCAGAAAAGGACATCATAAGCAAAGAGATTTTCACAATCATATATACCGAAAAATCCCGTCTGGACCAGAAAAGAATATGCTACATAAAGCGCTTCATGATTCCTTCTTTCACAACAGGAAAGCTTTACTCGACAATAAAGAGCGATGGGGCAAAGGTGAAGAAGATATCCCTCTATCCTTCTGCCGTAATCTTCCTGCAGTACAAGAGCGGAAAGGGCTATAAGCAGCTTGAGGAGACAATGCGCTTTGCAGACTTCCGTGTCCAGAAATCAAGCGGTGGTCAGGGAGTGCGCCTGACAGCGAAGGAGATTGAGAAGATAGCAATCCGCCAGACAAAGGATATGCGCCCTTCAGGAGACGGAACGCCGGATCTTTTCGAGAGCTCAGATGATTGATAAAGACAGGATACTCTATGAAGACAATCATCTGATTGTCATTAATAAAAGATGCGGCGAGCTCAGTCAGGCTGACAAGAGCGGGGATATATGCCTTATTGATGAAGTCAAGGCTTATCTGAAAAAGACATATTCCAAACCCGGCAATGTATACCTTGGTCTTCCTCACCGTCTTGACAGGCCGACAAGCGGATGTCTGCTTTTCTGCAAGACGGAGAAGGCCCTCAGCCGCATGAACGAGGCCTTCAGAAAAGGAGAAGTTGACAAGACCTACTGGGCCATTGTTGACAGATGCCCAAAAAAGGAAGAAGGGAGGCTTGTCCACTTCCTTGTACGGGAGTGCGAGAGCAATAAAAGCCGTGCGTATGAAAGAGAAGTGAAGGGAAGCCAGAGGGCAGAGCTTGTTTACCGCGTACTTGCAAAAAGCGATAGATACACGCTTTTGTCAATTGAACTCCTCACAGGTCGGCATCATCAGATTAGAAGCCAGCTTCAGGCTGAAGGGATTCATATAAAAGGAGACCTGAAATACGGGGCAGATAGGAGCAACAGGGACGGCGGGATATGCCTGCACTCCAGAGAGCTTTCTTTCATCCATCCGGTAAGAAAGGAAAGACTTGTGATAAAAGCCCCCGTTCCGAACGACAGGCTGTGGGAATACTTTGAAAAGAATGCAGAGCAGGAATAGCTTTCCTGCTTTTTTCTTCATTTTTCTTTAACCTAAATCCATGAGAAGTCACCATCTTCAATTTCATAAGATGGTGATGAATCATGTAGAATCTCAGATTCTATATATCAATAATACTAGTATATCAATAAGTATGGGATTTGTTATATATCTTCTTGCATTATAAGTATTTATATGCTATACTCGTACTATGGACGAAGCAGTTGACGAGAAGAGAGGAAGAAGTGTTGGTAAAGTGACCGTCTCCAGGTGTATGGAGTTCAGGATAAACCCTACCATGGAGCAGAAGATCCTCATCTGGAAGACCTTCGGCTGCTGCCGCTTCGTCTGGAACAATCTTCTTCAGGAAAGAATCGGATATGAGAAGATTAACAAAGGAAAGCTTCTCAATACAACACCCGCCCATCTGAAGAAGGACAATCCATTCCTATGCGAGGTTGATTCCCTCTCTCTTTCAAACACCCAGCTGAACCTGAACCAGGCATGCAAGAAACTCTTCCCAATGGGAAAGACTCCAAAGTTCAGAGCAAAAGGAAAGGATAAGAGGTCATATACCACCAACTGGATAAACAACAATATTGAGATAGTTCACAAGAGCGATATAGAGAA
>DXHU01000014.1 GCA_019113245.1 Candidatus Ornithospirochaeta avicola
TTTCGATGCGTGCTGATTCATTCATAATTTATTGTATCTTATTATGTTAATGTCATCAACAAGTCATGCATATCTGGCAATTCATCTCCACCCTGCAGAGGATGGAGTCTTCTTGCCGATTCTATGATAAATTTGCCACATTTAAGAACTTTTATTTGGCCCAACGTAAACAAATACTCTAAATATAGGCATTCATCTATTTTTTTAACATTCAAAGACTATAGAATTTAATAAATAACCAAACAACAAGAGCAAGCCCTCGGAATATTCCCGAGGCTCACTTGTAAACTTCCCGCCTGTGGCCTACATCAATGACATGAATTACTACCTCCTCAACAACTATGTCGCAGATTACCCGCCAATCCCCAACAAGATAGCGCAAAAATCCTTTCAGATTCTCAACCTCTTTCATATAGTTGATGATTCTCTTTGCTTCAGACTATAACTTTCATAGGCCAAGCTCTTTCTCAGCCTCTTCAGTAGTATAGGTTCTGATGGTTCCTGCTTTAATTCCATCTCTTATTGCCAGGCATCTGTAAACCTCTTCCAGTTCTCCGATATGGTCCTCAACAAGCTGGAGATATATGGAACTGGAACTTCTCCGTGTCATCTTTGCAAGATTGTCCACACGAGCTTTCAGCTCAGGAGAAATCCTGAAGGTTGCAGTGGTCATTGCTGTTGAATTAGGTATAGGCATTTTATTTTCCTTCTGTGTACAATATAATTCAATACTAAAGACTTAGAAAATATATTACAGCAAGATGTGCTGGATAATAAGCGTAGAAAACTAATTTAGGAATTAGATCTTTTCCTTTCTCATCTGTTTTTTTGAATGTAAAGACAAGCAACGCTACAAGGCGTATTGAAAGTGTTCCTGTCATATGCTCACTCTGTGTTTCAGTGTAGAGAATCGTCCTGAGAATGAAATATGAGACAGGTATCAGGAAGAGCAAGAGAATTTCTTTCTGCATCTTATGAAGCACATAGTAGAGAAGTGCCGCAATATAGCAGAAAAAAAGATGCCATGATGATATATGTTTTTAGTGCTGTTTTAAGATTCTGAGGAAAGATCCAGGCCAGCTTAGAGAGAAAAGAAAAGTCAGATGTCCCTGCTTTTTTGAACTTCTTGCCTTAAATAAGCAGCTTCAGAGAATCATGATTTTTCTCAGCCCAGTCTGAAATCGAATTTCTTAGGAATCTCGTTTTTCTGTTCACAGAGCTTTACAAGATCTTCAGAAAACCCGATTCCTTTTTCCTCTGCAGTCTTCATTGCCTGAAGCCAGAACCAGCTTTCTGTGTAGACTCTTCCTCCCTCACGGATTGAGGCAAACTCCTTTTTATAGCAGCTTGCAATAAAATCTTTCTTCTTCAGGCGGCAGGCTGCAGGCAGAAGGCTCATAACAAGAGCCTCGTCATCTTTGACACTCTGGTCGAGCGATTCATAGAAATCCCATGCATCCTGCCACATTTTAAGGGAGACAAGCAGGTCAACATATTCTTCTGCATATTCTCTTCTCTTATCAAGAGAAACACATTCACGCATCAGCAATACAGCATCATCCATTCTCCCTTGCTGGGCACTCATGACTGAAAGACAGCGCAGTGAGAAGGCATTTTTCTTCAGCGCAAGTGCTTTGTTAAAACAGCATCCTGCTTTTTCATCCATCTCGTTTTCAAGATACAGGACTCCAAGGATATTCCATACATTGAAATTATTGCATGCAACTGCCTCAATAGCATCTTTCCATCTCATGTCTGTCATGTATGATGCAGGAATATCATCCTCAGGAAGCTCTTTTTTCTCAAGCACATTTTTCCACATACTCTCTTCTTTCCCAATCGAAGATGAAGGAAATAAGAACCCTGCTGGACTGAAAGACGGATCACGAAGCGCTTCCAGGGCACCATAACCGCTTCCATAGTGCAGGATAGTCCCAATCTGATTCTCTGCATATGAAGCATATTCGGCCTTCCTTTTCATCACTTCTTCCTTGCTGACAAGAAAATTGATTCTTTCATAAATTTCAGCCCGCCCTGAATCATATTCACAGTCTGTAAGATCTGCAGATGCTTTGAAGCCGCCGAACATCTGAACGAAATCCAGGCTTGATTTACCTTGAATGTCCATGCCGTGAACCTGAGTCGGGGAAAATCCTGCCTGGAGCTCAATATAGCCTCCCTCTCCCTTGCGGCTCAGATAATCCCTCCAGTTTCTTCCTCCTTGCTCTCCGCCCCAGCAGAACATTTTATGATAAGCCAGATTCCTGTCGGTTCTGTCAAAGAAAACCCAGCCGTCGCTCCATACACAAGCCTCCCATGTTTCTTCCTCACGATGATTGTTCTGGAAAAAATATTCATTTGAATAGTCAGTGAAGTTCTCAGGATATGAGTAGTCACATTCAGGCTCAATCCCCAGATATGGAAGGCGGCCAGAGCACATGACCCTTTTAGCTCCTTCTTTTTCAAGAGATACTGAATTGATGAAAATCACATCATCAGTACCAGAGTAGACTCTCTGTTCCTTTCCTTCCCTTACTGCAATATTGGTCCACCAGTAAAAAGGAACTTTTTCCTCCGACGGATTAATGAATCTGGCATACACCCACAGGAACCTGTCATTCTCGCCAAGATGAAAATCCATATGCCAGAAAAGTCCTTTCATCCTTTCATATTCATAAGCTCTCAGAAATTCTTCGCCATCTTTGCCTTTGACTTTTGATACAAAGAGCGGTGAGCATGTGGTGACAGAGTGCCCGTACTGACCGAAATTCCATTCTATGCCGCCGCTGAACCAGGCTTTTCTGATTGCAAGGTTTCGAATTTGAAGTACAGGATTGTCAAAAAGCAGTTCCCTCCCATCATCCTTCTGAATCAGGGAATGAAGTCTCATTCCGTAATCAGGCCAGAACTCGGCTTTAACATGAGCGTTTTCCATTATGATTGTACGGATATTCATCTTTTGCCTTTTGCGCGGGAACAAATCCTGCCATTTGTAAGGCAGATAGCGGTTTCCGGTTTCATATCCGTACCCTTCTTTCTCATTCTCACGAAGAAATCTGTCATCCATGGCAATGCTGTGATTTCTGCTTCTGAATTTTGCAAGGGCATTCTCGCCGATAAAAGCACTTCCCTCAATTGTTCTGAATCCTGTTGATATCATAAAAAGAAATACTCCACTCAAAGCTCATGATAATGAAGAAAAATAAAAAGGCAATATGGAATAATTATTTAGCATTTTATCATTTCAAGCATGAGACAGATAAGCAGAAAGCACTGATGCAAGAGCAGAGATAGCATCAATAAAAAAGAAGAGGCCGTACTCTGTTGCAGAAATAAATCAGAGGCATTTATTGTCATCTGGCCTGTGTCAATGTAAACAAAAATCAGCTGTCACACTGATACCAGAGTTCAGCTTTCCCTTTTCTGGCAACATCGCCTTTTCTGAACCCTCTTTCTTCATATTCTCCCCTCAATCTGCCATCTAGGAGTCCAGATGTGATTAAAAGATAATCGTCTATGATGTCTTTTTTCAGCAGCGGGTAGCCATGACCTATTACAAGATAGTCAAATTCTTTCTCATGCTCTTTTATTTTCAACAGTGTTTCATGAAATATTCTTATGAGTCTGGAATCATTATCAGGCTGACGCATCAATATTATGCTGTTGTTCACTGTATCTCCGCTGAATAGCAGTCTGCTGCTTTCATCCAGAAAGCACATGCTGCCATCTGTGTGTCCCGGGGTATGTATGCATTTGAATTTCCTTTTTCCAAGGGACAAGACAACTCCGTCATAGATTTTCTCATATCTAAAAGATGTACAGTCAGGATTGCTTTCTGGAATGAGACTGTACAGCTCGTTTAAATCTCCTTTAAATGAGTTTATTCCCCTTGTTTCTGCATACATCCTTCTGAATTCATTATCTGTTCTCATGCCCCAAAGCATAAGGCTTTCATCTAAGCTGTTCATATAAACAGGACTGTCCGTAAAATGATAGATTCCTCCGGCATGATCAGGATGTGAGTGTGTGAGAAAAACAGAAAGAGGCTTGTCTGAAATGCTCATTGCAGCTTCTTTTATGTTTCCGATGCCGCATCCCGTATCAATCAGCGCATTCCTTTCTTCTCCGATGCACAGGAATGCGTTGACCATGCCAAATTCATCAATGCGCCATGTACTTTCACTGATCTTTGTCGTTTTATGCTTTGCCATACCTAATAAGCATACATCCGATTGCTCTGCTTGTTCCATTAATTTCTTTACATCACACACTCACAGATGGTATATTATCACTGACTAGAAGGGACGAAGCTTTCTTTCTTTTTGCTTTGTCCCATATTATTTAGGAGAGGATTGATATGATTTATTCAACCGAAGTGAAGAATATGTGTCCCGTAGCAAAGGGTGCATATCATGGTCCAGCCCCGATTCCAGAGGAAGGAAAATGGGTTCAGGCAAAAGAAATCAAAGACATTTCTGGCCTTACACACGGTGTCGGCTGGTGTGCTCCTGAGCAGGGTGCATGTAAGCTTACACTCAATATCAAGGACGGTATTATCGAGGAAGCTCTTGTTGAAACACTCGGATGTTCAGGAATGACACACTCTGCTGCAATGGCAAGTGAGATTCTTCCTGGCAAGACACTTCTTGAGGCTCTCAATACAGACCTCGTTTGCGATGCTATCAACGTTGCAATGAGAGAGCTCTTTTTACAGATTGTCTACGGAAGAAGCCAGACAGCTTTCTCTGAAGGCGGTCTTCCAATCGGAGCCAGCCTTGAGGACCTTGGAAAGGGCATGAGAAGCCAGGTTGGAACAATGTTCGGAACAAAGCTCAAGGGTCCAAGATATCTTGAGATGGCAGAAGGCTATGTCACACGCCTCGCACTCAATGAGAATGATGAGATTATCGGTTACGAGTTCCTTAACCTTGGAAAGCTCACGGATGCCCTCAAGAAGGGAGTTGATGCAGCTGAAGCTGTAAAGAAGGCAATGGGCACATACGGTCAGTTCGCTGATGCTGTTAAGTACATTGATCCTAGAAAGGAATGAGGGAGGATTGAAGAAAATGGCATTATTTGAAAGTTACGAGCGCAGAATTGACCACATCAATGAGGTTTTGAAAGAATATGGCATTTCTTCTGTTGAAGAGACAAGAGAAATCTGTAAGGCACATGGCTTTGATCCCTATACAATGGTAAGGGAGATACAGCCTATCGCTTTTGAAAACGCATGCTGGGCATACACAGTCGGAGCAGCAATTGCAATCAAGAAAGGATGCAAGGTCGCATCTGATGCAGCTGAGGCTATCGGAATCGGTCTTCAGGCATTCTGTATTGCAGGATCTGTTGCAGATGACAGAAAGGTAGGTATCGGGCATGGAAACCTTGCTGCCATGCTTCTACGTGACGAGACAGAATGCTTTGCATTCCTTGCAGGTCACGAGTCATTTGCAGCTGCAGAGGGTGCAATCGGTATTGTAAAGAATGCTAACAAGTCAAGAAAGAAGCCGCTTCGCGTTATTCTCAACGGTCTTGGCAAGGATGCTGCACAGATTATTTCAAGAATCAATGGCTTTACATATGTCCAGACACAGTTTGACTATGCTACAGGAAAGGTCAATGTAGTACGCGAGATTCCGTATTCAAAGACAGAGAGAGCACAGGTAAGATGCTATGGTGCTGATGATGTACGTGAAGGTGTTGCAATCATGCATCTTGAGAAAGTTGATGTTTCTATTACAGGAAATTCAACTAACCCGACACGTTTCCAGCATCCTGTTGCAGGAACATACAAGAAAGAGTGTGTTGAGCAGGGCAAGAAGTATTTCTCAGTCGCATCAGGCGGCGGTACAGGAAGAACACTTCATCCGGACAACATGGCAGCAGGTCCGGCATCCTACGGTATGACAGATACAATGGGAAGAATGCACTCTGATGCACAGTTTGCAGGATCAAGCTCTGTTCCGGCTCATGTTGAGATGATGGGATTCCTCGGAATGGGAAACAACCCGATGGTAGGTGCAACAGTTGCTGTTGCAGTTGCTGTTTCTCAGGCACTTAACGGCTGAAGTAAATCTTAGTGTTATTGATGGCGTATCCTTCGGGGTACGCTTTTTTTCGCGCGTGTGCGCTAGTAATATTTATTACGCGCGTGCGATGTTATATATATCTAGTAGAAAGAATATATAGAGCCTACGGCTCAATAACTGATTTATAGGACTAAGAATAATATATCTAGGATAATCAATATTCTATAGTTCTTTAAATCTTTATTCAGGAGCCGTAAGATGCAAAAAAAACAAAGTCAAAAAGAAGAGATTATTAATCTTGCAAAAGGATTGGCAAGCAGGTTCGGTTTAAGACTAGTGGATGCAACAATCATAGCGCTTTTGTACATTATAGAGAAAAATGATGAGGTTCTTATAAGAAGCACTATAGAAGCAAGAGCCGCAGACATTCTCAATACCTATGACAAAAAGGAAATTTCTGATCTTGTCTCAAGGATACTTGACGTGATTCCCCTTTCATCTTCACTTCATCTTCCTTCTTGGTTTTGTCTTCTGTTTGAGGCTCCAAGATTGCCGGATATCAGAAAAGAAGAAAAAGCTGATGATACAATCTCCTCATCCTTCTCATTCTTTCAGACAAGATACAATGCTTTGAAGATCATGCAGATCGCAATTGCGGAGAAAAAAGCTCTTTATCTGAAAGCTGAGAATGTGATAGCTCAATACGGAGAGCAGCTGATTAAATATGTATTTGAAGAAAACGGCATAGAGTGCGTGATAGCAAAAAGCAATTCTCTCGATGATGAATACTATATCAGCGAGGTGCTAAAGGCATCATGGAATGGGGAAATTGTTTTATTTAGCAATACACTTTGTGAAAGCAGGGAAAGGTTTCTGAAAGTAGCCAGATTCTTCAACTTCAGCTTTTGTGCTGTTTTTCTTTCTCAGGAGGATGAAGAAAGCGAGGAAGAGATAAAGCTGATAGAAGTCAGCAAATTCCCGACACTTGTGCTGAAGATTGTGCTTAAGGATGATGAGGATGTAAAAACTGTACTCAAGAAAAACTTTTCGGCTGAAGATAAGACAGTGAACTTATTTATTGAGAATAATGTGAATCCTGTGCTTGCGTGCAGCTATGTGGATCTGGTAAACACAATTTTCAGAAAGAAAAATGATGATCTGATACCTGATCTTTTAGACAATGTTGAAAGGAAAAGAAATGTAAACGATTACAGAAAAGTAAGCGAGGTATTAAGCAAAACATACAGCACGTCATTTATCTCAAGCCATCCTGAAAGATCTATGATAGAAAATATGCTTTGCAGTGCACAGAGGAAAAAAAGAGCACTTAAGCTTCTTTTTTCAGGAGAAAGCGGGACAGGCAAGACTTCCTTTGCATATGCTCTTGCGCATATTGCTGGAATGAAAGTGATTTCAAAATGTCCTGAGGACATTATGTTCCGATACTGGGGAGAAAGCGAAAAGGCGATAAGAGATGCCTTTGCTGAAGCTGAGGATAAAAATGCACTTCTGCTTTTCGATGAGGTTGAGTCCTATGTTTCAAGAAAGGAAAATCCGTTCGGCAGCACAGCAAAAGCACAAAATGAATTGACATCATGCTTTATGGTTGCTCTTGAGCGATACAGTGGAATATGCATAGCAACAACAAATTATGAGAAGATGATTGAGCCTGCAGTTCTGAGAAGATTTAATGAGATTGTCATCTTCTCCTGCCCGGATGAGGAAAAGATAAAAGGATTGATGAGAATATCATTTCCGACTGTTGATTTTTCTTCTTCAGAAATAGCATTTCTCTCATCAAAAGGAATTACTCAATCAGATATATCTGCGCTAAGAGAAACATCCAGTCTTCTTCCATCTCAGATTGCTGGCAAGGATTATATTATGAGCAAACTGGTTGAAAGGGCTGAATATAGAAAATAAGATTCCGAAATCAGAATTAAATATTGCTGATATATATAATATCAACAATTATTATATTACCGGAAAGAAAGCATGCTAAAATGCATAAGGAGTGTTTATGGGAAGAAATCTTATTGTTGGAGATATACACGGGCATTATAGCGAGCTGATGGAGCTTCTTGAGAAAGCCGGATTTGCTGATTCTGATACTCTTTATGCCGTCGGGGACTATACTGACAGGGGGAAAGAGAATATCAAGGTTCTCAGGTTTTTGATGGGAATGAAGAATTTTAAAGGGGTTGCTGGAAACCATGATCTTTTTCTTCAGACCTGGCTTTTAACTGCAAATGACAACTGGCTCTGGGCTCTCCGTAACGGCGGACAGAGCACGATTGATGATTTTATAAACAGCAAAGTCAGCATGCTTGAATGCACAGAGATTGCATACTGGCTAAAAGATCTTCCAGCAGTAAGGATTGAAGATAAATACATCATCGTTCATGGAGGAGTTGGAAAGCTCACTATGAAAGATTTGTTTGAAGCAGAGAAAGCAGAGAGGAATATAGATGGCGGGGGAGAGTATGATGATTATCTTTTATGGGACAGGTCCTATATGCTTTCTGCACTCGAAAAGAAGGAGAAAATGTCTGTAATAAGGATAAAAAGCATGGTATCTCCTCTTGATACAGACGGGCGCATGATTTTTTCAGGACACACTCCCACATATAATGCATTGCCCTTTATAAGCAATGAATACCATCTTGCCGCCATTGATACAGGAGCCGGACACAATATGAAGCTGACGCTGATGGACATGGACAGCCTTGAGTACTGGCAGTGCGATGCATGAAATCAAAGAGCATCTTCTTTTCTGCATCTGCGGATGTAGACACCGTATGTTCCTCTGAAAAAAACAGAGGGAATGACTTCATAATATTTTTCGTCAAGAATTATGAACCGGGAAGAGAGAACCTTTATGCTCATATGGTTGTCTTCTGCATATTCTTCTGCAGCTTTTAAAGCTTCATCCTGACTTGGCATTCTCCAGTATTCTTTCCAGTAATTATCCAGAGGAAGTGTCTTTCTAAAAAGTTTAAGCATATATTATTCCCATTAGTGACCTACTCTCCATCCTGTCTCACATTGTAGCGAGCCTGAGGATGGAGCTTCTTCTCACTCAAGACACCTGATGGTGCCAGTATCAATGAGCTATCCCCGCTAGCCCAGCGGTTCAGGATGTCTTTTCCCTCATCCAGCAGGTTTCTACAACTGTTCTTGTCTCTGTCATGATGTGTACCGCAGCTCTTGCATGTCCACTCTCTATCTGACAGCTGCA
>DXHU01000015.1 GCA_019113245.1 Candidatus Ornithospirochaeta avicola
AAAGAACTTCTTTAACATCAAATCCTACCTCTATATTACTAAATTACAACACCGCTGATTATAAAGCAATCGCAGAGAAAGTATTTTGTGTGTATTTGATGGCTAGAAAAAATAAGTCAAAGATGTAATAATACACTTCAGCGGGGCTGTAGCTCACCTGGCTAGAGCGTTTGAATGGCATTCAAAAGGTAGTCGGTTCGATCCCGATCAGCTCCACTACTCGCAACTCCCTCTAAATCAGGGAGTTGTTTCTTTCTCAAGTGTTTTTGGGCATAGAAAAAGGAATAGAGAATCTCTAATTTTTGGTATTCTTCAATTTGAATGGGGGCCCAAAAAGCGATCACCATTCAAATGAATCATGTGGTCAGGCATCTCTGAAATCCAGACTTCCGTTTCCCAAGCAAGACTACTTGCAAACTTCTTATATGTGGCAAAATCTAGAAATGCAGTAACAAATACTTTTCCTGATTTCACATACTTTGTCATAGCCGTTATCTCGTCAATTCGTTTTGGATCCATAGGGCCAACAGAAGTAACAGCCTCAACAAAATAAATCCAATCTCTATCTTCTCTATAAAGTACAACATCTGGCATCTTATCATGCAGTGTTATTTCAAAACCAAGAGAACGAAGTTTTTCTACATTCTTTACCAAATCCTTTTCAATAGTATCTCCAACGTATAAAACTTCAGAATAAGGTGCAAATCGCGGTGCAAATTCCTCAATAATAGCCTTCTGTAACTGATTATGTTTTCCTGCTGAGAATGTAAATTCTCCATCATTAATCCGCACTGGAAGCTTCGCCATACGCTTTTTAGACGCATAATAATCTATTAGCGAATCATGCACTTTCAAGAAACTTGCACTTTTTGTGTCATAAGATACCAACCCTATAGATTGAATAATGTTCAATGTCTCATCTGTTATGCGATATCGATAATTAGGACTATTTGTGGAAACTCCATTATCTTCAATCAATGCAGCAGTGCGAAAATGATGCATTGCCTGTTTACGAATTGTTTCTCGACTGTTCTCAGCATATTTAATGCCATACCACTTATCCAAAAAACTAATCACATCATGAATGCGAATCCAAGCATTTCTAGCGGCAATCCATGAGTCATTAGGTTTTATTTCTGCCATTGCTAGCAGGGTGTAACAACAAATATCAGCTTGCTGCGGCTTTGGCATTCCAATATCAACCAGAAATTTTCTTATATCGTCGACCTTGCTCATACACAGTCTCCTTCAAAATTGCATCACAGTTCTCTGTTGATAAATCTCCCGATGCAATAAGTTGTTTTCCCATATCTCGCATAATATCAAGAGGAGGCACAGGAATACTATTCATCTCTGTACTATTAACCTGAGTACTTCCATTCATAATTCGATAGTATTGATCATAAAGCGTTGAGTTAAAAACAACATATAGTCCATACACTAGGTCTTTATCCAAATCAGAGCCATCACTCATGTCAATAAAATTAATCTTATTTTGTGTCCCAATAACTTTATATTGTTTAAAATCGTTTGATAAGAATATACCTAACTGAAGCCTTCTTTTTTCTTCCTTAGCCGTAAAACGCTTACAGAAAATGTAATTCTTATTCTTCTGAAGTAAACCTTGTTTTGACGTAGATAACCAGTCCATATTCTTTCCTGAAGGATTATGATTAACACGCCCATTACGAATATGTTGACTATAAAACAAGGGAACAACATCATCACCTGCATCGCTACGCAAACTATCTTTCTCTCTAAAGTCAACTACGATTCCAGTTTTCATACGTAGCCCCAAATCAGGCATCGTTGAATTAAACTTATTAACAGCAGAAATAGACTCAACATCTTGTTTTGTCGTAGGCAAAAATACATAGTGGTCTCGTCCAGATACAACACAGTCATATGGGACAAGCAATGTTGTCAAATGATTAAATTTCCTATTGCTGTTGCTTGATGTTATCCTAACACAATCTACATGTGCTTGCGTTTTGCGAATTAAGATTATCATCGTCTCTTGCAAAACATTTTCATTATCAAAGACCTTGTCACGACTCTCAAAAACGTGAATCGCTTCAATGCTACTTTTGCTAAAAAGGTTTTCTCTGAATCTCTTGAAATATGCACCAGATGTCCATGACCGTGGAATTATATAAACTAGCTCATGATCATCCTTTAAATTGAAAAGGCTCATTCCCAAGAAAAGAAAATAAAGATTAGGCGCCCCATGACACAAATCTGGCATTGCTAATGCTTCAGGTGCATCTCTTGCGATTTTCATGTAAGGAGGATTTGAAATGATAATATCGTACTTTTTAGGACAAGCATCTGCCAACAGGGTGTTATTATACTCATCACTCTGGCTCAAGATATAGTTATCTTGAATTATTTGATATTCGAAAGAACAAGGATAATACTCCTTCACGCGATTCAAATTTGAAGCGAGAAGTCCAATAATGTTAGAATCCGTTTCATAACAGGTAAGTTTAATTTTGGTAATTCCTGAAGCCTTAGCCAATCTATCAATCAAAGCAATCGACAATATGCCAGATCCTGCTCCTGGATCAAGTACTGAAACTTCATGACCCAAAAAGGATAGGTCATACATTTCTGACATGAAAAGAGCAGTCTCCTTGCTTGTGAAAAACTGGCCATACCCTTTTCTAATCTGTTTGGGCATAGCTTCTAGAAAGTCATTTGTTGCTTTGATAATCTCGTCAAGGAACTCCATATTTCTTCTCGCGCAAGAACAATTTAATGATATCTCAACCTAGTAAAAATTATAAGTCACTTTTCTATCCAAATGTCAAAGAAACATATCCATCTAGTTTGTAGTGGATTATATTCTCATAGCTATTTTCAAACGAGCACATTGTCCATCTACCTCAAAGAATTGGTAAACATGATAAACAATTCTGCTACAACTGCTTACTTCTCCAAGGTAAACATGCCTTATTTATCTTGCCCAACGTACACATTTACATAAAATTGAAGCACATGCTGATTTGAAACAAGTCTCTTCAGAGAAACAGAATCCATCAACGTCCAAGATGACTGGAAGCTGACTTCTCTGGCGTCTTTTCCTCAAAAGGTACACTTGCTTTTACAAGCTTCTTCCTGATTAACGACAGCTCATTCATTGTGTCATTCGCAATGACATGAAGTCCTGCATCAAAAGCCCTGATCTCATCTTCAGACATCCCATCCGAAAGCAACAATTAATACCAGCAGGCAGGATTGATTCATCACGAAATCGAAAATACTGCATTGAGAAATAATCTCAAGCCATTACCTTACATGACAATGTTTTTCGATGCCTTCTCACTGAGTTACAATATTCTTCTCGAAATCTACAACCAGATAAAAGAACTGACTCATCCAAGATCAAGTTGACAGAGGCTCTGAGACAGATACTATTCCACGATAATGCCTATAGTATCGGATCTGATACACTGAATGCGGTAATAGCTGAAGACTATTTCTGCAAAACCAATGCTACAGTAGCCTCAAAAACTGTAAATGATCTGTTGACTTTCAAGTAATGATCACATATTTTTTATGGAAAGACGAGATTTAAACCAAATTGCAAACGTCTATAAAGAACTTGCTAAAGTTGGTGGCCAGATGGCCGTTAATAAGAAACCTCTTTGACTGCCATACACATTCTTGTGGTGTGTTATCTTGTCATTCCAATAGAAATTGGATGGAGGTATTATGATTTTAAACTTTATGATTTCTGGTTTTGTTGAAAGTATGGAAAAGGTGCTCGCCTCTAACCATATCAGCAGAGTTGAGGACCCAGCAGTATTTTGTACCGAAACCACAAAATCAAAGAAAACTGACACTAGACACAAGACTGACCCATATGAGACGCTAAAAGAGCTTCTTAAAAAAGGTCCCCGTCAGGAAATTGATGGCATGACCAATACTTGCTATTCATACTTTAATCATGTAATTGGTAATGACATATATCCTGGAATCATCTTCAAACAGACCAATAGCAGTAATAATAAGGAATATGTTTTCCTACTTGAGGAAGACACATCAGAGAATACGTACTTTTTGTATTCCCTAAAGAAAAGCACTCTAAAATACTTCATAAGTAACACAATATATAATTCCACTGGATTAATATATGGCTTCGAGAAGTGGTGCAAATCTTATATAGATTCTGCATTCTTATCCGGCAATGTCGCAATCTATAACAATTACCTCTCAATGCTTTCGGGGCTTTCCCTCTTGCAGAACTCCATTGAGGGAACACTTCTTAAAAAGCATAATATTGATTTGCACAATGATCTTCAGATGGGATTAGTCCGTGCTGAAGAAACTGTTTATTCGCCTGAGCACTTAAAGGACATGAGATTCCTTTACTCGTCTTATATCATGGGGCTCTTCAGCTTCATAGAACATGTGGCAGTACTCATTCTCCCGTTCTGGTATTCACTTCGTGATACTTATACTTACTGGAATGATTTCTGCAATGGCTTTCACCCAAGCAAATTTGATACATACCATGACTTCTGGACCAGTAAGCTGTACTGGATTGATTCATTTGTTGAAACATTGTGCAAATTCAAGAGATTCGACTCCAAGTCTCCACAAGGCTCATTTTCATTTGATGCGGACGAAAACCAAAAACTAACAAAGCGGCTATATGAGCGGCTTAAAGTCGATTATAGGAATCCTGTTCACCATGGTTTTTCTACAGGAGAAAACAAAACCGGCTTATCCATGGAAGTCCCTTCACTAAAGAAGATTGTATTCTTCAACACGCCTCCTTTACTTCGTGAACTAGATACAACTACTTATGAACAAGCGAAAAAACTCCTAGCGCTCTTTAATTCACAAATCAAATGCCATAACGATGAAATTTTCAAATATATATCTACAGGGTGGAATATTCCTGTGGATTGTTCAGAACTAGCCAAATATGTTGTCAATCACGACATGGATGATTTTATCTCGGAATACAACTCACAAATCTACTCCAAGAAAGATATCCTCATTGAATCATTCATGAACGGCTATGGATATAACTGGGCCTCTATTACCGGGAGGAAATACTGAATTCGTCAACATATTGCCACACGCAACTCTCCGTATAAAGCAAGTTGCATGTGGTGGGACCTTTTTGGCAGATTAACAGCATCGTTATATCTGTGACTGGAATGGAAAATAGCATTGATAATGATGAAAAAACTCTTAACAAGAACGTAAAGATTGAAATGAATCGTATCATTTAACTGCTGTTAATTGAAAGAGTTGTAAAGTTTTGCCATGGTTCAGAAAATTGGTTAAACACTTCGATTCCGATCAGCTCCACTACTCGCAACTCCCTCTACATCAGGGAGTTGTTTCTTTTATAAACCGAAATCGCATCAGAAGGAATATTACTTCGGCAATAGCCGTCTACCTTCAAATCACTTCCCAGTGGCCATCCTTGTCACTTCCAACTCTTCTGACAAGTCCTGCTTCACTTAGACTTCTAAGATAATTCGCTACTGAAGCTCTTGATATATTGAACATCTTACTGAGAGGCTCATATGTACATGAAGGATTCTCTTTAAGAACTTCAACAGTTCGAATCTTGATTTCAGCACGAGATAGTCTCTCTGTGCTTTTCAGCCCAGAATCAGATTTAGAGTCTGAATTAGACTGTAAATCATCTTCAAAGCCAGGAACAAACCTGAAAACGACCTTGATCATGTCATCATGTATCTCGAAGATGCTCCTGTCGTAATACCGGAGTATCCTGTTCATGCCGGAGTCAAGCTGCTCCACCATTTCAACGTCGTGGAAGATTCTCATGATTTCCCTGTTGCGTGGGCGGCTTACGCCGGAGAAGAAACACTCCTCAGTCATTCCATCAGGAAGACCACCATGTGATGTAAGCTCAAGCCTGTCGGAATAAATCTCTACAACGGGAGTGTAGCCTCGACTGTAATCATTATGAACGAGCATATTGATTAGAGCCTCCATTGCAGAAATCGGCTCAAATATCTTTCTTTCAAGCCTTAGCTTCGGCGTTATCTTCGTCCATGTCTGGTTCTCGACGAGGAGACAATCTGCAAGCTTGTGAGCAGTCGTGATAATACAGTTGAATCCATACTCAGAACTCTCTATTTGTTTACACTTGTCAATTCCGGCTTATCTGGCAAACTTGAATGTCAGATGATTGTTGTCAGTCATCAGATAAGCAACGAAATTGTACTTTCCCTCTGGAGTCAGAAAATCGAGAGTCTCTGCAAAACTGTCATTAAGAGGATGCTTCTTCTCGCTGTAATAGCTCTTCAGCTGTTCGAATTCAAGATTCTGGCTTGGGGAAACGATTGTAGCCAATGTCGTAGGCACCCTTTTGGCGTACATCTCCCGGATCATGCGTTCAGGCATCGGACGACATGAAGAACCGACTCTGTAATAGCACCCCTTTGAGCTCATGCCGTACTTTGCGATGTAATATGGCCTGTCAGATCCAGCAGAGACGGTCACTTTCACAAGATGCTTTCCACCCTCTGCAGCTTCCACTTCAATATCGAAGAGGCAAAGGCATGATGGATGAACATTCTCAGATAGACGCTGTGCGATGCGCTTCTGGATATCATCAGGATCTAAAACTCCATAGACTGTGCCATCATTAGCCAGACCGAAGACAAGCTCTCCACTAAACGTGTTCCGAAATGAAACCACCTCTTTCTCAAGGCCTTCAACGTCTTTTGTAAGTTCTCTCTCTTATATTCAATTACTCTTCCTTCTATTGGCTTCCTTTTTTACTCATTATCATTAAATTCATACAGGCCAAGACCGGAGTATTTATCGAAGAAAGACTGAAGTTTCTCAATGATGGATTTCTTCCTCTCAATCTTTTCCCCTCCGAAATAAGACATTGGAGGCATGATCTTATCTATGCCCGTTCCTGTCGTCTTCATGACACCATCACGGAAAGAATTCTCTACAAACCTCTTCGTCTCATACTCAGGCATCTTCTCTGCAGCAATCAGTGCATCAAGATCCTTCTGCTCCTCTTCCAATACATACTGGAACCACTCTTCACTGATGGAGGAATTGACTTCCCCTTCAACATTGATCTTGCCAATGAAATCCTCAATGAGTTGTTTCTTGCTTCTCAGCTGAGGATTAGAATCAATGATTCTGCGGATTGATTCGATGATTTCCTTATCCTGGCAGTTGTTATCATGATATTTCTCGACAAGCATCAGGATGTAATCGATATTGATCTCAACCTGCTTTATTAGTTCCATCTCGAAGACGATATCATCAGATATATCCTCTTTCTCCTTGTCTTTTGTTTTCCTGTACTTGTCGTACAGATCAAGGTATGTACTCTGGTAATCCTGCAAATCACGGGCGGATAGATCTGTCCGTTCTGCAAACTGATCAAAAGAAAGAAGGATATTCCTCAAGCTAAGCAACTGGCTGAAAAGCTTTATGAAACGCTTCTCTGCTTTCTCTCCCACAATCTGCAGGCCTAGAGGATACTCTTCCTTGATGATTTCCAGAAGTTCAAGATAGCCGAGATGGTGCCGTCCTTTATCATCGTCATAGCCATTCAGGTAGTCTTCATAACTCTTTAGCAAGACAATCCCGCTTGCATTCTTATCTCCAAAGAGAGCAATGGCATCATCTGTTTCTTTCTGAAGATTCCTGAAACAGACGATATTGCCGAATGTCTTCACAGAGTTGAGTATTCTGTTTGTTCTGGAGAATGCCTGGATGAGACCATGCATCTTCAGGTTCTTGTCAACCCAGAGTGTGTTCAGAGTCGTTGCATCAAAACCTGTAAGGAACATGTTTACGACGATGAGAATATCGACCTGCTTGTTCTTCATCTTCTGTGACAGATCCTTGTAATAATTCTGGAATTTGTCAGCAGAAGTGTCAAAGCTTGTGTGGAACACTTCATTATAGTCATGAATTGCATCTTCAAGAGAATCTCTTGAGGACTGATCGAGATCATCAGTCTCGAATCCCTCCTCATCAAGCAGGCCATCAGGGTTGTCACTGACCGCCTCGTTTGCAGCAAAGCTGTAAATCATGGCAACCACAAGCTGTATGTTGCTTTCAGCAAGCTGCCTCTTGAATTCCTTATAGTACTTGATTGCCACAGGTATCGAAGAGACTGCAAAAATCGAATTGAAACCATTCAGACGTTTGTCTTTCAGTGAATAGAAGGAATTGCGCTTAGTCTTCTGATCAAAGTGCTCAATGATATATCCGACTACATTGGAGATTCGTTCAGGATCGGCCATAGCCTTCTCCCTGTCGATATCATAGACATCCTTGTCGCTTACACCTTCCTTCTCCTTCATCGTGTTGATGTAGTCTATTCTGAACGGCAGGACATTACCGTCATTGATGGCATCGACAATCGTATAAGAATGAAGCTGGTCTCCAAATGTCTGGGGCGTTGTCAGCATCCTTAGGTCGCTTCCACGTCCAGCGTTGGCAGCAAAGATTGGTGTCCCTGTGAAGCCGAAGAGATGATAGTTCTTGAATGCCTTCACAATCCTCTTGTGCATATCGCCGAACTGACTTCTGTGACATTCATCAAAAATAATTACACAATGGCGAGTGTAGACAGGATGAGACTTGTTTGCACTGATGAAGTTATCAAGCTTCTGGATTGTAGTGACGATGATCTTATATTCATGAGGACGGCCTTTCTCATCCTTGTCCTCAAGCTGACGCTGGAGGACTCTGGTTGATTTATTGCCGTTGGCAGCACCTTTCTCGAACCTGTCATATTCTTTCATCGTCTGATAGTCGAGATCCTTTCTGTCTACGACAAAAAGTACTTTCTCAATGCCGGAAACCTTGGTAGCAAGCTGGGCAGTTTTGAAGGATGTAAGCGTCTTACCACTTCCTGTTGTATGCCAAATATAACCACCAGCATCAATTGTTCCCATTTTTTTGTAGTTGGTGGAAGTCTCTATTCTGTTGATAATTCTCTCAGTTGCCACTATCTGATAAGGTCTCATCACAAGCAGAAGCTCTTCAGAAGTGAACACACAGTACTTCGTCAGGATATTGAGAAGCGTATGCTTGGCGAAGAACGTCTTGGTGAAGTCAATCAGATCAGGGATGATGTTATTCTTCGCATCAGCCCAGAAAGAAGTGAACTCAAAGCTATTGCTTGTGTTCTTTGACGCTCTTCTTCCATACAATTCCCTGATATGACTGCTTCTGGTTGTGTTGGAATAGTATTTTGTGTGAGTACCATTGGAAATGACGAAAATCTGCACATACTCATAGAGTCCACAGGCTGCCCAGAAGCTATCCTTCTGATAGCGGTCAATCTGGTTGAAGGCTTCCTTAATGGCGACACCTCTTCTCTTCAGCTCAACATGAACAAGAGGAAGCCCGTTGACTAGGATTGTAACATCATATCTGTTCTTGTAATTGCCCTTTTTTTGTTCAAACTGATTGATGACCTGAAGCCTGTTATTGTGAATATTTGATTTGTCTATGAGAGTGATGTTGACTGTAGAACCATCATCTCTCTTGAGATTCTTTACATTATCTTCCTGGATTGTGCGGCTTTTCTCGGCTATTCCATCATTGGGATTTGCAACAATCTGCTTGAAGAACCGATTCCACTCACTGTCAGTGAAAGTGTAGTTATTCAGCAGACTAAGCTGTGTTCTCAGGTTATCAACAAGCTCTTTATCACTATGGATTGGCAAGTAGGAATAACCCTGTTCCCTGAGCATCTTAATGAACTCAGCTTCAAGTGCTGCTTCACTCTGATAAGAATCAGACCTGGCAACCTTGGAGACATATTCAGTTACAACAGTACTCTCATTCGTGGACATCACGATATTGTATGTGCTCATGCTTCTTTCTCCTTAAAATCCAGGAGTTTATCTCTGTAATATTCGTATTGTTTCTTCCTAGCTTCGATTTCTGCTGGGAGGCCTTCAGAAAGGTCATTGCATAGACTATCGAATTTATTTAAAACACTGATTATTGCTTTCTGATATTCAATTGACGGAACACTTATTCTTATTTTAGCTAATGAATTAGCATTAAATTGAGGTTGCCCACCTGTAGTCACCAATGCATTTGCCTGCTGCCAATACATGGAAGATTGCGCAAAGAACCAATAGTATCTATTCATAAGCTTTGAGTTATCTGGCTGAATCTTTATAAGGAATGAAGCATAAATTCCTTTTGTTCCATCAGGTATTGAAACGGTCTTACCAAAAGTAGCTCCCGTTCTTGCCATTAGCAAATCACCTGGCTCAATCAGAAAGTCTTTGTTTTCTTTAGTGATATCAATATATTTTGCTGGCGTTGTTCTTAAGCATCCATACTCATCAATATCTGTAATACGTATGAATCGTACAGTACCAACATCTGCGGCTTTATCTGTAAACCCATATGTAAATTTCGCAATATCACCTAGATTGTATGTCTTGATAAAGCACAGCTCTTCATTCACGGCATACCCCCCCCGTTGAAGTTGAGCAGTCTGTCCCGATAATGTTCATGTTGTTTCTGTCGCAAGGAAATCTCAGCAGGGAGACCTGCGGAGATATCAGTAGTAAGAGTGTTGAATTTATCTAGAATACTGGAGATTTCTTCTTGTACTGCTCTTGGAGGAACAGGGAGTTGCCATTTTGCAAATCCACTCATATCAACAGATGCAAAATTCCCTACTCGGATATTATCTTTGCACCATTTGTCTAGATTGAACAAAGCATAATAGACATACTTCAAGTCAAGCTTTGATTTCCACTCCGGCTTACAAGTCAAACAGGTAAAACGTTGATTTGCCAAGAATGGCACAGTAATCCATGCATGCTCACCAATGGTTGCAGATGTTGAAACAATAAAAGAATCTGCGGGGAATAAGTCTCCTTTCGCAGCTTCCGGAGAAACATGCTGAATTGCATCGTCTAATATTCTACCATTCTCTCGAATATCTTCTAGTCTAAACCATGGTATTGTACCGTTTTCCCAGAATTCAGGATTTGATTTTGATGGCGTATAACCATTTCTGAAATCAAATATCTCTGATAAAGGCTTATATTCCACCTTTTCAGGCCCACCGCAGATCTGATCCAGCATATCCCTGATCCGTTTGACAATCGCCGTCTCATCATCAAATGTGAGTAGTTTGTCTCTGTAGTACTCATACTGGGCGCGCCTCGCTGTAAGCTCCGCTGTAAGCTCCGCTGTAAGCTTGGTGAAAGAATCCAAGATACGAACAATCTCTTCCTGAACAGTGAGAGGGGGTACTGGAATTTGTAAACGCTTTATCTCATTTGCATTCATATTGGGAACACTGCTACTTTTACTTTCAATTTTTTGAGAAGACAAAGCATAGTATAAAAATCTAGCATTGATATGATTGTCCTTGGGCACAACAACTTTCAGACGAATAATCGGAGTAAAATGGCCTTCTCTGAAATAAACAGCTCCTGTGTTTGCTCCAATTGAAGAAATTACAGTTGCATCTTCTTCTACTTCATATGAACCTGAATAACCATAAACATCTTTTCCATTTCCCCATATGGCATATGGATGGTTATTATCTTGATTCTTCTGACTATCAGCAGGAGGTTCTCCTCCTGTTATAACTGTACATACATCAGCAATTCTCTTATATTCCACCCCATCAGGACAATATTGCTTTATCAGATCATCAAGCTTACTCATTGTCTTTGTCCTCCTTTGATTCGATGGACTGGATTTCAAGCATCATCCTGTCAAAATCGCTTTGATACAGTCTGTCCTGGATAACCCTGTATTTCTCAAACTCGCTCAGAGCATGTGCCTTTGCAAGCTCTGCAGATATCTTTCCATTGTCCTTGAGCACAGTCCTGTCCCAGAGAGTAAGGAAGCTGTTGAGGCGTTCTTCCCAGTCTTCCATGGTCATCGGGATATGTCGCTCCGCCATATCCTCAGCGAAATCAAGATATGCGGAAACAATGCGTTCAAGCTTCCTCAGTTCATCTTCAGAAAGATAATTCTTTGCAACAATGACATCATAACTGTGGATTTTTCCATTTGGAGAACCATCCCAGTTTGTGAGTCCCATATGTTCCTTTTCAGAATCCGCCCTATTGTATATGACCTCAGCGGCAGTCTGACCATGAACGCTGTAATGTAGCTTGTTCTGCACAGCTGCAAAGAAGCGATGAGTTGCTTTGGCAGCCGGATCATAATCCACAGCTGTGGCATAGATGTCTGTCACTTTCTGGTAGAATCTCCTTTCAGAAAGCCTTATCTCCCTGACTTTATCAATGAGCTTGTCAAAATACTCTTTGGTGAGTTGTGAACCGCCGTTCTTCAGGCGTTCATCATCCATTACCCACCCTTTGATGGTGAAATCCTTTACAATCGTGTTTGCCCACTTCCTGAACTGTACAGCACGTTCATTGTTGACCTTGAAGCCGACAGCAATGATCATCTGGAGATTGTAGTGGATGACATCTCTTGATACTTGTCTGTTTCCCTCAGTTTGAACTATCCGGTATTTTCGGATAGTTGCCTCTTGAGACAGTTCTGAATCTCCATAGATTTTCTTGATATGGTCATTGACTGTGCGCACATCAACACCGTATAAAGCCGCCATCATTTTCTGTGTGAGCCAGATATTCTCATTTTCATATCGGAGCTCGATGCTTTCATCAGAACCACCTGTGGCTGCAACATATGTCAGATACTCGGCAGCAGAAGAATGAATAATCGATGTATCTTTGCTTTTCCTGCTCATCCTTCTATCTCCGCAATGATTCTGTCTATCTCATCTCTGAGTAGCTGCTCTCTTGCAACAATCTCTTTAATCTCGGCATTGAGTTTGACGATATCTATGACTTCCCGTTTGTCCTCTTTCTCAACATATGTACTTACGGAAAGATTGAAATCATTCTCCTGAATCTCTGAATAAGGAACACAGCGGGAAAAGTATTCAACATCCTCACGGGATGTGAATTCATTTACAATCTTCTCGATGTTCTCAGGGGTAAGTTTATTGTTGTTTGTCACCTTTTCAAACTCATTTGAGGCATCGATGAAAAGAATTGTATTATCTGTCTTGGACTTCCTGAGAACCATGATGCAGGTAGCAATGGAAGTTCCAAAGAAAAGATTATCAGGAAGCTGGATTATGCAATCCACATAGTTGTTGTCTACAAGGTATTTCCTGATCTTCTTCTCGGCACCACCTCTATACATGATACCAGGAAAACAGACTATAGCTGCTGTGCCATTAGTCGCAAGCCATGCAAGGGAATGCATGATGAAAGCAAGGTCTGCTTTTGACTTCGGAGCCAGAACTCCCGCCGGACTGAATCTCTCATCATTTATGAGGATAGGGTCATCATCACCTTTCCATTTGATGCTGTAAGGCGGATTAGAGACGATGACTTCAAAAGGCTCATCATCCCAGTGCTGTGGATTTAAGAGAGTATCACCATATGCGATATCAAACTTGTCGTAATCAATGTCATGAAGGAACATGTTGATTCTGCAGAGGTTGAATGTTGTCGGGTTTATTTCCTGACCGAAGAATCCATTTCTGACATGATCCTTGCCAAGTATCTTTGCAGACTTCAGGAGAAGGGAACCAGAACCACATGCAGGATCATAGACTTTATTTACTTCTTTCTTCCCTACAACAGCAATCCTCGTCAGAAGCTCAGATACTTCCTGGGGTGTAAAGAACTCGCCACCGCTCTTTCCCGCATTGGATGCATACATGCTCATCAGGAACTCATATGCATCTCCGAATGTATCAATATTGTGGTTCTTGTAGTCTCCAAGCTCCATGGCTGCAATGCCATCCAGCAATTTGACAAGCTTCTCATTTCTCTCAGCAACGGTTTTACCGAGCTTGTTGCTGTTCACATCGATATCTTCAAAGAGTCCTGAGAAATTCTTCTCGCTCTGTGTTCCTTTTGCAGAGTCTTCAATATGCTTAAGTATTGTCTCCAAGGTGACATTGAGATTCTCATCATCTTTAGCTCTCTTTCTGAGATTACAGAACAGCTCGGAAGGAAGAATGAAGAAGCCTTTTGTATTAATCATGTCCTCACGGGCATTCTCTGCCATCTCATCAGAAATGGATGCATAGCTGAAATCTGAATTTCCAGCCTTCCGCTCTCCATCATCTATGTAGGCAGCAAGATTCTCTGAAATATAGCGGTAGAACATTATTCCAAGGACATATGCCTTGAAGTCCCAACCATCAACACTGCCCCTCAGCTCATCAGCTATTGCCCAGATGGCACGATGTAGCTCTTCTCTCTCTTGGTTTCCGTTAGCCATATGTTTATCTCTTCCCCTTATTTTTCATCAGGAACAATTTCGACGATGTCATTCAATGTGCAACCAAGGCATGTGCAGATTTTTGCAAGAACTTCAAGCCTGACATCCTCGTTCTTTCCCATTTTTGCAATGGCATTCGTACTCACACCAGCCATTGAATAGAGCTGGCTTCGCTTGAGTCCTTTATCAATCAACAATTTCCATAACTTGTTATAACTTACAGCCATAAGCAGTCCTTCGAGTCATTATTCAGTAGACTTGTCTTCAAGTGTACAATAGAATATTGAATATCTCAAGAACTATAGGAATGAAAACATGAAAGAGATTCATATCAATACTGGATTCACACCGAATGATATCGACATTCTGAAGACCTTCATTGACAAGAGTCATTAAGATGTATCACGAGAAATACAATAGTGCACATACCGTCATGTGCATTTTGAGAATTCAACATAGAGTCTTATCAATGAGTAGTGTCATCCATTATTTTGATGCCGAAGTCAAAGGCGTTGTTTGCCTGTATATTCAGGGATGGAAGAATCCTTATCTTATCATCAATGTGTACGACCATGATGTCGGAACAACTATTGAAAAAGTCTCAATCGTGACAGCCACAGTTCATGCAACGCTGAAGAAGTAAGAGGAGGGGGGGGTAAAACTTACACGAACTCAATTACCGATGGCGTGATATTCGCCTTCACAGATAGTCACGAATGGGATTTGAGCGCTATGATGATTTTATTGAAGGTATAAATGTCTACAAGAGTACAATGTTATGGAAAAATTCCAGAAGTCTGTGAATACTGGCTCAACGGGATGCAATATGACTATGATGCAATTGCAGATCAAATCACTTGTCATAATCGAATAGACTTTACGAGAAACACAAGCTTATTTTCCAGAACTACACAAGCCTATAATTGCTCAATAGACATGCACTATAAGCTCAATATGATAGCTACGTGATTTTAGCCTCATCAATCTAACAAATTCTATGCAATACAAGTAGCAACACTTAACCCAAATAAAGTATTCTATTTCCATGAACAGGTTTCAATATGGCTCTACTTGGGTTAAATCGGACTTTCATCTTCACACTATAAAAGACAAAGAATTTGAGTACATTAATAACACTGAATATCCAGACGAGAATGTTTTCCCCAAAGAGTATATTGAAGCCTTAAAAAATGCAGGGATTGGGTTAGGCGTCATTACAAATCACAACAAATTTAATAAAGGAGAATTTGATTGTTTACGAAAGCAAGGGAAAAAGGAAGAAATATATCTTCTACCAGGCGCAGAACTATATATTTCTGGAGGAAGTGAGGGAATACATATCCTTGTCGTTTTTTCTGATGACTGGATTTCTGGAGAGGATTACATTAGCAAATTCATTGACAGCCTATTTCCCGGAGTCTCGCGTACACAAGTTTATAATGACACACGATCCAAGTTTTCATTAGAGCAAATGGTCGGCATGCTTGATGACTACCATAAGGACTATTTTTTAGTTTTTGCTCATGCCAACTCAAGTCATGGTATTTTTGATTCTATGAAACCTGGAGCGGCCATGCAAACAATAAAAACTATTGCAACAACAGGGACTGGCGAATCCAGAATTATTGCCTTCCAGAAATTAAGCGATACCACATCTGAATTGTTTCCCCAATTCGAACTTGCTCCACCAGCTAGAGTCGAAGGTTCCGATCCTAAGATGATGGAAAATGTTGGACATAGCAAGAATTCATGCTGGCTCAAAATTGGAGCGCCCAGTTTTGACGCAGTAAAACTGGCAATTGCAGAGCATGAAACACGCATTCTATTAGACGCACCTCCTGTAACAAAGCACTCGTATATTAAGTCTATTTCCTTTGATGGAGGGTTTCTTTCTGGGACAAAACTATCATTCTCTCCCGAGCTTAATAATCTGATTGGGATTAGGGGTAGTGGCAAATCTGCAATTCTTGAAATGATTAGATATGCGTTCGACTTGCCATTGCCAGAGAAAATAGAAGACTGTGTGTATAAAGAAGGGCTTAGAAAACATGCTATTGGAAGTGGAGGTAGAGTTGAAATTCTTGTTTCCAATGAAATAGGGAACGAATACAAAATCAGCAGGACTTTTAATCGATCCCCTGAAGTATTATTCAATGGCGAAATCGTTCCAAACTTGAGAAGCACTTCCGTAATTCATCGTCCGCTTTTCTTCGGACAAAAAGAGCTAACTGCTAGAAATGAGGATTTTTATTCAAACTTGATAGACAGACTTGTTGGTGACAAACTGTCTAATATTAGAAAGAAAATCAATGAAAAAAAACTTTTTGTTACAGATTTGCTGTCAAAAATCAATAGACTTGGTTCTCTTGAAGACCAGAAAGTTACCATTCAAGCCTCTATTGCAGAAAACACCCTAAAGCTTAGCCAATTTGATCAATTTAACGTGAAAGAGAGACTATCAACACAAACCGATTTCAATACAGACGAAAGAACTCTTAAAAATGTAAGGGAAAAATACAATGACTACAAAAATATTATTACCGAAGCTATCACTTCTATTCAAACTTTAGATATTAAGTGCTCTTTAAGTGAGCGAAACAAGAATTTTCAACATAAAATAGACCAATTTGCAACTACAGCAGAGCAAATTCTATCCTCACTATTTGACACTCTCAGTAAGGTTTCAAATTTATTATTTAATATTGACTTAGTCATTGCAGATTTTTCTCGAGAAAAAGATAAGAGCTTTGAAGAAACTGATCAAATAAAACGAGAACTTGAAGCCCAGATTAGAGCTTCAGGTTTTATATCGAATATCAATCTTGAAGAATATCCTTTATTGCAGGATAAAATACTACAGGATAGAGAACAACTCAAGCTTCTTGAAAACAAATCAAAAAACAAAGAAATATACCTAAGTAACTTGAATACTGCCTTATCTGAGCTAGGAGAATTATGGAGAGAAGAATTCAGAACCATTCAAACCGAACTAAATAGAATTAATGAAAGTCAAAATGCAGTGAATATCACTTCCGAATATTGCATGGATAAAAAACAATATTTGGCTTACATGCAAAGTACGTTCAAGGGAAGTAGAATTAGTTCCAGTACATTCTCGCAACTTATTGAGAAATATGTTGATTTCATCGAAATGTATCGCAATTTCAACGAGTGCTGTAATTCCATTTCTGGAGATAATACAAAATTAGCTTTTGAGAAAGCTTTCGAAGAACACATTGATGATTTACTTTGCTACCAAGTTCCCAATAAATATTGCATCACCTATAACGGAAGAGATATTACATCATTATCATTAGGGCAACGAGCATCTGCGATGATTCTCTTTATTCTAAGCCAACAAGACAATGATTTAATCATCATAGATCAACCAGAAGATGATTTAGATAACCAAACAATTTATCAGGATGTAATAAAAACCGTAATGAATGTAAAGCCAAATATACAATTCATTTTTGCAACCCATAATGCAAACATTCCAGTATTAGGCGATTCGGAGATGGTTCATTGTTGTTCTGCGACAGAAGAAGCAGGTATTACGCATATTAATATTAAATCCGGTAGCCTTGATGATGCTACAATACGAGATCAAATTATCACGATAATGGAAGGTGGTCATGATGCGTTTGAAAGAAGAAAAGAGATATACAAGCTTTGGAAGAATCAAAAATAACACGCCAGCACCTGTTGTGTTGGGCGTCATTAATTCAGTCATAAAAGACTGATAACACTTGATATCGGCAGTCACACTTACCATTAAATGGGAAACAGCAAACAGTTGATTTGCTATGAATTAGATAAAATTCTCAGTATTCGGGAATGTTGCTTACTCCATTCGATCCCAATCAGCTCCAACGCGAAAAACCCATCCATACCGACTTGCCACATTACCAAAAACTGTCGATTTCTTGTTACTTCTTGCTGTTCCAACAAGCAGACAATAATGGCCTCTATGTCCATGAATCGCTCACTCATGACATGGGTAATGGAACTATCGCCAGTGGATACGGGAAGCACCAGCGGCAGGGAGCCCCATGAACGGATCACGGAAAGTATGGGCGCCTTCTCCTTCGATATCGGGAAGGTCTCGACAACCGTCTTCTTGATTGCTGCTGATTGTTCTCTTGCATTCATATCAACACCTGAGGGCGCAGAATACGCCTGATGTTGTTTGGCACCCCCCGATTCCCAACTGCAGTCATATGAGAATTCCATGCCGCGATGACATATTTCATGAAATTCAGCTTTTCAAAAGTCATATTTCATGAAAATTGATTGATAGATTGGCGTTTTCAGTTTAGACTGTAGTCATGAGATACATAAAGCGGGTGTTGGATATCAGTCATGACCTCGAAAGGAAGTCACAGTTTCTCTTCGGACCCAGACAGACGGGCAAGACCTCATGGAGCAGAGAGGAGCTTGATGGTGTGAGCTACCGTTTCAACCTTCTGGACAAGAAGCTTGTGAAGGCACTGCAGGACGATCCTGCCCTTTTTGCGGGCATGCTGCGCCGGGAAGGCATCGACAGAGGGCTTGTCGTCGTGGATGAGATACAGAAGCTTCCATTCCTTCTTGATGAGGTGCACAACCTGATAGAGTCCACAGACATCAGGTTCCTTCTGACTGGATCCAGCGCAAGAAGACTCAGGGAACAGGGAACGAATCTCCTTGGAGGAAGAGCCGGCTGGAAGGAGATGTATCCCCTCGTATGGCCTGAAATCAAAGAAGATGCACCTGAACTTGATTCGGTTTTCAGGTCAGGCCTCATCCCCGCCATGTATCTTTCAGATGATCCGGATTCTGATCTCTTCGACTATGTACAGCTCTATCTCAACGAGGAGATACAGGCCGAAGGACTGGTCAGGAACCTGCCCTCGTTCGAGCGGTTTCTGGAAGTTGCGGCATTGAGCAACAGCGAGATGCTCAACTATGAAAACATCTCGAAGGATGTCGGCGTCAGTCGCTCAGCTGTCATCAGCTGGTTCCAGATCCTCTATGACACTCTCATCGCCTTCGAAGTTCCAGCCTATACGAAGACGAAGAAGCGCAAGGCATATGCCTCCTCGAAATTCTACATGTTCGACCTCGGTGTCATCCGCCATCTTCTTGGATTCGAGAAGATAGAGGCTGGCAGCACCGAATACGGGAAGTTCTTCGAGACGTATATGGCAATGGAGATGAGGGCGTATATCGGCTACAGGTCAAGACCAAAGCTCAACATCACGCCACTCGGCTATTGGAGGAGCCTTTCCGGATTCGAGGTCAATTTCATACTCATGGAGAAGGTTGCCATAGAGACGAAGACCACTCGCCGCCATACGGCAAGGGATCTCAAGGGGCTGAAGGCCCTGAAGGAGGAAGGACTCTTCTCACGGTACATTCTTGTATGTAACGATGACTATGCCCAGACGACGGAGGAAGGCATCGAGATTGTGCCCTGGAGACAGTTCCTTGATGAGCTGTGGGCTGGGAAGATTGTTTGATGATATCAGTCTCTATGAGATATACAAGGACAAGGAAAAAACTCTCCCCGGTGATAAGAGAAATTTCACAATTTAACAAGCAAGGAAACTGCAGGAATCAAAGGCAGGAGGCTTGATGCCGTCAGTACTTCCGGGCAGTTACAAGCTGGGGCCTTTCAGGGCAGCGGTAGTTGACTTTTCCAGACACATCGATGATTTTGCTTATATATTGTTCACATGAATCAGCTCATAATATATTCAGGGCAGAAGAGTTTTATATAGATTACTCCCCCGTTTTTCTCCCTCTTTCCCGGCATTGCTCCGGGAAAGTCATTTCAATTACATGGTGGATCAAGACATGGCAGACTTTACCCAGAAAGAAATCAGAAAGACATTCATTTCCCTGCTTGAGACAAAGAGGGCTGACAAAATCACGGTCAGGGAAATCTCATCAGAATGCGGAATAAACAGGAACACATTCTACTATCATTACCGCGATATACCACACTTAATTGAAACTATCATTGAAGAGGATGCTGAATATATAATTGCAGAGACAAAAGAAGAGAAGACTCTGTCTGAGTGCCTTAGGAAGGCTATAGATTTCGCACTTGAGCACAAGAGTGCAGTAATGAATATATACTGTGCAGAGCGCTATATATTTGACATCTCGCTCTGGAAGGTTGCAGACCATGTAGTAAGATCGTATTTGAAAACTGTATACAGTGCTGACATGATGAGCGAGAAAATGGAAAGCGTGATTGTATATCTGCGCTGCGTTCTTTTCGGACTTGTATCTGCATGGCTTGACTCATCGATGGATGAGAGAGTGCTCAGGGAACTCGAGATGATATCCTCTTTCAAGAAAGGAGATCTTGAGAGCCTTGTCAGGAAGGCAGGATTATGAGTACTCCCGATATTTCAGGCTTATTTTGTAAACACCTTCTTCCACAAGAGCATCACAGCCGCTGTAATTGAGGCGCAGGCATTTGTCATAATGCTCATGAGGATATTTCCCACCCTCAGAGCCGAAAAAGAAATACTCAGAAGGAACTGTCACCACCCCGCAATCCATGAGAATCTTATAGAACTCAAGAGCGCTGACAGTAAGGGATGGAAGATAAAGCCAGGAGAAAATCGAGCCTTCTATCTTATGCACATAATATTCAGTGCCTTTGAAATACTTATGGATATAAGAGAGCATCTTCTCGCTTTTTTCTTTATAGAACGGGCGTACTGCGCTCTCTGCAAGAGAAACAAGGCGTCCACTTTTGAGCATATTGTCAACAAGAACCGGACCGAATGATCCTGTAGCAAGTGCACAGATTGCATTCATATTCCCGATCTTTGATGCTATCTCCCTGCTTGCAATCACAATTCCCGTCCTTATTGAAGGAAGCCCTATCTTTGAAAGACTCATTGAAAGGATTATGTGCTCGTTCCAGATTGGAGTGGCATCATCTGTAAATACAATATCTGGAAAAGGAAGACCGTATGCGTTGTCTATGACAAGAGGTATGTCGTACTGCTTTGCTAGAGAAGAAAGGAAACCTATCTCTCTGTCTGTAAGCACATTTCCGCTTGGATTGGTAGGACGGGAAACTGCAATTGCTCCAACCTCATCATGAGAGGCAAGATAATCCTGGCAGGCTTTCTGGTCAAGAACATATTTCATGCTTCTGTCGCTGTAATATTCAACCTTAGCTGGTATTGATACAAACGTGCCCTTCTCTATCCCCTGATCAGCATAGCCTATGTATTCAGGCATAAGAGGAAAAAGAATTGTCTTCTTCTTTCCATCAGTGCTGCCAGAGAACATGTTGAATATGTAGAACATTGCACACTGGCTTCCGTTTGTAAGTGCTACATTGTTCTCATCTATATTCCAGCCATAGCGCGATGAAAAGAAATCTGACACTGCCTTAAGAAACTCTACACGGCCCTGAGGAGAATCATAATGGGCAATGAAATTCTCAAAATCATCTCCAGATGAGAGAAGTCTCTCCATTTCTTTTCTGTATTCTTTTTCCACCTCGCCTACACGTGCAGGATTTCCCCCGCCAAGAGAGAAAACCTTCATCCCCTCTGCAAAAGGACGAGAAATATCATCCATAAGCTGAAGTATTCCTGAGTGAGATGCAAGCTTTTCTGCAAAATCCGAGAATTCCATGAGAAAAAGAATACTACCTTACGCGTTAAGTGAAAAGGATTTGCTGCCTTTTATGTCAGAAATTGTGGAACATCACCAATCTCGATGTTCACAATTCTGTCCCCCTTCTCCTCATAATTGCCATCTGAGCCTATGCGCTGGAATGGAATGTTCTTCCTCTTGTAAAACACATTGTCAGTCAAAAGCGCATCAGGATTGCCTGCAGGCGTGATTGAAGAGACAAGATCATCATAGCTTATATTGTTCTTGAATACATTATTTACCGACTCTGAAAGACAGAACATCACTGCTCCTCCTTCATTTGACCAGGAGAAATTGCTGTCATAAACAGTTCCGTCACCTGAGTCTGCATCCCATGCCTGACCGTCCTGATTGAGCTTTGTATCAATTGCAAGGTTTCTTGAAAAGACTGCACCAAGACATTTCCATGGCCAGATGGCAGCAGCCACCCTGCCTTTGAAGAGAACACTTTGATTATAAATGCTCCTGTTCATCTCATGCGCGGCACTCTCGCACTGACAGTGCTCTACAACAGGAGAAAGGCAGTACATCACTGTTATGCCGTCTCCTCCGGCAGAAGAGACAAAAACATCATGGATTTCCACATTAAGATTTCCGTACTTCTCAAATGTCTTTTGCTCAAGCTTCTGCGTTGCAAATTTGTCATGATTGTAAGTATATGCGACAGCAAGCCCCCATCTGGAGACATCATGAATCAGGCTATCGCTTATGCTCACTCCGTCAAAGCGCGGAATTCCTGTCTTTTCTTCATCATCCGGCTTCAGGCAGGAAAAATATATTCCGCCATTGTTCATATGCTTGTCATATATATTTCCGCGCACAGAGGATACAACAACATTTTTTATGACGCTGTTTTTTATTGTTCCTCTGTTTTTAGCAACAAAAGCAATACCTGTACGGCACATTCGGAGACTGCTGTTGTACTCTTTTTCATCCACATTGCCGCTGTTTCTAACATGAATGGATTCTATTCTTATATTGCTCGAATCCTCAATCAGAACTGCAGATGACACTTCTCCCTTATATTTATGGTAAATATTGTCGAGAGGAACACCGTAATCCTGATACCACACTCCGCTTCCATTTGCATCAACAAGAGGAAGCTCTCCTTCTCCATAGGCAGAGATTTTCACATCATCAAGTCCTCTTATATGGATAAAGCTGTCAGTGAACACGGAATTTCTCTTTAAAAGTATCTCATCACCCGGCTTAAGCGAAATCTTCATAAGAGAAGAAAGAGAGGAAAAAGGATAGGATGCACTTCCATCCTTGTTTTCTCCTTCATATGCGCTGTCAAAGTGATATCTCATTTATATGGGCCTCCCACTCCTCTTCTCTTATTTTCTTTCTCACAACATCGGAGACCTCTTCAAAGGGGAAATAATCTCCCTCCTCATATTTTGAGAAGATCTCCTTGTTTTTATCATAATAATCCTTCAGCATCTCATTAGAGAGAAGCACATAGTTGAACCGTATCCTTCTGTCTTCATTCACAAAGCGGAGGCGGAGGACATTCTCAAGATGAACGGCATATGAAAAAGGCGTGTATTTCCTGATTCCCCAATCATGCGTCTTCTCATTTTCCCTCCTGTAGAGCTCATCAAAATCCTCTGTATCGACAAGCTCTATGGATTTGGAGAAGCGAAGTATCTTCCTCATTCTCTCGCTTGTCATTTGACTGACCCCGTTATACCGTTTGCAAAGCTTCTCTGCAGACATAAAAATAAAATGGCTGTAGGAAGCGTGCAGATTAGTACACCGAGCATCAGCATGCCATAGTCAACCACATATCCGCTCTTGAGGTTGGCAACAAGCATCGGCATCGTGATGCTCTCCTTTGACTGGAGCACGACTCGAGGCCACATGTAGTTGTTCCATGCATTCATGAATGTCACTGTCATGGCAGCTCCGTATGTCGATCTCATGACAGGAACAAACATCGTGAAGAATATCTTCAGCTCGCCAAGGCCTTCAAGACGTGCTGCCTCTATGATGTCACGCGGAAAGCTCCTTGCGCTCTGACGGAAGAGCATTATCATGAAAGGAGTGCTTATTGCAGGAAGGACAAGAGCCATCCAAGAATTGATTAGGTGCACAGATGAGAACATCTTGAAAAGAGGAACCATCAGAGCAACAAAAGGTATCATCATTGCAAGAAGAAGTATGCTCATGACAGTATCCTTCTTCTTATCATGATAGATTTCAAAGCCATATCCTGCCACAGAACAGATTAAAAGGGTCAGGAATGTTATTATTATCGAGTTACGGAATGAATTGAACATTGCCTGTCCAAGGTTCTGGTTTGAAATCAGGCTTTTGAAATTCTCAACCAGGTTTGTTCCAGGAAGCAGCTTTCCGTTCGTGATTTCCATGCTTGTATTGGTTGCTCCCACTGCCATGTAGTAAAGAGGGAACACCGACAAGAAGCTTGCTATTATCAGTATTATATAGGCCGGTGCCATTGAATGAGCTCTCTTAGTCACGCTTGTCTCCTATTTTCATCTGTATTGCAGACAGCACCGCAACAGATACAAGAATAAATACCGACATAGCGGCAGAATAATTGAAATTCGGCGTCATTACAAATGATGTGTCGAAAATATAATGAGCAAGGGTCATTGTTGCCTTTCCCGGGCCTCCGGAAGTGAGGTTCACAGACTCATCAAAGAGCTGCAGTGTGCCTGCAGTGCTCATTATGGCAGTCAGGAGAATCGTAGGCTTCAACAGAGGAATCGTTATTTTGAAGAACTGCTGCACAGGGCTTGCCCCGTCAATGGTTGCAGCCTCATATACAGAGCTTTCTATATTCTGCAATCCTGCAAGATAGAAGACCATGTTGTATCCTGTCCATCTCCAGATCAAGGCAAATATTATAACAAAACGTGCGGGCCATGCCTGCTCAAGCCATCTGACTGGCTCAAGCCCTATATTTGTCAGAAGCACGTTGATGAATCCGTTTGAGGAAAAAAGAGACTGGAAAATCATTGAATATGATACAAGGCTTGTCGCACATGGAAGGAATATCATGGTGCGGAATATGCCTTTTCCCTTGAGTCTCGGATTATTTAGTAGCTGTGCCAGTATGAGTGCAAGCACAAGCATGATTGGAACCTGTATCACAAAATAGAAAACAGTATTGAAAAGACACTGCTTGAATGTGTTGTCCTTCAGTAGTCTTGCAAAATTTGCAAGCCCAACAAAGGTTTCATTTGCTCCCCTTCCCCGCTTGAATGCAATCAGGATTGCCTGAAACATCGGATAGAAGCTGAAAATAAGGATAAGGGCGGCTGCGGGAATTATGAAAACCCACCCTGTTATCCTGAGTCTCCTCTCCAGTGTCATAGCTTTTCTTTCTTTAGCCATATGAACCTTCTTTTTAAAAAAACCGGGCCATAGACTGACCCGGATAAATCAATCAGTATTTCTGATTATCAGAGAGCGGAAATAGCAAAATCAACTGTTGCTTCTGCGTTCTCAAGCTCTGTTGCGATATCTGCACCGTTCTGTACGATGTTTGTAAGAGCAACATTGAGTGCATCTCTGATCTCGTTGTACCAGTTGCCATAATCAACTGCCGGTACGTTTCCTGCAAACTCAACTATGTCGGCATATACTTTCTGTCCGCCATAGAATGGAACCTCTTCATTATAGAGAGAAGAAGATGCTGCAGGCAGATAGCTTGCTATTACAGAATTGGATTCAAGCACTGTGTCATAAAGTGCGGTAGAAGAACCGAATGTTGACTTGAGGAAGTCAATTGCGAGTTCCTTGTTTGCATTTCCGGATACGACCCAGCTTGATCCTCCGATATTTGCATAGTTTGTTGCGCCAGCTACATCACCAAGGCGAGGAATTGTCACAACTCTCCAGAGCCCGCTCTGGTCAGCAGCTGCTTCAATTGATCCGAGAATCCAGCATCCCTGGATGACTCCGCCTGTGACACCTGTATTCATTGATGCGATATATTCGTTCCAGTCTGTGTAATCAATGAGGATTCCTTCATCATACATTGTCTTGTAGATTTCAAAAGCCTTCATGAGGACTTCGTTTCCTGCGATGTTGAGCTTGCCATCAACTACAGGAGAATCTGTTCCTGCGCTCTGGAGGATTTCGATGATAATCTCAGATCCACCGCTGATTGTAATCATCGGATGGCCTGTTTTCTCCTTTACGACTCTTGCCTTTGCAATAAAGTCATCCCATGTGATCTGGTCAAAGTCCTCAACTGTGAATCCTGCCATCTCCACAATGTCCTTCCTGATTGCAAAGATTGTTGTTGAGTTGTCAAACGGGACACCGTACTGCATGCCATTTACGTTGCTGTCTGCAGCCTTACCTGCTGTGAAATCTGCAAAATCAATTCCGCTGTCTGTAAGGTCTGTAAATACTTCAGGATACCTATTTGCATATGTGTGGAACTGATAATCCTGCATGAGGAAGATGTCTGGAAGAGTTGAAATGTCTCCTGCCTCAGCTGCCGCAATCAGGTTTGTCTGGATGTCGTTGTAGACATATTCGACAATGTTGAGCTTGAAGTCAGGATGATCTTCCTGATAGATTTTCTCTGCTGCCTTTAGAGCTGCAATATTGAAATTCGGGTCCCATGCCCATACTGTGAGTGTCTTCGGGTCTTTGTCTGTGGATGTTACAACACCCGCTTCCTTGCTTCCACCTGCGAACACTGCAGGAACAAGGAATAATACAACAAGAAGAACTGCTAAAATTTTCTTCATAATTATCTCCTTTTACTTTGGTATTTTCAGATTAAAGCTGAATTTTAAATTCAATTATAAAAATATTGCCAGATTTTATTAATATATTGCTATGTATTTCTTTTTATTAAATACACTATTAAATATTTGAATACAAATTCTTTGTTTTACATTCAATAAAAAAAAGCCCGCATCAACGGGCCGGTAATCACAAAAGCCTGTCAAGGGCATCAAGGACAAGCGGGATTTCTTCTGCGCTTTTAAGCCGTGCTCCTGAAGCGAATTTATGCCCTCCTCCTCCAAAGGATGATGCAACTTCATTTACAGCAATACCCTGGCTTCTGAACTCGACACGGATTTTCCCAAAAAGATCGGAAAAGAGCACATAGAGCGGATGCTCTTTGATGTTCCTCATGCATGAGAGCGCCTCAGAGACCATGTCAGGAGAAAGACTGTACTTGTCTTCGATCTCCTGGGGAATATAAATCCAGAGCACTCCTTTTTCTGTAACTTTCATCCTGTTGTATGCTTCTGCTATGAATTTCACTGTATTTAAATTTCTCTCATAAGCCTTTGAAAGAAATTTTGAGACATCTATTTTTGTCTCAAGAAGCTTGGAAGCAATGAAAAGCGTTGAACTGCTGACTCCACTGTACATGAAGTTGCCACTGTCGGTGCTCATGCCTGTATAAAGGCATGTTGCGGCATCCTGAGTAATTTTGAGACCTTTCTCGACTGCATCAGATGCGATTATCTCACAGCAGGATGATGTCATCCTCTCCTCGTTATATGTGCCATAGGAGTCAATCACTATATGATGGTCTATCTTTATCACAACAGATGCATCCATGAAAGAGCAGTCACAGGACCTGTTTCTTACTGAGTTGTCTACCTGGATCACAAGAGAGCCGCTGTAATCAATGCTGCCAGGGAGAGTCCAGGAGCCAAGATAGGAATACTTTTCTATCTCCTCATTCACTACAATGCATTCTCTGCCATAGTTTTCCTTTATCAGATAATAAAGTCCGAGTGATGATCCTATGCAGTCCCCGTCCGGCTGGATATGACCGAGGATATACACACGGTCAAATCTTGTTATTTCCTTATCAATTATGTCAAAGATATTCATGAGCTTGATTATAAACGAAAAAAAGCCGTCTGAAAACTCAGACGGCAATTGCGGGATGTTGTCTATCAGATACCGATTTCTGACTTGGCTGTCTCAATGAGTGCATCGATATCCGCATTAGGATCAAGAGCGATATTCTCAACGACATCAGAAAGAATCTGTCTAACACCATAGCTGTTTTCAAATACAGGGTCATAAGCAAGATATTCATCAGGATATGTTGCGCTGACGTTCTTTGCCTGTGCCTGAAGGTTTCCGCTTGCGATGCTGTCCTTATAGACATCTGTCTCAAGAGCTGCCTTGTTAGCTGGTGCGTAACCTGTGTTTGCGCTGTAAAGAGCGCCTGCCTCTGCTGTGTAGAGATACTCGAGAACAATGCTTGTTGCAAGATCTACAAGAGCATCACCTGTTGTGAAACCGCAGAAGTTGCCACCCTGCTGGATGACTGCAGGATTAGGTCCTACCGGGTTTGGGGCAACACCTACCTCAAATCCGTTTGGAGTGATGTAGCTGGCACCGGATGAGGAACCGATATAGATGATGATATCTCCGTTGCCGAATGGGCCTGAGCAGTAGAGGTCTTCACCTGCTGTGCGGAAATAACCCTCGTTGATGCCCTTCTGCCACCACTGATAGAAAGCCTTTGTAGTATCAATGTTGTTCTCATCAAAGATATATATGTTCCCCTGTGGATCAGCATATTCGCTTCCAAAGTTGATTGGGCCATAGATACCGAAGTTATCCATGCTGTCATGACCGAATGCAGGCTTGCCTGTTATTGCAGTAATTGCCTTAGAAACTTCAGCAAGTTCTTCATATGTTGTAGGAACACTCAGACCATGCTCATCAAGGAATGTCTTGTTGTAGAACATGACTTCTGTGCTCTTTCCAAGGCTTGTTGCATATGTGTGTCCATCAGGGAAGGACTTGTTCTCGCCAAGATATGCTGGAACTACTGTAGAAAGCTCTTCCTGAGAAATTCCGAAGTCATCAGCAAGATAAGAATCAAGCTGCATGAGCTTTCCTGACGGCATGTATTCCATCATGTTGTTGTTATAAGCCTGTGTGATGTTCGGATAGGAACCTGCAGAGAGTGCTGCAAGAGTCTTCTGGTGAGCATCTGTATAACCGCCCTGGTTAGTTGCAACAACTGTGATTCCATACGGGTTTGTCTGGTTGAAGAGTTCAACCACCTTGTCAAGAGCAACACCGTTTTCTCCTGTCTGAGCATGCCACATCTGGATTGTGATATGAGCATTCTGCAGATCCTCTGCTGTGATGTTTGATACATCAACAGTGCTTGTAGCTGCCTCTTCCTTGCTTCCGCCTGCAAAAACAGGAATGAATACAAGAAGGACAACCATTAAAAAGGCAAATAGCTTTTTCATTTCTTTTTCTCCTTATATCAGCCTTTTAATCCTCCACGGGCTATGCCCTGGATTATATACTTCTGGAAAACGAGATAGATGACAATGAGCGGAAGCACGACTATTGTCGCACCTGCCATCATCAGCTGATACTCGCTTCCTGCATCGCCTGTAAAATAGTGCAGTCCTATCGAAAGGACTCTCTTGTTTATGTTTCCTGTAACCATCATCGGCCAGAGATATGCATTCCAGCTTGTGATGAAATTCAAAAGCCCTATGGTCACAAGGCTACTCTTTGAATTGGGTACCATGATTTTCCACAGATATTTCCAGTCATTAATCCCGTCCACCTTGCTTGCAAGATAGAACTGGTCAGGAATCTGCATAAAGAACTGTCTGAGTAGGTATATATAGAATACAGATGCAGAATACGGAAGAATCTGTGCCCAGAGAGTATCATAAAGGCCCATCTTTGTGATGGTTATGAAATTCGTGACAAGATACATCTGGCTTGGAACCATCATGGTTGCAAGCAGTATGCTGAAAAGCTTGTCCCTGCCCTTGAAAGAAAGGCGCGAGAAAGCAAAGGCTGCAAGTATAGTAGTTGCCAGTGTGAATATCGTGTTTGCCGAGCTTACAATTATCGAGTTCTTGAAATAAATGCTGAACGGGTTTGACGGCATTGAAAGAACCTTAGTATAGTTTGACCACTGCATCTCATCAGGCCACCAGACAATCTTGAGCGACTGTATCTCCTGAAGCGTCTTGAATGATCCGGAAATCATCCAGTAGAACGGGAAGAGCATTACAACAGCCCCGATTATGAGGAAGATGTAGATTATCACAGAGATGATTCTGTCTTTTGAGCTTTTCACTTCTGCCATATCCCCTCCTCAGTCCTTGTTCCTGCTGATTCTCAGCTGGATGAGCGTGAACACCAAGATAATCAGGAACATCAGAACTCCGCTGGCTGCTGCTTTTGAATAGTCAGCATAGCCATAGAACTGATCATACATATAGTAGACCATCGTCACTGCAGAGTGCAGAGGTCCGTCATCTCCGAATATGCCGACAACCTCGACATATGTCTTGAACGATGAGATTATCGCAATTACAAACTGATAAACTAAAATCGGCTTGAGCTGGGGGACAGTAATCTTGTAGAACATCTTCCAGCTGGATGCTTCATCAATGCGTGCCGCCTGATAAAGCTGTGGATCAATTGACTGCAAGCCTGCAAGGAAGATTACTATCTTGAATGCAAGAGCACTCCATACCCCGTATATGCACAGCGTCGGAAGAGCCAGCGAGGGACTGTTGAGCCATTGCTGCGGCGTTCCTCCAAAGAGCTCTATGACTTTATTTACGATTCCATAGCTTGAATGGAATATGAAGCGGAATGCAAGGCCTATAGCGATTGCATTGGTGACATATGGAAGGAAATATGCTGTCTGGAAGACCTTTGCCGCCTTCAGCCCCTTGTTAAGGAGAATCGCAAGCAGAAGCGAAATCGCCATCGAGACAGGGACTGTGACAATCGTGTAGATGAACGTGTTCTTCACAGCAAGGAAGAAAGTCTTGTCATTCAGAACTTTCCTGTAGCTGTTCAGTCCAAATCCGGTACCCTCGTATGTGAAGATGTTGAATTTGTCAAAGAACGACATTCGGACTGTATGGAACATCGGATAAACCACGAATATTCCGATTATGACCAGTGCAGGAAGAAGATAGCACATGGCCTTGATGAATGTCCTGGACTTTTTCTCTCCTACCATTGGCTGATCCTGTTTCCTTCTTTGTCAAAGAGATGTATACCGCTTCTCTTTGCCCTTACTTTTATCCTGTCACCTTCATTGACACGGTTGTCCGATTCAATGAGGGCCTTGCTGAACACTCCGTTAAGATCAAAGCGGACAAGGAAATCCCTTCCTATTGTCGCCTTGTACTTTATATCTATGTCAAACGAGTCATCTCCGTCAGAGACAATGAAGCTCTCTGGGCGGATGCCGACCTGTACATCAGTATATGGAACATCTGCCTTGAAAGCCTTCTCACCATTTATGACAACGTAGCCGTCTGACACTTTTGCATCAAACATATTGATAGGAGGATTTCCCAGAAACTTTGCAACAAATGCGTTATCAGGCTCTGTGTATATATCCTGAGGTGCTCCTACCTGCTGGATAATTCCCTGGTTCATCACGACAATCTCATCTGTGATGCTCATTGCCTCTTCCTGGTCATGAGTTACGAACACAGTCGTGATTCCTGTCTCCTGCTGTATGCGCCTTATCTCTTCCCTGGTCTGGATTCTCAGTCTTGCATCCAGATTTGAAAGCGGTTCGTCAAGAAGGAGCACTTTCGGCTGTTTTGCGATTGCTCTTGCAATTGCAACTCTCTGCTGCTGGCCGCCGGAAAGCTGTCCAGGCTTTCTGTCAAGGAGCTTGTCTATATCTACAATGCGTGCTGTCTCGTGCACGATAGCATCAATCTTCTCCTTTCTCTCCTTACTCTCTGGATGTTCTTTTTTGAAGCTCTTGCTGTTCTTGAGAGGAAAAGCAATGTTCTCGTAAACTGTCATATGCGGATAAAGTGAATAGTTCTGGAAAACAAGCCCTATTCCCCTCTTTTCTGGAGGAACAGCTGTAACATCATCTGAGCCGAACCATATCTTTCCGCTTGTAGGCTCATGAAGCCCGCATAAAAGATACAGCGTTGTACTCTTTCCGCAGCCAGAAGGGCCCAAAAGCCCGACAAGATGACCTGACTTTATAGTCAGGTTCAAATCATTTACAGCAATTGTCTCTACCTTGTCCTTGTTGGTAAAGGACTTGGTCAGATGCTCAAGACGTATATCCATTTTTTCTCCTTATCAGGAGGATAAGCGTACCGTCTGTACTAGAACAATTATAAAGATAAAAACCAGACTTTTAAATGCAAATTTGAAAAAAAACTGAATTTTAAACATTTTTCAATGAAAAATTAATTTTTTGCCATGTTTTTCATGTGGAAATCCCTGTTTGTCGTGTTAAAATAATCTGGTAAGCAAAAACTGAAATAAAGGTGTGGTTATGAAGAATATCCTTTTTGTTACAAGTGAATGTGTTCCGTTTGTAAAGACCGGAGGTCTTGCAGATGTATGCGGAAGCCTTCCTAAGGCTTTTGACAAGAGCGAATATGACATCCGTGTCATTCTTCCAAATTATCATGCAATAAAGGAAGAATGGAGAAACCAGATGGAGACAGTGTATTACTTCCAGATGGACAACAGGATTTATGTCGGAATAAAGACTCTTGTCCTTGACGGAATCAGATACTACTTTGTCGACAATGAACAGTATTTCGGAGGTCTTGTTCCATACTATGACATGTTCCAGGACCTTGAGCGCTTTGCATATTTCTCAAAAGCAGTGCTCTCTGCACTTCCGCTCATAGGCTTCCGTCCGGATATAATCCACTGCCATGACTGGCAGAGCTCACTTGTTCCGGTGTATCTGAACACAGTATTCCAGGGAGATCCGTTCTTCCGCGGCATAAGGACTGTTTTCACTATCCATAACATACGCTTCCAGGGAACCTGGGATGTAGGACACATACAGTGGGTATCAGGGCTTCCATGGGAATGCTTTGAGCCGGGACGTCTTGTATCGCCTTATCAGGACACGAGCATTCCTAAGAACAGCTGGAACTGTTCAATGATGAGGGGCGGCCTCGTCTATTCAGACTACATAACCACAGTCAGCAACTCGTATGCAGGAGAAATCCAGACAGCTAATTTCGGAGATGGTCTTGATGATATCCTGCGCTGGAGAAGAGAAAGGCTTTGGGGAATACTCAACGGCCTTGACTACGATGAATGGAATCCAGCAAAAGACAAGAAGATTTACAAGACATACTCTGTAAAGAGTTTCCGTGAAAGGAAGAAAGTCAACAAGACAGAGCTTCAGAAAGAGCTGAAGCTGAAAGAGAACCCCGATGTGCTGACACTGGGCATAGTCTCACGCCTTACAGACCAGAAGGGCCTTGATATTGTGAACATCATCATGGATGAGCTCTGTTCAAGGGAAATCAACCTGATTGTACTTGGAACAGGTGCCGAATATTATGAGAACATGTTCCGCTACTATCAGAGCAAATATCCTGACAAGGTATCTGCAAGAATCATGTACTCAGATGATCTTGCACATAAGATCTATGCAGGAGTTGATGCCCTTCTTGTTCCCTCTGCATTCGAACCTTGCGGGCTTACGCAGCTCATAAGCCTCAGGTACGGCACAGTTCCTATCGTGCATGCCGTTGGAGGATTAAGGGATACAGTAGAGCCTTACAATGAGTTTGAGGAGACAGGAACAGGATTCGTATTCAACGAGTACACGGCATGGGCACTCATGGACAGAATCAACCATGCATCTTGGCTTTATTACAACCACAAAGACAGATGGGACAATCTTGTTGAGCGCGGAATGAAAAAGGATTTCTCCTGGAAGGAATCCAGCAAAATCTATCAGGATCTCTACTCAAGAATGTGAATTACTCTGTACCATCGCTGGTGGTACAGTTTTTATTGAATAAATCTGATTATTTTTATAGGAGAGAAAAATGTACAGATTCAACCTGAATGAGACAAGTTATCATGGTTATGGCGCAATTGAAGCAATTGCTGCTGAAGCAAAGGCCAGAGGATTCAGAAAAGCTTTCATCACAAGCGATCCCGGAATCCTCAAGGCAGGAGTTGCAAAGAAAGTCACAGACCTTCTCGATAAAGAAGGACTGAGTTATGAAGTGTATTCAGAAATCAAGCCGAATCCGACAATAGAGAACGTGAAGGACGGAGTTGAGGCTTTCAAGAAATCAGGAGCTGACTACATCATAGCAATCGGAGGCGGCTCTTCAATGGATACTGCCAAGGCTATCGGCATCATCATTACAAACCCTGAATTTGCTGATGTCAGAAGTCTTGAGGGAACAGCTGCTACAAAGAACCCCTGTACCCCGATAATAGCAGTCCCGACAACAGCAGGAACTGCAGCAGAAGTAACCATCAACTATGTCATTACAGACGTCGAGAAAGAAAGGAAGTTCGTATGCGTCGATCCGCATGACATGCCGATTATTGCAGTAGTGGATCCGCAGATGATGGAATCCATGCCTAAGAGCCTTACAGCAGCAACAGGAATGGATGCGCTTACTCATGCCATTGAAGGCTATACGACAAAGGGTGCCTGGGAGATGTCAGACATGTTCCACCTAAAAGCAATAGAGATTATCGCAAAGAATCTCAGAGCAAGTGTCAACGGGGATAAAGAAGGAAGAGAGAAGATGGCCCTCGGTCAGTACATCGCGGGAATGGGCTTTTCGAATGTAGGACTTGGAATTGCCCACTCTATGGCACATACTCTTGGCGCTGTATATGACACACCTCATGGAGTTGCCTGTGCTATGATGCTTCCTCTTGTCATGGAATTCAATCAGGAAGAAAGCGGAGAGAAATACAGGGAAATTGCCAGGGCAATGGGCGTGAAGGGTGTTGATTCAATGAGCCAGAGCGAGTACAGGAAAGCTGCAATCGATGCTGTACGCCAGCTTGGAGAGGATGTAGGCATTCCAAAGTATGTTGATGCTCTTAAGGAAGAGGATCTTGATTTCCTTGCCCAGAGTGCAAAGGCTGATGCATGTGCACCTGGAAATCCGAGGGAAGCCACAATAGATGATTTCAAGGCGCTTTTCAGAAAGGTCATGCGCTGATTATCAAGAAGTCAATTCATGGGGAGCAGAAATGCTCCTCTTTTTTAAAAGACGGTTGAAAACGATGATTCTCATTGCTGTGTATGCGCTAATTCCACCCACTATATTGCTTATTGCTTCTGCAATCATTATCCCGTCTGTTGACAGAATATAAGGCAAAAGGATTGTGAGAGGAACAACAATAATCACTTTTCTGAAGAGGGAGAAGAAAATTGCAGGCCCAGAAAGGCCAAGAGATACAAATGTCTGCTGTCCGCTCATCTGGAATGCCATGAAAATAAAACCGAAGAAATACAGTCTGATTGCGTGAGCTGAAACAGCAAGAAGAGCCTCATCGCGCGTGAACATAAGAGCCATCAGACGGGGAAAAAGGAATACGAACAGCCAGACAACGGCAGAATAGATTAAAATAGAGAAAAGCAATGTATTGCTTGCTTTTTTTACCCTGTCATAATCCTTTGCTCCATAGTTGTAGCTCATTACAGGCCCGCCTGCGGAGGCAAGTCCGTTTATAGGGGTTGAGAAAATCTCCCTGATTGAGTTTAAAATCGTCATCACGCCCACATATAAATCCCCGCCCCAGATGAACGCTGTCTTGTTGCATACAAGCTGGACTATGGAATTGGTGGCTCCCATTGTGAAACCGGACAGTCCGAGCGTGATTATGCGGCGGCAGCGTGAAAAGCAGAGATGCATCCCCTTCACCGTAAGACGAAGCTCAACTGAGGATGATCGGAGAAAAAAGAATGCAAAGAATGCCGAGAGGCTCTGGCTTATAACTGTGGCAATTGCCGCTCCCTTAACGCCCATGTCAAAAACGAATATGAAAACTGGATCCAGAATTATGTTGCAAACAGCTCCGACAATCACAGTCATCATGCCTATCTTCTGAAATCCCTGACTGTTTATGAATGCATTCAGCGTAAGAGAAACAAGAACAAATACAGTACCGCATACATATATTGACAGATAATCGCGGGCATACGGATATGTATTGTCACTTGCGCCGAAGATATAGAGAACCGGGCGCATGAAAACAAGAAGCAGCACAGTTATCACTAGTGCGGCAATTACTGCCATGAGAAATGAATTTCCCATAATCGCCTCAGCCTCTTTTTTCTCTTTTTTTCCCCTGTAAATTGCCGCAAGGGGAGCTCCTCCATTAAAACCGAACAGTCGCGGAAATGCGCTGATCAGGGAGATTATCGGAAAACACAGGCCAAGTCCGGTAAGCGCAGTGCTGCCCACATCCTCAATATGCCCGATGTATATCCTGTCAACCATGCTGTAAAGCAGATTGACAAGCTCTGCGACAATGAGAGGAAATGACACCCTCAAGATGAGAGAAGGCACACTTCCCTTTGAGAAATCCGCTTGTCTGACTTTCATATGATTTCCTATAATCCCTTTAGTAGAGGTTTAAATGAAAAAAGTCACTTTTGCAATTGCCGGACTCGGATCGAGAGGACTGGATGCATACGCTGAATACCAGAAAAAACATCCTGACGAGATGGAGATAGTAGCTGTCGCGGATTTGAAAGAAGAGCGCAGAAATCTTGCGAAGAAAGAATACGGGATAAAGGATGACAGGATTTATAAAAGTGCTGAGGAAATGCTAAAGGAAAAGAGGCTTGCAGATGCCATCATAATCGCAACTCAGGATCAGGACCATGTTAGAGAGGCTTTAATGGCAATAGAAAAGGGCTATCACATACTGATGGAGAAGCCGATAAGCCCATCAAAGGATGAATGCCTTCTCCTTCTTGATAAAGCAAGAGGATATGACAAGAAGATTGCAGTATGCCATGTTCTCAGATACACCAGTTTCTACAGGACAATAAAAGAGATAATTGATTCAAAGCGTCTTGGCTCTGTTGTATCAATCGATGCAATAGAAGCTGTAGGATACTGGCATATGGCTCACTCATTTGTACGAGGCAACTGGAGGAATTACAATACCACAAGCCCGATGCTTATGCAGAAATCATGCCACGATATGGATATCCTAAGATATCTGACAGGAGAGAAAGCAAAGCGCATCTCATCTTCCGGATCCCTGATGTACTTTAAAAGAGAGAATGCACCGGAGGGAGCAGCTGAACGCTGCACTATATGCAAGGTAAAGGACAGCTGTCCTTTTGATGCTGAGAAAATCTATATTACAGACAGGAAAACAGGAATAAGGCACAACAGGCAGTGGCCATGCAATGTGCTTCAGAGCAACCCGGATGAGGAGAAAATCAGGAAGGCGATTGAAATAGGCCCATATGGAAGGTGTGTCTTTCACTCAGACAACAATGTGGTGGACCACCAATGTGTTTTGATAGAATTTGAAAGCGGAGCGACTGCCACTTTCCAGATGATAGGGCTTTCAAAGGAAAATCACAGAAGCATACACATCTTCTTTACAAACGGTGAGCTTCTTGCAGACATGCTCTCAGATGAGATTGTGATCAAGAATTTTGATGATAAAGAATATGAGAAAATTAAAATTGAGAAATCTTCCAGCGGACACCTTGGAGGGGATGAGCAGATAATGAAGGAATTCATAATGTCTGTAAATGGAGAAGGAGATGTCTCTTCTTCCCTTTCTCTCTCAATTGACAGCCACATGATGGTATTTGCCGCAGAAGAATCGCGTATTTCTGGAAAAGCTGTCTCCCTAATAGATGAATTCAAGGGTCAGGCATACAACCCGGAAGATGGAATTACTCTTGAGTGGATGGGAAGAGCTGAAGGAATAAATGAAGAGCAGTAAGGGAAATCCAGAGCGCACGGCTCTGGATTCATCTTTTCCTATTTTCCTTTTTTCTTGAGGATTTCCATGAACTCATCCCCTGTTATCGTCTCCTTTTCAAGCAGATAGGATGCAAGCTCATCTAAAAGCTCTCTATTTTCATTAAGAATTCCTGCAGCTTTGTCATGGGCTTTTTTGACAACATCAAACACAAGTGCGTCTATTCGGCTGCTGGTGTCATCTGCACATAAAAGAGAAGTATCGCCGCCAAGATACTGATTTCTAACACTCTCAAGTGCAACCATTCCGAATTCATCAGACATGCCATAGCGGGTTATCATGGCCCTTGCAAGCTTGGTCGCTGTCTCGATATCATTGCTTGCACCCGTAGTTGCATTCTCTTCTCCAAAAACAATCTCTTCTGCAGCACGTCCTGCAGTAAGAGTTGCAATCTTGTTCAGTATCTCAGCCTTGCTCATGAGGAATTTTTCTCCCTCATCAACCTGCATCGTGTAGCCGAGTGCACCGTTGGCCCTCGGGATTATCGTAATCTTTGTCACTGGTGCGCTGTCCGTCTGTACTGCGGCAACAAGAGCATGACCTATCTCATGATAAGCGACAATCTTCTTTTCTCTCTCAGGAACTACCCTGCTCTTCTTCTCGGCGCCTGCAATCACTGTCTCCACGCTCTCTTCAAGATCTGATTGCGTGACAATGCTGTGTCCTCTCTTTATTGCAAGCAGTGCTCCTTCATTTATTATGTTCGCAAGCTCTGCTCCGCTTGCGCCGCTTGTAAGCCTTGCAATCTTCTCAAGATCCACATCTCGCTCCATCTTCACATCTTTTGCATGCACCTGCAGTATGGCCTTTCTTCCTTCCAGATCAGGCAGCTCCACAGGAACCCTTCTGTCAAATCTTCCTGGCCTGAGCAGAGCCGGATCAAGGCTTTCCGGGCGGTTAGTGGCAGCAAGCATGACTACTCCTTTTGCAGAGTCAAAGCCATCCATCTCGGCAAGAAGCTGATTGAGAGTCTGCTCCCTCTCATCGTTTGAGGAAAATCCGGATGTGTCCCTCTTCTTTCCAATGGCATCAATCTCATCTATGAAAATGATGCACGGAGCCTTCTCGTTGGCCTGCTTGAAGAGGTCTCTTACCTTTGCGGCACCCATTCCTACAAACATTTCGACAAACTCGCTTCCTGATATTGAGAAGAAAGGCACCTGTGCTTCTCCTGCAACAGCTTTTGCAAGCAGTGTTTTGCCTGTTCCCGGAGGGCCAACAAGCAGTATTCCCTTTGGAAGACGAGCTCCGATTTCCCTGTATTTTTCAGGGTTGTGAAGGAAGGATACAACTTCTTTCAGGCTTTCTTTTGCCTCTTCTTCGCCGGCAACGTCTTTAAATGTTACAGCCTGATCCTCGCCCTTAACATAAATCTTCGCACCGCTTTTGCCGAACTGCATTGCGTTGCCGAAAGATCCGCCCATCTTCTTCATCATCATGCGTGAAATAAGGTTTCCGATAATCATTATGAAAACAATCGGGAGTATCCAGGAAAGAAGGAATGAGAGTATCGGGTTTGCCTGAGTCGGAATTGATGCGGCTACCTGCACCCCTTCTGTATTTCTCAGCTGTTCAAGAAGCCTTTCTCCATCCCCCGGCCATACCCCTGTGCGGAATACGATTGAACGCGTGGCTCCCTCAGGCGTTGCAAGGAACGTATATGTCTTTTCTGTCTCATCATACGCAACCTGCGTCACCTGATTTTTCTCAATCATCGAAAGAAAGTCAGTATAGCTTACATCCACAACACCGTTTCTTGATATAGATGGAACGAGAAATGCATTTAAGAGCATTATGATGATCAAAGCCACTATGTAATAATAGAGTATTGATTTCTTTGGTTTTTTTCCTTCGTTATTGTCTTTTATTTCCTGCATAAAAATTCATCCTGTGTAATCAATATCGCAAGAGAGAATGAATACGGCAAGAAAGGAAAATATGTATTTTCTGTGTGCTCTTTCCATTCGCCATATTATTGATTATCTTATCTGCGGAGAAAGATATGTTAATAAAAAGAACAAAAGTGGTCATAGCCGGTGCCGGCAATGTCGGAGTGACAACAGCATATTCGATTGTCAACCAGGGGCTCTGTGATGAGCTTGTCATGATTGACCTGAACAAGGAAAAGGCATATGGGGAGGTTCTTGACCTCAGTCATTCCATTTCCTTCATGAACAGGAACATCAGAATCAAGAGCGGATCTTATGAGGACTGCTCTGATGCAGACATCGTGATAATCACGGCAAGTGCGCCTATGAGCAAGAGCGACAATGACCGTCTTCTCATGCTCGATAAATCTATGGCTATTATAAAGAGCATTGTCACAGAAGTGATGGAAAGCGGATTTGACGGCATATTCCTTGTTGTCTCGAATCCTGTGGATATAATGACATATTACACATATAAGCTCTCAGGACTTCCCAAGAACCAGGTAATCGGGAGCGGAACAGTGCTCGATACAGCAAGACTGAGATACTACATCGGGCAGAGAATAGATGTCGACCAAAGAAGCGTGAACGCATATGTCATGGGAGAGCATGGCGATACGGAATTCGTATCATGGAGCACAGCCACTGTTGGAGGAAAGAGCATTGAAAATGTGATTAAGGACAATAAGGATCGTCTTGGAGATGACCCTTACAACAAGATCCTTCAAGAGACAAGAGTCGGCGGATGGGAAATCCTTTCAAGAAAGGGGAACACATCTTACGGCATTGCCGGAGCCACAACAAAAATCCTCAAGGCAATATTGCAGGATGAGAATCACATCTATCCTATTTCAGTTTATCTTGATGGAGAGTACGGTGTCTCTGATGTCTACATCAGTGTTCCGACAATCATAAACAGATACGGAGCAAAAGAGATTGTCGAGCTGAAGCTCAATGAGGAGGAGAAGGAAAGATTCCTTAAATCTGTTGAGATCCTCAAGGAAAACAACAGAAAGCTAGTCTTTTAAAGAAGCTTCTCAATCTCATCAAGGACAAGGATGTCAGCAGGAAGCCAGTCAACGCTCCTGATTTCATCCTTTGAAAGGAATCTTGCACTCTCGTGCTCTTTAAGGCACAGATTGCCGGATATGAGAGAGCAGAGATAGCAGTGCATCTTGATATGAAAAAGAGGATAATCATATTCAACAGTCTTTATAAGCCTTTTTACTGAGATAACGCTGTCAAGCTCCTCTTTTATCTCGCGCACAAGGGCATCTTCTGCTCTCTCGCCTTTTTCCATCTTGCCTCCCGGGAATTCCCACCCGTCCTTGAACTCTCCATATCCACGCTGGGTGGAGAACACTTTATTGTCTTTTACAATCACAGCAGCAACAACTTCAATACTCTTCATGTGTCAAATAATCAAAGAGCTCCCCTTTGACTCTCTCCTTCATTCTAAGTCTGTATTCTATCACAGGAATTTCATCCCCTTTGTCATTTCTCATTTTTTCTTCTTTCCAGCTCTCTGGCACAACTGGGCCAAGATAATAATGCTCTGCACTGTCTGAATCATCATTTTTCTTTGCAAAGAGATACATTTTGAGTCCGTTTTTCCTGAATGAGTTTATCGCCTTTATCTCAGAGCTCTCAAGAGTCAGATTTGAGCGGCTGAACCATCTGAAGGCCTCGTCTGAATAAAATGCATCCTCATAGCTTGTTTGACAAGAGACATTCTTTTTCTCAAGAGTGACGAAAATCGGGCAGCTTCCATCCTTGACTGTGTAGCCATATATTGTAGATGTAGAGTCCTTTTCCCAGTTAAGAAGCCTTGAAACATCCTTTCTTGTATATTTCTTGTAAAGAGTGAACGTGCTTGACTCGTCATAGCGCTCACTTACTCGAGCAATGGAGAACCTTATATACATCTCAATTTCATTTCTGAATACATTACTTTCCAAAAGAGAAGCAAACAGAGGAGATATGCTTATATACATCCCATCATCTGTAAAAAAGCTTATCCCATCATATTTTTCCCTTTCCCTCTCGCTTAAATAGCTAAGAGAGAAAAGAGAATAAAGAGATGCAAAAAGCCTTGTATCCTCTTTCTTTACTGACTTCTTTTCAATAAGAGAGCGCAAGAACTCTGCTTCTGCCTTCCTCTTTGAAGAGAGAACCCAGGAAGAGATGAATGAAAAATACTTTTCCTCAACAGGAAGAAATGAAAGACCGCACTCATCATCAGAATAGCATATGAATTCAGACCATGATGAGAAGAGGAGGCTTTTAGAGGCACTTGTTCTTGTGATTATTACCATGGGGTCTATCGTGCCATACTTCTTGAAATCAAAGAGAGAAGGTATACGCCCTATCTTCTCTTTCAGCTTTCTATATGCATCCCTGCATTCTCTCTTTGACAGATTATGTGTATTGATTGCGCGGAAGATCTCTTCCTTTGCACGCCTGGAGAAATGAACTGATGAAAGACCTGGAATAATGCTGTTTGCCTCCATCATGTATCTTCTGCTTTCATCCTTTGAAAAAGAAGAGCTGCCGTTCAAGGCCAGAGGAATCATATAGTTATTGTCAACATTTGCAATGAAATCAAGAATCACGACATATTCTTTCCCCTCCATCTTCCTTAATCCCCTTCCCAGCTGCTGGATGAAGATTATGGAGGATTTTGTCGGCCGGAGGAATATCACCTGATTGACTGAAGGAATGTCAACTCCCTCGTTGAAAATATCAACAGTGATTATATAGTCAAGCATATTGCCAGAATCAGCTTCCAGTGCATCAATTGCATCATCCTTTTCCTTCTGGCTGTTCTCGAAGCAGAGAAATTTCACTTTGAGGGCATAATCTTCATTGAGTGTTTGCTCAAGAATCTTTCCTTCCCTTATGTCACTGACAAATATAAGCCCCTTCACGCGCGGACCTGAGCAGCCATAATACTCAGCCTGAGAAAGAACATGCTTTATGCGTTCTGGGCTTGTAAGCCTGGCAAAATCCCTTTGTTTATATGTTTCTCCGTTTATCTTCAGATCATCGATTGCATAATAATGGAACGGACAGAGGAGATTCTGCTCAAGTGCATCCTGCAAGCGGATTTCAAGTGCGATATTGTATTTGAACAAAGAGAAGATGGATGAACTGTCATCAGTCCTTTCAGGAGTTGCTGTCATTCCAAGGAAGAAGGAAGGGGAAAAGTAATCAAGTACCTTCTGATATGAAGATGCGGCCGCTTTATGGACTTCATCTATTATTATCAGATCAAAATCAGAGGGACTGAATTTCTCAAGAACTTCCTTCTGGCTTAACGTCTGAACAGTTGAGAAAAGGAGGCGTGATGAATAGCATTTGCTTTCCCCGGAAAGTATTCCTGTATCATGCTCTGCAAAAACTTTTTCAAAAACATTCACCGCCTGAGACAAGAGACGGGAGCGATGGGCTATGAAGAGCATTCTCTTTGGACTGAAATCCCGGGCAAAGAAAGCTGATGCATATGTCTTTCCTGTTCCTGTTGCAGAAATCAGAAGAGCTCTGTCAGATCCCCCTTCAATTATTCTCTTGACATTCTCAATGAACTCCAGCTGCATAATGTTTGGCTTTATAGGCTTTTCATTATCCAGCTTCTGCCTTTTAAGGGCTTTCCTGTTCTCCTCATATATTCTCTTATAGGTATCAAGATATGATGAGACATCAACCGATGATTCCCAAAGATAATTAAACTCATTAAGAACTTCATCAAAAAGTGGATCTGCTTTTTCTGCGCTGTACTCTAAATTCCATTCCATGTTTGTCTTAAGCGCATACTGGGTGAGATTCGACGATCCTATAAGAAGGCTCATATTCTTTTCAGAAGAAAAGAGATAGCCCTTTGTATGGAAGCCAGCTCTTTTTTCTTCATTGCTCTTGAAAAGACGCACTTCAAGATTTTTAAGTCTGAGAAGGTCTTTAAGGGCAGCTGGTTCGGTCATCAGCTGATAATCTGTTGTAAGAATCTTTCCGCAGATTCCTTTCTCATCAAGCTCTTTCAAAATAAGCTTTAAAGGAGCAAGCCCGCCGGAAGTGATGAAAGCAACAGAGAAAATGTAGTATTTGCATTCAGAAAGCCTTGATTCAATCTCGGAAAGCACGCTTCTGCTTTTCTTCTGATTGTTCAAGACAAACCTGACATCTCTCGTCTTCATAGGAAAAATGTAGCAGCTTGTCTGATAATTAACAAGATCATCAGAAAAAAAGCCTGCCACGCGGGCAGGCATTAAATCATGCTTTTTTCATTCTTCGCTGCACAAGCTTCTGTATCTCTACAATCGGTACGATACATGCTGCAAGAAGAAGCGAGATGAAGAATTCAAACAGCGATATATGTTCGAAGCCGAACACGCTGTTAAGGAAAGGAACATAGAGAACCAGAACAGTTAGCACAAATGCTCCTACAAGTGAGGCATAGAGGAATTTATTGTGTCCCTTGAGCGTGAATATGCTGTCTTTCATGCTCCTCATGTTGAATGAATGAATCATCTCTGCCATTGAAAGAGTCAAAAAGGCCATTGTCATTCCATCAGATGAGTTTGCAATCCTGAACACACCGTTTTCAATATACTCGCCTACAAAATATGCAATAAGAGTAATCAGAGCGCATGCACAGCCTTGGAAAATGGCATTGAAGCCGAGACTGTTGGCAAATACTCCTTCATTCTTGTCGCGAGGAGGACGGCTCATGAGATCCTTCTCTCCTGCTTCCATTCCCAGTCCTATTGCAGGGAAGCTGTCCGTAATCAGGTTGATCCATAACAGGTGGCTGGGCTTCAGAATTGTAAAACCTAAAAGCGATGCTACGAAGATTGAGAGGACTTCTGCAAAGTTTGAGCCCAGCAGGAACTGGATTGCTTTCCTGATATTGTCATAAATCCTTCTTCCTTCTGCTACCGCACTTACGATGGTTGCAAAGTTGTCATCAGCCAGGACCATGTCAGCAACATTCTTTGTGACATCAGTTCCCGTGATTCCCATTCCAACTCCGATATCTGCATTCTTGATGGAAGGTGCATCATTTACGCCGTCCCCTGTCATCGCAACGACCTTGCTCTGCTTCTTCCATGCATTGACTATCCTGACCTTATGCTCTGGCTGGACACGGGCATAGACACTGTATTTTGTAATCAGGCCGCCATCCAGATCCTCATCAGAGATATTATTGAGCTCACTGCCAGTTATTGTCTGTGATGCATCAGTTATGATTCCAAGCTCCTTTGCAATTGCAACTGCTGTATCCTTATGGTCTCCTGTGATCATCACAGGGCGGATTCCTGCCTTGCGGCACTCCTCAATTGCACTCTTGACTTCAGGACGCACCGGATCGATCATGCCGACAAGCCCGACAAATACAAGATCTTTCTCAAGTATAGCTGCACTGTACTCAGGCTCCTCATCCCATGACCGCTCTGCAGCTGCGAGAACTCTGAGAGCCTTATCTGCAAATTCCTTGTTCTTCTCAAGAATCTCTTTCTTATCCTCATCAGTGATTTCTCTGATGCTTCCATCAGAAGTGAGAATCTTTGTGCATTTTTTCAGCAGTTCATCAGGAGCACCCTTTGTATACTGGATGATTCCGTTTTCTGTCATATGAACGGTGCTCATGAGCTTTCTTACTGAATCAAACGGAGCCTCCCCGATTCTCTTCTCACTGGTCTTTTCTATTTCATTCTTGTTGATTCCCTCTTTATAGGCAAAATTGACAAGAGCACACTCTGTGGGCTCTCCTGCCGCATTGTTGTTCTCATCAAGACTGCTATCAGAACAGAGTGCCATAGCCTTTGCAATGAGAGCCTTGTCCGGAGAATAATAATCTACAACAGTCATCTTATTCTGAGTAAGGGTACCTGTCTTATCTGAGCATATTATCTGCGTACAGCCCAGGGTCTCAACTGCTGTCAGCTTGCGGATTATGGCCTTGTTTCGGCTCATCTTGGTCACTCCGATTGAAAGAACGATTGTAACAACAGCCGCAAGCCCTTCAGGAATTGCAGCAACAGCAAGCGATATTGCTATCATGAAGGTATCGAGGATACCGGAAATTCCTACGCTGCCCATAATTGCCATTCTGATAAAATCAATGACAAATATAACGACACAGATTCCAAGCACCAGATATGTCAGTATCTTTGAAAGCTGATTGAGCTTTATCTGAAGCGGAGTCTCCTCCTTCTGAGCAGAATCAAGGGCGGATGCAATCTTTCCCATCTCGGTATTCATGGCAGTATCTGTGATTACAGCCTTTGCCCTGCCGTATACGACAGTGGAGCCCATATATACCATGTTTGACCTGTCTCCAAGAGGGACATCTCCGTTTTCTCCTGCCTTAAGGGTATCTGTATGCTTTTCAGATGGAACAGACTCTCCTGTAAGAGCAGCCTCCTCGACTTTCAGCGATGCAGCCTCAAGTATTCTTCCATCTGCAGGCACGCTGTCTCCTGCTTCCAGAACCACTATGTCTCCAGGAACAAGCTCATCGCTTTCAACTGGGTGCATGAAGCCATCCCTTATTACCTTGCTCTGAGCCTTCGACATATTCTGCAGCGCCTCGATTGCGGCCTCTGCCTTTGCCTCCTGGACAACACCTAAAACGGCATTGAGAAGAACAACCACAAGAATTATGATTGCATCAGTGTATTCAACTTCTCCCTGTATTGCACTTGTGACGACAGATAGAACAGCCGCTATCATGAGGATGATGAGCATCGGCTCTGTCAGCTCAGAAAAGAATTTCTTTATGATGCTTTCTTTCTTGCCTTCTTTGAGCTTGTTAGGCCCGTATTTTTCAAGTCTTGCCTTTGCCTCTTCCTTTCCTAGTCCATTTGCGCTAGTGGAAAGAGAGGAAAGAACATTTTCAGTATCGCTAAGATACGGTTTCATCAGTTTTCTCCAACAAATTAAGATTAGCTATTCAAATATACAGGATTTCATGACTGATTTTCCATATGGGACAAAACCCTGTCAGGATAGTTTGTTATTATTCCGTCAACCTGAAGAGAAATCATCCTCTTAATGTCCTCTTCTTCATTCACAGTCCATACATTGAGAGCAACGCCGTTTTTTCTGAGCTCTGATGCTGTTTTCTCATCAACTAAACGGAAATCCGGATGATATGCATCAAAGCCCGTGTCTTTAATTAGAGGCGCAATGTTATGCAGTTTCAGGCTCTCAAAGAGAAGACCTGCCTTTACAGAAGGGTCTATCTGCTTCATTCTCATAACAGACAGCCAGTTGAATGATGAGTATATGACCTTATCTGAGCAGCCTGCATCCTCAACCATCCTAAACACCTTCTCTTCAATGCCTGGATAATAAACAGGAGCTGTCTTGAGTTCTATGTTTGTTATCACATCAGTGTTTCTTATGTATTCAAGATACTCCTCAAAAGACGGGATAGGGGTAAAGCCATAAATCTCGTTCTGCGTCTTTCCTGCACTTATGCTCTCAAGCTCGCTCCTTGTTTTCTCAAAAACAAATGAAGAAACACCCGCAGTCCTTTCAAGTGATTCATCATGGATTATCATGACATGACTGTCCTTTGAAAGATGCACATCCAGCTCGATGGCATCAGTTCCAGCCTCCACTGCCTTTCTGAATGCAAGCATCGTGTTTTCAGGATATCTGCCTGAATATCCTCTGTGTGAATATATAAGCATCTCATTCCTCCGCTTTTTTTATAAATATAGGTGTATAGATCATCCCTCTTTCTCCACGCTCTGAAAGCATCAGGGAAAATGAAGATACACTCTCAGCAATACGCTCTGTCGATGCTGCAGGAATATCCTCACCAGCTCTCCTTGAAAGCGTGACATGGGGTCTGTATTTTCTTTCTTCAAGCTTTAAGCCAATATCAAGGAGTGCTTTTTTCTGAGATCTCTGAAGGGTAAGAAGCCCGTCATTTCTTTCTACACACATATAATATATCCTTCCTCCTTTCCTGCTGAAGAAAGATATGTCTTTCATTTTTATCATAAACGGAGAAAAACTGACAGAATCCAGAGCCTCTATGACCTTATCAAGAGAAGAAGGCTCAACTTCTCCGATGAATGAAAGAGTCAGATGAAGATTTTCCTTTTTCTCAATGTGCATACGTGGAAAGCTGTTCATCATGCTTTCTGATATTCCATATATACATTCCCTTGTCTCTGTTGAAAAAGTTATTGCCGTAAAAAGCCTCATAGCATGATTCTAACAGAAAAGGCCCTCGAAATTGAGAGCCTTTGCTAAATCATAATGATGAAAATGATGCCATGTCATCGAGAATGACTGTATTGTCCGCCTCTGTCGGAGCTGAAGGAGCAACTTCATACGGCTCCAGCCAAACACTCTGGCTCTGGCTCATGTCCGCCATGAAAGTCGGAACAGACAGCAGGACCATATCCTGCATCAGAGGAATCGTAATCTCAAAGGCCACCGCCATCATTTTTCCGTCCTCATTCTCATATTGCAGCTTCACCTGATGCTTCTGTCCTGTGACATTGACAAGCTCCCTCATCATCGGAGCCATGTCAAGCATCGGCGAGCCGTCTACTGAGAACTCAAAGTAATCAAGAGCCTTATGCCCGTTTCTGCTCTGGTTGTCTATCAGCACAGTGTGCTCCTTGCCTATGAAGAACATTGTTACAGCAATGGCAAGGACTATAACAATTACGGCAAGACGTATGAAAAAACTTCTTTTAAAATGTATCTTCATGCTGCTGCCTCCAGTGCCTTTCTTTCTGCCCTTCTCTTTCTCATCTCATAGAGAACAAGTGAAAGTGATATTACTCCATAGCTTACGAATACCCTGAAGTATTCTCCAAGCTGTGCCTCTCCGATGAGGTTTCTGCCGACAGTCGGAGCAATTGTGAACATGAGGTGGAACAGTATTATTCCTAAAAACACGTTCTTTATATTCGCCTTGTCGACACTTGCACCTCCTACCAGAAGGGCTGCAATGGAGAACATTCCAATCTGGGAGTGGCTGTTGTATGTGTTCAGCGTTCCGATGTTCTGAAGGTAGATGATCATGCCATAGCCAGCGAAGACTGTCGAGAGTATGATTGAAAGCACTCTTGTCCTCTCGACCTTTATGCCTGCCTGACGTGCAACTTCCATATCCTGGCCGACTGCCCTCATGTCCTGCCCGAGCTTTGTCTTTCTGAACCAGATTATTATCAGGCAGAAAAGAGCTACAAGAAGCAGTGTCGCAACAGGGACACTTGCTCCGAATATGCGTACAGGAATAAGGTTGTCAAGGCTCTTTCTCATGCTCTCAAGATTGACTGTGTTCCTTATTCCATATCCTCTTGGAAGTATGAGCTCGCTTGAGGAGATAGGAATTATGGCACCCATGAAATAGAGCACAACAAGCTGATAAACACCGTTCATGAAGAATCCGATGATGTAGCTTGTGACCATCTCCCTTCCCTTTGCCCTGTTCAGGATATTTCCGCATACCCAGCCAAGAAGTACTGAAATCGGAGTTGATATTATTGCGGCAAGAACCATGCCCGGTATGCCTACAATGGACCAGTCAGAGACGAATATGAGTCCAATCTGTCCAGCCATCGCACCGAGTGTCATGCCGAAGTTCAGTCCCATTCCGGCCATTACAGGAATGAGGAGGGAAAGGACAAGGAATGCATTCCTTCCAAGTCTTGAGAGAATCTCATTCAAAAGATATGTGCCGGAGTACCCTGAAAGAGGGATTCCGAATATACATATTCCAACAAAGATGATTGGAACAAGGTTGTTTATTATCATCTCGCGCGGAGACAGATTTGTCTTAAAAGTGTTCTTCATCTTGTTGCCTCCTGCTTTCTTGTAAGAGCATACAGAATCATACCGTTTGAGACTATGATTCTTATAACTTCCGATACGTCCATCTGTATAAGTCCGTTCATCACGCTTGGAGTCATAGTAAGGATTCCCTGGAAAAGAAGGGTTCCTATAATGACGTTCGCAATAGATGCCTTGTTGACGCTTGCGCCTCCAAGAAGGATTGCACTTACGGCAGGAAGGGCCATATTGAACGGTCCCATATAAAGCTGTATGAATCCATATGACTGCTCATACATGATTATTCCGACAGCACCGAGCCATGTGGAGAGAACAACAGAAAGCATTCTCAGACGGTCGATGCTTACTCCGCTTGCCTTTGCAAACACCGGATTTGACCCCACAGCTGTCATCGCTGTTCCTGTCTTTGTCCTCAAAAACAGCCACATCAGGAATGCAAGAAGGGCAAAGAACAGTATTGTTCCTGTCGGTATTGCAAAGTGCCCGATCTGTATTCTCAGGAAATTATCAAGAAGTCCGCCATAATAACCGGCAACAGAGATAGTAGTCCTGAGTCCTGTTCCTGCATAGCCCCAGACCATGTTCGGAGAGTCATAAGGCAGAAGCAGCCACATTATGCACATGAATGCAACGGATGAGAATCCTACATATGTTGCAATCATCATCTCACCGCCCTTAACGCGGTTTAAAAGTCCTCCATACCCAGCTCCAAGCACAAGAGCAAAAGGAGTGGATATCAGGATAGCCATGATGAAGCTTGAAATTCCTGTGAATCCGAACTCGATTGACATTGTAGCGCCGAGCAGTCCTGATATAATTCCAAGCGGAAGTCCGAAATTAAGGCCGCATCCGGAGTGGATCATCGGCACCATTGCAAGAACAAGAACTGCATTCATGCCGAATCTTGTAAACACATTGGCAAGTCCTGCACCGACATTCACATTCGCAAATGGTGCAATAATGAACAGAAGCAGGAGGAAGATTGCGATAATAAGTCTCGGCAGCCCGAATGATTTCACAAGGCTCTGAACTCTTTCCTTTATATCCATCACATGGCCTCCTTTACATTTCCAAGCATGAGCAGACCGAATTCCTCGCTTGCAGAAGATGCATCCAGAGTTCCAGCAATCTCTCCGTCATGCACGATTGCGATTCTGTCGCATATGCTTCTGAGCTCTTCCAGCTCACTTGATATCATCACGATTGTTGTTCCGTTTTCCTCGTTATAGCGCCTGAGGGCATCAAGGACCAGTGCCTTGGCTCCGACATCTATTCCCCTTGTAGGCTCGGAAACGAAAAGCAGTTCAGGAGAAAGCGCGAATGCCTTTGCAAGACACACTTTCTGCTGGTTTCCTCCTGAAAGCTGACGTGCCTTCTGCTTCGAGGATGTGCATTTGATCTTCAAAAGGTCAATATATTCATTCGTGACATCCTCAATGGCTTTCTGGTCACGGAACTTTATGAATCCGATTTTCTTCAAGAAATTGTCATTTACCTGCATTGCTGAGAAAGAGACATTCCATTCAAGTGATTCATCTAAAAGAAGTCCTACACCCCTTCTGTCCTCAGAGACGAATGCCATCTTGTTCTTAAGCGCAAGGGCCGGGTTGTTTAGCTTTATCTCCTGACCTTTGAATTTCACACTTCCGGAAGAAAGATTTAGGCCCATTATTCCATTCGGGATTCCAATCTTGCCCTGACCGGCAAGACCCCCAAGACCGAAAATCTCACCTTTTCTGACAGAGAATGTGGCATTCCTGACCATTTCCCCGCTCATTTCCACCTTGAGATTCTCAACACTCAGGATAATCTCATCTGAAATATCTCTTTTTTTCCTTTCATTTCCAGCCTTTTCCTCAACCTTTCGTCCGACCATCCATGAAGCAATCTTCTGAACATCAGCTTCTTTTTTATCCACATGGCGGATTATAAGGCCATCCCTCATGACCATTATCGAGTCACATACGTCGATTATCTCCTGCAGACGGTGAGAGATGAATATTATTGCTATTCCTGCAGCAGAAAGGTTCTTCATGGCCTTTAAAAGTGCAACGGCCTCATGTTCTGACAAGACTGCAGTTGGCTCATCAAGAACAAGGAGCCTCATGCCCTTTTCTCCCTCATTCCTCTTGTCATCTTCCTTGCTGAGCTCCCTTGCGATTTCAGTAAACTGTTTATAGCCGACAGGAAGAGAAGAAATCCTCTTTGAAGGATCAAGCTCGACTCCAAGACGCTCTATGGCCTTGAGCGCTCTTTTCTGTATTTCCTTAGTGTCCACAGTATTCAGTCTCTTTCCGAAGACCTCGCTTATGACACTGTATCTTTCCGGTTCTCTGTTTAAAAGGATATTCTCCCCGACTGTGAAATCCGGGATCAATGAGAACTCCTGATGAACCATTCCGATTCCTGCCTTGATGGCATCCTCTGATGAGGAAAAAGTGACCTTTTCCCCGTCAATCAGGATATCTCCACCGTATCCTCCGGTGTTTCTGATTTCATCCATGCCAAAAAGAATTTTCATCAGAGTGCTCTTTCCAGCTCCGTTTTCTCCGACAAGGCCCAGAATTTCTCCCGGGTAAAGCGAGAAATTGATATCTGTAAGAACCTTGTTGCCTGAAAATTCTTTGCTTATCCCCCTCATTTCAAGAAGGGGTACCGAATTGTTTCCCATAGTCCTTTCCTTTTTATGGAATAAAAGGGGGAGAAACTTTCCTCCCCCGGGTTTTTATAAAACTCTTTTTACTTGAGTGTGAAGTACTTCTCAGGAACCTCAAGGTCAGTTACATGCATGTAACCCTTGCCCATGATGTATGTATCCTGATATGTGAGGAAGTAGTTCCTCAGACCAACACCTGTGTCAACGTTGACATAGTTGCTTCCGCCCCACTCTGCACCTGGTGAGTATTTTGCGTATGCAGACATAATGTCATCTCTGTCAGTAATCTCGCTCTTTCCTTCAATTACGTTGATAGCATGTGTTCCAAGTCCTGCAGATACAGTATAGCCATAGCTGAATGCCCATGTTCCGAATCTGCCAGCACCACCGCGCTCTGCAACAGCATCCTCAACTCTTGCAAGGATTGCAGGGAAGTCTCCAGCAACATCACTTACATCGATTCCGAGTGCTCCAGGATAGCCCATGAGAGGGGAAGGAAGGTCAGCTTCGATGAAGTATCCGCCGTATTCCATAAGCTGGCTGAGAAGAGGTTCTGTATGTGCATCGTTTGTACAGAAGAATGCTGTGTTCTCACCGTACTCCTCAATCCAGTTCTTTGTGTTCTCGAGAATGTACTGCTGTGCACCAGCAATACCGACATCGCTTGTCGGGTCTGGAGCAGAGATATCTACGAATGTCATTCCAAGCTCTTCACAAGCAGCCATCATGATTGCTCTTCTTCTTGCCATTGTCTCCATAGCAAGGTGACGCGGGAATGAGATGTGGACAAATGTGTCGCATCCAAGCTCATGAGCTGTATGGATGATAAGATATCCACGTGATACAAAGTCGTTGTTACATACAAGGTCAGCAGCAGATGCGATTACGCCCGGATCCTCGTGTGCCTCTCCAGCGATACAAAGGATGTCAGGTCTGACTTCCTTGATTCTTCTGAATGCCTCTGTTGTTCCAGGAACAGCCTGGTTGACGATGACAGCCTTCATCAGAGGATCGTCTGCAAGCCCTGCGATAACGCTGATTGTTGTCTCCTGCTCTTCCATGAAGTTGTCAGGATATGTGAGGTGCTGGATCATTCCGCCCTCATCAACAGATCCATATTCCTTTATAAGCTGCTCAGCTCCTCTGAGGTCATCCTCAGACTGAGAAACTGTACCTGTGACGATACCGATATGGAATGTCTCAGGAACGTCTTTTGTTTCTTCAGCAACTTCTGCTTTCTCTGCTGTCTCCACAACCGGAGCCGCCTCAGTGACTGTGACTGAGCCTGCATCATCCTTTGAACAGGATGTGAATGCGAATACAGCAAGGAAAACGAGCAACATTGTCAAAACAATTTTCTTCATTTATTCTCCTCCGTTTTCAATTATGTAAAGCATAATAAAACTCAATTTTAAGAATTTCCAGACCCAAATCAAAGAAAATATAAATTTTTATTCTTTTTTTATGCAGTTTTATGCATATTTCAGTTTTTTTTGAAAATAAAGGGAATATACACTTCAAATACACATGAAAATATTTTCTTTTTCCTTTCTCGCATTATATTAATAATATGCAGAACAGAAACGGTCTTGATAACATAGCATTCATTGCAATAATTCTTGCAATAGTACTTCTCATTCTCACATCGAGCCTGATTGACAATGCTTTCCGCTTTATTCCTGCTTCTCTTGGCATCGCATCAGCTTCCTATGCTGTCTTCAGGATTCTTAGCACGAACGTCGGAAAAAGAAGATACGAAAATGACAAATTCACCGCATTCTTCACCCCATCCCCTTACCGCTACTTCCACTGTCCAGAGTGCAAGACAAAGCTCCGCGTTCCAAAGGGAAAGGGGAAAATCAAGATAAAGTGTCCTAAATGCGGGCATCAGATAATAAGGAAAACATGATATGTTCGGCTATATCACACCAGTCAGGAACAAGCTTAAAGAGAAAGATATCGAGACATACAAAAAGTATTACTGCGGGCTCTGCCATGATTTGAAGAGATATGGAGGCTTTGCCACGCATGCACTTTCATACGATGCGGTCTTTCTTGCTCTACTTTTATCTGATTTATATGATGAGCCGGCAAATGAAGGAAAAGAAAAATGCATGTTCCGTCCAGTAAAAGAGCATGCATACATAAGCAACAGGTACACTGAATATGCATCTGCAATGCAGATAATCCTGATGTATTTCAAAGCCCTTGATGACGAAGCTGATGAAGGGAAAAAGAGCTCTTTTTTTGAAAAGGCTGAGAAAATAATGCCCCAGATCAGGAAAAGCTATGAGCGTCAGTTCTCATCTTTTGAGGAAAACATGAAAATTCTCAACAGAATGGAGAAGGAAGTGGAAAAGAATACAAACAAGCTCTCCCTTGCATTCTCTGCAGCTCTCAGAGAGATGTTCGTCTATGATGAGAATGATTTCTTTGCGGACACACTCCGTTTACTCGGATCCTCACTTGCACGCTTTATATACATAATGGATGCATATGAGGACAGAAAAAGCGATGAGAAAAAAGGACTCTTCAATCCACTAAAAGATGAGAGTGAGGATGTTATTCTGGACATGCTGCTTGATGCGGCTGCTTCCAGCGCAGAATACTTTGAACGCCTTCCCCTCGATGAGAATATAAACATATTGAGAAATATTATATACTCAGGCATGTGGAAGAACTATGACAGGGTAAAAAAGAATGACAGATGATCCGTACAGCATCCTTGGCATCAAGCCGGGGGCAAGCGAAGATGAGATAAAGAAAGCATACAAGAAGATGGCCAGGAAATATCATCCGGATTTGAACGGGAATTCAAAAGAGGCCGAGGCAATGATGAAGAAGGTAAATGAAGCATATGATGTGCTCATAAACAAGAAATCATATTCATCCTCTTCTTCATCCTCATCATCCTCAACAGAAAGAGAAAATCCGTTTTACTGGTATTACAACAGCGGATATTCTTCCTACTCATCCTCTGCTTTCAATGAAGATGAATTCTCAGCCCGTTATGGAAGCGGGCCAAGCCTTGAGAGGGCAAAGGTGCTTTTCAATTCCCGTCAGTTCGGACGCTGCTTGAGCGAGCTCAACAGATTTCCCAGCGATCAAAGGACTGCCGAATGGTATTTCATATCCGCTATGGCAAAGAGAAACACAGGAAACTCATATGAAAGCTATGCAGATTTGAAAAAGGCATGTGAGATGGATCCGGATAATGCTGAATACAGGATGTATATGAACCGCTTTGACCAAAGGAACACATATTACTCATCACAGCGCAGCTCATACGGTATTCCCTCCAGCATCATAGAATGCTGCTGTTCAATTATGCTTTTCCGGTTCTGCTGCTGCATTATCTAAGGAAAGCAGCTTTTCAAACCAGGTAAGCCGAGTGAAATCTGCAATACCGCAGCATAAGGAAGGAAGCTCGTAGATAGAGAAAGGAACACGCTCCAGAACCGCATCATAATAGACATCTATTATCGCGCTCATCCAGAAATCAACAACCAGGATAAACTCCTTCTCTCTTCCATCTCTTATAAAGCGCCTGCCATAGGTGCTGTGCAGAAAGAATGAGAATATCGCACTCTTGTGGTTGCCGATATACTCTGCAAACCCGCTGACCTGGAAAAGGAGCCTTGCATATTCAATATCAGAAGCGAGATAGTCCGTGATTGCCTGAAAAACCGGTCGAGGATTCTCAAAGATGAAGTCCGCACTGTATTTTTCCAGAATTGTCATGATTTCATGGATCATGTCATCCTGAATCTTCTCAAGCACTTCCCTCGTGCTGTGGAAGTGAGCATAAAAAGTACCTCTGTTTATATCAGCCTTCTTTACAATCTCTGCAATCGTGATTGAGTCAAAGCTCTTCTCCTTCATCAGCTTTAAAAGAGCTTTCTTTATTAGGGTCTTACTGCGGAGACTGCTTCTGTATTCAGCTTTTTTCCTTATCTCTTCACTCAAAGCCAGCTCCTCAATGCATACATTATCGCTTCCTTAAGTCCGTCCTGCTCGACATCGCCTGTTATCCAGTCAGCCCTGCTCTTCAAATCAGCACTGGCATTGCCCATCGCTATGCCAAGCCCTGCATACTCAACCATCTCGATGTCGTTCGATCCATCCCCGATTGCAACTGCATCCTTTTTATCTGCACCGTAATATGAAAGAATCTTCTCTATTCCTGTTGCCTTTGAGATATCGCTTCTTACAATCTCTGCCATAAGATTCTCAGGAAGGCCCACTGTGTTGTTTACAACAGAAAAAGAAGAGGAAATATCCCTTCTCACATTCTCAACACCCCATCCTGACTCTTCTGAGATGAAAAGAAGTTTCTTGACCCTTACATTCTCAGGAAGAGACTCACTCACAATCAGGCCATTTAAATCAACAAGGCGTCCTACATACTTAATCAGATATTCCTTGAATATCTCAGTGGCCTTTGCGCTCATGTATGTGCCCTCTTCTGCCTGAATAAGGGTATACAGCCCATGGGATGCAAGATATTCATTGAGCATCTTGAACTCGTTTTGAGGAAGATAATCATCAGCGATCTTCTTTCCTTCAACAACAACTGTAGCTCCTGCTGAGCATACCAGGCCGTCAAATTCGATACGCTCAAAGCGCGGAAGTTCTGCAAGGCTCCTGCCGCTTGCGATGAAGAAGAGCGATCCAAGAGCCTGTGCCGCCTTTATTGCATAGACAGCAGAATCAGGAACACTCTTTCCAAATGGAAGCAATGTCCCGTCGACATCAAGGAAGAAATACTTTGTCATACCAGCTCCGATACAATATTGTAGCCTTTGTCAATGAGTGCTTTCTTTATATCAGCGACATGGGCAAAATCCCTTGTCTCTATAGTCACACGAAGCGTGCAGCTCTTTAAATCCGTGTCGCTTCCTCCCCTTTCATGATAAACTCCTGTCACATTTGCTCCCTGCTGGGCAATTATTGATGCAACAGCAACAAGCTGTCCTGGTTTATCCGGCAGAGCCACAGTAATATCAGCATATCTCCCCTCTCTGAGCAGAGCACGGTTGATGACTCTGGAGAGGATTGTCACATCAATGTTTCCACCGCTGACAAGGCAGCAGACTTTCTTTCCCTCAAGGTCAAATTTATTGAACATTGCAGCGGCAACAGAGACTGCGCCTGCACCCTCTGCAACTAGTTTCTGTTTCTCCATAAGGTCAAGGATTGCGCATGCAACCTCATCGTCTGTCACTGTTGCAATCTCATCAACATATTTTTCTGTATAGCTGAATGTAAGATCTCCAGGCTCCTTTACAGCAATGCCGTCACTTATTGTGCTTACTTTCTCAAGAGTCTCAATTTTGTGAGACAAACGGCTTTTATACATGCTTGCAGCCCCGCTGGCCTGCACCCCGTAAATCTTCACCTCAGGCTTGAGTGCCTTCAGTGTGTATGCAAGACCGCTTATGAGGCCGCCGCCGCCAACAGGGACAATAACAGCATCCACATCTGGAAGCTGATCAAGGATTTCAAGCCCGATTGTTCCCTGACCGGCCATCACATCATCATCATTGAATGGATGAATCATGACCTTGCCTGTCTCCTTCTCTATTTCAAGGGCTCTTAAATACGCATCGTCATAAACGCCCTTCACAAGCTCAACCCTTGCCCCGTAGTTCTTTGTCGCCTCGACCTTGGAAATAGGTGCTCCTTCCGGAATGCATATAAGGGCATCGATGTTCTGATGACTTGCTGCAAGAGCAACTCCCTGGGCATGATTGCCGGCGCTGCAGGCAACAACACCTTTCTTCTTCTGCTCCGCAGTGAGCCTGCTCATCTTGTAATATGCTCCACGTACCTTGAATGAGCCTGTTATCTGAAGATTCTCCGTCTTCAAGTATATTTCCTTATCAGGGAACATACGCGGTGCCCTGATCATGTCCGTCTTTCTTATCACGTTCTTCAGTGCGAACGCAGCCTGGTATACTGATTCAAGTGTCAACATGGTTAAAATCATACATTTATTGCTTTAAAACAGCAATAAAAAATCCTCACTTCCGTGAGGACCTTGTTTCAGAAGGTAAATCCGAAATTCAGAAGACCCAGATGACTCATCTCACCATTTAAAAAATCGGAGGTGAAGGCATAACGGAAATCATAGCGCACTCCAAGGAAGAACACTGATCCCAGATAGTGCTTTGCTGTCGCAGAAGCAACTAGATACGGATAGAAGCATATTCCGTTTACATCAAACAGACTGAGCATACTATTCTTGCTTTCTGCCGAGTAGCCAGCAAATCCTGCTCCGACGCCGAGAGATATGTCATTTGATCCGATTTTCAGGTCAAATGCGAATGTAAGGTCTCCATAGCCGACCTTGTCATATTTTGCCCATGAAAGGAAAGAACCGTTCTGAATATAGTCAAATATGGTCTGCTCATCCTGAGTAAGAAGAGTCAGTCCTCCTGAGAGTCTCAGATTGAATGCAGCCACATCGTTAGAAAAACGTATTATGTTCTTGAAATCAAAAGAAAGATTGAGGGAGGGAGCGAAATGGCTTTCTGTCACTTCTGCTCCGAATGCAAAATCAAGGGAGAAAGCAAAAGGACGTGTCGTAATCTCCTCAGATGAATCATCAGCAACCACAATGCTCTCCTGCTGTTTTTCTTCCTCTTCAGCTTCCGCCTGGGCAAAGCCTGAGGGGCTCCATGTAACTCCATCAAGTGTCTGCTGAACAAAAAGGATCTCCACATCGTCAGACAGCGTTACACTCCTTGTATCAGGGGATGCATAAATCCAGGATCCATCATCTTCTCCGTCAGCCTGGTATCTGAATCCCTTTATGTTGTTGTACTGACTGTCCCAGTGCCATGTCGCAGAGAAAACCAGTGCAGGTAAAAGCAAAATCAAAAGAAAAGCAGAGAACTTCTTCATTTTCCATCTCCCAATTTTTCCGGGTCATCCTTCTTCTCTTCTTCCATCCTCTTTGGAATGAGCTTTAAAATAAACCATCCCTTTATCTTTCCAAGCGTATAGAGTGCCCAGAAGATGGAAAACACCAGAGATCCGATGAAGGTCACACCCATGTCCTTCATTGTATCATATAATCCAATGTCAAGATATCCGCCAAGACCAAGAGGCATGCCATTTACTGTAACATCCGTTATATTCCTAATGACCACAGCCCTGTTTGATTTTGTGGGATCAAGCTCAACTGTACTTATTGTATGCAAAATGGTGTCTTTCTGCATATCGGTAAGGAAGAAATAATCCATGAAAAATTCTATGAATTCCCACATCACAGCAACAGTCATCGAAAAGCAGAAAGCGAAGAAGGCGACATAGAAAGGCGAGAGATTGATGTTCTTGCTGTTCTTGTTGAGAATATCAACAAGAGAATATCCAACAGCCGCAGAAAGGAATCCTGTTGTTGTGTGGAGAGCCGTATCCCAGAAAGTATATTTAAGATAGAAGGAATTTATCTCTCCAAGAATCTCTGCTGCGAATATGAAAACCAGAACTATGCCCTCAAGCACGTTTGGAACATCTATTTTAAGTCTTCTCTCTATAATTGAAGGTATTGTGAAGAGGATGAGCGTCAGTGCGCACATTGCAACGTTGTAGTAATCCCCGTTGAGAATCTGCAGGCACATTACTGCAATTACAGCAACACGCAGAAAGAAATAGACAGCAGAAAGCACTGGAGCACTCTTGACCTCCTGGATCGTTTTCTCTCTCTTTTCCTGGCGTGTTTTCCTCCGCCTTTCTCTTTTCTCTTCTCGGTTTCTGCAGCCATTCATCATATTTCCATCATAAGGCAAAAAAGCTATATTATCTATAATGTTTTAATTTAAGGAGATTTTCCATGGACAATATCATCAGAAAGTATATTGACTATATCAGCAGAAACAAGACTGAGAGAGAGTGCGTCGAAAGCACAATAAAAATGGCAGAAGAGATGGGTTACAAGAACATTGAAGAGACTGAAAGCCTCAAAGAAGGAGACAAAGTCTACTGCAATGTCTATAAAAAGGCCCTCATCCTTTTCAACATCGGAAGCGAGGAGATTGAAAACGGCATGAACATCCTCGGAGCTCACATTGACAGTCCGCGCCTTGATCTGAAGATGAAGCCTCTTTATGAAAAGGGTGGAATTGTTTACCTCAATACTCATTATTATGGAGGAATAAAGAAATACCAGTGGGTAACACATCCGCTTTCACTCCGCGGCCATGTAATAAAGAAAAGCGGAGAGGATGTTTCAGTGCTCCTTGGAGAAGAAGATGATGATTTCACATTCTCCATATCAGATATTCTTCCTCATATTGCCCAGGAGCAGATGAAGAAAAGCGCAGCTGAGTTCATCCCTGGAGAAAGTCTTGATCTTGTAGTAGCACTGGGAAGTGAGAATGAGAAAGACAATGGCAAGAAGGAAGTGCTTTCAATCCTCAAGGACAGATACGGGATTGAGGAAGATGATTTCCTTTCTGCAGAGCTTGAGGTAGTTCCAGCTGGAAGGGCAAAGTATCTTGGACTCAAGAAGGACATGATCCTCGGATATGGCCAGGATGACAGAGTATGCGCATTCACAAGCGTAGCTGCAATGCTGGAAGAAAAGAAAGTGAGAAGAACAAGCTGCACAATTCTTGCAGACAAGGAAGAAATTGGCAGCGACGGGGCAACAGGAATGCATTCCCTGATGCTCGAGAATGCACTGTATGAGGTCCTTGAGAGGATGGGTAAGGATTCTGCAATCACCGCAAGAAGAGCGCTTAAAAACTCCGTGATGCTCTCAAGCGACGTAAACAGCGCATACGACCCGCTCAATGCAGAGCTATATGATGAGGACAACTCATCAAGACTCGGAGGAGGAATCGTATTCAACAAGTACACAGGTAGCAGGGGCAAGAACGGCGCATCTGATGCAAATGCCGAGCTCATTGCTAGACTGAGAAACACTCTCGATGAGAAAAAAATAAAGTACCAGATGGCGGACATGGCAAAGGTCGATGTAGGAGGAGGCGGAACGATTGCAAAGTTCATGGCATACTATGGCATGCAGGTAATCGATGCAGGAGTGAGCGTACTCTCAATGCATGCTCCGTTTGAGATTACAAGCACATTTGATGTTGAGTGTGCATACAACGCCTACAGGGCATTCCTTAATATGTAGCAAAAGATTAGACGCCACCATCAGGTGGCGTTTTTCATCTTTCTCTTGCTGCCATTCTTCTGTATGTATGGCGCACTCCGCGTATTGCAACTGAATATGTGAATATATTCTCCGGAAGGGCCATGCCCATATACCCAGAATCTCCGATGTGATGGATGTCTGTACCAGTTGCTTTTGCCTCCAGTGCAATCTTTTTAATCGTATCAGCATCGCTTCCTTCCTGACTTGTCCCGATTGCTGTCATCGTAAGTCTGCCAAGTGAATGAGTGTAACTTACAAGAGAGCGTATATATTCGCCAGTTATTCCAGGAACCGTATATGGTGCAGGAAGAAGAATAACATCTGAACCAGCAGAGACAAAGCTTTTTATATCATCCTTGCTGACAATATTCTCTCCGCCCTCTCCGATTATGCCGCTTGCATGCATCTTTCCGCTGAAAATGAGCATGTTGTTCTTCACTGCATCCTTGATTTCCTTTATCGCACCGGATATATCCTCATTTCTCACTCCGTTGCCGGGATTTCCTGTAATTACAATAAAATCAGCACCCATCTGCAAAAGCTTCAGTGCATTCTCTGCATTTGCAACACGGCCTTTCTTCATTGCCCAGATTGAATCATCCTCTCCTACTTTTGCCGGCTCCAGATTTACTCCAACAGCACGTCCTGATAGCTTCTTCACACATCGTATGACATCACAGGCTGGAGTATCAGGAAGGCCAAGAATTTCAGGATTGTCGACATCGAACATGTTGAGGATTATGAGGTCTGCACCAAGAGATGCGGCAAGCTCCGCATTCGAAATATCAACAAGCATCGGCATGGCAATGCCTATTGTCTCACAGGCAAGAGTTCTTCCTTCTGCCTGAGAAAGCGCATAATAAAGCTCCTCTGCACTTAATGAAATAAGTTCAGAAGGCATCAAATCAAGAATTCTTTTCATAGTTCACCTCTCCATAGATTTTATCATATGGAGAGATTTTTAAGAATTTCCTCGTAACCTGTTATCTCATTAAAAAGCTTTTCCGCAACATCTTCCTGGTAGTTATAGTACGCAATTATATCCAGGATGTACGGAGAATATTCAAATCCGGTAAGGAATTTTGCAAAATACATCGCTTCAAGCTCAGAAAGGCATCTTAAAGTGCTCTTTGTCTCAAAACGAAAAAAACGGAAATTTGTGACCTTTGTCTTACGGGAGAATATCTGGCTGTCCTTTTCTTCCACAAAATGGAAAAGCTCATGCGAGAGAATCAGGGACTCAAGACTTTTTCTGTCAAAAGCAGATGAAAGATATTCATCACTAAATATCCTGTCAAGTGGCTCATTCATTATCTCGATTTTATCTGGAGGAGTGAAAAGCGCGAAAAGGAGACCATTGCGGCCCATCTCGTTATCGGATTTCGTGACAGAAAGAGAGAAACTCTGGGCAATCTCCCAAGGGTCAGAAGAGACAGACTCTCTTATCTTTCTAGCCTGCATTTCAGCGTCTTCAATGGCCGCTAAAGAAAGGCTGACCTGATCGCTCAGGCCAACCTTATCCTTAAGGACATCGCGTGAGAACGCATAGAGTCCCCACGCTGCATCAGATACACCTTTAAGGTGATTGAGAGTATTTTTTATGTCCATCAGCTCTGCTTTACGTTTGCTGCAACCATGATGATTTCATCATCATCGTTCATGTCAGAGACCTCGAGGTCTGTCAAAAGCTGGAGCTGGGAGAACTCTGTTGCGCTGAAGTCCATCAGACGTGCACCAAGGCAGAAGTAATAATCAGGGCGCTGGATAAGCTCTGTTCTGTAAACAGCCATATCCTCCCAGAGTTTCTCCATTGATGCAATATAGTCTTTTGCTTTGACCATTACACACTGGCCTCTTCCGCGCTGTACCTTGATAAAGCCCTTCTTGTCTATGATTCTTATAGCACCAGGCTGACCGTTTGATGTTATTTCACCAAATACATAGAAGAACTTTGTCTTTGCAAGAAGCTCAACCTTATCAACTGTCAGGCGCATGTCTTCAGCAGCAAGCTCCTTTGCCTCTTCTTCAGTGCATTCGCTCTGAAGATCCGCTGTCTTGACTTCTGTTGCACCTGTTGCGATTGCAGTCACCTTTGATGTCTGAGGATCGATTTCAACATGGACCTCGACACTCTCTGGAGTTGCACCGCTCTCAATTGCCTTGTTTGTAGCTTCCTGCTTGATTGCCTTGATGTCTTCCTTGCTCGGGCTCGGAATGATTCTCTCAACAACATCTCTGACCATTGCAAGAGCAACACCGATTGAGGAAATGACCTCAGCATTCTCAGGAATTGAGTATTTGACACCCATCTTGTTGCTGAAGTAGATGATGAGGGAAGCAGCTCCGCCTCCGACTCCTACAAGAGAAATCTGGTCTTTCTCAAGCTTATACTTCTCTGCAAGATCGAGGATGACCGGCTCAATCTTCGCATATGCGCGCTCCATAATCTGTGTTGCGATATCCTCAACTGTTGTTCCGCAGTAATCTGCAAGAGCCTGCATTGCCTTCTTTGCAGCCTCGACATTTCCGTAAGAGAAGTGCTCTGGCTTTACAAGTCCGAGTACGTTTGCAGCACAGCTGTTTGTGATAGTAACAGCAGAACCATCCTCAAGGCGGATTCTTACATAGTCATCAGGATCGCCCGGCTTTGGTGAGAAGAACTCCACCTTTGGTCCTTTGATCTTCTCCGGATCTGTGAATACTGCATAATCAAGACCGGCAATATGTGCGCTTCTCGGACCTACATCCACTACTCCGCTCTTGTTTGCCCTTACCATTGATCCTCCGGCAACACCGAGAACACGGACATCAAGAGAAGAAATATAAGTTGCATGTCCTCCGACAATTGAATAGTCAATTGCAGGACGGCCATTCTTGATTACTCCGATATTTGTTGTTGTGCCGCCTACTTCAAAGTAAACACCGTTGCTTGCTCTCAGATACATGAGAGAACCCATGACTGATGCAGCAGGTCCGGAAAGCATTGTAAGGACTGGGCGCTTCTTCATCTCAGAAATTTCCATGACTCCGCCGTCTCCTCTCATGATCATAAGAGGAACTGTTACACCAGCTTCCCTTACTGATGCTTCTGTGCTGTTTGCTGTATCGAGCATCTTAGGAAGGATTGATGCATTGATTGCAGCTGTTCTTGTTCTTCTTGTAAGACCATAGAGTTTTGTGATGTCGCTGGCCATGGTTGTAGGAAGATTTCTCTTTGTAGCTGCTTCATATACAAGTTTCTCAGGCTCTCCGTTATCTACACCGAATGCCATTGATGATACAATGACCTGTGCTCCGTCAGCCTGTAATTTATCGAGTGATTTCTCAACATCGTCATCTGTCATCTTCTTTGTTGAAAGGAAGTCATTGACAATGCTGATTTTCTTGCTGTTTCCAAGATCAATATCTGCTAGTTTTGTCTGGCGCTTTGCAAGGAATGACTCCAAGCCTCCCTTTGCCATGCCGAGGACTCCGACTTTTGCAACGTCTCCTTCAATGAGGGCGTTTGTTGCCTGTGTTGTGGAATGTGCTACGAAAATAACATCCTCAGGCTTGATGTTGTTTTCCTTAAGACAGTTTTCAAATGATTTGACGACTCCGGCTGCTACACCGCGCTTGTCATCATGTGTTGTCTTGACTGAAGATTTTCCGATAATCTCATGTGTTTCGTTATCGATTGCGACTGCTTTTGTGTGGGTTCCACCTACGTCTATACCCATTCTGACACTTCTTGCCATAAGAGACTCCTGTTTTTAAATAAAGACCAAGAGGGGACGTTTACGCGTCCCCTTTAATAGATTGATATTCAGGCAATTAAGCCATGATAAGTGTTCCGGATACATACATGAAGTATACGATGACACACATAACAAGACCGATAATCCAGCCTGTAGGAATGCTCATCTTCATGTAGTCCTTTGTAGAAACCTTTGTATAACCGAAGCCCCATGCAACCCAGCTCTGTGTGATGTCAAGATGCTGCGGTGCGATTGTTGTGATAGCAAAGAGAGGATAGAGGAATCCAATCATTGTTGCTGCCGGTGTTGCAGAAGCATTGAATACTGCTACAACAACAGCGAGGATAGCTGTACCGCATCCTACGAGGTTCATTGGTCCGCGGAAGAAGCCGAGAACAGTGAGAACACCGAACATGATAGCAAGTACGATTGGTGTTGTCGGGATGATTCCACCAAGGATTGCTGTGAAGTACGGGGATGCGAATGTTGCTGCGTTGTTGAACATAGCAAGTGTGAGAAGGAAGCCGACCATTGGAGCAATGTCGATTGTTCCGTCTGTGAAGAGCTTTGCAAAGAGGCGGCAGATTTCCTTATAACCACCGCGGAGCTTTCCTGTTGTAAGGAGTGCGTATACGCCAGCTACGATGAAGCCCGGGATGATTGGGAAGTTGATTGTTACAACGCCGATGACCGGAAGGATAACTGCAATCCATGAATACCATGGAGCATTGTCTGCTGCGCCCTGAGGAGCTGTTGCTGCCCATGCATGGCTGTTCTTCTTCTTTGAGAGGAAGAGGAAGCTTACAACGAGAACTACAACAAGGGATACGACCATTGCAATGAGACCTACGCGGAAATAATCCTGGTAGATGTAGTCAGCTGCTTCTGGAACGAATCCTGCAAAGATTCCCTGATACTGTGCGAAGTTGACAATATTTCCAAAAATACCAGCCATGATTGAACCCATGAAGCTAAACATTGCAACAGGTGCAGGAATACCGAGAGAAAGGAGAATCGGGAGAACGATAACTGCAATTGAGATAACCGGTCCGATACCTGTCATTGACATGAAGATGACTGCTGTAACGATACAAAGAAGTGTCATTGTGATTTTTGGCTTGTCTCCACCAAGCTCAACAACCTTTCTGATAAGTGTTGCAGCAATACCTGTGTCAACAAGTACTCTTCCGAAGAATGCTCCAAAGAAGACGTTTACGAGAATGGATGATGAGTATGATGCAGGGCCATCTGCAAATACATACTTGATAGCATCCATTATTCCGCCTTCACCCATGTGAGCAATAACCTGTTCGTTTGGAACAAATGCGTTACCGATGAGAGAGAGCACTGTCCAGAGTGTTGCCATCAGGAAGAATCCGACCATCAGGTTAAGTCCCTTGACACAATAAAGGACCATACCGATGAAGGATGCAATCATGATGATACCGAAAATAATTTCGACCATTTTACCCTCCAATAAGTGTAAAAGCGGGGCATACCACCCCAGTAGTGTAAATAAGATAAATTTGTTTAGAACAAATATATTAGTATCGTATCACACAAAATATAAGCTGTACAGAAAAAAATAAAGGCTTTGTCGCATTTTTTTGATCTATGATGAAAAACATCATTAAATACTTCTTGAATCAAGGTTTAAATAGTAATAAAACCCCGGATAAAACGCTGTTTTGCTCTTTATGGCCAAAGAATCAGAAAGTCTTTAAGATGACAGAACATGGCAAGAAATTACAATTATTCGAGGAAAGCAGGGAAAAGCTCTGTTATGATGCCGTAGGTGCTGTCACATTTGACAAGATGGTTCTTCAGCAGGCTTCGGGCGGAACTCACATCATCCGTCTCCAGTGCCCTGAGAATGTTTATATGATCTGTTATCACGCCCTCCGCAATTCCTTCTGCATTGAGAGAAAGAAGGCGCAGGCGGGAATAGTTGGGGCTGTTTTCCTCAATCACCTTGAAAAGAGATAGCATCGATGCAGAACTGAAGAATATGGAATGAAAGAGATTGTCCAGATCAAACAGCTTCTGGTTATCCCCCTCTGCCATCGCCTCAGCCTGACGGGCGATAATGGAATCTAGCTCTATCAAATCAGCTGTGCTCTTCTTGTCAAGGAAAATATCGAAAACACCGGACTCGAGGGTCTCACGCAAAAAGCGTTCAGTTGCCACACGGCCCCTTTTTATCCTGGTCACCTGGATTTCCTTCTGGGGCTTTATCTCAATCAGGCCTTCCCTTTCAAGTCTTATCAGGGCTTCTCTTGTGGGCGTTATTCCGAGGGCAAGAGAAATCGCTGTCTCCCTTGTAGATATTACAGTGCCGGGAGCAAGAGAGAGCGACAGTATTCTTTCTTTGAGTATGCTGTAAGCTTTATCCTGTGCTGTTTCTCTCAAGCCAAGACCCCCTCTGAACGGAATTTTCTTGGAGTGAGTCCCTTTATTTTCTTGAAAGTGTTTACAAAATACGATGAATCATAGAATCCTGTTGAGCGTGCAACAGCAGATACAGGCATATTGGAAGAAAGGAGCAGCTCGCTTGCCTTTTTTATTCTGTATTCCACCAGATACTGCGAGAAGCTTATACCGAATGTTCTGGCAAAGAGCTTTGAGAAATATGTGGTGCTGTAACCCATCTTCTGAGCTATCTCATCCAGCGATATTTCTCTGTCATAGTTCTGCTCTATATATTGCTCCACCTCAGTCTTGAGATTTCCGCTAATGGCCCTAGCCCCGCATTTTTCTCTCTTTTCGTGCTCTTTTGCCATTCTGGCGCACTCAAACGATGCATCATAAAGGGCTGGAAAAGAATCAGAACACTGGATCTTGCGTAGCGGCAGAGAGAGATTAAGGGATGACAGCACATTCAGTATTATGAGTTTTGTAAAAAGGAATGATGATGAGATGAAAGAGAGGAATGAAAAGACAGTATCAAGAGAAGAGAGGATGCTCTTTTTCTGCCTCATATAAAGCCCTATTTCCTCTTCGAGCGTTCCTGGCTCCTCCTCCCTCTTCTTGGAAAACGGGTTCTGGCTCAGATTAGAATACGCGATGAATGCCGCGCTCTGGCACTGGCTCTCTTTTTCAAATATCGGAGAGAATGCAAGCACAGAAGCCTTCCTTACTTCTTCATCAAGATTTACATAGACATTCTTTATATCAGAGGAAGTGAAGTCAGCAAAGAGAAACACCACATTGTCCTTATCCTCATAGGAGAAAGCGCCATCAAGAGCAAGAAACTTCTCAATGAAAATATGCCTGTACTCCTCAGACTTTACCTCAGCCATCATTATCATGGCTTTTGAAAAGCTGATTTTCCCGCTTCCGTTGCGCAGAAGATGGAAAAGATTCTGGCTTGCCATGTCGTTTTCAAACTGGCCCCTATGTATGCTGACGCCCTTTCTGTCAAACACTTTTGACAGGCACATTTCAAGACTGATGAGGCTGTATGGCTTTAAAATGTAGTTTATCCCTGATCTTGCCAAGGCAACAGAAAGGTATGCATAGTCCTTTACAGGGACCAGATAGATTACCCTTGTATCAGGACTAACCTTGTTTATTGAAGCCTCAAGAAGGAAGTTCGACATCTCAAGCATGTCTATATCCATGAAAACAAGGCTTTCTTTGTTTTTTTTCAGCTCAGAAAGAAGCTGCTGAGACGAAGAGATGCAGACATAAGAGAAATCCAGCTCAAGCTGGGAAAATGCCTTTATAAGATCTTCTTTATCTTTTTCCTCTTTGAGGTATATCGCGATATCCTTCATTTCTCTCTAGAAATAAGATACCACATATTCCGGGAAATATTAAGAAATAATGTCATGATTTTACAATTTCCGGTTTTCTCAAAGGCACCGTCCAATCAGGAGTCCCATGCATTCTGCTTTAGGAAGCATTCTTTTTCTTCTGCCGCTTGCTGTGTAATAGAGGTAGAATGAATCATCTTCAGCAACATATATAAGACAGCTGCTTGTAATAGCGATATTAGCCCATGGAGTATCAGGGAGGAAGAAAAGAGGGCGGACAAATGAAAATTCATTGCCGTCCCTGCTTATAAATAAAAGCAGAGCTGAGCGGCTTCTTTTCTCTTTCTTGTCGAAATACTGGCTTGCAGCTATGAGAATAAGGGCATCTGAGCAAGGATAGACAAAGCAGTGCCCTACAGCAAGATTCATGTAAGCAGAATCCGGAGCAATTGAAAGAACAGGCTGGGCATTGACTTTATATGGGCCTTCTATGAACTGGCTTTCTGCATACATGAGAACACTCGACACCTTTACCTTGCTGTCAAAAAGACACACATCGCCTGCTCCGAAATAAATCCTGTATCTGCCGTTCCAGGGGACAATATGAGCTCCATATATTCTGCTTGGCCTCTGCCTGAATGATGCCTGGCTTATCTTCTTTGCATCAAGCACCACAGACTCTTCAGTCCATTTATCCAGATCGCTGCTTTGTGAAAGATATATCTTCGATCCTCTTTTGGTGACATCCTTTGTCTTCCGGCTCTCCATCTGGCGGTCATGAGACTCGCTGAGCATATAGTATACACCCCCTTCTCTGTAAAGCTGGGGAGAATGTGTATAGGGAGAAAAGAAGTCCTTCTTCTTCCACTCAAGGGCTGTTGTGGATGTATAGTGGTTAAGGAAGAAAAAAGATGAAGTGAACATATGATAGCTTCCATCCGGAGAATCCTCAGGAAGGACTATTGAAGGATATCTCATCCTGGAAAAGAAAAGCCTGTCAGAAAAAAGCTCATTTTCATTTAAAGAATACCAGGATGCACCAAGGATTTTGTCACTGGAGACGTATCTCAACTCTGTTCCTCTTCTCTATTTTTTACCTTTCTGCTCTTTTTTCTGAATATCGGCTCCATCTTGTCTTCCAGTTTGAATTTATCAAGGGCAAATGCCACAAGACGGTTATATATGAAGAACGACCCCAGAAGGGCAAATACAAGCACCAGAATCAGCCCCAAGGACATAACAGTCTGGCTTTCAGGGAAAATCCTGAGAAGAAGAGCCCATACAAGAACACCGACAAGAGCACATACTATCATCAGGATTATGTTCACAAGTGTGGCCACAACCATGAAAATCCATGTATTTCTTTTTTTATTGTCCATTCAGTTTTTGTTCTCCTTTTTCTTGAAAAAGAATGTTATGAATAAAAGTATAACAGAAATCACAACAGATGCATCTGCTATGTTGTATGTAGGAAATCTATCCATACCGAAAAGCCCGTAGTTGTTTGTGCTTATGAAGTCAACAACGCTCATATGACGGAAAATCCTGTCAATCAGGTTGCCCAGACCTCCACCAAGCAGAAGAGAAAGAAGAGTCCTCTGAAAATATGAGATATCCTTTTCCCTGACCATGAACAGTGCAACGAAAGTCAGAACAGCAAGAGGAAGGATTATGAAAAGAGCGACTTTGACCAGCGGGTCAAAAGAGGAGCCAAGAGAAAATGCCACAGCGTCATTTCTGACATGCACTATTCTCAGAAAGTCACCAAAGAGTGAGTATTTGGTTGTCCCAATTGGAATGAAAATGTCGACCAGAATCTTAGTTGTCTGGTCTAACAATATCACAATAAGCGCAGGAATAAACAGTTTTATGTTCTTCATAGGCCTGATGGGCTATCAATAAAGAAGGTCTCGATGCCATATTCTTTTTCAACATAGCGCATGAGAGCCTTAACTCCGAACACTTCACTCTTATAATGCCCGCCTGCTATCATGTTCATGTTATTCTCCTTGACTATCGGGAAAATCTCATGACAGGCTTCTCCTGTTATATAAAGGTCCAGGCCTTCCTTTATGGCATCAACCACATCCCATGCGGCTCCGCCTGAAATTATTCCCACGCTCTCGACCATGTCCTTTCCAAAAGAGAGTATCTTAAGTCCGTTCTCATAGTCAAAACCCAGAAGACGTGCAACTTCAGCACAGCTCATTGGAAACGGGAGCTTCCCCTTATATCCTATTTTATTGCCATGATACTCTCCAAACGGATCATAGCTTGTCATCCCGAGAGCAAGGGCCATCTGGGCATTGTTTCCAAAGAGAGGATGGGCATCAAGGGGAAGATGCATTGCAAACAGAGCCATATCTGCATCAAGAGCTTTTTTCACTCTGTTGTAGTGCTCATTGACAATTGCAATGGGTTTACCCCAGAAAAGTCCATGGTGTACGACAAGCATGTCTGCTTTCTTCTCTGCAGCTTCATAGATTGTATCAAGCTTTGCATCAACTGCAAATGCAACGCGCTTTGCTTCCTTGTCAGATGAAGCAATCTGCAGTCCGTTGAGGGATATATCGTCAAACTTATCCGCCTCAAGCATAAAAAATAATTTGTCAGCAAGTTCCTTTACTTTCATACCTGATGATTATAGCAGGATTGCCCTTATTCATCCACTTTTATAGAATTGTTATCTATGATAAAAGAGCTTAGAAAGGAAGACCTTGCACTTGCTTTTGAGGATACGGATTATTCAGACATTGAAATCAGAGATGAAATTGTAGGCCAGGAAAGAGCCATAGAAGCCCTGCGCCTTGGTTTTGCAACAGAAAGGGATGGCTACAACATGTTCGTCTCAGGAGAAGAGGGAACAGCCCGGCTAAGCGCGATAAAAATGGTCGCCCGCGAGTATGTGAAAGACACGTCCCGATTGAAAGATCATGCTTATGCATATAACAGCAACAACCCCTCATCTCCCCTTCTGCTTACATTTGAAAAGGGAGGAGCTCTGCTCTTTCAGAAACAGCTTGAGGACGTTGAGAGCGGCAGACTTGATTTATCTGAGCTGAAGAAAAAGTATAGCGACAAAAAGATTTGCTCATTTCTTTCTTCTCTTGAGAGGACAAAAAACAGCACCTGCTTCAAGATAAACATAATCTTAGACAGAAGCCAGAGCGACGAGCGTCCCCTGATAATAGTCACGCATCCTTCGCACGATGCCCTTTTCGGCTTCATGGTGAAGGATAAAGCTGAGCATCTGTCAATACGTACAGGATTCTATCAGCAGGCAAGCGGTGGCTACCTTGTGATAAACGCAAACGAGCTTGTGAAGGAAAAAGGTCTTTTCACAAGTCTCAAACGCTATATAACAATGACAGAGGAAGCTCTTTTATCCGACAACGTCAAAGGCGAATTGATTAAAACCTGCACTCCAGAGCCTGTAAATGAGCGAGTGAAAGTAATTCTCACTGGCAGCGACGAAACCTTTGATTACCTTTCTGCAAAAGATGAGATGTTTTTGAAGCTGTTCAAGATAAACCCTGAATTCGATTATCAGATGAAGAGAAACTATGAGAATATAAGAGGAACTGTAAGCTATCTGAAAAAAATTTCAAAAGATATGCTTCCTCTTGAAAACTCAGTCTTCAGAGAAATCCTCAGATACTCTTCCTGGTTTTCCGAAAACCGCATGAGCCTTACTACAGAACTCGGGGTCCTTGGAGATCTTCTTGCAGAAGCCAATCTTCTTGCCATGGCTGAAAGAAAAGACTCTGTAGAAGGTTGCGATGTCAAGAATGCAATACTGAAACGCAACAAGCTTTCTGGACTTACTGAGGAAAAAATCAACAAAGAAATCAGGGATGGAGAGCTCCTTGTCCAGCTTGACGGAAAAGCTGTGGGAGTCGTAAATGCACTTGCTGTGATGGACAGGGGACTTTCAAGCTTCGGTACTCCAAGCGTGATCACAGCGACAGTAAGTCCAGGAAATGAGGGAATAATAAACATAGAGCATGAAGCAGGACTTTCTGGAGGAATTCATGATAAAGGACTTCTGATACTTGAAGGGTATCTGCGTCACCGCTATGCACGCTTTTTTCCTCTCTCGCTCTATGCAGGAATCTGCTTTGAACAGAGCTATGCGGAGATAGACGGTGACAGTGCTTCTTCTGCAGAGCTCTACGCACTGCTTTCCGCTATCGGAGAAATACCTATCAGGCAGGACATTGCAGTCACCGGTTCTGTCAACCAGATGGGAAAGCTTCAGGTGGTTGGAGCTGTGAATGAGAAAATAGAAGGATTCTACAACGCTTGCAAGTGCTTTTCTCTTACAGGAAACCAGGGAGTCATAATTCCAAAGGAAAACATCTCTTCTCTTATCCTTCCTTATGAGGTTGAGGATGCTGTGAGCAAGGGAATGTTCCATATCTGGGCAATTGATGACATTGATGAAGGCTTTGAACTTCTTTCAGGGCTTGAAAAAAGCGAGAGAAATGAGAAGGGAATATTCAAAAGCGGCTCATTCAACAGGATAATTGAGGACCGTCTGAAGAAAATCTGCTCTTCATCCGGGAAGAATTAGCCCAGAGAGCAAGAAGTATTGCTGCAGCAGATGCGACATTGACAGAGCCCTTCGCGCCAAGCATGGGGATGGATACAAGCCCAAGGCTTTCTTCAGCTCTCTTGCGCGAAGAACTGCTTATACCCTCCTCCTCGCTTCCGATTATGCATAAAGCTCTCTTTGGAAATTCAAATGACCAGATATCCTTTCCTCCAAGCTCTAGGGCAAATATCGGGATATCATGAATCTCAGAAAGGTCCTTTTCTTCCCACTCAACGACATTCACAGTGTCCATGCTAGTGCGGCGCGCTCTCTCATGATGCGGAGATGCAGAAAGAGGACGCAGGAATATCTTTTTCACTCCAAAAGCATCTGCACTGCGGAAAATGGATCCTGTGTTATAAGGGCTTCTTATTCCATCAAGATAAAGAAAGTGATCAAGGACTGTTCTTCTTGATGCATCAAGAGATGCTTTCTCATCAAAGAAATCCCAGTCAGCTACAGTCTCTCCAAGAATTTCAAGATTCATGTAATAGAGATCAGAATATCTTTTCTCACTAAATGCTTTTTCAGCCTTCTTCTGATAGAGGGGATCAATAAGAGTGAGGTAGTACATGAAAATCTCATCAAGCTCATCGGAAATCTGCCCTTTTGACGCCATGAAGAAGACATCGGCGCATTTTCTCATCTGCACCCTTTCTTTGAGGCTCTTAATCTTCTTCAGCCTGATCATCATCTTCTCCTGGAGCAATGACGATAGTGAACTCACCTTTGACAGAATCCCGCTCTGAGAGCATTTTTAGCATTTCAGAGACTCTTGCGCTTCTTATTTCCTCAAACTGCTTCGTCATCTCACGGCCAATCACGCATTTTAAAGAAGGATCTATTTTCTCTACTTCGCCAAGCGTCTTTAAGACTCTATACGGGGACTCAAGAATTACAAAGGCCTCTTTTCTGGCAATAAGCTCAGCAAGCCTCTTTAACCTCTTTCCGCTTTTTACAGGCAGAAATCCTTCAAAATGAAAAGTCTTTCCGATATTTCCCGCACAGCTGATTAATACAGCCGCGCTGTTTGCCCCTGGAAGAGGAACAATTTCATGAGAAGAGTTTGTCCTTATGTATTCAACAAGGCGGGCTCCCGGATCTGAAAGACATGGAGTTCCGGCATCCGAGCAATATGCAACAGAAAGCCCCTGGTCAAGAAGAGCTAGTATTCCTTTCTTAGAATTATCCTCATTGTGTGCATGACATGAAATTGTCTTCTTCTTTATATCAAAATGAGAAAGAAGATTTCCTGTATGCCTTGTATCTTCACATGCTATGACATCAACGCTTTTTAGCACCTTAAGCGCCCTCAACGTAATATCTTCAAGGTTCCCAATCGGGGTTGCAACCATATATAAAGTACTCACAGTCTCTGATTCTAGTTTTTTAGGAGAAAGCATACAAGAGAATATAAATTGGTAAAATTTACCATATTTTGATCTTTATCATGTATATTTCTGCCATTTTACCTTGTTTTCCATCCTTGGCATGCTCTTTGCAAATTTATGTGTGTAAGGAGAAAACAAATGAACGTTTTTAAAAGAATGAAAGACATTATCTCATCTAATATCAACTCAGCGCTTGACAGGATGGAGGACCCTGAGAAGATGATCGACCTCTCTATCAGACAGCTTGAGGATGCTGTTGCAGAGATGAAAAGCATGCTGACAAACAAGAGCGCGGAAAAAAGCATTCTTGAAAAGAAATGCTCTGAGCTTGATGAAGAAATCGTACGCTGGACAGAAAGAGCGCGTCTTGCTGCGAAAAAGAACCTCGATGACATGGCAAAAGAAGCACTGCTTAATAGAAGAGAGCTGACTGAAAGGCTCACAATGGCAAAAAACAATGTTACAGAGCTGGAAAAGATGACTTTAAGCCTTTCTGAAAACCTTGCTGAGGCAAAGAAGAAACTCAGCGAGCTCAAAGAGACAAGCATCTCGCTGAAGAACAGGGCAAGAATAGCAAAAGAAAGAGTCAAGGTAAGCAGGAAGGCAAATGTTTCAGAAACTTCTGATTATTCCAGGCGGCTTGAGGAGCTTAAAGCCAAAATCGAGCGCTGGGAAAGAGAAGCTGATATGAATTACAGCGATATAAAAGCGGAAAGCTCTCCAACTTTTTCAGATCTTGAGAGAGATGAAGAGATAGAAAGGGAGCTTGAAGAACTCAAAAAAGGAGATGAATGATGGAAAGGGAAAAGCTCAGAAGATCCCGATGCGGTCTTATTCTTGGTGTATGCCAGGGCCTCAGCAACTGGTGTGGCCTCAGTGTGGGGCTTATAAGGATTCTTGCCCTCATTGCGCTCTTCTCATCCGGATTCTTTCCTGTGGCATTCATATACCTTCTTCTGGCGATAATTCTTCCTCCTGATGAGAAATTCTGATATGTAAAAGGGACCGTCGCAAAAAGCGGCGGTCTTCTACTTTCTGGGTATAATTATATAATTTCTTGCAATAAAATAAATTAATTCAAGAATTAAGGTGTTTCTGCATAGAAAAGGCAAGCCTTTTCTGTTATAATTTCATCAACAACAAAGAAATAAACAGAAGGAGCTTGCTTAAGCTATACAGCCATGAATAATAATATTCTTAATTTCGAAGACGGACAACTAATACCACTCGATACACCATATTCTCATTTTTTCAGCCTGTCTTTGTATTTTCTGTAAAGCCCCCTGAATGAATCATATGTGATTCCCATTTCCTCACTTGCCTTTTTCTGGTTGCCTCCGCTTTTTTCAAGAGCGCGTGATAAAAAAGCAAGATCAAGATCCTCATGTGCTTTTTCTAAATCATAAAGGTTATATGAAAAATGGTCTGAATTTCTATTTTCTGTATTATTCTCTGCGCTTTTTTCATCATAAGGGTTATCAAACGGATGGAAATTCAGATTCTTAATCTCATTCCCTTCTTCCTGATAAACCGCACGTTCTATTACATTCTTTAGTTCCCTGACATTACCGGGCCAAGAGTAAGAAAGGAGCTTTTGCTGCACTTCTTCATTCAGCCTCGGCGCATCCTTGCCGCATTCATAGGCCATGCGGGAAGAAAAATATGAGGCAAGAAGAAGAATGTCATTTCCCCTCAGACGCAGCGGCGGAAGGAAAAGGACCTCGAAACTGAGACGGTCAAGAAGATCCATCTTGAATTTCCCCTCCTCTGCAAGCTGAAGAAGATTCTGGTTTGTAGCCCCGACTATCCTGACATCCGTTTCATGAGTCACCGAAGAGCCGACACGCTCAAAAGTTCCATATTCAACGACTCTCAGTATTTTCTCCTGCACTTCCAGAGGAATAAGGGCTATCTCATCTAGAAACAGTGTTCCGCCCTCTGCCTCCTCAAACCTTCCCTTTCTTGTTTGATATGCTCCCGTGAACGCTCCCTTTTCATACCCAAAAAGCTCTGATTCAATCAGACTCTGAGGAAGGGATGCACAGTTAACTGTCACCAAAGGCTTCTGCCATCGCTGAGAAAGATAATGAATCCTTCTTGCCGCTATCTCCTTTCCCGTTCCTCTTTCTCCAATCAGGAGAACTGGGCGATCAATACGCGCAACGCGGCTCACTTTTGCCTGAAAATCAAGATAAATCTCACTTTCACCTATTCCGGCGCTTGTATTTGTATCTCCTTTCATATGGTAAATTTTACCATTTAAAGCAGAATTTTACATCAGAATTTGCATAATATTCGAGAAAAAACATCCATTTTGATGTAGAATCATCCTTGGCATGCTCTTTGCATTTATGAAAGCGAGGAGAAAAGAATGAGCATATTTTCAAGATTCATGGATATTGTCAACTCAAACATAAACGCAATTTTGGACAAAGCGGAAGATCCGGAGAAGATGCTCCGCCTGATGATACAGGAAATGGAAGACACCTTAATCGAGCTTAAAAGCAACTGCGCAGGAAGGATGGCTGAAGAGATAAAGCTTGAAAGAAAGAAAAAGGAAGCAGAAAATGCTTTCTCCCGATGGTCATCCCGTGCAATGCTTGCACTCGAGAAGAAGAGAGAAGATCTTGCAAGGGAAGCTCTTGTTGAGAAAAGAAAAGCCAAGGGAGAGATAGACAGAATAAATCTCCTGCTTGAGCAGATGAAAGCTACAATTGAAGAGACAAAAAAGGAAATTGAGACTCTTGAAGAGAAGATGCAGAGTGCAAAGTCAAAGCTCAGGATACTCAGAGAAAAGCAGGAAAGGGCTGAGAATGAGAGGAAAAGCAGCAGGACAGGCACGGCCGACTTTGACCAGAGGTTCTCAGACATGGAAGAAAAGATTGACAGAATGAATGCTGAAAATGAAATGAGACGCAGAACTTCTGCTGACGAGAAATTCCAGAAGATGGAAGAGGATGAAGAAATTGAAAAAGAGCTCGAGGAGCTGAAGAAGAAGGTGGAAAGATAATGTCAGACTTACTTATCATACTCATTACATTCGTCTTTTTCTTCTGTCTTTTCGGAATGTACTACAGCTACAAGATGAAGAAGATGAAGACAATGGCTGCGCTGCGCAAGATGGAAATGGAAAAAGGCTATGAGCCCGGAACATACAGTTACATTGAAAAGAAAGATAAAAAAAAGAGAAAGGGAAAAGAAGATCACTCTTTTTCTCAGCAAAATGAGAGAATAAAAAGAGAGGCCATCATCAAAGGCATAGAAGATCTTGAAAGAAGAATAGACAACATCGATACGATACTTAAGGAGAAAGAGGAAAGAAAATGACAAAGAAATGGACCAGAAGCCCACGCGGACCGGTTATGGGAGTTGTTACTGGATTTGCAGAATGGAGAGACCTGCCGGCAGACACGATGAGAGTAATCATTTTTCTCATTATCCTCTTTACCGGTGTGTTCCCCGGTCTGGCGATATATCTGATTCTTGCTGTAGCACTTCCTGCCCAGAGAGAAGATGATGTGATTTATGAAGACAGAGGTTCCCGCCAGTCTTTTTCCAGGCGTGCTAAATACGAGGATGCAAAATGGGAAGAAAGATCCACAGAGGATCTTGAAAAAGAGTACCAGAACTTAAAGCGCAAGGTCGAGGAAATGGAAAGCAGGATGTTCGACAAGGAAAAGGACTGGGACGAAAGGTTCAAAAACAGCAACATCTGATTATTTTCACTCAGAATATAAATTCTTTGTTGCATTATGGTGTTTTTCTTTCTGCTGTCTTGAAAAAGCATGTCTTAACCCTTACACTCATTGCGGACTCAGCTATGAATAAAGGTATTTTGAAGTTTAAGGACGGAAAGGAGTTTATGGGCGTGCTGTTCGGAGCACCTGTCTCATCTCCAGTTATTGCAGAGGCTGTATTCAATACAGGAACACCGGGGTATCAGGAAATACTTACAGATCCATCCTATAAAGGACAGATTGTAATCCTTACTTCCCCTATGATTGGGAATTACGGAATCATAGATATTTCAGATAATGAGAGCAGTGACATAAAAGCCACTGCTCTTGTTGTAAAAAAGCTCTATAGGGGAAAAATAGCACCAGGCAGAATCTCTCTCGATGCCTTTTTGAAGAAGCACAGCATCACAGGCTTTGAAGAGGCTGACACCAGAGCAATGACAATCCATATCAGAAAACATGGAGCGATGAATGCTGTCATATTTACAGAGGAGATGAGAAAGGATGCAGAAAAGCTTCTTTCATCCTACCCATCCACAAGCCAGATTGATCTGATAAAAACAGTGGCAGTAAAAGAGAGTGTGATAAATCCTGCAACATCAAGTGCACGAGAGAAAGCCAGAAAAGAAGCTGAGATGAACATTGCCGTAATAGACTACGGCATAAAGGAAAGTATACTAGACAATCTCTATAAAAGGAATGCAAGGCTTAGTGTCTTCAACAAGGAAGCAGGCAGCAAAGAGATTCTAGAAGCAAAGCCGGATCTTGTCTTCCTTTCAAACGGTCCGGGAGATCCAGAAAGCCTTGGCAGAAGTATTGAAACTATAAAAGACCTCATAGGAAAGGTTCCTCTTTGCGGCATATGCCTTGGTCATCAACTGATAACACTTGCCCTCGGTGCAAAGACATATAAAATGAAATTCGGCCATCATGGAGCAAACCAGCCGGTCAAGGATGTCTTTACCGGCAGGACTTTCGTTACAAGCCAGAACCACATATTCGCAACCGATGAGAACACTCTTCCTTCTGGTGTATCTGTATGGATGAGAAATGCAAACGACTCATCAGTTGAGGCTCTCATTTCTCCAGCGCTGAAGATAAAGAGCGTGCAGTTTCATCCTGAAGGTGCACCTGGCCCTCTTGATGGAGAGTGGATATTCGATGAATTTCTGGAGCTTGCAAAATGAGAAGAGATGATATTAAGCACATACTTGTTATAGGAAGCGGTCCGATTGTAATCGGACAGGCTTGCGAATTTGACTACTCGGGAGTGCAGGCAGTAAGAGCACTGAAAGAAGAAGGGTATGAAGTGTCTCTCATAAACCCTAATCCGGCTACAGTGATGACTACCCCGGGACTGGCTGACCATATATTCATGGAACCCCTTGAGACCAAATACATAGAAAGCATATTCATGCAGGTTGCTCCCGATGCAGTACTCTCCACAATGGGAGGACAGACAGCACTCAACCTGACGATGCAGCTTGAGAAAGAAGGACTTCTTGAAAAATACGGAGTCAAGGTAATAGGAGCATCCACAGAAGCTATCGAGAAAGCTGAGGACAGAGGAAAATTCAAGGAAATAATATCCTCTCTTGGCCTTGAAAGCGCAAAAAGCGGCATCGCATACTCAGCAGAGGATGCCATCAGGATAAAAAAAGAAATAGGACTTCCCCTGATTATAAGGCCATCATTCACCCTTGGAGGAATGGGAGGTTCAATTGCAAAGACAGAAGATGAATTCATTCCTCTTGTCGAGGCAGCGCTCGCAGCATCCCCTGTGCACGAAATCCTGATTGAAGAATCCCTTATCGGCTGGAGAGAATTCGAGATGGAGGTTATGAGGGATAAAAAAGACAATGCGATAATTGTCTGCTCCATTGAGAACATAGACCCGATGGGAGTGCATACAGGAGACAGCATAACAGTAGCGCCTGCTCAGACGCTTACTGACAGGGAATACCAGAGGATGAGAAATGCAAGCATCGACATTCTACGCGCTGTCGGAGTCGACTGCGGAGGAAGCAATGTCCAGTTTGCCATCTCCCCTGACCACAAGAGAATGATAGTCATTGAGATGAACCCCAGAGTCTCAAGGTCCTCTGCTCTTGCAAGCAAGGCAACAGGATATCCTATTGCAAGGATTTCCGCAAAGCTTGCTGTCGGCTATACCCTTGATGAGATCATCAATGAAATCACGCTCACAAGCGTCTCCTGCTTTGAGCCTGCTCTTGACTATGTTGCTGTAAAGGTTCCCCGTTTCGAGCTTGAGAAATTTCCTTTGAAGGCTTCTGCACTCGGAACCCAGATGAGGAGCGTTGGAGAAGCACTCGCACTTGGAAGGACCCTCAATGAAGCGTTGAATAAGGCTTTCAGATCGATTGAACAGAAAAAGGAAGGAATTGTAGAACTTGATGAGAATAAATATGACATCGAACTCCTATCGCGCTCTGCACATCCTCTCAGATTCCTTGCCCTGTACACAAAGATAAAGAAGAACAGGGATACTGACCTTGATAATCTCAGCATGAAATCCGGCTATGATATCTATTTCCTTGAAGCTCTTAAACAGCAAGCAGAGCTTGACGACAAAATAGAAACCAACCTTGATGAGGAAGTGTACATTGAAGCAAAGAAAAACGGCATGAGCGACAAAAGAATAGCCCAGCTTGCCTCTGTTGACACTCTGCCATACAAGGCTGAAGCAGCCCTTCATTTTGTGGACACTTCTGCAGGCGAAGTTGAAGCTGTAACCCCATACGGCTATCTAACATACGGGGAAGAAGATGAAGGAGAGCCCCTTGGAGATGATGCGGTGATCATAATAGCCAGCGGTCCTAACCGTATCGGACAGGGGCTTGAATTTGATACATGCTGCACACTCTCAAGTCTTGCATACAGAGCAATGGGGAAAAAGACAATCATGGTGAACAGCAACCCTGAGACTGTGTCAACGGACTACAACACATCGGACCGTCTGTACATTGAACCCCTCACAAGTGAGAGCGTGATCCAGATAATGAGAAAGGAAAAATGCCGCCGTGTCGTGCTTCAGCTGGGAGGACAGACACCTCTTAATATGGCAGCAGAGCTTGAGAAGGCAGGAGCGGAAATTGTCGGAACCAGCCTAAAGAGCATCGACATGACTGAAGACAGGGAGCTCTTTTCCCTCCTTGTGAAAAAGCTTGGCCTCAGGCAGCCTGAAAACAGGATGGCGCATTCCAGAGAAGAAGCTTTTGCAAAGGCTGAGGAGATAGGTTATCCAGTGCTCATGAGACCTTCTTTCGTACTCGGAGGAAGGAGCATGTTCATTGCATATGACAAAAATGGACTTGAAGAGTATTTTGACAATCTAACAATACAGATTGATCAGAATCATCCTGTACTTGTAGACCAGTTTCTGGAAGATGCTTTTGAATATGACCTTGATGCTCTCTCTGACGGAAAGGATGTATATATTGCAGGAATCCTGCAGCACATTGAAGCAGCCGGTATCCACAGCGGAGACAGTGCGGCAGTATTTCCTCCATACAAGAGCAAGAAAGAGATAATCGATGAGATGAAGAATGCGACCCTTGCCCTTGCAAGAGAGCTGAACATAAGAGGCCTCATGAACATCCAGTTTGCAGAAAAAGATGGCAAACTCTATATAATAGAGGTCAACCCAAGGGCAAGCCGGACAATTCCTTTCATAAGCAAGGCAAGCGGTGTAAACATCATAGAAAACGCTGTCATGGTATTTGAAGGAAAGAGCTTGAAGGAAATTGGACTTGTCAAAGAGGATGAGGAGATAGCAACAGGAAAATGTCAGACAGGATGGGCAATAAAAGAAGCTGTATTCTCCTTTGATCGTTTCCAGAATGTCGATCCGGCGCTCGGCCCTGAAATGAGAAGCACAGGCGAGGTAATGGGCATGGGAAGGACGTTTGGAGAAGCATACCTTAAAAGCCAGGAAGCAGCAAACAACATTCTTCCTTCAAAAGGAAGGATAATCGTCAGCGTGAACAAGAAGGACAGGACTACCATCGCCCCGATTGTAAAGGAGCTTATTATGCTTGGCTTTGACGTGCTGGCGACAAAGGGAACAGCACGAGATCTCTTTGACATGGGACTTCTGACAGATATAGTGCTGAAAGTGCACGAAGGAAGGCCGAACATAACTGACCAGATAAGAGCAAAAAATGTCAGCCTAGTGATTAACACACCTATGGGATTCCATTCACAGAACAGCGATGATGCTATAAGGACAGAGGCAATCAGGGCACATATTTCCTACACGACGACAACCAGTGCCGCAAGTGCCGCACTGGAGGCTATCAAATACCTTCAGAAAAAGCACACGATTGCAAGAGAACTTCCTACTTCTTCCTGGATGTGAAGAAGGCAAGGCCGCTTTCGCTTATTTCCACTCTTGAATACTCGCTTTCACGCAGCATTCCTCCCATGAAAATATGGGAGGGGCGGTATTCCATCTCTGACTCTAGGGCTTGAGTGGGATGCACATGATACTCTTTTGCATTGAGATGGGATGAAATATATTCAAAATTCCTGCTCTTTATGCCAGCCCCTGGCATGATTATGATTCTCTCCCCTGCCTGCTTGATGAGCTTTTCAAGCATGAGCAATCCTTCCATCACGCTTGCCTCTCCACCGCTTGTAAGTATTCTGTCAAAGCCAAGAGAGATGATGTCCTCAAGGGCCTCAGAAAGGTTTCTGGACATATCAAAGGCACGATGGAATGTAACACGCATTGGACGTGCAAGCTCAAGCAGCTCTCTGCACCTTTTTTTATCCACGCTTCCATCGGCCTTCAAGATGCCGAACACCACTGAATAAACTCCTTCCTGCTTGAAAGCAAGAAGATCTTCCTTCATTACCTCAAATTCCTCATCCGTATAGCAGAAATCACCGCCGCGGGGACGTATCATGCAACTGAGTGGAATGCCGACTTTCTTTGCCCTTCTCACTGTTCCTAGTGATGGAGTCAGCCCTCCCTGGAACAGATCGGAGCAGAGCTCCACACGGTCAGCCCCCGCATTCTTGCTGCGGATCACACTCTCAACGCTTTCCAGACACACTTCAATTTTGTAATCAGCCATACAGAGATTCTAACATCAGGGTCAAGTAAATCAAAGAGTAATGGTTTTATTTTTTCACTAAAGCTGATAACATCAGCTCAGGAGCAGAAAAATGGAAGAATCATTCATGCAGAGAAACGCCACATGCGGGCAGCTCAGAAAAGAAGATGAAGGAAAGACTGTCATCCTCAACGGCTGGGTTCACAAGAACAGGAACCACGGCGCACTTCATTTCATAAACCTCCGCGACAGATACGGAGAGACACAGGTCGTCGTGGAAGACGATGCTGACAAAGAGACACAGGAAACAGCTTCAAAGCTCAAGATGGAATACTGTGTGGCAGTAAAGGGTATTGTAAGAAAAAGACCGGACAACATGATCAATGAAGACATGGAGACGGGAGAGATAGAAGTAAAGGCTGAGAAAATAGAAATCCTCTCTGAATGCGCAACCCTGCCATTCATGATTGATGATGAGAACTCTGCACGAGAGGACCTGAGGCTTAAATACAGATTCCTCGATTTAAGAACAACAGGAATGCAGAAGAGAATCAGGCTTCGCCATGAGATAGTCAAGGCGATAAGAGAATTCTTCTACAAGACAGATTTCTACGAAATCGAGACTCCGACTCTCGTAAAGAGCACCCCTGAAGGAGCAAGGGACTTCCTCGTGCCTTCAAGAATATATCCTGGCAAGTTCTTTGCACTCCCTCAGTCTCCACAGCTTTACAAGCAGATTCTCATGGTCTCTGGTTTTGACAAGTATTTCCAGATTGCAAGATGCTACAGAGATGAGGATCCGCGTGGGGACAGACAGCTTGAGTTCACTCAGCTGGATATCGAGATGAGCTTTGTAAAGAGAGACGACGTGCTGCTTCTCATTGAAGATCTCTTTAATTATGTCTTCAAGAATGTTGTAGGTGTTAAAATTCCTGCACACTTCAAGAGACTTACATATCAGGAAGCGATGGATAAATACGGAACGGACAAGCCGGATCTCCGCTTTGACCTTTTGATAAACGATGCATCGCAGTTTGCATCAAAGAGTAGCTTCAATGCATTTACTGAAACGCTCTCAGCAGGAGGCACAGTAAGATATATCGTCGCTCCGAAGACGGAGGGTCATGAGTATACAAGAAAGTATCTTGCAGAGCTTGAAAGCGCAGCAAAAATCTATGGAGCAAAAGGTCTTGCCTGGATGAAGGTTGATGAAGGAAAGCTCTCAGGCGGTGTATCAAAATACTTTGCAGGCCTTGAAGAAGAAGTTCTCTCAGCAACAGGAGCCAAGGATGGGGATGTGATTCTCCTTGTAGCTCACGAGAATGCAAAGAAATGTGCAAACAGCCTGGCTGCAGTGAGAAACAAGCTTGGTGCAGATCTTCATCTTATTGACGAGAACAGCTTTGCATTCTGCTGGATTATCGACTTCCCTCTCTTTGAATACAATGAGGATGAAGGGCACTGGGAAGCTGCACATCATATGTTCAGCATGCCTCAGGTCGAATATCTTGATACACTTGAAAGTGACCCAGGTGCGGTAAAGGGAGATCTCTATGATCTTGTCCTTAACGGCTACGAACTTGCAAGCGGATCGATAAGAATCCATGACATTGAACTTCAGAAGCGCATATTCAGAATCTGCAATTTCCCGGATGATGTTGCACAGGAGCGCTTTGGATTCCTTCTTGATGCGTTCAAATTCGGACCACCACCGCATGGAGGAATCGCACCGGGAATTGACAGGCTGTGCATGATTATAGCAAAGCAGCAGTCAATCAAGGAAGTGATTGCATTCCCGAAGAATACAGCAGCCCTCTGCCCGATGGATGACTGCCCGAGCGAGGTCGATCAGAAACAGCTTGATGAGCTGGGTCTTGCTGTAGTGAAGAAAAAAGACTGATGAAAGATGTCATCATAATCGGAGCAGGCGCCTCCGGACTATTTGCCTCAGTGCTCTTGAAGCCTGAGGCAATTGTCATTGAAAGGAATGAAAGAGCAGGAGAAAAACTTCTTCTCACTGGCGGAGGGAAATGCAATTTCACTCACGTGGGAAATGCAGAAGAAACATGCTCTGCATATTATGACAAGAAGAATTTCGTCAAAAGGGCGATATATAATTTCCCTCCTGAGAAAATAATCTCATTCTTTGAAAACAAGCTCCATGTGCCTTCCTGCGTCAGCGAAAACGGGAAGGTGTTCCCATCAAGCGGAAAAAGCAGCACAGTCCTCTCAGCCCTCCTCGATAACGCTGGGCAGACAATATACTCAGAGAAAGTTGTTGACATAACAAAGAAAGATGATTTTTTCATTGTGCGCACAGAAAAGAATTCCTACACTTCAAGATATGTAATTGTAGCTGCAGGAGGAAACAGCTTTCCTAAAACGGGAAGCGACGGATCAATATGCTCTCTTTTGAAAAAACTCGGGCATACGATAATCCCCTTCTCTCCCGCACTTTCAAGGATAAAGACAAATACAGATTTCTCAGCAGCATCGGGAATCACAATTAATCTTGCAATCAAAGGAAAGGAAGGCTCTTGCAAAGGCTCTGCTGTAATAACTCCCTCAGGATTCGGAGGACCTGCTGCAGAAAACTTCTCACGCTATTTAAAACAAAAGGAAGAAATAACAGTAGACTTTCTCCCTGATGAAGAACTAGAAATAAACAGATGTGCAAAGGAAGTGAGAAATGTACTTCCTCTTCCCACATCTCTGCTTTCAGTCCTCATTGAAAAAAGAATCCTGGAGAAAAAAAGCGCAGAGCTGACAAAAGAAGAAGAAAGAAAAATAATAAGCTCGCTCAAAAGCTTTAAAACATCAGCCTCTGCCGATGAAAAAAGCGCGATGAGTAGCCGCGGAGGCGTTAGCACAAAAGAAATCGACAGCAAAAGCATGCACTCAAGGATTGTGGAAAACTTGTATTTTACCGGAGAAATAATGGATGTAGATGCATTCTGCGGCGGATACAGTCTGACATTTGCATTCTCCTCCGCCGCACTTGCGTGCCAGGATATTGAAAAAAGACTCTCTCAAGAAAAATAGATTAATTTCCATCTCCTTTTATGCTAATATTCTTATATGAGAGAAATAGAGGCACATTTTTCAAAAGAACGGAGATACTTTGAGAATTCAATCGGACGTGAGTTTGATTTCACACAATCAAGCGGGCCATATGAATATCTGTTAGGAGCTCTCTCTGGATGCCTTTATTCGACATTCATGTCAATCAAGGATGAGGATCTCACGTTCGACAGCGTTGATATAACCGTCCGCGGAGAGAAAAGACAGGAAGAACCGACTTTTCTTGAAAACACTTATCTGCATGTTCAGGCAAAAGGAGCGAGCAGCAAAGAAAAGTTTGAAAAGTCATTCATCCTCGCTTCAGAAAAATGTTCCATATTTCAGACAATAAAGAAAGTAAGCAAAATGCATCTTGAGGTGAGCTTTTCATGAAAGGAAAAAGAGAAGAGAACATAGATACTTTCGGATATTTCAAAGGAGCGCTCAAAAGACTTTTCAAATATGATGAGGAGCTTCTTGAGATGAAATACAGGAAAGAAACGGTAATAAACAGGATTTCTCTTTATATGAGCGAGAGCCTCGAAGAAGGAAACAATGTCGATACATCCATACTAGGAGCAGACCTGGTAATCTGGGACAGAAAAGGGAATATCGACTTTGCGCTGTTCTTATCAAAAGACTATCTTTCTGAAGAAGGAAAAAGAAAGGCACGGGCTTTCCATCTTGCATATAAACCGAATCTTACGCTGGCATTCTCAATACTGAAAGAAAAAGACTATGTCCTCATTTACAGATGCGAAAAAGATTATGTGGATTATATCCATTACAATTTAGATTCCTTTGAGGACAGGATGCTCAAGCGTGTACTGCTTGATGAGGACAGCAAGGAAAGTCTTCTTTTCTCGCCAAAGAAAAAAACTAAGACCTGATTCTGCTCTCATCAAGGATTCTGCATGATGAAGTGAATTTATCAACAGCCCTGTTTGCCGCATCCTCGCATCCGTTCCAGCTCTTGTCTTTATTCTCGCTCTTATATTTCTGAGTCAGCCACTGATCATCTTTCTGGACTCTGTCCAGATTATCACGCATGAGAGCAATTAGAGTATGATAGAAATCAACAAGCGCATCACCCTTCATGACTTCTTTAGCCGCTTCAAAGAGCTTTTCTGTATGATGTATGCATAGTCCTTTGCTTTCCTTGAATGCCTTTTTAAATTCAGAATCCTCAAGATAAAGAGAGCAGGCAGTGAAAAGATACCGCTCAAGTCGCTCACTCATTCTCTGACACACGAGGCATCCTTTTTCCCTCTCATGGTAAGAAGAAAAGAGAGACGATGCTGTTTTTTCTATTTTCGAAGCTTTGCCGCTTGAGAGTATTTTCTCATAAAAAGGAGAGAATATCCTTTTGTTCTCATCATAATATGTATCCATCATGAGAGCCAGAGCCTGAGCCTTTTTCCCATCAGAGAGAAGATGCATGTGATGGTGGCAGAATCCGTATGTATTTGTCTTTATCCTCACTTCAGGAGTCATGATAGCAGAGGAAAGATAATAGTTCACAGCATCCTCCTCTGCTTCCTTCATCAAAGAGCAGATGAAACACTCATCATCTTTTTTAAGTGCATCCCATACAGGAATCGTCTCAAGCTGGATTTTCATCTTGCCAGAATATTCTCCACTTTCTTAAGCATCACAGGAAGGGTGAATCCGTATGCCTCTTTCAGATAGGAAAGCGGGCCTACCTGACCATATTCATCTTTTATGCTCAAAAAATCCATCTTGACCGGGGAGTTTGCTGCATAATATGCGGCAATGGATTCTCCCACTCCACCTGCATAGCGTCCGTTCTCCATGACAATGACACGGCCACATCTTGAAGCAATCCTGTCAAGAGTCTCAGTATCCATAGGCCTGACTGTATGCCAGTCAATGACTGTAGCCTTTATTCCTCTTTTCTCAAGCTCTTGCTTTGTCTCAAGTGCAAGATCCACCATGAGAACTCCTGTTGCAACCAAAGCAACATCAGATCCGTCTGCAAGCTCGATTGCCTTTCCAAGCTTTATCTCATCATCGGCTGAATAGCGGAAGCTTATTCCCTTTCTCGGTGTTCTGATATAACTCGGTTTTCCATTGAAATACACCTGCTGAGTAAGTGCATAGAGGCTCTGGGCATCACTTGGTTCGATTATCACGAAAGACGGGACCTGACGCATCAGGGCAATGTCCTCAAAAGGCATATGGGTTCCACCGTTGTACTGTGCAACTATTCCCGGATCGCTTCCTATGATGTGCACTGTACGGTTTGTATATCCTATGCTGATAAGTATCTGGTCATAGGCTCGCCTTGTTGCAAAACATGCGAAGCTGTGGATAAAGGGGGTAAGGCCCGCAGATGCCATTCCTCCTGCTACTGCAGCCATGTTCGCTTCCGCAATTCCTGCGTTGAAGAAGCGGGAGGGAAATTCCTTTTTGAATGTGGTGCTGGTAATGCACGAAGAAAGGTCTGCATCAAGGAAAACTATATCCTTGTGCTCTTTTGCAAGATCCACTACTGCCCCGATAACCGTTTCTCTGTAATGATTGTAGCAATGTGCGTCTTTCATCATACACCTTCCCTCTCTTCCAGCATCCTGATTGCCTCATCAGCCTTTGCGCTGTCAATGCTCATTGAATGGTTGTTTTCAATTCCCTCTCCAGGAATATAACCGCGGCTTTTCTGCGTATTGAGGATTATCATATGGGGTTTGCCTTTTACTGTCTTTGCTTTCTTTATTGCCTCTTCAAGCATCTGGAATGAGTGCCCGTCAATCTCATATGTATCCCATCCGAATGCCTCATAACGCTCTTTCATCATATGCATGGGAACAATGGAGTCTGTATATCCGTCAAGCTGTGCCCCGTTCATGTCAGTGAATGCTATGAGGTTGTCAACCTTCCATGCAGCTGCATCCTCTGCAGCTTCCCATACTTCTCCTTCCTGGCTCTCTCCGTCTCCAACAATTGCATATGTCCAGCTGTCCCAGCCGTTTACTCGCTGTGCGCATGCGATGCCGAGTGCGGCAGAAATCCCCTGTCCAAGAGATCCTGCTGTAAAATCGATGCCGGGAGTCTTAAGCATGTCAACATGGCTTGGAAGCGTGGTCCCGCCCTGATTGAGAGTCATCAGCAGGCTTTCATCAAAATATCCTTTCTTGGCAAGGATTGCATAAAGAGCAGGTCCGCTATGCCCTTTTGAGAGAACAAGACGATCACGCTCAGGCCAGTCGGGACGTGAAGGGTCAATTCTCATTTCCGCATAATAAAGGTATGTAAGAACCTCTATTACTGACATAGATCCGCCGATATGCCCGCTGCCGAATGAAGAAATGCATCTTATCGTCTTTCTTCTGGCATCAAGGGCCTCTTTCTTCAAACCTTCAAGTCTGGCTTTATCCATATGCGCTCCTAAAATTTATTTTGTCCTAATAAACTTAAGCTTGGGCAATACCCCACCCCTATGGAAAACGTTCAGTTTTGCAACCGCATCCAGAAGCTCAAGCTTGTAATACGCGATTGCAGGTGAGGGACCTAGAACCACCACGCCAAGATTGTCAATAATTATTATATCCGTGTCAACACATGCATCTCTTACTGTCTCTGCAAGAGAAAGAGAATTGCTCTTCTGGTATGGGATTCTCTTTATGTTCTTGAGCATAACAGAGGTTTCCTCCGTAAAAGCTATCTGTATTTCCCCTGCCTCAGAAGAAAGGAAAGGAAGAGATGCAAGAGGAGCGTAGAACACGCAATCTATATCACTCCTTCTTTCGTATATGACACGATGAACATTCACTGGAAACCTTATCCCGTTTTCAAGAATTTCTCCTGTGTAGATATCAAATGTGCTTACATCCTGTTCTGCTATGTCAAAGCGTGGAATCTCCGGTCTGTTGACAATGAAGTAACCTTCGCTCTTAATCGATATTTCCCCTCTGAAAGTATTGAAATAACCCTTATCAAAACATCTTCTTGTGAATGAAACAACCTGCTGAACAAGTGCTGCTTTCGTGCTCTGAGCCTTCATGCATCCAGAATAACATATACTTTTCTGATTGTTAAGAAAATGAATTTATGATTTAATGGCTTTTGAGGAGAATTTCGTACTATGAGAATGTCAAAAATGTTTTCCAGAACACTCAGAGAAGCCCCCAGCGGAGCAGACAGCAAAGGCTATGAATATCTGCTGCGTGCGGGGTATATCAAGCAGCTCGGAGCGGGAATCTTCTCCCTGCTTCCACTTGGCCTGAGAAGTATCAGGAAAATAGAAAATATAGTCAGGCAGGAGATGAACAGAATCGGATGCGAGGAAATCCAGATGCCTCTTGTCAATCCTGCAGATATATGGAAGGAAAGCGGAAGATACTACTCAATAGACAAGGAACTTGCGCGCTTTGAGGACAGAACAGGACGGGATATGGTCCTTGCGATGACACACGAGGAAGCATGCACTACAATCGCCCGTGATGAGATTGACAGCTACAAGCGTCTTCCTGTGACAGTCTACCAGATTCAGACAAAGTTCCGCGATGATCCGCGCCCGAGGGCAGGGCTTATCAGAGTAAGGGAATTCACGATGAAGGATGCCTACTCTTTTGACCGCACCCAGGAAGGGCTGGAAAAGAGCTACAGAGACCAGTACAAGGCATACTTCAGAATCTTCTCACGCTGTGCACTCCCTGCAATTGCAGTGAAATCAGATACAGGAATGATGGGCGGAAGCGTCGCACATGAATACATGTATCTTTCTCCAATTGGAGAAGACACAATCATAACATGTTCAGAATGCGGATACACTGCAAACCGCCAGGTTGCATCCTTTAAGAAAGACTACAAGAAAGAAGAGATGAAGGATATTCAGAAGGTCGCCACGCCAGATGCAAAGACAATCGAGGAACTCTGCACACTTCTGAACATCAAGGAAAGCGACACATGCAAGGCTGTGTTCATGGTAGGCACATTCACAGATGAGAACAATGAAGAAAAAACCCGTCTCATCGTTGCCCTGGTCCGCGGAGATCTTGATGTTGAAGAGGCAAAGCTCCAGCATGCTGCGGGGGCAAATGAAATCAGACCGGCTCATGATGAAGAAATCAGAGAGTGCGGCATGGTCCCTGGCTTTGCAAGCCCGATTGGAGCAAAAGGAGATTTCATACTCATCGTAGACGACAGCGTCAGCGAGTCAAACAACCTTGTTGCGGGAGCTAATGAAGAAGGCTATCACCTGATGAACACCAACTTCGGAAGAGACTTCAAGGGAACGGTGAAAGACATAGCAAGCGCAAGAAGCGGACATAAGTGTCCTCACTGCGGCTCACCTCTGAATGCAAGCAAGGGCGTTGAGATCGGAAACATCTTCCAGCTCGGAACAAAGTACAGTCAGGCAATGAAGTGTGAATATCAGGATGAGGACGGCACAAGAAAGCCTGTTATAATGGGATGCTATGGAATCGGAATCGGAAGACTCCTTGCCTGTGTGGCAGAGGAATACAATGATGAGGGAGGTCTCAAAATGCCTATCTCCGTTGCCCCTTATCAGGTCCACCTTGTATCACTCATAAAGGATACAGGGCTTGCAGATTCCATCTACGACAGACTCATAGCTGAAGGAATAGAGGTGCTTTATGATGACAGGAAAGAATCTGCAGGCGTCAAGTTCGCAGATGCAGATCTTATCGGTGTTCCTTTGAGGATAACTCTTGGGAACAAGAGCATCAAGGAAGGCAAGGTCGAAGTAAGAATCCGTTCAAACGGAGAAGTTACAAGCTACAGTCTTGATACCATGATTGATGACATCAAGAGAGAGATTGCAAAAGAAGAAAAGAAAATCGAGGATGGTATCATCAATAAGGAACTTGAAGACTGAGTAAGATTACAAAGCACAAGCGGGATGCGTCAAAGCATCCCCTTTTTTATAAAAAAACCTGGCAGTTACGCCAGGCTTCAGTCAGATGACACGAATTATCAGTTTGCGCCGTTCTCCTTGAGAAGGTTAATCACATATGTTCTCTTTGCATTCTTTGCATAGTCAAGAACACTGTGTCCCTGGTAATCACATGCATTGACATCTGCACCGCTCTTGATGAGCTGTGTTGTAATCTTTGTCTCAGGGTTGCTGTTTACAGCCATGATGAGAGCTGTCTCGCCAAGGTAGTTTCTTGCATCGATGTTTGCACCTGCTGCAAGAAGAGCCTCAATCACTTTTGGATTTTTGCTGCTGTTTGCTGCAAGATGAAGTGAATTTGAGCGGTACTTAGGCTCTGCCTCATGAATGTCTGCCCCTGCCTGGATGAGTGCATTGAGAACTACTACAGAGTGGTTGTACTGAGCAGCAAGCATCACAGGTGTAAGACCCCATTCATTGTGTGCGTTGACATCCGCACCCTGATCGATGATGTCTTTGATCTCTCTTGCCTTTGTTGCTGTGATGGCAAGAGTGAGTAATTTCTTGTTAAGTGATTCTTTAGATTTTGCCATATTTCAAACTCCTGAATATGAATTTATATCTAATATTTTTTTTTGTAAATATGTTCACTCCTGTTTTTACTAAATAAATCTAATCACTGAGAGAAATTATCGGGACAGTATTAAAAAATACTGGTTTAAAGCTCTCTTAACAATTCTCTTTGAGAAGCAAACATTTCAGGCTATAATTTAACTATGCTGACAAACGAGATTATAAAGAAAGCTCCTAAAGTTGAACTGCATGACCACCTTGATGGAGGACTGAGAATCAGCACAATAATGGAGCTGGCAGAAAAAGAAGGCATCACCCTTCCAGAGACAGACCCGGATGCTCTCAAAGCCTGGTTCATAGAAGGATGCAAGAAAAAATCACTATCTCTCTATCTTGAGACATTCAAATATACAACAGCTGTCATGCAGACAAAGGAAGCTCTTGTGCGCATTGCAAGAGAAGCCATGGAAGATTACAGCAAAGAGAACGTGGTGTATGCTGAGCTCCGCTTTGCGCCTGCACTTCATACACAGAAAGGTCTTAATCTTGAAGAAGTTGTTCAAGCAGTTCTGAAAGGCCTTGATCAGGGAAGAAAGGAATATGGCGTACAGTTTGGCCTAATCTTATGCGCAATGCGCAACGAGAAGCCAGAGAACACCCTTGAAATAGCGGAGCTTGCTGTTGCATTCAGGGAAAAAGGCGTAGTCGGTTTCGATATCGCAGGAGATGAATCCGGACATCCGCCGAAAAAGCATCTGGAAGCTTTCAATTACATAAGAAGACAGAATTTCAATATCACCATCCATGCAGGAGAAGCTTTTGGAACAGAGTCCATATGGCAGGCAATCCAGATCTGCGGAGCTCACAGAATCGGACACGGGGTAAGACTTACTGAGGACATGCTCATCGAGGATAGCAAGATTAAGAAAATGGGAAGCCTCGCGCATTTTGTCCAGGACAGGAGAATACCTCTTGAAATGTGCCTTACCAGCAACGTTGGAACAGGAGCGTGCGAGTCGTATCAAGACCATCCATTCCCTGTCTTCTTCAAGAACAGCTTCCGTGTGTTCCTCTGCTCAGACAACCGCCTCATGAGCGACACGAATCTCACAAAAGAAATGATTATAGCAGCAAGGGAATACGGCCTGTCTCTGCGAGATCTGGAAAAGATTACCATCAATGCAATGAAGAGCGCATTCATACATCATGACAGAAAGATAAAGATTATCTACGACGTTATAAAGAAAAGATATCAGGAGATCAGAGAAGAATATGGCATATCCTGATTCTGAAGGAAAAACTTATGGCAAATGTTGACCGGTTCGAAAACTGGCCTGTATATAACGGCAAACTTGGATTCAAGCTAGAAAAAGACAGAACAGCATTCAGACTGTGGGCACCAAGCGCGACACAGGCTGCAGTAAATTTCTTTGAAGATGGATATTTCTCCCAGCGCCATGACAGGATGTACATGACGAGAAAGGCAGAAGGGGTTTACGAGCTTTCTGTAAACAGAAACCTTGAAGGCACTTATTACACATACACGATTGTCACAGGGGGAGTTGAGTATGAATTTCAGGATCCATACTCAGTGGCAACGGGCCCAAACGGAAAAAGAAGCCTTATAATCGACTTGAGAAAGACAGACCCCGAAGGATGGGATAAAGATAAGGCTCCAGAAAAACAGAATGAGAACATCATCTATGAACTTCATGTAAAGGATTTCACATATCAGCGTTTCAATGGAATCAAGGAAGAGAACAAAGGAAAGTATTTAGGACTTACAGAGAAGAACACTGTGCTCTTAAATGACAGCAGCCAGAAAACAGGGCTGTCCTACCTGAAAGACCTTGGAGTGACACATGTCCAGCTCATGCCTGTATATGATTTTGCATCCGTGGATGAGCTTGGCTCTGATGAGCATTTCAACTGGGGCTATGACCCTGACAACTTCAATGTCCCAGAAGGATCTTATTCATCGGATCCGATTCATGGAGAAGTCAGAATCAAGGAACTCAAGAGCATGATCAAAGCCCTTCATGATGAAGGCATAAGAGTAATCATGGATGTGGTTTACAACCATACTTACCATCTGGATTCATGCCTTTTCAAATCAGAACCATGGTACTTTTACCGCCAGAATGCAGATGGGAGTGCATCAAACGGATCCGGATGCGGCAACGACATTGCATCTGAGCGACCGATGGTGCATAAATACATACTTTCATCCGTTCTTTACTGGGCTGAAGAATACCACATGGATGGTTTCCGCTTCGATCTGATGGGCCTTCTTGATACAGGACTTTTAAATGACATAAGGGCAAAGCTGGATGAGCGCTACGGAAAAGGAGAAAAGCTCATGTACGGAGAGCCCTGGGGTGCTGCAGGAACAAGCGTGAAAGAAGGTTTCCAGCTTGCTGACCGCAATGCCCTTGTGCTTCTTGATAAGAACATAGGAGCCTTCTGCGATACCACAAGGGACCTGATAAAAGGAAGCAATTTTGAAAGCACTGCAAGCGGATTCGCAAACGGAGGAAGCGTAGATCTCAACCTGCTGAAGCATGCTGTCACAGGATGGAGCATCGGAGACTGGCATTTCAGGACAAAAGCTCCAAGCCAGACAATAAGCTATGTCTCAAGCCATGATGACTGGTGTCTGTGGGACAAGCTCACCCTCACAGTAGACCCGAAAGAGAACTTCCTTGGCCTTGAAAAGACAACACTCAGAGCAAACCGCTTTGCCGCAGCACTCTATTTCACGATGCAGGGAAGCCTGTTCTTCCTCTCTGGTGAAGAATGCGCAAGGACAAAAATCGGAATAAAGAACACATACAACTCCCCTCTTTACATAAACAGGTTTGACTGGGTGAGAGCCAGAAAGGCAAAGGAACTTGTCGACTACTATAAAGGACTCATAAGACTCAGAAAATCTCTGCCTGCCCTGTATGACAAGAGCGAGAAGGCAAAAGAAAGACTGAAAGACTTCCAGATTCTGGCAAAGAAAACAATAAAGATCACCTTGGACAACAGAGGTGACAGCCCTTATGAAGAAATAGTGCTTTTCTATTTTGGAGATGGGAACACAAGCGTGAAACTGGAAGAAACATATTTCAAGCTTCTTGACGGAGAACGCTCAGATTATATGGATTCAAAAGAGGAGATAAGCGGCACTCTCTCTTCTCATGGCCAGGAGGTGGTCCTGCTTGCACGCTGACTTGGCATGATTGTTGCATGTTTATAGTTACAGAGCAAACAGTTTTTTTCAACCTCCTTTTTTAGCATAACAGGCGCCAAAACGGCGCCTTCTTTATTGCGCAAATAATGCACAGTGTGAAAAATATTCACACCTTTTACTGTGAATTTTCTTCACATTTACCCCAAAACCACAGCTGGCATGGGTTTTGCATTAAAATTTTCAGAGCAACAGATTATATTGCATCGTCAGATTTCTCCCACCCATTACTGACGATGCTTTTTTATTTTCTGCATTTTTATTAAACTTCTTTTATGGCAAATTCAAGACGGGACAAAGCAGACTCATATACTCAGAAAGCACATAAGGAAGGTTACCCCGCCAGAAGTGTTTACAAGCTTGAGGAGATCAATCAGAATCACAGGATCATAAAACCAGGAGACACTGTCCTTGATGTCGGAGCTGCCCCAGGATCATGGACTCTTTATACGCACAGAATGCTTATAAAAGGAAACGGAAGAATTATCTCATGCGATCTCAACCCACTCAATCTCTCACCTATTCCCCCTACAGTCACAGAAATAACAGGAGATGCATTCAGCGCTCAGATAAGAGCACGTCTTGTTGAGCTTGGCCCATATGATGCGATAATAAGCGATGCGGCTCCTATGACAACAGGCAACCGCACTGTGGACACAACAAGGAGCGAGGCTCTGGCTGAGAATGTCCTCATGCTTGCTCAGGAGCAGCTCAAGAAAGGCGGCAACCTTGTCATAAAGATTTTCCAGGGCGGAGGCCAGGAGGCGATTCTCAAGAACATGAGAACAATCTTTGAGAAAGCAAAAGCCTTCAAGCCAAAGGCATCACGTGACGACAGCTTTGAAATCTTCCTCATTGGACTGAATAAAAAGTGAACTACCTCCATCCTAAAGGATGAAAGCTTCCGGATTCAACGCAGAATGCTTTTCTACCTCATACGAGGTATCAAAGGCTGACTTCCGCTCCACCGGAGTACGCTTCTGTTCCGGAAGCGTGCAGGCTATTTTATGCTTTCCTGCAAGCAGCAATGTTTTGGCGGCTTTTATATCGCGGTCTTCGCTATACCCGCATCTGTCACAGAAGAATGTCCTATCTGAAAGCGTGATGCTTTCATGGATATGCCCGCACTCCGGACACATCCTCGTTGATGGGAAGAAGCGGTCTATTACAAGAACATTCTTGTTTGATTTAAGTTTACCCTTCAGTGTACCGAGTGCAGAATTCTGCACCTGTTTCCCGAAGAGCCCCTTATGCCATCCCTTGATGTTCTCATCCTGCATTACAATCACTGTCCTTCCCGCTGTGATGTCGTGATACACCTGATTGGCCTTGGCTCGCCTCCTGTTTGCAAGCCTCTCGTATTCCCTCCGCATAAGCTGTCTTGTGTCATACCAGCCCTTGGAACCCTTCTTCTGGCGGGCAAGCTTCTTATGCAGCCCCTTGAGGCGTTCCGATTCTCGGACCTGTATGTCGTACTTATCTCCTTCAGAGGTTGTTATAGTTGTCTTTATTCCAAAATCGAGACCGATGTCAGGCCTCTTCTCTGCATTTCCATTTCCTTCAGTTTTATGGGTGTAGCATGTCAGCATGAGGTATATACCTGACGGTCTTTTCACGAGTTTCGCGTTGGAAAATTCCGCACAGGAGGGTATCTGCTCCATGCCGAAGACTCTTATCGGTCTCTTTACTCCTGCGATGTGTACGGTATTCCTGTATTTCCCGTGCTTGTTGCCTTCTGTCCCATAGCATATCCAGTGGGTATTGCCATACTGGTTGAGCTCAATTGAATCGTAGGATGACCTGAATTTAAGTTTTCCGTTACTCCTTCCTCTCTTATTCCTCTTTGCGGCAAGAGATGCCATATCCTGCTTCAGGGAGGAATATACGGACTGTATGAACTTGGCGGGCATCGTAAGACATCTGTCTACTTTATTACCATCCTTATCTAGAGATGTGATATCTCTTGTTTTGGTATCGAAAGATTTGAATGCATCAGCATCAAGGGAGATGAGATAATTGCAAAGCCAGCGGCACTGGGTGAAATACATCCACAGATTGTTTCTCTCACTCTTGTTTAAACACTTGAGATCAAGCTTCATCTCTATAACTAAAGGACGCATCAAAGAATGACGCTCATGTGTCTTTCTAAGCGTTTCTTTTATAATAGAGTTCTTCTGGATGCGTTCCTTTTCAGTCATGATTCATTATACAAAAAAACGTTTAGTTATTCAATCATATTTGCTTAAATAGCAATAATTTATTATATTTCATTAGCAATTCATCTCACACCTTGAAAGGAGTGAGCTTTCTTGCTGAATGTTTTGTAAAATTTCCATCAGACATGGATTCTAGGTCATCAACTTTTACTGATTTTTGCCTTGCTATTACTGCAAGCGGAGCTTACTACTTTGATGAAAATGATTCTCTCGGCATCGGCCTTAATATAGGTGTTGGAATATTCTTCAATTTATTTCAAAGCAAGTGCGGAAGAAATTAAATACACCCGGAATCCAGGACTTCTCGGCATAGATATTTCCCCGAGAATTGGAGCATCATATTCTTTCTAATACGAAAAGAAAAACCAATGGGCAGGAAATCCTGCCCATCAATATTTTCAGCTCTTGCTGATTATATTCACATCCAGCTTGTCATACGGGATTTCGATATTCTCTTTTCTAAGAGCCTCGACTATATCCTGCTGGAACCTCCAGTAGACTGGCCAGTAATTTTCAGGCTTCACCCATGGACGGACAACGAAGTCAAGCGAGGAGTCATTGAGCTTGCTGAGTTCTACAACAGGCGTCGGGTTCTCAAGGATTTCAGGATATGATGAAATTAGGCCTCTTATTACCTGCTTGACCTTATCTATATCGCTGTTATAGGCAACCTGGACAACCATATCCATCCTTCGCCTCTCTATATCTGAATAGTTGACTATGACGCTCCCCCACACTGTCTTGTTCGAAAGTGTTATCTTTCTGTTGTCTGCGCCTCCTAAAGTGACACTCAGAAGATCCATAGAGACAACAGTACCGCTTACAGAGTCGATGTCAACATAATCTCCGATTCTGAACGGATTTGTAACTGCAATGAGAAATCCGCTGAAAAATGAAGAAACAGACTCCTGAAGAGCAAAGCCAAGCACGACGCCTGTAACTCCGAGTCCTGTTATAATCGGCGTGACGTTTATACCGAAAACATATAAAAGAGAAATCGTGGTGCATACCCAGAGGATGAAATTTATTGTCTTTCTGACTACAGAGCATATTAAAGGAGACACCCTTGTGCTCTTATTAGCTAGACGTACAAAAAACCTCTTTACGAGCTTGGTGACAACAAGCGTCACAAGAATTATGACTACAACTGCAAGCGCACGGTCCAAAATATCCGTCAGAATGGATTCAAAGTTTATTCCTACCATAATTCATCCTTATAAAAAATATGGGAGCAATGCTCCCATCTAAATTTACATTAATTTCAGCCAAGCAGTCTAGTAAGATTCTTTGCAAAAGCAAGAGCATCTTTTATCATGACGCCTTCCTGAAGGAGAGCCTGATCAAGAAGAACTTCAGAAACTGCTTTTACATACTCCTCATCCTCACTTGCCTCAATCTTGTTTATAACAGGGCTCTTCGGGTTGATTTCAAGAATCGGCTTGACTTCAATTCCTTCATTTCCCATCTGCTTCATGAGACGCTGCATCTGCACAGAAGGATCATTTTCGTCCATGAGGATGCAGGACGAGACAGAAGAATCGAGGCGGCTTGAGATGACAACATCCTTGACCTTGTCTCCAAGAGCCTTCTTCACTTTTTCGGCAACGGCCTTCTTCTCTTCCTTGAGCTTGTCATCATTCTCATCCTTTATCTCGTCAAGAGCACCTGTCTTATTGATTGCCTTGAAAGGAAGTCCCTCATATTCATACAGGGAAGTAAGCACAATCTCATCAATGTCATCATCCATAATGAGGACCTCATATCCTTTTTCCGTATATGAGGAAATAAGAGGCGATGATTTAAGGGCATCAAGGCTTCCACCAGAAATATAATATATGCTCTTCTGGCCTTCCTTCATCCTCTCTTTGTACTTCTTAAGAGAGACATATCCGTCCTCTGAGCTTGAATGATATCGAACAAGGGCTAAAAGGGCATCTCTGTTTGCATAGTCCGAGTAAAGTCCTTCCTTCAGCGGGCGATTATACTCCTTGATGAATTTGTCATAAAGCTCTGGATTGTTCTCGCTGATCTTCTTGAATTCTCCAAGAATCTTCTTGACAGATGAGCTTCTGATGCTTGCCATGATTCTGTTTTCCTGAAGTATTTCCCTGGATACATTGAGCGGCAAATCCTCACTGTCGATTATTCCTCTGACAAAGCGCAGATAGACAGGAAGGAGCTCTTTGTCATCATCTGTAATGTACACTCTCTTGACATAAAGTTTCACGCCCGGCTTGTAATCCGCATAATTCATATCAAACGGAGCATATTGAGGGATATAGAAAAGTGTTGTGTACTCAGTGGCTCCCTCAACCTTGCTGTGCATATAGAAAAGAGGATCTTCAGAGTCATACCAGTTGTTCTTGTAAAAGTCCTTGTATTCCTCTTCCTTAATCGAGCTCTTGCTCTTTCTCCAGAGAGCTATTGCAGAGTTTATCTGCTCATTCTTATGCTCAACTGTCTTTTCTGGCTCACCCTTTTCATCCTTTTTTTCGTAATTGTAATTTGTCTTGTCGTATTCAAGATAAATCGGATAAGCAACATAATCTGAATATTTCTTTATGAGGCGTTCAAGCTCATAACGGTTGAGGAAACTTGTTGAATCGCTGTTCATGAACAATGTTATTGTGCTTCCCTGCTCACTTCTCTCTGCCTTTTCAATCTCATAGCCGCTCCTTCCGTCACTTGTCCATTTATATGCCCCTTCTTCTCCGGCTTTTCTTGTGACAACCTCTATTTTCTCTGCGACCATGAAAGCAGAATAAAATCCTACACCGAACTGCCCTATCAGATTGCTGTCTTTTTTTTGGTCCTCGCTCAGGCTTTCAAGGAATTTCCTTGTTCCGCTGGAAGCAATCGTTCCAAGGTTGTTGTTGAGGTCATCCTCATTCATTCCAATACCGTTATCGCTTATTGTCAGAGTCTTTTTACCCTCGTCAAATGAAAGCTGTATTCTCGGGTCAAAAGAATAGCCTTTAAGAGAGCCGTCCGTAAGTGAAAGGTATTTGAGCTTGTCTATTGCATCAGAAGAGTTAGATATAAGCTCCCTGAGGAAAATCTCCTTGTTTGAATATAATGAATGGATTATGAGCTTAAGCAAATCCGCAACTTCTGTCTTGAATTTTTTCTGTGACATAAATTATCTCCTCAGCATTAGAAAATAAGCAGAAAGAAGCGATCAGGCAAGAGAAGATTCCATTTTGCCTCTTTTTCTGCTACTCTTTTCTTATGGATTTCTCTAAACCGGACAATGCCAGAAAGATAAACAAGCTGAAGGTGCTCTCTGCAATAAAGAGTCTGGAAAGCCCGACTAGAGCAGAACTCAGCAGGTATCTGCTTTTGAATAAAGTGTCTATATCAGAAATTGTCGATGCACTCATAAAAGAAGGACTGGTCAAGGAAAGCAGCAAAATCTTCTATTCTTCCGGACGACCTGGAACATTGCTTGAAATCAACAGAGCATCGGGGGTCGTGCTTTCAATGACACTGGATAAGACAGGCTGCTATCTGGCTGCATCAGATACCCTTGGAAAAACCATAAGGCTCGAACGCTTTTCCAGAGGACTTGAAAGAAAGACTCTTTCAGAAAATTTCCAGCAGTCGCTGAAAAGAATCATAAAAAACGAGAGTGAGAAGATTTACGGCATGGTTGCAGCAACGGATGAAGATCTGTCATTTTTCTTCAGCCAGATCAGCATCCCTTCCATTTCTGTCTCTCCAATAATCGCAAGATGTGTCAACGAAAGGGAAAAAATGAAAAACGAGAATCAAAGAATCCTCTTTGTGGATCTTGATGATGAACCATCTGCTCTCTACTGCGACAGTTCATTTATGAAGCTTAATCCTCTGTTTGAAGGATTTGAAAGCATAAAGAGCATCTCAAGAAGAAAAGGCACCGCTTCATCATCTATTTTTTCTCAGGAAGATGAGGAGAGTGTGAACTACATACTCAGCGTCGCTGACAAGATAGCATCTGCATGCACGGTTCTCAATATAGATTCAGTTCTTCTCATGGGAAGCCTTTCCCAGCTTTCCCAGAATATGCTTTTGGCTCTTAAAAACAGAGTGAACAGTTTAACAGGTGGCATGGAGATAAGATGCGCTTCCTCTCAGAGAGGGGAAATTGAAGGTTCTGCCATCATCGCTCTTGATGCATTCTTCTACAAGAAAAGAATGCTGGAACTTATAAAAAAGGCAGAAAAGTTCTAGTTCTTCTTTCCCCTGATTACAAAGAATGTGAGCAGGAGGACAAGATAAGCATAATAAAGGTTGTTCCACCCGCTTATTATGACTGATGCAATCATCGGGATTGCTGTAAAAAGCAATGCAAGGACTATGGAAATGAGCACAGGCATTCTTCTTGTGCTGTTGCTCCTGATTATGGTTGAAAGAGACACAATAAGCACCATGACTGCTGCCATTATGAAAGATGTGATCATTATCTCATCAGCTTTGCTGTCAAGCCCAATCTGAGAAACATCATTGCCTGTTATATCTGATTTCTCTTCTTCTGCAGCAGTGCTTTCTGCAGTCTCTTCTTCTTTGACAGTATTTACTTGAACAACAGAAGCTTCCTCTTCTTTTACGCTGAAATCCTGAACAGGATTTTCTTCCGCTTTTTCTGTTATAACAGATTCTTCTTCCTCTTCTTCAGCTTCAGCAGTTACATATTCAGTCTCAGCTATCTCCACATCATCTGAAAAAGAGGGTGTTGAAACTTCTTCTTTTTCTTCCTCAACGCTGATGCTCTCTTCTATCTTGACATCAATGGAAGACTGAGGCGGAACAAAATCAGCTGTAGAAGTGCATGAAAAAAGAAATAACGAAAGAACAAGAGGAAAAAGAAGTTTTTTCATATGCAAATCTAGAAACAACAAAAAAAGACAAAGGTTACAAAAAAAACCGCTGAACGTGCAGCGGCAACCTCCTTATCCCTTTCGGGGCACCAGACGTATGCAAAGACAATCAGTACGCCTTGGTAAGTTAATTCTTACACACTTTTTTTCAGATATCAATCAAATAAACAGCGTTTAAAGTAAAAAAATCACTGTTTTTTTGCCATTACAGCATCATCGGCGCGCAGAACAAGACTTCTCTGCCAGGAAAGAAGCCTGTCATGGAGAGCCTTGTTGTCACCCTTCACATCCGCCATTACTCTCATAACAGGCTCCGTCTTTGACTTGCTCAGCCAGATATATGCGACAAAATTTCCATCACTGTCACTGAATATCACCTTATAACCTCCAGTTGACGGATGGTTCCTGAACTCAGGCCCAAGACCTATCTGCTCCTTTATTCCTTCAATCTGATGGACCTCGTACTGTGCAATACCGTCCTTGAGATATGAATCAACCTCAGAAAGGAATATTCTCTCATACTCGAGCTTGAGAGCATCGAAATCCGTGCTCTTTATTCTCATGACCGCATCCTTGCTGAAAGCAGGGGTTGTAGTAAAACGCGGAAGAGCATTTATGACATTCTCTATGGATACATGCTCACTGTCCTTGATGCCGAATTTAGAGCATATGAAGCTGTAAAGCCCGTCAATTGAATAGAGCTTTGCAATGCTCATTATTGAGTTCATCGGATCGCGGACCTTTGCGGGGTGCGTGATGTTTCCTCCGTTGCTTCCTTCTCCGCATATATGTACCTGATAGCCTTCTTCGCTTCTGAGCTTCTCTGCAAGCGTAACAACATTGGCTTCTCCGACATCTGAGCGGAACACCTTTGCTCCAAGGCGGGATGCTATCTCATCGATTATATTGCTCGTCGGCCCGTTCACGGCAATTGCCGGCCTCTTATCTCCAGCCATGACCTGATGAGCAAGGTCTATCAGGGCAACAAGAGCAAAAACCTCCTGAGCATTCAGTATGTCAGCCCTTCCCTCTGAATGTTTCATATAGACAAAGTTGCCTCTGTCTCCATCGTTGTCAGGAACATAGCCGAGAATATAATCGCTGTCCTTTTTATGGATCTCCTCAAGCGTTTTCCTGCAAAGTTCAAGATTCTCTCCCTCCGGGACAATGGCATGGGCAATCTGTCTTGGCTGAGCATTGACAGCCCACACCTTGGCCCCCATCTTGTTAAGATAAGGAATATCTATACTTGCGCTTCTTGCTGACCCATTCATCTCTGCGACAATTCCAAAAGGAATCCTGAAAAGCTTGTGTGCTGTTGCAATGCGCAGCACGAACTGGCGGTAGTAATCGAAAGCCCTTATCTTATCATCATCATGCTTCATCAGGACCTCAGCATAGATATCTGGGTCTGCTTCGCTGATGACTTTTATCGCATGAGAAACAACATCATCCCTGTTCACCTTCTCAAGGAACATGGGAATTATCTTGTCAATGATGCTTTTGTTGTAAACTCCACCATCTACTCCGAACTTGAATCCATTATGGCCTATCGGGTTATGGCTTGCGGAAATATAGAAGAAACCGTCAAAGCCAGCATTTGAATATGCCATAATCTCCGGTGCCGCGGCAAAAAAGAGATGAGTAACATCACAGCCGAGGGACAAAAGAGTCCTGACAGCCACATCGCATAAAACCTGCCCTGTCGGTCGTGCATCGACTCCGATTAAAATTCTCGGACGAGGAACTCCAAGATACTCGATGAATGTCTCTGTGACGGCCTCTGTGATGACAAGGTCTTCAATCCTGACCTTTTTCGTATCATCCTCATCTTCTTTGCTCTCTGCAAAGACAGCACGCCATCCTGAGGCTGAAAGAATATAGCCATCAAGAGATTTAAGAACATCTTCCTTTGTGCATGTAAGGCCCTTTACAGGGTTGATTGTCGGATCTGCTATTGTAAAACCTGTGGTTCTGTCGAAATATTTCATAGCTTTAATTCTACCACAAAAAAAAGAGGTTTATAGGCAAATTCCTGCATTGTTTATGTTTTTTTCAGCGAGAGAATGTCTTAATATTGTTCTATGGACTTCATATCACTTGAGAATGCAACAGTACGCCGGGAAGGCAAAATCATCCTTGATAATGTGAGCTTTAAAAGCAAAGAAGGCGAACATATTGCCATAATAGGACCGAACGGCGCGGGGAAAAGCACTCTGATTAACGTTCTCTACCGCTCTGTTTATCCGCTGAAGAAAGATGATTACCGCAATGTCATTCTAGGCTCTGAGCGCTGGATTACAAGCGAGCTCAGAAAAAGAGTATCCCTTGTAAGCCAGACAGAAGCGGATTTCATAAACACAGGATACAAAGCAATTGATATTGTCTGCTCCGCCCTCTACTCCTCTCTTGGCTTTGATTTCCATCATGTTGTGAAGAAAGAGGACTACAGCAAAGCAGAACATGAACTTGAAAGAGTTGGCATGCTTGATAAAAAAAGCAGGCCTGTAAACACGCTCTCAAGCGGAGAATTGAAGAGAATCCTGCTTGCAAGGGCAAACATCACAAAGCCATCGCTACTTCTTCTTGATGAGGCAACAAGCGCACTCGATTTTCCTTCAAGAGCGGATTTCAGAGAGCTTGTACGCTCATACACAAAGGAAAGCACTGTTATAATGGTCACTCATGAACTGTCTGAAATCCTTCCAGAGGTCAAAAGAGTAATAGCTGTAAAGAATGGCCGGATTTTCCTGGATGGGAAAAAGGATGAGGTGCTTACTCAAAAGAACCTCAGCCTGCTTTATGAGAGAAAGGTGCATCTAGAAGAGGAAGACGGAATTTACTCAGCTTTCTGCTGATATTTTCCTTTCTTTAAGAATCATCTCATTTTATAATTTACTCAAAGGAGACAATAATGAGATGCAATATCATATTCCACTCAATTGGAGGGAACATTTATCTTATAGCAAGATCATTTAAGGAAGCGCTTGCTCTAGAAGGTGTCGATACAAGACTTTACAGGATTCTTGACAGCGATCTGCACGTGCTTGCCGCAGACAGGAACGATGTAAATGAATACTACGAGGAAATTGAAGAACTGCCAGTTGCAAACAACGAGAAACTGAGAAGCGCTGACCTCATTATGTTCGGACTCCCTTCCCGTTTCGGCATGCCGAGTGCAGAGTTCAAGACCTTCCTTGACAATACTACAGATCTCTTTGAGAGCAGGGAGCTTGAAGGAAAGCTCTATTATTCATTTGCCACAAGCACATACAGCCATAAAGACGCTCTGGATGCAATAGAAGCTACAGACAGCTGGGCTGCCATGATGGGCCTTTATGCCGTGGATTTTCCTCAGTATACCCATAAAGACGGTCTGATGATGCCAAGCCGCCCGGGCCAGGAGCTTGAGGAGGTAGCAAAACGCTTTGCCTCCACAGCCGCAAGCCTACTTAAAGAATCTTGAGAAGAAATACGAGATATGTCGTCTGACCACTCCGTGTCTGGACCTCTTCCTCATTATATGTGCAGCCTCATCGACTGACACGGAGTTGTCTTTCCTGTTTCTTTTCAAATCGTCCCAGAGCCTTACAAGCCACAGATACATATCTCCTTTCGTATGCCCCGGAAAGAGAGCAAGGATATGATGCTCTGTAATCTCGTCAACGATAACCTTATAGACATTCTTGTACCACGAAACAGCCGCCTGCTCAAAGGAGATTTCCTTGCTCACATTCTGGTTTATGTAATATTTATGCACAAGGATATGGCTTACCATCTCTGGATAAGCTCCAGGACTTGTGAAGTATATCTCGCTCATTGGAAGGAATGTAGGCTTGTACTGCTTTATGAACTCATCACGTTCATACGCAACCAGGCGCTTCTTCAATGCCTTCATCGTCAGCCCTTCCTCAAGCTCTATCTGCGAGTCCAGCTCTACGACCTCTGCATCGATAAACTCAACGCCCTGCGCTTTTGCGACGCTGACACGGTGATTCCCGTCTCTAACAAAATAATAGCCCCCAATTGAGAAAACAGAAATGGGAGGGAGGATCACATCGCTCAGTCTTGCCCTGTCCACACTCTCCCACCTGTTTCTAAGCATCTCGCGCTTGGGATAGAAAGCTGCTGAAAAATCATGATAGCGGCCTTCGCTCCCGATTATTTTCTCAACAGGAATGGTCTGCATTCCCTTGTATGTCTCACTTTTGGGCTTTATTATGCTTGTGACCTCATAAAATGAGAGCAGATCAGGGTTTTTCCTGGTAATTGCATAAAACAGACTCTGAAGTTTTGCCTTCTTCTTTGCTTTTGAAAAATCTTCCTGTGCAATATCCATATGCTCACCTTTCTATTTCCAGAATGTAGTTCTTATATACATTGATTACTGTCGTATCCTCATATTTCGTTTCTCTTCTGTCATTCATGTCTATCAGATGCACATGACCGTGCAGAAGATAGCTGGGTCTGACCTTTTCCATAAAGCGCAGAAAAGACGAGAATCCTTTGTGACAGAGATCCTCTCCATCTCCGATTTTATAGGGCGGAGCATGAGTTATGAGGATATCAAGATAGCGTCCATATCTTATCTTGTTGTAAATCAGGCGCGGAACCATTTTGATCATACGGGCTCTCATCTGGCTTTCAGTGTACTGGCTGTCCCCGCCGTTATAATGCATCGATCCTCCCAGTCCACCGATGAGAAGATCATATTTTTTCAGATAAATAATCTTTCCATCTAAGAAGAACCCGTCATACGTTACAGGACTCTGATAAGCAAACATATTGCCTACTGTGGTCCTTCCCTTCATCTGAGCCCTGAAGCCCTCAAGATTGTGATTGCCATAAACGTAATAGACATCCTTCTTTAAAATTGTCTGGATATAGTCATAATATCTCAAGGGCAGATCACCAGCAGAGATAACGAAGTCGATATCTGCATATCTGACCGGTGCATTTGTGGAATAAATAAGGGCATCGGTTGCATCAGAGATGCACAGAATCTTGATTTTGCTCATAGAAGGCTATAACCATTATCTATTATAATGCTCTGACCGTAAATACCCTGACTTACTGCAAGAAAATATACAAGATTTGCAATCTCTTCAGCTTCCATCATCTGCTTTCTGACCGAGTGGGAAGAGAAAAACTTCTCAAGCTCCGTACCCTCAAGACGTGGTGCTCTTATGAGTCCCGGGCAAACAGCATTGACACGTAGCCCTGTCTCTGAAGCAAGGCTTTTTGTGAAAGAGGATACAAATCCTTTTGAGCCGTCATAATGGCTGGTAAGTCCGAATCCGGGATGCATTGCATTCATGCTCGATATGTTCACAATGGAGCCATTGCTTTTCTTCAATAAGGGAAGCATCTTTTCTGTAACATGATACAGTCCTTTTATGTTGACATCTATCACAGAATCAAAATCTTCTGCGCTGAGGCTTCCAGTCTTTCCCTCTGTAAATATACCGGCATTGTTTACAAGAACATCGCACTCTTCAATCTCATCAAGAACAGAGTAATCAGGGCATGAGAAATCTAGAGGAAGAATTTTTCCGTATTCAAAAGCCCTTTCTTTCCTGCTCGTTCCGTAAATTTTAAAACCGTGTTCATGGAACACCCTTGCTATCTCAAGTCCAAGATTAGAAAGTGCGCCTGTAATAAGAACTTTCATAACAGCTCTTCTGCCTCCGGATGAGATAACAAGAACAAAGAAGACGGCGTGATATAATCGCTGTCCTTGTAGCGCGGGGACATGACTGTGGAAAAGAGAGCATAATCTCCATCAAGTAGCCGTGTTGCCTGAAAACAATTCTTCCTGACAAGCGAGAATCTGCTGTCCTTTCCCAGCACCCTTACACTTCTTTCTCCGTTTTCATAAATGACCTGCTCAGCATTTCCTCCTTCAAGGAAGAACCAGATTTCATCATTTTCAAGTGCGTGAAGGGAAGAAAAAGAATTTTTAGTAATCAGATAGAAAATGCATCCTGCGTCATTTCCAAACGCTGAGAGGAAGGAAAAATATCCTCCCTCTTTTTCAAGCGGAACAAGAGAATACCTTTTTATTATCTCTTCTAACCTTACCATCTTCTGACAACTTCCTTAACAAGAGCCTGAAAACTGTCCTTGACCCTTTCTCCAGTCTCCAGAACCTCTTCATGATTGAGCTTTCTGTCAAGAATTCCGCTTGCCATATTTGTCAGGCAGCTGAATGCGAGCGTCCTCATTCCCATATGGGATGCCGCGATTGCTTCAGGGACAGTGGACATTCCGACTGCATCTGCACCGAGAATTCTGGCAAGGCGCACTTCTGCCGGAGTCTCGAAAGAAGGTCCTGTGAAAAGCATGTAGACTCCCTCTCTCAGTGTTATTCCCTTTTCTCTTGCAACATCCCTTGCAAGGGCACAGAGGCTCTTGTCATATGCTGTGCTCATATCGAAGAATCTGGGCCCGAGCTCATCCATATTCTCTCCTCTGCACGGATTGTCGCTGGCAAGCTTGATATGGTCTGTTATGAGCATCAGATCTCCTGCATTCCAGCTGGCGTTGACGCATCCGGCTGCATTTGTCAGGAGAAGATTCTCTATGCCAAGCACTTTGAATGTACGGATTGGGTAAACAACTTCTCTCATCATATAGCCCTCATATGTATGGAAGCGGCCCTGCATTGCGACAATATCCTTTCCTCCAAGCTTTCCAAACACAAGCCTGCCCTTGTGTCCTGGAACAGTGGAAACAGGAAAGCGCGGTATTTTCTTGTATTCAAGCACTACAGGATTCTCAATCTCATCAGCAAGCTCTCCAAGACCTGAACCAAGAACTATTGCTATCTCCGGCTTGAATGAGCCAATCTGGCTTTTGATGTATTGAGCACTCTCCTTTATTTTCTCAAGTTCTGTCATTTTTTTTCTCCTTTTTCTTTCTTATTTATTTCAGATGCAGAATATATTAAGATCAGGCATCATACCCAGACAAAAAATTAAACAGGAGCAAGAGTTCCTCTTTATATTAAGAACTCTTCAGACCTGAAAGAAATGGAGGAAAAGAGTATTTCTTCTTTCCCGTCCAGAAAAGAAACAGCACTGCCGGAATCAGGATAAAACCGGCAGATACATCTTATACATCTAGAAAGGCTCTCCAGATGCAAGAGGAGCAGCACTCTTCTTGCTTGATACAACAAGTGCAATCAAAGTTGCCACATAAGGGAATATGCCAAGATAGCCTGTGGGGATTCCCTGGAATACAGGAATGACTCTTCCCATGTTTGCAATCGTCATACAGATTCCGAAGAAGAATGTGGATGCAAGGATTCCAAGCGGTTTCCACTGTCCAAAAATAAGAGCGGCAATTGCCAGAAATCCCAGTCCGTTGATTCCGCTTGTTGAGTTGTATTCTCCAGCATAGGTGGCAAGTATGCATGCCCCTCCAAGACCGGAAAGAAGTCCGGAAAGAAGAACTCCGACATAACGCATCCTGTGTACGTTTATTCCGGCAGAGGCAACAGCTGACGGGTGCTCTCCGCAGGCTCTCAGCCTGAGACCGAAGCTTGTCTTGTAAAGAAGGAAGTAGCTTAAAGCCCAGATTACAAGGCAGATCCATGTTGTCCAGTATGTCCTTGTAAAAAGAAGAGGACCGATTAAAGGAATCTTTGAAAGAACAGGTATGTCCTGACGGACGATACCGCGCAGCACTGTCACGTTTCCGCTTCCTGTTATTGTCTGGGCAAGGAAGAGCGTGAGTGCAGTTGCAAGCATGTTTATTGCTGTTCCTGATATAACCTGATTGCTCTTTAAATTGATTGCGGCAACAGCATGCAGAACTGAAAGAAGAGCAGATGCACACATTGCGGCAAAGATTCCGATTACTATCGCGCCTGTGTAGCTGAAGCCTGCACTCTGCAAGATATAGATAACTGTCGCAGAAGCAAAGCATCCTGTAAGCATCAGGCCTTCTATACAGAGGTTCGTTACACCGCTTCGCTCTGAATAAAGCCCTCCGAGAGCTCCCATCAGAAGAGGCATCGTATATGCGATTGCCGCAGGAATTATACTTGTTATTACAGACCAGACTTCCATTACTTTGCCTCCTTCTTTTTCTTGTCTTTTTCTGCTTTCAAAAGCTTTTTGCCTTCTTTTATGAGATTATTTCTCTTATCTTTATCCAGCGTTGAGATGTCTATATCCTTTTTCCCCTGTTTTTCAAGGGCAAGAGCGATGGCATCCTCCTTCTTCTCATAGCTTTTCTTGAAGAGCATGTTCCAGAAGTTTGCAAGAATAACATTTGTTGCTGTGAAATAGATTATCGTTGCAATGATTGTGTCTGCAATCTCTGTTGGAATTCCTGTTGCGGCAAGACTGCCTCTTCCCATCTTGAGAATGCCGAAGAATATTGCTGCAAAGAAGACACCGAGAGGAGAACAATTTCCGAGAAGGGCAACGGCAATACCGTCAAATCCTTCATTAGGCATCTTTCCCATCTCCATGATGTTCGAGTATCCGCAATAATATGTAAGACCTGCAAGGCCTGCAAGCGCACCCGCAACTGCCATGGATATCATGATGGCCCTGTTTACCTTGATTCCGGCATACTCGGCACAGAACCTGTTTGATCCGACAGCCTTCAGCCTGAAGCCGAGCGTTGTCTTTGTAAGTATGAACCAAATCACCACGCATGCTATTATGGCTATGAGAAAGCCATAATTGAGCGTGGAGAACTTTGTCAGATCGGTTATCCAGTCCGCTCTCAGCGTATGTGCAGTCTCAATAGGCTTTGACTTCACGACAATCGTCGGATCCACGATAAAGCGCTGGATCCAGTCGTATACCAGCCAGTATGCAGTCCAGTTGAGCATGATTGTCGATACGACTTCATGTACATTGAACTTGGCTTTCAGAAATCCTGATATGAAACCCCATAAGGCACCTACAAGAGCTGAAGCTGCTATTATGACAGCAAGATAAAGCGGCCTTGGCATTGATAGAGGAAGATAGTACGCAAGAATGCTGCCAGTTATTCCTCCCATGAGCATCTGACCGGACGCTCCGATATTGAAAAGCCCTGTCTTGAATGCAAAGGCAACAGACAGACCGATGAGAATCAGCTGAGTTGACATGCCAAGGGTGTTTCCTATTCTTCTCACGTTAGAAAGAGCGCCGAACAATATCTTGTCAAATCCTGTGACCGGATTCTTTCCAATAAGGAGTATCAAAAGTGCTCCTGCCACTACCCCGAGAAAGACAGCAGAAAGGCTTACAAGAAGAGGAGAAGCCTTTCTGGCCTCAAGCGGCCTGTTCATCATTTTCTTATTCACCTTTCTCCTCCTTCTTGATTCCAGCCATCATCAGGCCTACCTTGTGCTCATCGGTATCCTTTGTATCCACAATGTCAATAAGACGGCCTGCATTCATTACTGCAATCCTGTCTGACAGATTGAATATCTCATCTAGCTCGAATGAAACAAGCAGGACCGCCTTGCCGCTGTCCCTTTCTTTTACAAGTTCTTTATGTATGAACTCGATTGCTCCGACATCGAGACCGCGCGTAGGCTGAACAGCAATCAGAAGCTCAGGATCTGCCATGACCTCTCTTCCGATGATTGCCTTCTGCTGGTTTCCGCCGCTAAGTTTTCCGGCAAGAGAATGGATTCCCTCTCCGCTTCTGACATCGAACTTATCCACAATCTTCTGACTGTAGCACTCAATCTCGCTACTGTGCAGTATTCCTCTGGAAGAATATGGCTTTTTATAGAACTCTTTTATGATAAAGTTTGTAGAAAGAGGAGATGTGAGAATAAGACCTCTTTTCTGCCTGTCTTCAGGAATATGACCAAGCCCCATCTCGTTTCTTTCTTCAATGGAAGCATGTGTGATGTCCTTATTGCAGAAAAGTATGTTCCCGCTCTCGACTTTTCTCAGCCCGGTTATTGCCTCAACCAGCTCACTCTGTCCATTGCCGTCAACTCCGGCAATGCCTATTATCTCCCCTCGTCGGACAGAAAGAGAGAAATCCTTTACCCCGAGGACTTTCTTGTTGTTCATCACATTCAGATTCCTGATTTCAAGAACCTTCTCTCCCGGCTTGCTTTCCTTCTTCTCTGTCTTGAAGTTCACAGGACGGCCCACCATCAGAGCAGCCATATCGGCGGCAGAAGTGCTCTTGACATCAACAACGCTGATGAGCTTTCCTCTTCTGATGATTGTGCATCGCTCTGCAACTGCCTTGATTTCCTCAAGCTTATGGGTAATCAGTATTATTGACTTGCCTTCCCTTGCAAGATTCTTCATGATCTCAATCAGTTCCTCAATCTCCTGAGGAGTGAGAACTGCTGTAGGCTCATCAAATATAAGGATGTCAGCATCGCGGTAAAGCATCTTGAGTATCTCAACCCTCTGCTGCATTCCTACTGTTATGTTCTCGATGACCATGTCAGGATCTATGGACAGTCCATAACGGTCAGATATTTCCTTGATTTTCTTGCTGGCGGTCTTAATGTCATATACAAATCCGCCTTCCTTTCCAAGAATGATGTTTTCTGCGACTGTGAAATTATGCACAAGCTGGAAATGCTGGTGCACCATGCCGATTCCGAGGGAGAAGGCATCGTTGGGGCTTGATATGTCAACTTCCTTTCCCCTTACCTTTATCACTCCCTTGTCTGCATGATAGAGTCCGAAGAGAATGCTCATCAACGTGCTTTTTCCAGCTCCGTTTTCTCCAAGAATTGCATGGATCTCCCCTTCTTCGACCTGCAGTGTGATATTGTCGTTGGCAACTATGCCCGGAAATTCCTTTCGGATTCCAATCATCTCAATTACGTGACTCATTTTTTCTCCAATGAGAGCGCATCGCGCGGTTTATCCAAAAAGGCCGCCTCTTTAAGGGCGGCCATAATAACAGTCAGATTCTCTTATTTGATGAGGCCATCGCCTGTTGACTGGATTGTGATCTCTCCAGCCTTGATGAGCTCAACAACCTGAGCAACCTGCTCCTCAATCTCCGGTGTGAGGTTCGGGTTGGATGCAGGAATACCTGCTCTGTCTTCAGCAATGCCGAGCTCGATGTGCACGCCACCGTTGTATGTGCCCTTTGCTGCTGCGACAGCCTGGTCGTATGCAACACCTGCAACATCCTTCATTGCACTTGTAAGGATACAGGACTCACCGTTTCCCATGTCTCCAACTGAGTACTGGTCAACGTCAACTCCGATTGCCCATACATCGCTGCCGGAAAGTCTTCTGTTCTTTGCTTCGTTGATAACTCCGACGCCTGTGCCTCCAGCTGCAGCGAAGATTGCGTCAACGCCTGAATCATACATAGCTGTTGCAAGCTGCTGTCCAAGAGCAAGATCTGCAAATGAACCGGAATATACGAAATTATTAGCATTCATTGCAATGTCTGTTCCCATATTCTCGTTTGCATATGCAACACCCTGCTGGAATCCCCAGTTGAACTTCTGGACTGAAGGAATCTCAAGTCCGCCGACAAAGCCTACTTCGCCTTCGCCGAGCTTGAGTGCTGTTGCAACTCCTGCAAGGAATCCTGCCTCATGCTCTCTGAATGTGATAGCAACTGTGTTCTCTCCGATTCCTGCTGAGAGAGGATCGTCGATGATGATAATCTTGAGGTCCGGATACATCTCCTGAGCCTGAGCAACTGCTTCAGCAAAGAGATATCCTGGGCAAGCGATGAAGCGGTAACCCTGGTCATAGAGGTCAGAGATAGCGGTAAGATAATCAGTTGTTGTTGTTCCTGACGGGCGGAGGTATGTTGACTCAAGACCGAGCTCCTCTGCTGCCTTGACAACACCTTCATATGTTCCCTGGTTGAAGGATCTGTCATCGATTGTTCCTGCATCTGTAACCATACCGAGCTTGAGAGGCTCTTCTTTCTCTGCTACAGCTGTAGTAGTTGTTGTAGATGATGATGCTGTTGTAGTTGTAGCGGCTTCATCCTTTGAGCAGGATGCGAATGAGAAGACCACTACAAGAGCGAGTAAAACTGCTAATAATTTCTTCATTATATTCTCCTGTTTAGCGTTTATGCCTTAATTCTACAGGCACTGTCTCTATGTGTCAAACAAAAGAGAAAGAAATGCTGAGCAGGAATAAATAATTGTCTGATTTGTTATTCCTTTAACAACAAAGAATTATTGGCTTCGCGATTTTGCAACAAAAAAATTTTTGAAATCCTGTTTTTACAACAGTTTCACAACAGAATATCACTATCTGACAGGGTAAAAAACAAAATGCAACAAAATTACTTTCTCCACATCCACCAGTGAAGAGATTCTGCACGCTCAAGAAAGAGTTTTTCCTGCAGAGCTATGCTTGCTTCGTTTGAGATGTAAACATCGCAAAAAGGAACGCGGCCAAGTTCCATTGCCCTGTTGATCACATACTCCTCCATCATCATTCCGTATCCCTTTCTCCGATAGGAGGGAAACACTTCAAGCATTCCCATTGATCCCTCTTCATGAAAACCGGAGAAAGCAACGAGTTCGCTGTTTTCATAGAGACCGAAAATCCTGTTTTCATTTATGGCTCTCTTGATGCTCTCAAGATCTGAATGATGGCGGTACTGGGAGGAAACAAGAGCGGCATCAGAAAGAGGAACAGGATAAAAGAGTGTCTCATCAACACCCTTTCTCTCTCCTCTGTATATATAAAAGTAGCAGGGCTCGCTCATTTCAAGAGAAAAATGAGACAGCATCTTTTTTGCAAAAACATCGCCCCGCACACTGAAAAGAGAAGTCTTTTCATCAATATATGAAAAAAGTGCAGTGCTATCATCGAAAGGAAGGACATATAAAGTATTTTCCCTGTGACGCACAATCACACCATAAGAGGAAAAGTGGAGGATCTCTCCACTTTTTTCCTTGATTATCGCAATGATGTCCTCATTACTGTCCTTGTCAAATGCCTCAATGGCCGCTATTACCTTTTCATCACTCATTGTCTGTCAGGAAGAAAACCCTCTTCTTTATTCTTGCTCTTTTCCCTGCATAAAGGAAATAGGCAACAGTGCACAAGATTGTATAAAGAGCTGTGACAGAAAGCATTATGTAAAGAAGATACCCGCTTCCGCCTGAAACACTGAGCTGAGGAAGATTGATCAGGAGAATCAGAGGAATGACAAGGAAGAACACGATTGAGGACGCATACACATAGTCAGTTGCTGCCGGTGTCTCGAAATCCGGATCCACCACGCGAAGAAGGGACAGCCCTGTAGGCAGTGTTCCTGTTGCAGTTCCAATAAGTACAAGAGTTCTCTCAAACTTGTGGTCATCATAGAGCCTTGCGCAGTAATACGGAGTCAGAAACATCGTAATGAGTATTCCTATAACAGAAAGAAGAGTTATCGGGAGCCAGTAGCTGCTTATCGCAGTCAGGCTGATAGCGCCAAGACAGCTTGTTACAGTAAGGTCCACAGAAAGTCCGTTTACCCTGTTCAGAGTATGGTTGTCGATTGTGTAGGAAATGCCTGCCTTTGTCATAATGGCCCGCACAAATGATGCACAGAACACACTGAATATGAAATTGACGCCCCAGAGCGAGTCCGCAAGCTGCACACCCATTGCTCCGATGAAGGAAAGCAGATATGAAATGAAGCTCAGGAGAGCCCATGAAATCAGATAAGTGACCATTATCAAGGCAATATGATAGGAAAGCGTATCAAGGCTTTCTCCGTCAGTCGTTATCCTGGAACCTTCCCTCTGATGCTCTTTTTTTAAAAAGCCGCTTCTTGTCTCTCCCCTGTTTATCTTATCTCTCAGGCTTTCATCCACCCAACCCTTGCGGATTCCTATATTGATGAGAATCACACCGCCGATTGAACCGACCACAAAGCCTATTGCCGCCATTGCAAGACCTACACTGGTTGCGCCCTCAAAACCCATTGCTTCCCAAGGAAGGGACATGGAGTATGCCTGCCCGGGGCCAAGCTCAAAGCCGAGAGGAAGGGAAAGGCCTATTGCAGGAGAAAGATCAGGCATGACGGTGAATATCAGGATGATTGCAACAATGAGTCCGAAAGTGCACTGCAGCCCGTACTGGGCGACTGTAGATACTACAGTCTCTCCTATCACTCTGGATTTTCTGACTTTCTTCTCTTCCGGAGTCCTCAGCATCATAGCAATGAATGATATATTCAGCAGATGATAGACAAGATCTCCAAGGAAATCCGAATTCAGATTCAAATGCGGAGCCGCATAGTTATAGAAGAAAAGAAGCATGAATCCTCCGATTATCGATGACGGGATCAGATACTTCTGCAGAAAACGGATTCTGCTCCTTAAGAAAGCACCGAGAAGCAGTGCTGCTGAAATGATTCCGAAATGGATTATGTAGGAAAAATCCATCAGTTACCTCCTCTGATTATGCAATACGCGTCAAAAACCTTCAGGGGACTTTTTGTCTCCTCAAGGCGGAAACGGTATGTGTTTTTCATATGCGTGAATTCAATGGACTGCTTAGCGTTGATTACAAGAGCAGAAATCTCAGAAAAAGGAAAAGTCATTTCCCTCACTTTCTCTTTATGGCTCGAGAAAGAGAATCTGATAGAGCCTGCTGTCATTGAAAATATAAAAGAAGATGAAAGCTTGACAAGCCTCCCCTTCTCTTCTTTTTGGAAAAGTATTCCCCTTTCCAGAGGAAAGAGCAGAGTCCCATCATTTTTCCTTATATTCCTCTCAAGCTCCTCTCTTGCTCTTATATGGGCATCTCTTTCGCTCATCATGCTCTCTTCATCGATTATCTCATCATAAACCGAGACTTCTGCACTCTTCCTGCAGGATGAACATGAAAGCATGTTTCCATTGCTGCTGACTGTGCCTGCAGAAAGGCAGTACGGACAGTAATAAAGAAGACGTTCAATGCCTTCTGCCCTTTTTCTCCCTTCAAAAGGCATCCTGTTTTCTTTCTGCCAGGAGGAGGAAGAGAAAGAGAGATTCTCTCTTAAAACAGCCTCCACATCTGAGATGCTCATTTCTTCAAGTTCTTCAGAACTGAGTATCTTTTTAATCCTTATTGTTATATTCCCTTTTCTGTCATTTTTTGCCCATCGGGGTTTTCTGTTGTAGCCGCCTTCGATGTTGATAATCACTACAGGACGGCGGAAGATCTTCATGATCTTTGCAGAGCCTGTGGTGATATCCATCATCTCACCGTCCCAGCTTCTGGTGCCCTCAGGGAATACCCCGACTATCGTATTCTCCTCAAGAGCATTTTTAATTGCTCTGATTGTTCCAAGGTCGTTTTTCCCTTGGCTCTTGCTTATGCATCCGACCCAATTTCTCAACAGGTATCCGACTGCCTTCATCTTGAACAGGTAAGCACCTGCAACCCATCTTATATGATAGGGAAATACTGCGCTGATCAAAAAAGGATCAAGAGTGTGAACATGATTGGAGAATACGAGACCTCCCCCATTCTCTAAAAGGATGCGCAGACTCTTTTCATCATCCGAAACCAGAGTAAGCCCGTATTTCCTTTTAAGGTAAGTCCCGTAAAATGGAAGAAGCAGATATTTCATGGCCGGTGGCCATTTGTATTTTTCAGCCTTCATACAGAAAAAGAATAAAAGATGGATAAATCATATGTAAAGCTAAATATCTGTACAGATGCCTAAAAAAGGGAAAAAAAAGAAGAAAAAAGGTGAAAAGAAATTGACGGGTCACCCTTCTAATCCTAAAATGAAACTATGTTTCAAATATGAAAAAAGGAGAGCATATGAACATCAAGGATTGTAGCAGCAGAAAAGAAAGACCAGTACGTATTCTCCAGTACGGAGAAGGCAACTTCCTAAGGGCCTTTGTCGACTGGCTTGTCGACATCATGAACGAGAAAACAGATTTCAATTCATCTGTGATGATGGTTCAGCCACTTGAAAAGGGAATGAGCGACATGATTAACGCACAGGATGGATACTACACCACAATCCTTTCTGCAGTGGATGAGAAGGGAAAGGAAAAAGAAGAAATAAGAAAAATCACATCTGTGCTCGGATGCATCAATCCCTACAAAGATTATGATGAATACATCTCATACGCAGAAAGCGCTGATCTCCGTTTCATTTTCAGCAACACCACAGAAGCAGGAATCACATATTGCGAGAGCGACAATCTTGATGACAGACCCCAGTCATCATTTCCTGCAAAGATTGCGGCTTTCCTTTACAGGAGATACACCTATTTCAAAGGAGACGAAAGCAAGGGTCTTGTCTTCATCCCGTGCGAGCTTATCGACAAGAACGGAGACATGCTGAAAAAATACGTGATCATGCATGCAAGAAGATGGAATCTTCCTTCCTCCTTCATTTCCTGGGTCGAGACAGCCTGCCATTTCTGCAACAGCCTTGTCGACAGGATTGTTCCAGGCTACCCGAGAGAGAGGGCAAAGGAGCTTTGCGCTGCTCTTGGCTATGAGGACAATCTGCTTGATGCGGCAGAACGCTTCCTTTTCTGGGCAATCGAGTACAAGGAAAAGAGCTTTGATGATGAAATCCCTCTTTCAAAGACAGGAGAAGGTGTTGTATGGACTCCTGACATGACATTCTACAGGACAAGAAAGGTCCGTATCTTAAACGGTACTCACACAATGACAGTGCTTGCCGCCATGCTCTATGGCCTGGATACGATAAAAGAATGCATGGACTCTGAGATAATCTCATCCTTTATGGGAAAGGGTCTCTTTTCAGAAATAATAGAAAGCATGGATGGCAGCAGGAGTGAGCTTGAAAGCTATGCCCGCGATGTATTAAAGAGATTCCAGAACCCGTATGTCAAGCACATGCTGAGCTCAATAAGCCTTAACAGCGTGAGCAAGTTCAAGACAAGGGATCTGCCAAGTCTTATCGGCTACATGGAAAAGGAGAACAAGGTCCCGCCTGTTCTCTCATTCTCACTTGCATCCCTTATTGCCTTCTACAACGGAAAGGAAATCAAAGATGGAGCTCTGATTAGCTGCAGGGAAAAGGGTGAGTATTCTCATAAGGACTCACCTGAAGTGCTGACCTTCTTCTGCGCTCTCAACAAAGATTCATATAAGAACAAAAAGGAAGAAGCACAGATCAAAACAGAGAAGGTGCTTTCAAATGTTTCCTTCTGGGGAGAAGACCTCACAAAAAGAGAAGGACTTGCTGATACTGTTTCATCATATCTTGAGCTGATTTACACAGAAGGAATGAAGGAAGCAATCAAAAGGGTTATAAAATGAAGAAGATAATCAGGATAAACAGCAGGGACAACGTCGCTGTTGCTCTTGCTGACCTTGCAAAGGGGGATGTCATATCTCTTGAGGACGGAACAACCATAACAATAACAAGTCCGATAACAAGAGGGCACAAGATTGCTCTTTGCGACATCAGAAGCGGAGAGGATGTCATAAAATACGGCTATCCAATCGGTTATGCAACTGAAGAAATTAAAAAAGGCTCCGCAGCCCATGTATACAACATAAGGACAAAGCTTAGGGAAAGCGGAGAATACTCATTTTCTCCACAAGAGAGCAGAAAATGCATGGAGCGCTTTGAAAAAAGAAAAGCTGAAACATCCGATGTGCCTGCAATCAATGTATACCACAGGAAGGACGGAAGGATTGCAATCAGGAACTCTCTCTGGATCATCCCGACTGTAGGATGTGTCAATGAGATAGCAAAGCGCCTTGAGAAATGGGGAAATGAGAACCTCAGCGTTGCTGACGGAGTGCATGCTTACACGCACCCGTTCGGATGCTCCCAGCTAGGAGATGATCATGAGAACACAAGAAAGATTCTTGCAGATCTGGTGCATCATCCGAATGCAGGAGGAGTGCTGGTGCTTTCTCTTGGATGTGAGAACAACACGCCTTCCTCATTCAAAGAGTATCTTGGCCCTGTAGACAGCAGCCGTGTGCGCTTTCTCACCTGCCAGGATGTTGAGGATGAAGAGGAGGAGGGAAAGAAGATACTGAAAGAGATTGCCGCTGTAATGAAGAATGACAGAAGAAGCCCGGACTCATTGTCTCGCCTTGTGTTTGCTGCAAAATGCGGAGGCTCTGACGGACTGTCAGGCATCACAGCAAACCCTCTTGTCGGAAGATTCACTGATGAAATTACTGCAATGGGCGGAACAATGATTATGAGTGAGGTTCCAGAGATGTTCGGAGCTGAACAGATGCTCATGAACAGAGCAGAAAGCGAGGAAGTCTTTACATCTCTTGTTTCCATGATCAACGGCTTTAAAGCATACTTCACTTCCCATGGCCAGAGTGTTTACGAAAACCCGAGCCCGGGAAACAAGGCAGGAGGAATCAGCACTCTTGAAGACAAGTCTCTCGGCTGTGTCCAGAAAGGAGGCGATGCACCTGTAACAGATATTCTCTCTTATGGAGAAAGGGTAAAGAAAACAGGCCTCAATCTCCTCACAGGGCCAGGAAATGACATTGTAAGCACAACAGCAGAAACGGCTGCAGGAGCTCACATAATCCTGTTCACCACAGGAAGGGGAACTCCTCTTGGCGCTCCTGTTCCTACAGTGAAGATTGCAACAAACGAAGAGCTTGCAAAAAAGAAGAAGGACTGGATTGACTTTGATGCATCCCGCGTCCTGAGAGAGGACAGCCAGAGTGTGCTCATTGACTTCATCAACCTGATAATAAAAGTTGCAAACGGTGAAGTATTGGTTAAAAATGAGATTAACGGATATTCAGAAATTTCTATATTCAAGGATGGTGTTACATTATGAAAAAATTTATGGACGAGAATTTTCTTCTTGAAACAGAAATGGCTCAGCGCCTTTATCATGATCATGCTGCCAAGATGCCTATTTTCGACTATCACTGTCACCTGATTCCTCAGGAGATAGCTGCGGACAAAAGATTCACAACAATAACAGATGCATGGCTTGGCGGGGACCACTATAAATGGAGACAGATGAGATGGACAGGAATCGATGAGAGCCTGATTACCGGAAAGGATGCCGACCCGTACAAGAAGTTCTATGCATGGGCAGAGACAATGGAGAACCTGATCGGAAATCCACTCTATCACTGGACACACCTTGAGCTTCAGAGATATTTCAATATCACTGACGTATTCTCAAGAAAGACAGCTGAGAAGATCTACAAAGAGGCAAATGAGAAATTCCAGAATGATCCGGATCTTTCTGTATTCGGCATAATGAAGAAATTCAATGTATACGCAGTCGGAACGACTGATGACCCTGCAGATGATCTTGAATTCCACAAGATAATCAAGAAAGAAGGCAAATGCCCTGCAAAGGTTCTTCCTTCATACCGCCCGGACAAGGCCATCAATATCGACAAGGCTGATTATGCTTCATATATAGAAAAGCTTTCACAGGTTAGTGGAATTTCCATCTCAGGAGTTGAGGATGTGCTTAAGGCTCTCATAATCCGTCTTGACTATTTCAAAGAGGCAGGATGCAGAGCATCGGATCACGCACTCATGACATGCCCGCATACATTCTGGAGCACAGAGGATGTGGACAAGGTATTCAAAAAGAAAATGAAGGGAAGTGAGCTTACTGACACAGAAATCGATGCGTACAGGACATACATTCTCTTCAATCTTGCAAAGGCATATAACGAGAGAAACATTGCAATGCAGCTCCATTTTGCCGCAATCAGGGACAACAACAAAAAGGCATTTGATCTTCTTGGTGCGGACACAGGCTTTGATGCATCATATGACGAGAGCCTTGCAAAAGGCATTTCTGTTTTCTTCTCCGCACTCAGCGAGAGCGACAGTATTCCTAAGACAATCCTTTATTCGCTCAACCCGAAGGATTACTACTCCATCATGACACTCATCGGATGTTATGAAGGAAAGACACCTGCCCGTGTGCAGATGGGATCTGCATGGTGGTTCTGCGACCATAAGGATGGAATGGAAGAACAGCTTAAAGTCTTTGCAAATCTCGGAACACTTCCCCGTTTTGTTGGAATGCTCACAGACAGCAGAAGCTTCCTCTCCTATCCGCGCCATGAGTACTTCAGAAGAATCCTCTCCAACGTAATCGGAGGATGGGCTGAGAGTGGGCTTGTTCCCTACGATGAGGAGTACCTGGGCAGAATAGTTGAGGACATCTCCTTCAACAACGCTAAGAACTACTTTGAGGACTGAGAGATGGCAAAGGAAGCAGAGAAACAGACAAACGCAGTACTGAGAACTATATCAATTCTTGAAACGCTCTCTTACAAGAACAGCGTGAATCTTGAGTCCTTAAGCCGGGAGACAGAACTGCCGAAGGCTACTCTTCTCCGCTTCCTTTCAACTCTTATCAATCTGGGCTATGTGTATAAGGATGCATCTGACTGCTACTGCCTTACCCTCAAGATGTTTTCTGTGGGATCAAGAAGTCTTTCTCATATCGACCTTATCAGCACAGCATCCTCTTATCTGAAAGAACTTTCTGATGAGCTGAAAGAAACATGCCATATGGGAATCCTAGAAGGGGATGCCGCTGTATATGTTTTGAAGGAAGAATCCAAATACACGCTCAGAATGTATTCCAGAGTCGGCAAGAGCATTCCGCTGTACTGCACTGCAATTGGCAAGATTTTCCTCTCCAGGATGAGTGACAGTGAGCTTGATGAATACCTTTCGCGCAACGCTCTTGTTCCTTTTACCGCAAAATCGATAAGAAGCAAAAACGCCTTGAAAGAAGAGCTAGAAAGAATCAGGGACAGAGGATACTCTGTAGATGATGAAGAACATGAGGAAGGCATAATGTGCATAGCAAGCCCCGTTTTCAATCAAGATGGGGAAGTCATTGCAGCTATAAGCGTCTCATGGCCGACTTTCCGCTTTGACAAGGATAATTTTGAAAATATCATGCACAAAATCAAACGCTGTGCAAACGAGATTTCATCCGTAATGGGCTACAGCCTCTAGATATCGCCCTTGAAAGCCTGGGCCCTGATTAATGCCGCATATTCTCCGTCTTTCTTTATAAGCTCATCATGACTTCCATATTCAATGATTTTTCCCTTGTCTATGACAGCGATTTTATCCGCATTCCTGACAGTTGAGAGTCTGTGTGCGATTATTATCGTGGTTCTTCCCTTTGCAAGCTTGTCAAAAGTCTCCTGAATTCTGGCTTCAGTCACGCTGTCAAGCGCACTTGTAGCCTCATCAAGGATGAGAACAGGAGGATTTTTTAGGAATATTCGAGCAATCGATATCCTCTGCTTCTGGCCTCCAGAGAGCAGCACACCACGCTCTCCTGCCTGAGAATTAAAGCCGTCCGGCATGGCCATCACATCATCAAAGATCTCTGCCTTTCTCGCAGCTTCAGCAACCTCCTCATCAGTTGCATCCTCTTTTCCATAGCGGATATTCTCCATAATCGTTGCCGGGAAAAGGAACACATCCTGCTGGACTACTCCTATCTTTTCATGAAGGGACTCCTGCTTTATCTTTCTGACATCTCTTCCATCTATCTTTATACTTCCCTGAGTAACATCATAAAAGCGGGGAATAAGGCGCGAGAGTGTTGTCTTTCCTCCTCCGGAAGGGCCTACAAATGCAATCGTTTCTCCGCTTTTTATTTTGAGGCTGACATCATGAAGCACTTCCGGATGATTGACATAAGAGAAGCTGACATCCTCTATGTCTATATCGCCTTTGCATGAAGAGAGTGCAACTGCATCCTCTGCATCTTTAAGGCTGGGCTCTGTATGCATGATTTCAAAAAAGCGAGAAAGCCCTGCAAATCCGTTTGCAAGAAGCTCTGAAAGCGTTGAAAGCCTCCTTACTGGTGTTACAAAGACGCTCACATAAAGAGAGAATGTGACAAGGTCAATGACATTCATGTCCCCGCTCATTATCAGAACTCCGCCAACAGCGATTACTACAACAGAGAGCATGCATGTGAAGAACTCCATGGTGGAGTTGAATTTGCCCATTGCCCGGTGAAAGTCCTTCTTGCTGTTCCTGTATGAATCATTTGCTTCATTGAATTTCCTCATCTCAAGGTCTTCATTGGCAAACGCCTTTGCTGTCTTCATGCCAGATACTCCTGCCTCGAAATCAGCATTTATATTCGCCGTTGTCACCTTGACCCTCTTTGATGCCCGGCTCATCTGGCGTCGGAACTGCCAAATGATGGCAAAAAAGAGCGGTATCATGAGAGCAAGCACAAGAGCAAGGCGCGGCTCGATAGTGAACATGATGACCAGGGAGCCTATTATGGTGACGCAGGATACAAAAACATCCTCTGGTCCATGGTGGGCAAGCTCCGATATGTCAAACAAATCCGTTGTAAGACGGCTCATCAGCTGTCCTGTGCGGTTTGCATCATAGTATTCATAGCTCAGGCTCTGCATGTGCGCAAAGAGATCCCTTCTCATGTCAGCCTCTACCCTTATGCCAAAATAGTGTCCGCGCGACCATACGATGTATGAAAGCCCCGTCCTGACAAGATAAGCAACAAGTACAATGAGCATTACGCGCCAGAATGCGCCAAATGCATTTTCCGGAAGAAGGGTATATAAGCACCATCTTGATACTGAGGGAAAGAGAAGATCGATTATGGAAACAAGAAGTCCGCAGGAAAGATCGAGAGCAAAAAGCTTCCAGTGCGGACGGAAATACGAGAAGAAAACTTTCAGCTGGCTTTTTTTACGTTCATGCATGGCTTAATTATGACAAAGAAAAGAAAACAGGGCAATTGAGAGAAAAAAAGAGCGGAGATCAAATCCGCCCTTTCTGATAAGAAAAATCCATCAGCGCTGAACTCTTCCAGATCCATCACCCTTGCAGAGTGCCTCGACCTCGCCAAGTCTTGTGAGATTGAAATCTCCGCTGATTGAATGCTTGAGACAGCTGGATGCAACTGCGAAATTGATGCAGTACTGCTTGTCCTCGTAGTGGCTGAGAGCATAGATGATGCCTGCAGCAAAAGAATCTCCTCCGCCTACTCTGTCGACAATGTTCGTAATGTCATAGTGTCTTGAGAGGTAGAAGCCTTCCGGTGTGGAAAGTGCTGCTGACCAGCCGTTGTAATCTGCACTCTTGCTTTCTCTGAGTGTGACTGCGATATACTTTACATTCGGGAACTGCTTTCTTACTTCTGCACAGAGATCCTCATATACCTTTGTATTGAGTTCTCCCTTTGTGACATCGCTGTCAGCCTTTATTCCAAGGCACTTCTGGATATCTTCCTCGTTTGCAATGAGAACATCTGCATACTTTGCAAGCTCTCTCATCACTTCCGGTGCCTTCTTTCCATAGTTCCAGAGCTTCTTTCTGTAATTCAGATCGATTGATACTGTTGCTCCAGCCTTCTTTGCTTCCTTCATTGCCTCAAGTGCGCTGTCTGCAGCACCCTGGCTGATTGCCGGTGTGATTCCTGTTGTATGGAACCATGTTGCGCCTTTCATTATTTCTGAGAAATTGAAGTCTGATGCCTTTGCCTCTGCAATTGCTGAATTGGCTCTGTCATATACGACCAGTGACGGGCGCTGGTTTGCTCCAGTCTCAAGATAATAGATTCCAAGCCTTGAGCCCTTCACCTTGTTTATATGGCATGTCTTGACTCCATACTTCATGAGCTCACGCTCTGCAGCTTCCCCCACAGCATTGTCTGGAAGTGCTGATACAAACTCTGCATCTTCTCCGAATATTGAAAGAGATACTGCAACGTTAGCCTCTCCGCCTCCGAATGTAGCCTCAAGCTCCGGCTTCTGGAAAAGCCTCTCTCTTTCGTTGCTTCTAAGGCGAAGCATGATTTCTCCGAATGTTACATACTTGTTGGACATTACTTTCCTCCTGTTTATCTATATCATTCTATTTTCAAAAAAAGTATAAGTCAACAAAGAAATTAAAAATAATGAAACATTGTTTCATTTTATAAAATCTCTATTCCATTTCTTTTTTCCCGGTGATATACTTATGAAAAATAGGAGAAAGAAAATGACAAAAGAAGAGCTTTTCAAGACCTTTCATGATATAGGACTTGTTCCTGTTGTAAAAATCGATGATGCAAGCAAAGCAGAGCGCCTTGCAAAGGCCATGATTGACGGCGGAATTCCATGCGCAGAAGTGACATTCAGAACCGATGCTGCGGAGGAGGCAATCAGGAGAATGACAAAGGCTTATCCTGAGATGCTTGTCGGAGCTGGAACAGTAATCAATGCCAAGCTTGCAGAGAAGGCAGTGAATGCAGGAGCAAGATTCATCGTAAGCCCGGGCTTCAATCCTGAGACTGTCCAGTGGTGTCTCAGCCACAATATCCCGGTTGTTCCGGGAGTTGCAACTCCAAGCGAGATAGAAAGAGGACTTTCTTACGGACTTGATGTCCTCAAGTTCTTCCCTTCAGAGGCATCCGGCGGTGTTGCGATGCTCAAGGATCTCTCAGGTCCGTTCTCACAGGTCAAGTTCATGACAACAGGCGGAATCAACATCAACAACCTTCCTGAATATGCAAAGTGCCCGAACGTGCTTGCAATCGGAGGTTCCTGGATGGTCAAGAGCGACCTTATTGCAAATGACAAGTTCGATGAGATCACAAGACTCTGCAAGGAAGCTGTGATAAAGCTCCAGGGAATAAGCCTGGCACACATCGGAATCAACCTTCCGGATGCAAAGGCAGCATCAGAGGCTGCTTCTGACTTTGCAAAGCTCGGCCTTGAGATCAATGAAGGCAACTCCTCTATCTTCATGAATAAGGACGTTGAGCTTATGAAGAAGATGTATCTTGGAACAAACGGCCATATCGCATTCCGCTGCTATGATGTAGACAGGACCATATACTTCCTCAAGAACAAGGGCTTTACTGTCAACGAGTCAACTGTTTCCAAGGATGCAAAAGGAAACACAAAAGTCGCATACTTCAATGAAGAACTTGCAGGCTTTGCTTTCCATCTAGTGAAATAAGAAATTCCAGGATAAAGTCAAACCGGAGATTTTCACGTCTCCGGTTTTTTTTCAGAGAAGAAGGCCCTGATCGAATGATACAGGATGCCTGTTATCAGAAAGGGTCTTCTCCATATAAGCGCAGTCAAGCTTGAGATCAAATACGATTTTCTGCAGCAGGGTCTCGGAAATAAGGTTCTGCTCACTGAAGAGATAGCACAGAGCCTTTTCTGCAATGTATTTCGGACGGAGGGAATTGAGGTATTTCTCTCCTTCATCCTCGCATCTGTAACGCTGGGCAAGGTTCTTTGCAAGAGCTGAAGACTGGATATTGTAGCAAAGAGCTTCTATTTCGTTATAAAGAGGTTTCACATTTCCCCTTCCCGCCTCCTCTCCAAGAGGTTTGAGCGTAAAGAATGTATATTCCTTTCCAGGAAGATAGTGATGGCGGTCGCATCTGGATGCATAGTTAGGCTCAAGAGAGCCATCCTTCTCCCTGTCTCCCCCTACTATGATAAGAGGATCGAAATAGAGCGCAGGGCATTCCTGTCCGTCAACACTGTAATAGCGGTATGTATAGAATGCTGAATCCATGCAGTCAGGATGCTCACAGTAAGCAGTAAGAGGAATCACATCCGTTGCAATATCAAGCATCAGCCTTGCAGTTGAATTGAATATATCCCTTCTGAAATTGAGAATCAGAGTCGGGAATATGAACATGCATCCTTTTTCAAGAGAATAGTTTCTCACCACATATGCCAGGCGCTCGTCAAAAAAGGAAGCCTCATCAATGATGAACGTTCCGACTGTAGGATTGTCACGGATTACTTCCTCAAGACCGAAAGAATCCTTTATCCTGGCAATGTTTTCCCCGCATCTGACATATCCGCTTCTGTAGCAGAGGGCATCTTCCGGATACTCAGTAAAGCGCACACCGTCTATCTGGCTGCGGATGAAGAATACATTTCTCCTGTCCAGAAGTCCTGTGCTTGTGAGAGCTTTGACCTTGCCGCTCTTTTTCTGGGCAATGGCCGCATCACGCCATACGCGTGCGGCAAACTCTGTCTTTCCGCTTCCCATAGGTCCAATCAGGAGGACACGGCGGCCAGGAAGAGTGAAATCAAAATGAGTGAATGTCTCATGTACATCAATTGTCGGAAACCCGAGGGACTTGAGAAAATCCTCACTGTCCCTCTTTGTCTCAATACGCGGCATCTGATACCTCATGCATCATAATCTTGACTCCGCTTGAAGCTCCCAGGCGGCTTGCTCCCGCATCAATCATCTTAATTGCATCCTCATAGCTTCTTACTCCTCCGGATGCTTTCACTTTCACTTTCTCAGATACAGTCTTTCTCATAAGGGCTACATCTTCTGCCGTTGCCCCTCCTGTGGAGAATCCTGTGCTTGTCTTGACAAAATCTGCCCCGGCCTTTTCTGACAAAAGACATGCCCTTACCTTCTCCTCGTCTGTAAGAAGACATGTCTCGATGATGACTTTCAGAACTTTTCCTTCGCAGGCTTTCCTCACAGCGAGAATATCGTTATAGACAGCTTCATCATTCTTTTCTTTAACTTCTCCGATGTTTATCACCATATCAATCTCATCGGCTCCGTCCTTTACGGCATTCTCTGCTTCAAAAGCTTTTGCCTTTGTGCTCATAGCACCAAGAGGAAAGCCAACTACTGTACATACCTTGACATCAGTGTCCCTAAGCTCTTCTTTCGCAAGAGGAACCCAGTATGAATTGACACACACAGAAGCAAAGTCATATTTTCTTGCCTCTTGGCAGATCTTTATTATATCTTCTTTACGGCTGTCAGCCTTTAGGAGCGTATGATCGATGTATTTTGAAAGTTTCATAATTTCCTCCGCTTTCATCATAGCCTATAGCATGTGAATATTGAAAGAGATTTCTTTTCATTTTATTCTTCACATATGCTTTTGAATTTTGTTAACCAGAGCTTTACATTTGTAATGCTTCTTCTGCTTTTCACCAATTTCCAGCAAAGGAAATATAAAAAAGGACAGAAAAAGAGAATGGCATTTTTGATTCTTGCCTCTTATTATCTTCTCTTCTTCATACTTTTAATCCTCGTCGACACGCTCTCCCTCCCCCCATGGTGCGAATGGGTCTCACTTGTCCTGGTCATCCTTCTAGCGGTTCTGACAAGAAAGTTTTCTTTTCCATTTAAGAGAAAATGCGTCAAATGCGGAAAAAAGCTTTCATTTGACCAGTGGCTTGGCTGTGATGAGAATCTGTGTGAGGACTGCTTTTATGAAAAATATCCTGATTTAAAGCCAAAAGAGAAGGAAAAACCTCTTACAGAGGAAGAGATTAACGAAAACTTCAAGAATGCTGATAAAGTTGATGACATAGACTGGGACATCTGGGATCCTACAGAGCGATGCACTCTTTGCTATATCATAGACAAGGACAGAAATGAAGTGCTCCTGATTAAAAAGCTGAGAGGAATGGGAGAAGGATATTTAAATGCTCCCGGAGGGCATATAGAGGATGAGGAGACAAACAAGGAAGCCGCTGCAAGAGAAGTGAAAGAGGAAACAGGACTGACTGTTCTTCCTGACTCTCTCATTCTCCGTGGCCGCCTTCACTTCCAGTTCAAAGACGGCATCCGCATGCTCGGCTATGTATTTTTCTCATATTCATACTCCGGCGCACTTCTTGAAAAGACAGATGAGACCATTCCTTTCTGGGAGAGCCTTGATAATCTTGACTACTCATCAATGTGGGAAGATGACAGACTCTGGCTTGAAAGAGCAATAAAAGGCGATGATTTTGACGGTTATTTCATCTTCGATGACAGGAAGATGATTGACAGCAGAATAGAATTCTACCCTCCATCTAAAGAAGAGGATAAGTGATGCTTTCTCTTTCCCAGCGCGCTGAAACAGAAATCATAGTAAAGAAATCACGCTTTGTATCAATTGCCATTCCCTGCCAAAGAAGTGAGGATGTGAAGGCGCTTGTGCAGAGCGTCAGAAAAGATCATGAGGGGGCAAATCATGTTGTCCATGCGGCTGTTTTAGGCCAAAATGGGACAATATATTCATCAAGCGATGACAGGGAGCCCAAGAATACTGCAGGACGTCCAGCCCTTGAAGTACTCAAAGGAAGCGGGATAACAAACATCCTTGTATGCATCGTCCGTTACTTTGGAGGCACACTCTTAGGAACAGGAGGTCTTGTCAAAGCCTACGGAGATGCAGTGAAGGCAGTTCTACCGCTTCTTGAGACAGAAGAGCTGATTGAGAAGAAAAGAATGCACCTTATTCTCAGCTATGACTTTTACACACAGATAAAAAGGATCTTCGAAAAGCACAGTGCCATCATTGAGACTGAGAGCTTTGACATAAACATCAGCGTGAGTGTGCTCATCCGGTCTGACAGATTTGACGATTTTGTTAAGGATGTGAAAGATCTTGGTCAAGGAAGGATAGCTCTCAGTCTACAGGACTAAGACGGTAACGCTTGTTTTCATCAAAGAGACTTCTCTCCTCCCTGAATGCTTTTTCTTTTTTCCTGTCAAGGCTCTCTATGAACTTGATCAGGATTGCGATTACCTCTTCAAGGGCCTCTTTCTCTACCGCATCAGGAGTATCCTTTTCACTATGGGCAACGCTTTTACCCTCTGCCATTGTTGTAAGCGTTACAGCCTTAAATGCATTTTCTGCGGCACTCAGAGCATCTGTTGATCCTGTAAGAATGCTGCTTTTGCCGCTCTTCATCCTGTAGCCCATTGCAGACGCAGTCATTGCAATCTTTCTTGCAAGAGCTTCATCGAGAGAATAAAATCCGTAGCCGTCACTTGTAAGGACAGCAAGATTCTCTTTCTTGAAAATTCCATCAATGTTTATGACATAGCTGTTCCTGTCAGAAAAGGATGAGAAGAAGGCTTTAGATCCCTGCTGTGCTTCTTCTTCCCCATCAAAGGATGCAAATGTAAGAGCTACATGCTCTGTTTTGTTTTTGGAGAAATAACGGGAGAGAGCAAGAATGACTGCAACACCGGAAAGATTGTCTCCCGATCCTGGTGAAACTTTTTCTGTATATGGGAAAAGACATCTTGCTGTATAGAAAGAAAGGGCAAGAAGAATTATGTACAAAATCAGAAAAACAAGCGGAGGTATGTTCGGCACAAAAAGACTTGAAGAAAATATCTCGCTTATCATCTGAAAAAAAGAAAGAAGGAGAACAAGAGCAAAAGAAGACAGCAGTACAATGAAATCTCTCTTCATCCCGCTCTTCATAATCAGAGCAGAATCATGATGGGCTGTGATGATAATTCTCTTCTCCCTTTCTTCCAGAGCCTCTATCTGCGCACATACATTCGCACCTTTTGCACTTTTATACAGCTTTTTTACAAGAGGAGAACTTCTCTTTATATCAGAAAAGGAAAAAAGAACGCAGAGAACAAGAATCAAGAAAGAGATGTATGGAAGCCCGATTGCACTAAGAAGAATTGATAAAGGAAGGGCAGAAGGAAACACCTTCATCCATAGAGTGCCGAAAGAAGAAAATGCACTGAATTCTTCAAGCTTTCCTTCAACTCCGTTTTCCTCAAAGATGGAAAGTATGTTTGACGCACACTTTCTGGACTCTTTGGAAAAACTTCTCCTGCCTCCGCTGGATGAAAGGCTATTTATCAGAGAATGGGCATATAAGGCAAGATTATGGCTGTTAAGCTCGTCTCTTTCCTTCTTCTCACTTTTTATCTCTATGCTTTTGCTTTTCTTCTTCAGAAAAGGCAGGGAGAATCTGAATTTCATACATATGATTTTAAGGAAAATCCTGCATCTTTTAAAGAGAAGTAACTGTATTTGAGTGCAGTACTTGACAAATACTCATCTCTTTCATACTATGAAAAAGCTTGCAAGGAGAGATGTCCGAGTGGTCGATGGTGGCAGTCTTGAAAACTGCTGTGGGGAAACTCACCGGGGGTTCGAATCCCTCTCTCTCCGCTAAACAAAAAATGGAAAGGTGCGAGAGAGGCCGAATCGGGCTCCCTGCTAAGGAGTTGACCTGTCAAACACGGGTCCGGGGGTTCGAATCCCCCCCTTTCCGTTTTTTTATTTCTTGAGACTATAGCTCAGCTGGATAGAGCATCAGTTTGCGGAACTGAGGGTCGGAGGTTCGAATCCTCTTAGTCTCGCTCATCCAGGCTGAATGGCCTGGATATTTTTTTCCGGAGACGTATCGAAGTGGTCGTAACGAGCTTGACTCGAAATCAAGTTGTCCGCAAGGGCACGGGGGTTCGAATCCCCCCGTCTCCGCTTTCTTTCAGTTTTTCCTGTGTTAGAATCATAATATGAGTCTTGAGATAATTAAAGCAGATATTACAAAAATGGAAGTGGATGCTGTTGTCAATGCAGCAAACAACTCTCTTCTTGGCGGAGGAGGTGTTGACGGCGCAATACACAGGGCAGCAGGGCCAGAACTGCTGAAAGAATGCATTGCTCTCTCAGGCTGCGAGACAGGGGATGCTAAAGTGACAGCAGGATATAATCTTTTATCAAAATTTATTATTCACACAGTCGGCCCTGTATGGAGAGGGGGAAAGCATAATGAAGAAGCTCTTCTGATATCCTGCTACAAGAGATGCATTGAAGAAGCTAAGAAAAGGAATGTTAAATCTATCGCCTTTCCGCTGATTTCTGCCGGTGTATATGGCTATCCCAAAAAGGAAGCATTGCTAATTGCAGCACGCACAATCTCTTCATGTCTTTCTTATGACATGAAAGCATTTATTGTGCTCTTTGATGAAGAAATCATCAATCTGGCAAAAAATATGAAAGCTGAGCTTTCTCAGTATGCAGAAAAAACAAACCTCTGAGCGCTATGCCCAGAGGTTTATCTTCATTTATCTCTCATCAGCAAGAAGACTCCACTCTCTTCAGGGTGGAGATGAATTGCTGAGGTGAAAATGAAATAAAATATTGCTATTTAAACAAATATAATTGAATATCAAGCCTATTTCATGATAAAATTAAAGCATGGATGACAATGCAAGAAAGGAGAAAAACATCACCATCAAGGAAAAGGGAAAAGTAACCCGTCTCCGCCACTCATCCATGCGCCCTTTAGTCGTTGAGCTGAAGCTTAATCTCAAGTGTCTTAACACGAGTGAAATAAACAATCTGTGGATGTATTTCACCCAGTGCCGCTGGCTGTGCAATTACCTCATCTCTCTTGATGCTGATGCTTTCAAAGCATTCAACACCAGAACAAGGAATATCACATCACTCGACAAAGACGGCAATGCTGTAGACAGAGAGCTTACCATGCCTGCGAAGTTCATCCAGAGTGTGTATTCTTCCATTAAGCAGGATATGGCATCTCTTGCCGCAAAACGGAAGAAGACTGGAAAGAAGAATGGAAAGCTTAAGTTTAGGTCTTCCTATGATTCAATAGAGCTCAACCAGTATGGAAACACTCACTGGATCTGTTACAGGGATGAAGGTAACAAGAATGGCAAATACAGGAATACAGTTCATATCGCTGGAATCAAAAGGCCAATCCGGGTGTTCGGTATGGACCAGATTCCACAGAATGCGGAATTCGCCAATGCGAAGCTCGTGAAAAGACCATCTGGAATATATCTCATGCTCACATGCTATGTTCCAGTGGATGAGAAGAAGACAGAAACCGGATTCAAGCCTGATATAGGTCTTGATTTCGGAATAAAGACAACGATAACGACTTCTGAGGGAGAGAAGTATGACATACAGGTCCGAGAACAGGGACGCCTTAAGGGGCTTCAGGAGAAGCTTGCTCGCCAAAAGAAGGGTTCCAGGGGCTGGTATGCTACAAGGCATCTCATCAGAAGAGAATACGAGAAGCTTGCCAATGTAAGGCGGGCAAAAGCCAATCAGGTGTATCATGACATCACAGTGGGAAGAAAACTGATTGTAATGCAGGATGAGAACATCAAAGGCTGGCATAAAGGTTTGTTTGGACGACAGGTGCAATTCTCTGCACTTGGAACGCTGAAAGCAAAACTTAAGGCAAGTGATAATGTTCTCATCATAGACAGGTTCTTTCCATCTACAAGGATGTGTCCTGAATGTGGAGTGATTAAAGAAGACATCACGCTTTCAGACAGGACATTCATCTGTGACAATTGTGGCTACCCTGAAGAGCGTGATATAAAGTCAGCGAAAACGATGCTACTTGCAGGAAGGCATGAAATGTCCTGCACGCTTGCGGAACACAAGTGTACTCCGGAGGAGCGGATGTCAGACTTCGATACCTCGTATGAGATATGGAAGCAATCTGCGAAACGCCCAGAGATGGGAAAGAGACCGGAAGCTCCATCTTCTAAGCTTTAGCGAAAGATGGAGTGGTTCACTCAATTGAGTACCACTTGATCTCATTTGCATCAAGATCCAGATCAAAAGCAGATCCGTCTCCTCGGTAGACCCTTGTACTCTGCTTTTCGTATGTGTTGTTCACCACACAGTACTTCCTGTTCTTGACATATGCATGAACCTCGACATTGTAGTTTGAACTGAACCATGTTTTAAGCTCACTCTCGCTGTTTGTTGACCAGAGCACTGCCCTATGGAGAATTCTGTTGTTCTCAAAAGAATACGGAAGACCGCTGATGTAGACGCTTCTGCCTTTTCCGTAGCTGTTGACTGCCATCTGGACTTCCTTGTCCCTTTCAATCAGTACCTCAGCTCCTTCAAGAGCGTACATGCTCTTCTTGCCTTCTCCGAAGTCAACCTCGCCATTCACATCCTCAAGGATGAAGTGATCTTTATGCTCCTGCCAGTTATACTTGTCATAATTGAGAGTAAAGCCGGTTTCTTTCTCAACTCCGAGAACATTTTTGAGCTGAATAAACTTGCCCTGGCTCTGATGTCCTGTAGGCTCTCCGATTCCGATGAAACCTCCGCCGTTGTAGATGAAAGCTTTGACACGCTCTACAACCGTCGGATTGCACCACATCTCTCCGCCTGTGTGTGCTGTATCAGCATCTCCTACATTGATTATCACATCAATGCTGTCAAGAAGCTTCTCATCGCGGATGATGTCATCAAAAGAGATGAAGGACACATCAAAAGGAGAGCCTGAGAGAGCCTCGATGACTCCGGCATAGCTGTAATTCTGCTTCTGATAAAGCGCATGATGCACCATATGTGCACCCCACTTCCTTGCCTTTCCCCAGCAGTTGAGCACAGCAACCTTTTTAATGCAGAAGGCTGTTGTTCCCTTGATGTTCTGATAAAGTGTCCTGAATTCATCGCAGACGCTCTTTACATATTCAATGAAAGGAGGGAAATCAAGAGCAAGCTTCAAGTATCCGCCATATCCTATTCTGTCTATAGGCTTTCTGAGTATTGCCCTTCTTGCTGTAACCCAGTTCACCTTTGCTTCCTTAACCGGATCCCCGCCTTCATGGAAAGTGTCAGGGAAGAAATACGGAAGGAATCTTCCTTCTGTGTATTTGACTCCTTCAATGTCACTTATAAGGCGCAGCGTGCTTCCGTTTCCGACACTGCCGACAACTGCATCAAGCCCAACTGATTCAAAACCATCCAGCCATGGCTCCATTCCAATCCAGTGGTCGCCAAGGAACATCATAGCCTCTTTCCCGCACTCGTGCGTGATATCGACCATTTCCTTTGCAAGGGCACGGACTTCTCTTGTCTGGAAAGCCATGAAATCCTTGTACTCCTTGCTCGGTATTCTGTACTGGTTGTTATGATACCCCTGATCGATTATGAACTCCGGGCGGAACTTATACCCCACTTCCTTCTCAAACTTGTCCAGAATGTATGGGGATACGCTTGCAGAGTATCCATACCAGTCAACGAATTTCTCTCTAGCAAGCTCATCAAAAACAAGAGTGAACTGATGGAAGAATGTCGTATATCTGATGACATTGACATACGGATGGTCAGAGATGAACTTTCTGAGTCTCTTCATTGTATATTCATGAGTCTTAGGCTGTCTAACATCAAATGTAATCTGATGCTCAACTCCTTTCCAGCCATTTACAACAGCATTGTACATATGAACAGGATCCCACATGATGAAAGCCAGGAAAGAGACTGTGTAATCATGGAACGGCTTTACCTCTATCTCTATTTCTCCGTTTTTCTCACTGTATGTCCAGGAAGAAGGAGAAACAACTTCTCCCGTTGTCCTGTCAATTACTTCCCACCATCTCTTATTGTCCTTGCTGTTGACTTTGAGCATCTCGGGATAAAGACCCTTCATGAGATTTATTTTCAGAGTATTTGTATCAGATGAATAGAAAGGTGTCATGAGATACATCTGCTGAATCTCATCAGGGTTCTTCCTTGCCCACTCGTTGTCCTTTCTTGTCGTATAATAAGTAGAATAGATTTTAGCATCCACACTCTTGAGCTCTGCAGGAAAATCTGTTCCGTCACAGTCTCTGATTGCATCAGCTCCCCACTTGTTGAGAATTTCTATTGTTTCTGGAACAACATCAAGATCTGTCGGGATAGTGACCCTTCCCTTTTTCAGTTCATCACTCATTTAAATCTCCATAATTAAAAGTTGACCCACAGTTTACACTGTGGGCAAGGAAAACATCAACCCTTGATTCCGCCTCCGGTGACTCCGCTTATGATCTTCTCAGAAAGGAAGACATACAGCAGGAATGTCGGAAGGAATACAATGATGACAGCTGCAAACAGTCCGCCGTAATCCATTGTGTATTTCATTGAGTTGACAATCTGAAGCAATCCGACTCCTACAGGCATTGAAGATGAGCTTGTAGCAAAAATCATTGCCATGAAGAACTCATTCCAAACACCGAGGAAAGTGAAGATTGATACAGTTATGATAGCTGGCTGTGTAAGAGGAAGCATGATCTGCCAGAATGTTCTTCCTGCAGGGCATCCGTCGATTGCAGCAGCCTCCTCATATGTTCTTGACAGTGTTCCGAAGAAGTTTAAAAGGAACACTGTAGTATAAGGAACATGAGAGAAGATATAGAGGAATATCAAAAGGAGTCTTCCTCTGAATCCTATCTTTGCTGTAAGTGAATAGAGCGGAAGAATGACCATGATTGCCGGAACAGACATACATACGATTAAAGCTGTTTTGAGAGCTTTGTTTCCCGGGAATTTATAGCGGGAGATGGCATATGCTGCCGGAGCGGCTATTATGATTACGACCACACATGTCACAATTGAATACAAGAGAGAGTTCGCAAAGTATACGGAGACATTGAATACGCTCCATGCGTTCGCATAGTTCTCAAAATGCAATCCACTTTCAAATTTCAATACACTGCCTGAGAAAATCTCACGGGTTGTCGAGAGGCTTGCTCCGAGAATCCAGAAAAGGATTACTGCTGTAAAAGCAACCCAGATGAATACGAGAATGTACCCGGGAAGATGTCCCAATATGTTCTTTCCAAGAGAAGAACGAACTTTTACTTCTTTTTCACTCATATCGCCTCCTCCTTATCAATATTCAAGATCGTCATCTTTGATCAGCTTGTTCATGATGAAGTACACGGCAAGGATGATGAGAGCAAGAACAACGCCGACAGCGGCACCGGCTCCTGCATCACGGGCTGCATTACCCTTGCTTCCGAATACGATATCATAAAGGTAAATGACAGGAACCATTGTTGCGGCCTCACTGTCAATCGGGCTGAACATCTTCGACCAGAGATAGAATGTTGCTGTATTTACAGTCCAGAAAGTCAGGTTGGTCTTTGTCACACCCTTCAAAAGAGGGAATGTGATCTTGAATGCCTGCTGGACTTTACTTGCACCATCAATTGTAGCTGCCTCATAAATATCCTGAGGAATCTTTTCAATACCGCTCATGAATATGAGCATGTAATAACCTACAGCACCGAATATGAAGGCAAAAAGCATTGACCAGAACTTCATTCCAGTGCTCATCCAGTTTGTTCCGGCTGCAGAATTACCTGTAATCCATCTTAAGAAAGAATTGAGCAGACCATAGTCCTGCTGGAATACGAACTGAATCCACATTGTTGCAAGAGCAACTGCTGAAATAACGTTCGGCAGATATATTGCAGCTCTGAAGAATTTCTTGCCCTTTATTCCGCTTGTAAGGATAACTGCAAACAAAAGCGCAATCGCAAGTGTGAGTATTCCACCGAAGAACCATATTTGGATCATGTGCGTCATACCCAGGCGGAATGCAGGTGCGCCGAATATATCAAAATATTTACCCAAGCCCGCGAAAGACCAATCGGACATAGGGGCTGTAACGCTTCCTGTCTCAAAGAAACTCATCAACACTGTTCTGCATACCGGATAAAGATACATTATCAGGAGACAGATCACGCTTGGTAATACAAAAGCTGCTATGAGAGAGGACGGTACAAAATTATTAGCTCTTTTCTTTTTCAAAGTCTTTGTCTGAGCCATAACTACCTCCTTCTTTTTTTACTCCATCCTTTTTTAAACAAAAACAACCTTGCAGGGGAAGGCTGTATAGAAGGGGGAATTTCTTCCCCCTTTTTCAGTGTGAATCTCAGTAAAGAGCATCCATAGCTGCTGCGAATTCAGCGCCTGTAGCATACTGACCTTCAAAGAGCTGGATGATGACTTCCTTGAGCATTGTCTTGAGAGTGCTGTTCTCGTTGATTCCACCTGTCCATGAAAGAGGCTCTGTGGAAGCAAGAAGAGCATCAATTGATCCGGAAAGCTTAGCTGGCTCTTCGTTTCTTGGATCTGCAGGAACCTGCTGAGCCTCTGTTGCCATCTTCTGATCCCATTCACCGCTTGTGAGGTAGAGAGCAAAGTCAAATGCTGCCTGCGGGTTCTTGCTGTTCTTTACAACTGCAATAGAGTTTGCACCAGCATATGCGTTAGCAGATCCGCTTCCGCCCTGCTCTTCTGGAACTACTGGATAGTTCATGAGTCCCCAGTTAAGAGGCTCTGCTGCAACTCCGTCAACCTCTGTTGTTACGTAGTTAGCACATACGACCATTGCTGCCTGCTCGAATGCGAGCTTGTTCTGGCCTGAAGGATACTCATCCGGTGCACCCGGTGCAAGATATCCAGCTTCTACGAAATCGATGATTGTCTCAGCTGCTGCTGCAACTCCTGGCTCCTTGCTCCATCCGCCATTGAGTGAAAGCTCTTTAGTCTTTGCCTGACCGATATATCTGTCAAGGTGATAACCGAAGTTGAAGTCTGCATATGTGCTGTCAAGAGCCATTGGTGCGATTCCTGCATCAAGAAGCTGCTGACACATATCCATGAATTCATCCCAAGTTGTAGGAAGCTCTGTGATTCCTGCCTTCTCAAAAAGGTCCTTGTTGTACCAGATACCGCCGACCTGCGGCTGCTCTGCAATTGCAACGAGGTATCCGCATCTTGCGATTGAGTCATTTGCAAATACTGCATAGCTCTGATCTGCATAGCCAGCAGCCTCTGCCATCTCTGTAAGATCGAGGCAGTAAGGAGCATATGTGTTTGCAATTCTCATTGAGTCTTCTTCAAAGAGATCAACCTTTTCGTTAGCCTCTAAAGCTGTCATGATGATTGTGCTGAGGTCTCTTCCTCTGAACTCGATATTGACCTTGCATCCTGTCTCAGCTTCGAAAGCTGCTGCTGCTTCCTGCAAAACCTTTCCCTGAGGCTCGTTAGGAAGCCACATGGACCACATTGTAATTTCTACACCATCATACTTTAAATCTGAAGCTGTAGTTGATGTAGTAGTTGCTGCTGTTGTAGTAGTAGTTGTTGCTGCCTCGTCCTTTGAGCAGGATGCGAAGGAGAAAACTACTACAAGAGCAAGTAAAACTGCTAGAATTTTTTTCATGAAAAAACCTCCATAAACTTTACCCACGTAACTGTGGTAATTTCAGTCTAAATGCGAAATTGCAGATTAACAAGAAAAAAATTGCTCAAAATCTTATATTTATTGTTATTTTTACATTCAGCAAATATAATTAATATATGCCAAACGAAAGATATCGCCTGAAAATCCATTCTCTTGCAATAGAACCAGACCTCATTTATGTATCGCATGCTGTATATGGAGAGGACTGGATAAGCGTTCTGCATTCGCACACGACAACAGAGCTTCTCTATATAATCTCCGGAAGCGGTGAGCTTGTGACTGCAAACGGTACGCATTTCATAAACACAGGGGATTTTCTAATAATCCCTCCTCACTTTCTGCATACAGAGAAATCAAGCAAAGAAAACAGGCTGGAATACTATGTTCTCGGGGTGAGAAATATCATTCCAAAGGGCCTTGGCAGCGAGAATGATTTCAAGCCGGTAGTATCGCTGACAAGCAGCCACGATATCGTCAGGGATTACATTTACTCGATATACAGGGAAATAAAGAAGCAGGAACCCGGCTATGAGATAATGGCAAAGAGCCTGTTCAATCAGCTTACAGTTCTTCTTGTCAGAAGGAAGAAGATAGACATACAGCTCGAGCGAGGAGACAACATAAAAAGAGATGTGGCTACTGTAAAGCAGTATATTGATGAACACTATAGCGACAACATCTCGCTTGACACTCTTGCTCTTCTTTCATACAAGAGCAAATTCCATCTTGTGCGCGAGTTCAAGAAAGAGACAGGCTATACACCTATTGAATACTTAATATTCATGAGGATACAGGAGGCAAAACTCCTGCTTTCCTCAACAGAAATGAGTATTCTGGACATCTCTTCTTCTCTCGGCTTCTCTTCCCCTTCCTATTTTGCCCAGCGCTTCAAGCGCTCTGTGGGAATGACTCCGGTAAAATACAGGAACAGCAAAGAAGAGAAAAACTCAATTGATTAAGCCCCCTTTTAGTCTTATGCTTTATCTATGGAAAAGAAACCCAATATCCTGATAATAATGTCTGATCAGTTCAGAGGCGACTGCATGGGCTTCATGGGTCACCCTGATGTGAAGACTCCGTATCTGGACACTCTTGCAGCAAGAGGAGTCGCATTCACAAACGCATATTCAGCATGCCCCAGCTGTGTTCCCGCCCGTGCAGGATTTTTAACAGGCTACAAGCCTTCACACCATCGCCGTGTGGGCTATGTTGATGGAGAGAAATGGGAATTTGACAGGACAATTGCAAGCGAGTGCGCAAAAAACGGCTATTACACAAAAGCATGCGGAAAGATGCATATTCACCCCACACGCACTCTTGCCGGTTTCAATCACATAGACCTTCATGACGGCTATCTGCATTATGTCAGGTACCAGAGCAATGAATACAAGTACCAGCAGAGAATAAACGATGATTATTTCTACTATCTGAGAAACGAGAAAGGAATTGATGCAGATACAATAGACACAGGACTGGAATGCAACAGCTGGGTTGCCCGTCCATGGTGCTATGATGAGCAGCTTCATCCGACAAACTGGGTGACAAACAAGGCAATGGACTTTCTAAGGACAAGAGACCCTGGAAAGCCTTTCCTTCTCTTTGCCTCATATTTAAAGCCGCATCCGCCGCTGGATCCTCCAGAGTACTATTACAATATGTATATGAACATGGACCTCAGAGCTCCGGCAATCGGGGACTGGGAAAAAGAGGATGAGATTGAAAGGCTTGGCAGAATCTTCGACTCAAAGACAGGTCCGAAAGACAAGTTCATGATCAAGCAGATGATGGCAGGATACTATGGCCTGATTACTCATCTAGACCATCAGATAGGAAAGCTCATCCAGGCTCTTGTTGAGCATGAAGTGTATGACAATACAATCATAATATTCACAGCAGACCACGGAGAAGAGCTTGGGGACCATCATCTTTTCAGAAAGAGCCGAGCATACGAAGGCTCCTGCCATATACCTCTTATAATCAGTGCGCCGGAGCACCTTGTAAAAGGCATCAAGAGAGGAGCTAAGGCAGAAGGTGTTGTTGAGCTGATGGACATAATGCCGACAGTTCTGGACCTCATCGGAGCAGAAAAAAATGAAGACATTGACGGAAAGAGCCTGATGGAAATGCTTTCCGATCCGGAGAAAAAGGTCAGAGCCTACCTTCACTGCGAACATGCATACATGGAGCACTCTTCTCAGTGGATTGTCACAGAAAAGGACAAATACATCTGGAACACAAATGACGGAAAAGAAGAATACTTTGATCTTGAGAAAGACCCGAGAGAGCTTCACGAGGCGTCAAAAGAGAACATAGAGAGGGTCAGTGAGATGAGAAAAGCTCTCATAAAAGAGCTTGAAGGCAGGCCTGAAGGCTTTGTAAAAGACGGCACTCTTGTTGCCGGAAGGCCTTATGAGCCTCTTTTAGACAAACCCTTCTAATATTGACACTTGATGCTTTTTTCCTTAAAGTTATCCCGGATAAGGAGAGGTGTCCGAGTGGTCTAAGGTGCACGATTGGAAGTCGTGTGTGGTCAAAAGCTACCGGGGGTTCGAATCCCCCCCTCTCCGTCGGGCGACAGATCCCAGGCAATATGCCCTAGCGAACCTGGTCAGGAGGGGAACCTAGCAGCCATAGTTAGTAAGCATATGTGACCTGGTGTATTTGTCGCCTTTTTTTCTCTTTTCATTCATGCTATAATCACACGGAGATACAATATGGCATACGAAGTAACGGCAACAAGAAAGAGACCTCAGAGCTTTTCTTCCTTAATAGGACAGGAATTTGTCGTCTCGACTCTAGAAAGCGCCATCAAGGAAAACAGAATCGCACACGCCTATCTTTTCTCCGGTCCCCGCGGAGTCGGAAAGACAAGCTCTGCCAGACTGCTTGCAAAAGCACTCAACTGCGAGAACGGCCCGACCAGCGAGCCCTGCGGGAAATGCTCCAGCTGCAAAGCAATTGCCGCAGGAGAAAGCGTTGATGTAATTGAAATAGACGGAGCTTCAAACAATGGAGTTGATGCTGTGAGGGCAATTAAGGAAGAAGTTCTTTTTCCTCCACAGAGTTCAAGATACAAGATTTACATAATCGATGAGGTCCACATGCTGTCAATAAGCGCATTCAATGCGCTTTTAAAGACCATTGAGGAACCTCCTGAGTACATTGTATTCATCTTCGCAACAACCGAAATACAGAAGGTTCCACAGACGATAAGGAGCCGCTGCCAGCAGTTCCATTTCCAGCTTATAAGCCAGAATGATATCGTGAAATGCCTTGAGAGTGCCGCATCGGAGATGAAAATTGAAGCAGATAAGGATGCTCTTTACTGGATAGCAAAAGAGGGAGCAGGATCAATGAGGGATTCATACACCCTCTTTGACCAGGTGGCATCTTTTTCAGAAGGACATATCACGCTCAGGAAGATCAAGGAAAAGCTTTTTCTTGCGTCTGCAGAAGACATTGCCTCAATTCTTTCTCTTTCGTTTGAAGAAAGGACAGAAGAGGCTCTTGATATCCTTGAAAAACTCTTTTCCTCCGGCACTTCAGAGACCCAGATAATCAAAGACATGGCAGAATATGTCAAGAGCCTGCTCTTTTACAAAGCTGGCGTGAGGAGAGCCGATGTCCTTTCGTGCACGGAGGAAGAGATAGACAGGAATCTGGTGAATCTCTACTCAAAAGAGATGCTTGAGGCTGTTCTCAAGGCTCTGCTTGACCTTTACAGGGATATCAGATACTCCCTTTCTCCCAAAATGGAGATTGAGCTCTTTGTATCAAGACTCTCATCTATCAGGTATCTCACAACAAAAGAAAACCTTTTAGCAAGACTTGACCAGATAAGAAAGAGCATAGAAAGCGAGAACAGAATCACCGTTGAGAGAAAAAGCGCTGAAAGGACTTTCCCTGAAATAAAAAAAAAGATAGCTGACAGCAGCCCAGAAAACAAAGATTCTCTTTTGCCGTCTTCAAGAGAAGAAAGCGTGAGGGAAGAAGAAAGGGGCGGAAAGGTCATTGATGAAGGTGTTCTGTCCTCTCTTATAGCGGCACTGAGAGAAGAGGCGATGAACGCAGAGGCGAGATTCTTTTCCCAGAAACTTGCATCCTATTGCCAGCAGGAGAACTCAATCACATTCACCTTCTCTTCTACTCTTGCACTTCAGGCTGTAGAGAAAAACAGGAGAATGATAGAAAAAATCCTCTCCGATCTTTTGGGCAGAAGCATCATCATACGTCTTGAAGCCCTCGAGAAAGAAGAGAGAAAAACTGGAAACGACACACGCTTTGTCCTTGATGTCTTCAAATCAGGAGAAGCAGTTGAAATGAAAGAAGAGGAGATTATAAAAAGTGAATCCGTTCGAAATGATGAAAAACTTGGGCCAAATGCAGGCGAAAATGAAATCAGTGCAGGAGATGGTGGAGAAAATTGAAGTCACAGGATCTGCAGCTGCCGGCCTCGTTGAAGTGACAATAAAGGGAAATTTCCTTGTAAGCAGCATAAAGATAGACGAAGGCCTGTATAAGGAAGATGTAATATCCTCTCTTCCTACCCTTCTTAAAAGCGCTTTCAATGATGCTGTCGAGAAAGTGAGGGCCGAGCTTCAGACTCAGGCACAGAGTGCACTCTTATGATGGATGCTATTGCTAACCTCACAGCTCTTTTAAAGAGACTTCCTGGAATGGGCGGAAAATCTGCCCAGCGTCTTGCATATTTTCTCATAAAGAGCGATGAAAGCTACAATAAGGCACTGTCTGAGGCAATTGGGACTCTTAAAGATAAAATTCATCCCTGCCCTGTCTGCGGAGCTTATATAGAAGAAGAATGTCCTTTCTGCTCTGATGAAGGAAGGGACAAAAGCGTGATTTGCATAGTTGAGGAGCCTCAGGATGTGCTGACAATAGCATCCAGCGGAGCATATTCCGGCCTTTTCCATGTTCTTGGAGGAGCCATAAATCCTCTTAAGGGAATAACGCCGGACAAACTGAGGATAAGGGAACTTGTTAGCAGAATTGAAAAAGGCTCCTTTTCAGAAGTCATAATTGCTACAAATCCCACAGAGGAAGGAGATACTACTGCTCTCTTCATCAAAGAAGCGCTGAAGAAATTTGAGGACCTGAAAATCACCCGTCCTTCCAGCGGTCTGCCGATTGGAGGGGATCTTGGCTATGTCGACAAGACCACTCTTTCACGCTCGCTCAAAGGCAGGGTCAATCTTTAAAGCTTTCCCTTGCCAGGTATAAAGAAAGAGAAAGCAGGAAAATGAACAGAGAGGGAAGCACGATCAAAGAAGGATGCGAGAATATATACCTGTATCCGCTGCTCATGAGCTTTCCTAGACTTACATATTCAGCAGGAAGTCCTAGAGATAAAAAAGAAAGCGATGCTTCTGCTGCAATCGTAGCGGAGAAAACCGTCAATGCAAGCTCTCCCATAATTGGAAAAAGAGAGGGAAGATAATGCCTTAAAGCGATGTTCTTCTCTTTTATTCCAAGCATATGCTCAGCCTTTATGTATTCCCTCTTTCTGATATTCAGCATCTTTGTATAAAGGACTCTGGAATTGTCTGTTATCTCCGCTGCCGCTATTGCAATAAAAAGCGGAGCAACCCCATTGCCCCAGAGAGAAACCAGAAACAGGACAAGAAGCACCTTTGGGATGCTTTTTATTGCATTGAGCAAAACAAGAAAAGACGGAAAACGAAGGACAGCAAGAGCCACGACAAAAGAGAAAAAGAGGGAAAAGAGCGTAACAGAGAAAGAAAAAACAAAAGTATTTCTTAAGGCAAGTGCTACAAGAGATGCATAATCACGCCCCATGTCATCACAGCCAAAGGGATGGGAAAAAGAAAAAGGTGCGAAGCTTCTTGAGAAATCTATCCCCTCTTCCTCTGAGAAGATAAGAGAAAAGAGAAGCAGAAAAAAGAGTATGATGGCTCCAGCAGCTCTTTTCTTATTCATTATTCCTCCTGCTCTGGGGATCCAGAAAATAAAGACATATATCGGAAAGAAGGGAAAGGATACTTACTAAAAGAGAAATCAGCATCACCGCAGTTGCAATAAGATTGACATCCCTAGCCATCGCAGATGATACAATAAGAGAGCCAAAACCAGGTAAAGAGAACATCGTTTCAAGAACCGCAGAACCAAGAAGCATTGATGAAAAAGAAGAAAAAGAGAGAGGGAAAAGTGTTCTCGATGCATTTTTGAAAACATCTGTCCTCATTATTTTTTTCCAGCTTTTGCCATAGCTCAAAGCTGTTCTTACATAATCCTTATCAAGCTCTGAAAGAACCTCTTTCTTGAAGATCCTCATAAAGAGAGCCGAGTGCATAAGAGAAAGAACCGCAACTGGTATTGCTATGTTTCCAGAAACCGGCAAAAGAGGAAAGCGCACTGAGAAAAGGAGTGTAAGAAAAAGAGCAAGAACCATCGAAGGGAGGGAGAAGATTATGAGAGAATATGCATCAAGAACACGGGAGGCTCTGCTGCGGGCAAGAAAAAGAGTGAGCAGTATCGAGATCACAAGAGAAACAAAAAGAGAGGAGAGAGATAAAAGAAGAGTAAAAGGAAGGCGGGAGGAAACAAGCCTTGCTATATCCTCTGAGTATATGCTTTCTCCCCAGCTGAATGTAAGGAAGTTCAGAAGAAAGAAAAAGTAACGGTAAAAGATGTTACGCTCAAGAAGTAGGTTCTCTCTTACTGCTTCTTCACCTGTGGCAATTCTGTCTCCGCTGATATATACAGCTACATCCGCACCGGAGAGATCCAGCAGAAGGAACACAAGAAGAGAAACTATGAGAAGCGTCGTTATTATCTTCAGGATATTCTTAAGAATCAGAGCTGGCACTGTAGAATCTGTTACCCTCACTTATTATCACACCGTCGATACTGCTTCTCTGAGCGTTTATTGTGCTGTAGTGTCCACATACCGTGACATAGCAGTTTTCCCATAAATAGCGCTGAGCCTTCTCCCATATCTGAGAAAGAGATGCTAAGTCCCCTGCCCTGTTCATCTCTTCAACAAGAGATGCAAGATATTCATCTTCAAGCCACCCTGCATATGAAGGGTTCAGATACTGCTTCATCTGAGGAAGTGCAACTGTAGAGAATGCGGAGATGAAAAGATCAAAACTGCCCTCATCGTTCCTCCTTGAAAGAAAGCCAGTCCAGTCCAAAACCTCTATCTCCACAGAAAGGCCTATCTCTTCAAGGCTCTGCTTTATGACAAGAGCGGCTTTATCCAGATTCGAAAGATTGCTTACAAGAATCCTGACTTTCTCATTCTCGTAGCCGTACTCATCTCGGATTTCAATCGCTTTCTCTATGTTCTTCTCATAATAAGGATCTCCAGAAAAGACAAAGGACGTCTGCTGTTTTTCCATATAAGCAGAATCTGCTCTCCATCCGTATTTTCCATAAATGGCATTCATCACATGGCTCTTGTCTATCAAAAGAGAGACCATCTGCCTGAAAGGCTTTTCTGCCGCAATCCCCTTTTTCTTGTTATAAACCAGAACAATGCTCTCACTCTCCTCGCCTTGAAGAAGAACAACATCCTCACTCTCCTCAAGAGAGGAAATATCCTCGCTCATCACCTCGGTGATGAAATCATACTCCCCTCTTTCAAGGCCTGAGCGGCGCATGTTGCTGTCGCTGACAGAAAGGAATTCTATCCTGTCAAAAAACACATCATCCTTACTCCTGTAATTCTCATTCTTCTCAAGCGTGCATGATATCCCCGGCTCGAGAGAAGAAAGAACATAAGGGCCGCTTCCTGTTATCTCATCAAGCAGAAGATACTTGTTTTCAAGAAGGGCTTCTTCTTTGCTTATTACAGCCAAAGAAGTCCCGGAAGACATCAGATACACAATATTGTATAAAGGTTCAGCAGAGGCAACGAAGACAGAACTCTCATCGTATGAAAACCGGCTGTCTCCCAAAAGAGAAAGAGCATTGGCATTGTTTTCTGCCCATCTGTTGAGAGAAAAGGCAACATCAGAAGGCTCAAGAGGAGTCCCGTCTGAGAATAAGATACCGTCTTTTATTGCAATTTCCAGTCTTTTCCCGCCATCTGAAAAAGAAATGCTTTCTGCTATGTTCATTTCAAGATTTTCCCCTTCAAGGGAAAAAAGCGTCTCATATATATGCATATAGATATCCCTCATCATCCTTGAGGAATTCTTATGAGGATCTATATAACTCACGCTTTCGGCATACGCTGCAGTAAACGTCTTCTCCTCTTCTTTATCTGAAGCACAGGAAGAAAAGAGGAACAACATGGCAAAAAGAAGAACTGCTATTTTTCTCACAGGGAAAGTCTACATTAAAAAGAAGAAAAAAGAAAATAAAAAAGCTGACTTTTCGTCAGCCTGAATATATGAACACAAATTTGTGATATAGCAGGGGTAGGACTCGAACCTACGGCCTCCGGGTTATGAGCCCGACGAGCTGCCAACTGCTCTACCCTGCGTCGATTGCTATAACACTGTACCCATATTACAAAGTAATGTCAATAGAGTGGAATGTTTTTTGAAGACCGGCTTTATAAGTCCTTTCTTGTCAAGAAATAATGTATCTGAAAAATGAATACTTTATTTAAATTTGTATA
>DXHU01000016.1 GCA_019113245.1 Candidatus Ornithospirochaeta avicola
TCACATACTTGTCGCAACCGTTGACATTTCTCAGATCTCCGCCACTTCTAATGGCTTCCATCAACGGATAAAGCATCATCATAGTCTTTGAGCATATTCCACACCCCTCCTGATTCACTGGACAACCATAGGAGCAGGAATATTTATCGCCAATCTATTCACCGTTGCGGCATAGGCCTTCAGGCTCTTCACCACTCAGATACCTTGTAACCTCAACTTCAAACTCGTATTTTTCATCCAGCCATTTCTTCATATTGCAATCGTATCACATCTGATGCTTTTTCCTCCGTTCCACTCCTCCTTTCGCTCTGCTTAGAAGGTGGAGACTCCTGGAGATTAAGGTTGAAGGCAGGTCTCACCTCATGAAAACGTTTTCATGGAAAATAATCATACGACTCTTTTCTCTTTGCAAGGAAAATCAGAGCCAGATTATGAAAAAGGTCACATATATTAAAAGGGATATGATAATTGACAGACTTCCTGCAAATCCGGCCTGTTCGTTATTCCCATTAAGCTCTGTGACAAATGCGGCACTTGAACTGCTGATTGGAGAAAAGAGCGTGATTACAACAGCCCTTCTCATCTCAAGAGCAAGGGGAAGGAAATTATAGACAAGCAAAGCCAGCACTGATGCGAATACAATTCTTATAAAGATTGTCTTGAATACAGGTAAAAGATCGTTCTTCTTTAATCTGAAATCCAGCATGAGACCGATCATGAGCATGGCAAGCACTCCGTTTGCAGGGGAAATGAATGAGGCAAAGTCAATTATGAATGACGGCATTTTCAAACCAAGCAGGGAGAGGATTATCATGATTATGTAGGCATCAAATGCTGGTTTTGTGAATATCTTCAGCACGTCCTTAAGCAAGCTTCTCTCCCCTTCTCTTTTCAATACTGCAGAAGTGAATGCATAGCAGCCAGAGAGCGTGAGAAAAGATGCACCCATATCAAAAAGGCATGTGCCGATTACTCCATCAGGTCCTAAAAACCCCGACGAGAACGGAAGCGTGAAGTTCCCGATATTGTATGTCGGTGTGTTAAGAAGATAGAAAATCTTCTCGCTGTCTCTTTTGCCCCTTGCCAGAATATATCCGATGGCCTCAAGGGCAATGTTTGCAGTAAAGGAAATCAAGGGAATGAGAAGCAGCAGTGCTGTAAAGGAAAAAGATGAGAAACCTGAAATGACAGCAGATGGAAGAGTTATGTATAAAATTAGCTTTCCAAGGGCCTTGGAATCATCAGATTTCAGAAATCCTGCTTTTTTCAGGACATAGGCAAGGACTATGAGAAGGAAAAAGAAAAGTGCACGGGTGAGTATTGCGGCCATCAGTACATCCTCCCAAGGATATAAAGAATCATGCGCTCAGGAAGGATCTTTACAAGAAACATCAGGATTTTATACTCAATGCCGACTGTTACTCTTACCGGAGGATTCCTCCTCTTGAGGATTCTTGAAACACAGCGTGCGACGGATTCCGGGCTCTTTCCGTTCATCTCATCATTTTTCATCCTGTCTATTGCGCGCCTTGCATTCTTTTCATATACAGTATTCTCTATATTGCTTTCAATTCGGGATGATGTGAAGGAAGTCCTGGTGTCTCCCGGCTCGACGAGTACACTCTGAACGCCAAAAGGAGAAGCCTCGATTCTCAGGGCTTCCATATAGGCTTTGAGGGCATATTTTGATGAACTGTAATGACTTTGAAAAGGAAGGGGCACAGAGGATGCGAAAGAAGAGACTGCAATTACAATGCTCCTCTTGTGCTTCCTCAGCTTCTCAAGAAAAACAGAGTTAACTGAAAGCACGCCGAAATAATTTGTGTCAAACTGCTTTTTCACAAGATCAAGATCAGCGCATTCTGCAGGTGATGCGATTCCGAACCCGGCAGAATGAATTATCACTGAAAGGTCATCAATTTTCTCTGCAGCCTTTCTGACAGATTCCTCGTCAGTCACATCCATCCGGATTCCTGTTATTCTGCCCTTTCCTACAGTTCTTACATCCTCACAGATATTCCTGCTTGCAGCATAGACATTCCATCCCTCTTCTGCAAGAGAGAGAGCTATTGCCTTGCCTATCCCGCTTGAGGCACCTGTTACCAGAACATCCTTTTTATATTTAGCGCTTTCCTTCACAAAGCAGAATGATAAGGAAAAGAATGGAAAATTGCCATATTACTCAGACCACTTTCCTTCCCTTTATGAATTTTGCTACAACAGGAAGCTCTGCACAACTGTAAACATAGCGCTCAAGGCGCTCTGAGAGGCTAAGCCCTTCATTCAGCGTGCTCTTGATGCTGCTGTCAGAAATCACAACAAGATCGGCATCCCAGGATGGGAAGATTGAGCCAGATTGAGAAGAGAACAGCGGAGAAGAAGAAAGACATGAAAGATAGAAAGCCTCCGGGAAAGTCAGAGCCCTGTCAGAAAAGAAAGCATTTCTGATTCTGCTGTGTGAAAGTGCCCTTGAAATGACAGAGAACATTGAAATGCTGCTTCCTCCGGCCACATCGGATGAGAGCGTGACATTTATACCCCGCTCGAGCATTCTTGAAACTGGTGCGATGCCGGATGAGAGATTTTCATTGCTTGACGGACTATGGGCAACAAATACATTCCTGTTTTCAAGAAGATCAAGCTCAGCATCTTCGGGCCAGCATACATGAGCCATTATGCTTTTGTTTCTCCTTCCGAGCATGCCGTAGCGGTCATAGACAGAAGCATAGTTTTCTGCCTCAGGATGAAGAGATCTTACCCACTCTATCTCATCCTTGTTCTCGCACAGGTGGCTCTGCACTACAAGGCCAGGATTATCAAGGAGGATTTCACTTAAGGCTTTCATCATACTGTCTGTGCAGGATGGGACAAAGCGTGGAGTGACTGCAGAGCTTATATTCTTGAGCTTTTCTGTTCTTCTGATAAATGAAAGCGTGCTCTTTATGCTCTCTTCAGTATCCTCTGTAAGATCTGGAGGACTGTTCCTGTCCATGTTGACCTTTCCGACATAGCCTGAGTATCCTGCATCATCAAGCATGGATGCAAGAAGGAAGCTTGAATCCTCATGAATTGTTGCAAAACAGGAGAGCCTTGTTGTAGGGCTTTTGTTGAGAGCGGATATGAAAATTGAATAAGCTTTCTCAGCATATTTCATATCCTTGTATTTTGCTTCTTCAGGGAAGGTGTGCTCATTCAGCCACTCAAGCAGGCTCTTATCCATATACAACCCTGCAAACTGATACTGGGGAGCATGCAGATGCGTATCCGAGAGTCCTGGAATGATTATATTGTCTGAAAAGTCATATTCCTCATCAGATGGTACAGCATGATCGGAAAATGAAACAAATCGTCCGTTTTCAATAATAAGGAAAGCATTCCTCTTTTCCTCGAGGCGTTCCTTGCTAAGGGGATATATAAAATTCCCTTTTATAAGAATTCTTTTCATATATGCCTCCAAATTATTTTAACATAATATTGCCAAAGGCTGAAAGAAATATTGTTTCTCCATCCTTTTAGTGCTATATCTTCACTCATGAGCGCAAATATCGACTTCACCACAGGTAGCATAGAAAAAGGGATAGTACGCTTTGCAATACCGCTGTTTTTAGGAAACCTCTTCCAGCAGCTTTATAACGCGGCAGACAGCCTGATTGTAGGAAATTTTTTAGGCCCTCTTGCCCTTGCATCCGTCTCATCCTCATCGTCTCTTATCTTCATGATGGTAGGGTTCTTCAATGGAGTTGCTGTGGGAGCTGGCGTTGTCATAAGCCGTTATTTCGGCGCGCGCGATTCTGAAAAACTAAAGAAAGCAGTGCATACAGATATCGCATTCGGCCTGATATCCTCAATAGTGCTCACTGTTTTTGCAGTCATTTTCACTCCATCAATCCTTCGCCTGATGCAGACGCCTGAAGATATAATGCCGAACAGCATAGCTTACTTCAGAATCTACTCATACGGGCTCGTGTTCAACATCATGTACAACATACTGATGGGAATAATGAATGCAGTGGGAGACAGCCGTCATCCTCTTTATTACCTTATTCTTTCCTCAATGATCAACGTCGTTCTGGATATTCTCTTTGTAGGAGTCTTCGGCTGGGGAGTTGGATCGGCAGCTCTTGCAACCATAATAAGTCAGGCAACAAGCAGCATACTCTGCCTTATAAAGCTCTCAAGGGTGAATGGCGCACACCGCTTTGAGATCAGGAGTCTCAAAATTGACAGAAGAACACTCAAGGAGATAATCCGTTACGGCCTTCCTTCGGGAATACAGAACTCAGTCATAGGATTTGCAAATACGATTGTGCAGACAAACATAAACACATTCTCTTCCTCTGCTGTTGCCGGAAGCGGTGCATACAGCAAGATCGAGGGCTTTGCCTTCCTCCCGATTACAAGCTTTTCAATGGCTCTTACGACATTTATCGGGCAGAATCTCGGGGCAAAGGACCTTGAGAGGGCAAAAAAAGGTGCACGTTTTGGAATTCTCTGCTCGATCACGCTTGCGGAGCTGATCGGAATATGCGTGTTCATATTCTCTCCTCTTCTCGTATCCCTCTTCAATAGTGATCCGGCTGTTGTACGCTATGGCACAAACCAGGCAAGAATTGAAGGCCTTTTTTATCTCTTCCTGGCCTTGAGCCACTGCATTGCAGGAATTTTAAGAGGCGCAGGACGAGCAAGTGTTCCCATGTTCATAATGTTCGGATCATGGTGCCTTCTGAGAGTTGTATATATCACTGTCACACTGCTCTTTGTCCACAATATTGAAGTCGTGTACTCTGCTTATCCTCTTACATGGTCAGTATCTTCGATACTCTTCCTTGTATATCTCAAATACAGCAACTGGCTGACCGGTTTTGACAAAAAGCATGGCACTCTATCTAAATAGCATCAGAAAATTTCTTGACGGAGATTTAAGCAGGAGCACAGTAGCTGAAATTGAAAGAGAATGCTCAATCAAGGTTTCTGATGCAAAACGCCTTACAAAAAGCGGAATCATAGCAAAAAGAGCACTAGAAGAATATATAAAATATTCAGATGCGCTTCTTGATGTGATAAAAAGGGAATGCATGAGTGCTGAAAGCTGCCTTTTTGCAGCCTCATCTGCTTTCTACAATGAGTCCTACATCGAAGGCGAAAAGAAAACAGTAACCATTTCCCTTCCGCCAGATGAGACAGCTGCATTGCTCAACAGTGAGATTGATGCTTTCTATTTTTATTATGATGATAAGTTTCTCAAATCAAATATGCTCAAGGCAGAAGAGAAGAAGTATTTCTGTCCTGAAATTGAGATGAGCTCCAAGGATGAGCTGAAAAATCTGGAAAATCTTGAAATCGAGGATCTGTATGGAAGAGTTTTATATGTTCCTCAAAGCCCCAACAACAGATATATTGACATGCTGGTTTCAGACCTCACCTCATTTCATAAGAAGATAAATATAAAAACATTCCCCTACTACTGTGAAAGCATTGAAAAGAGGGTCATCGATGAGCAGAACCTTCTTCTTTCATTTGAGCCTTTCAGAATCAGGGAGGACGCTGAAAGAAAAAGAGTTAACTGGAATTACAAGGTCCCTTTTGGCGTTCTCTTGCCCACTTGATTCCTTTTTCCTCATCTTCGCATACATCTGAATCATTCAGAAATTAATAAACCTACCGGCGCATTTGCGTGGATACCGAAGCAATTTTTCTGTATCCCCGAAATTTTCCCGCTTCACGCGCCCATTATCTCTTTTCTAAGGATTGCATTGATTCTCGTCTGATATCCTTTGCCCTGAGCCTTGAGAGCCAAAAGCAAATCATTGTCAATCATGATTGTAATCTTGCTTTTAGTGGGCTTATAACATCCAGGATGAACTTTACTCCAATGCTTGAAACCTTCGAGCTCATCCTCTGTCATAAAAGGACAATCATCGCTTTCAACAGGTTTTGCCTCTCTTATCACCTTCTTCTCTTCATCGGAAAGAGGAGGCATGGCTTTCACTTCTTCAATTGTCATTCTTTTTATAGTACTCATTGCATTCCTCCTTAGTTGCTTTTCTTGCAGAAATAATTCTGATGGTATCAGCATCACGCTCTGTGTACACAACAAAAAGCAATCTTTCAACCATTCCAATCACATTATACCGGTCTTCATCGATGGAATGTTTGCAATCATATCTCTCAATTCTGTTTCCATCAAGAAAGACACGGACAGCCATGTGGAAACTGATTCCATCATGTTTCTTGATATTTGCAATATTCTTTTCTTCATCCCATTCAAATTGCATCAGTCAATCCTTTGTGTTTACATATTAAATTATATGTATAAATCTTGCAATATAACTACTATCATTTCTTCTTTTGTTCTACAGAATTCAAAACAGATGAGGAGGGAAAGCGGGTCAGAAAACTGCAACGCAAAGGAAACCTGGCCATTTGCTGAGAGTCTGTCAAACAGACAAGTAGGAATACTCAACTACTTTAAGACCTTTTCACGAATTCTGTATTGAAGATTTACAACTTCCAGATAAGCATCGTATAATCATAAATCCCTTTTGGCGTTCTCTTGCCCACTTGATTGCTTTTTTCAAAAAGGTCATGACAAAGCTTGAATAATCTATTATATTATGGAAGCTAATGTTTTAGTTACAAAGAAATTTTCGAAATACAAGGAAGGACATCATGGTTCTAAATAAGAGCGTAAAGAGACTTGAGAACTCAATGTGCGAGCTCACAATCACTGTTGATAAAGAAAGCATCGAGAAGGCTTACAGTGAGAGAATTAACAAATACAGAAAGGATCTCCAGATTCCTGGCTTCAGAAAAGGCATGGCACCTCTTTCAGTAATCGAGAGAAAGTGGGGAGATGCTATCAGAGAAGAGGCAACATTCAGCACTCTTGAAAGTGCTGTCGGAGAGGCAACAAAGGATCTTGAGATGACAGAGCGCCCGCTGCCTTACTCAACTCCGGAGCTCCAGGATGAGGAAAAGCTCATTCCTTTCAAAAAGGACGAAGATGTCACTTTCACAGTAAAGTATGAATCCTATCCTGTTTTTGAGCTTCCTCAGTACAAGGGTCTTGAAATCGAAGTGGATGAAGCTGAGGTGACAGATGATGATGTCAACGAGGAAATCGAGCGCCTCAGAGACCAGAATGCAATTGTCAGAAAGAAGGACGGAGAGATTGCAAAGGGAGATATCGTCACACTCAGCTATGTTGAGCTTGATGAGGAAGGAAAGCCTGTTGCTGAAACAGAGAGAAAGGATTTCACATTCACATGCGGAACAACATACAACTACTACAGAATCGATGATGATATTGTAGGAATGAAGAAGGGTGATGAGAAAGTCATCGATAAAAAATATGCGGATGATGATGTCACATTCAAGGGCAGAAGCGTAAAGCTCAGCGTAAAGATTGATGAAGTCAAGTTCCGTGACCTTCCTGAAGTCGATGATGACTTTGCACAGGATGTGAAGAGCGAATACAAGACAGTTGAGGACCTCAAGAAAGGCACAAGAGAGAAGCTTGAGAAAGAAGCTGAGGAAAAGGCAAAGAACGATAAGATGAATGCTCTTGTCGACAAGCTTGTCGAGAGCGTCAAGATTGACATTCCTTCAAGCATGCTTAAAGTAGAGCTTGACAACAGCTGGAGAAATTTCGTAAAGCAGTCAGGACTTGATGACAAGACTCTCGACATGTTCCTCAAGATGCAGAACAACACAAAAGAGCAAATCATGGAGGACTGGAAGCCTTCTGCAGAGAAGAACATAAAGGCTCAGCTCATCATGGAAGCAATCCAGAAGAAAGAAGACTTCAAGCTTGATGAAGAAGAATACGAGAAGAAGTGTTCTGAGCAGCTTAAGGATATTGCAGACGAGGAGACAAAGGGCTATTACAAGGAACTCATAAAGGATGAGATGCAGTACAGCATGGTTCCATCCTTCCTGCTTGAAAACAACAGCTTCAAGACAGGCAAGAAGGTTTCCTTCAAAGAATACATGGGCAGGTAATTAATCCTGTTTCAATCCATTAGGCCTTGCTTTTGTGGCAAGGCCATACTATTTTCTAACTGGGATACTTTTATGAAGAAAGAAGAAAGAATGCATTCACTGGTTCCCTATGTCCTGGAGCAGTCCGGAAACGGTGAAAGACAGTACGACATATTCTCACGCCTTCTGCGCGACAGAATAATATTCATTGACGGCGAGATAAATGACAACACTGCAGATCTCGTGGTGGCCCAGCTCCTTTTCCTTGAGGGAGAGAATCCTGAGAAAGAAGTGAGCGTCTACATAAACAGCCCCGGAGGAAGCGTGACAGCAGGGCTTGCAATCTATGACACTATGATGTATATCTCATGCCCTGTCAGAACAATATGCATGGGACAGGCATGCAGCATGGCTGCCCTGCTTCTTGCATCTGGAACAAAGGGAATGAGAAGCATACTCCCCTCTGCACGCGTCATGATACATCAGCCTTACGGAGGAGCTGAAGGACAGGCAAGTGACATAATAGTTGCAAACAGGGAACTTCAGAGGATTAAGAAAGTCACAACAGATATCCTTGCTCTTCACACAGGAAAAAGTGCAGAAGAAATTGAGAAGGATATCGAAAGAGACATGTATTTTTCTGCTGAGGAGGCAAGGGACTACGGGATTGTGGACAGTGTTGTTAGGAGTAGAAAATAATGGCAAGAGGTAAATACTGCTCATTTTGCGGAAGAAGTGCTGAAGAGGCTGGACAGCTGATCACATCCGGAGGCGTCGCCATCTGCCGCGACTGTGTCGAGACATGCCATGACATGTTCAAAAACAGCGTGCCGGCAGTATCTGATGGAGAAATACTCTCAGGTCCTGTCCCGACCCCCAGGGAAATAAAGGAATATCTTGATGAATATGTAATTGGACAGGATGAGGCAAAGCGTGTGCTCTCTGTTGCTGTCTACAATCATTACAAGAGAGTAATCAACAAAGATAAAATTCTTTCTGAAGGAGTTGAACTTGACAAGTCAAATATCCTCATGATAGGTCCGACTGGAACAGGAAAGACACTTCTTGCAAGAACACTTGCAAAGAAGCTCCAGGTTCCGTTTGCAATTGCAGATGCGACCACGCTTACTGAAGCAGGATATGTCGGGGAAGATGTTGAGAACATACTTTTAAAGCTCATCGATGCGGCTGACTATGACATTGCAAAAGCCCAGAAGGGAATAATCTTCATTGACGAGATAGACAAGATTGCAAAAAAGAGCGAGAACGTCTCGATAACCAGGGATGTCTCCGGAGAAGGAGTGCAGCAAGCTCTTCTGAAGATAATAGAGGGAACGGTTGCTTCAGTTCCTCCTCAGGGAGGAAGAAAGCATCCGAACCAGGAAATGCTTAAAATCGACACGAAGGACATCCTCTTCATCTGCGGAGGTGCTTTTGTCGGACTTGAGAAAGTCATCGAAAGAAGAACAAGGGAGAGCAATTACGGCTTTGGATCTTCTGTTGCAAAAAAGAGCAACAAGGAGATAAGGGAGATATACAAATCCCTTCATCCAGATGATCTTGTAAAGTTCGGCCTTATTCCTGAGTTCATCGGAAGGCTCCCCATTCATGTAACCCTTGATGATCTTCGCCTTGAAGACCTGAAGAGAATCATAACAGAGCCAAAGAACTCGATCATAAAGCAGTACCAGGCATCAATGAAGCTCGACGGCATTTCCTTAATCTTCACTGATGATGCAGTCTCAGCAATTGCGGAGAAAGCTTACACACAGAAAACAGGAGCACGAGGACTGAGAAGCATAGTTGAGAATCTCATGCTCGGAATTTCCTACGATCTTCCTTCAATCAAAGAGGCTCGAGAAGTCATAATCGACAGGGAGAACGTGGAGTCAGACAAGGAGCCCAAGGTCCTGCTTGCAGATGGAAATGAATATGTTCCCCAGACCAGATGAAGACTTTCTGAACATAATCAGGAATAGAGATGAATTCATCCTCATTGCACACAGAAAGTGTGATGGGGATGCTCTTTCTTCAATCAGGGCAATGGGAAACATTCTTAAAAAGAGTGGGAAAAAGGTCAGCATGCTTGCTGACTTTCCTCTTGAGAGAAATATTAAATGGATGGCAGAGGGAATTGAAGAAAACTGCGAGTGCAGTAGCGATGCACTTATAATCCTTCTTGATGCTGGAGATATGGAGAGAACAGCTTTTCCTTCCCTTTTTTCTTCTCACGATTATATTGTAATTGACCATCATAGGAGCACTGCTAAAACAGCGGGCTCTCTCTCTTCATACATTGTGCCCGAAAGCCCATCCTGCACTCTTCTTGTGAACAAGGTACGCTCAGCGCTGAATATTCCTCTTGATAAAGAGACAGCAGCATTTCTGCTTGCAGGATTCATGACAGACACCGGCTTCTTTCATTTCATATCAGAGGAGCAGGCAGAGGAAAGCATGGCTTTCGCCCTTGAAATGACAAGAGCAGGAGCTGAAATCTACTCTCTTTACGACCGCTTGAAAACAAGCATCACAATTGCTGAAACAGAAAGCCTTGCAAAGGCGCTTTCAAGCATCAGGATAATAAAGGGAGGAGAGATAATTACAGCACGAGATGAATCTGAAGTGAATATATCATATCTGCTCTACCCCATTCTGCTTTCCATAGAGAATGTGCGCCTAGTATGCCTTTTCAAGAAAAGAGGAAATACAATTGAACTGGGGCTTAGAGCAGTAAAAGGAAAGAATGTTGACTGTGCACAAATAGCAGCAGCCTTCTTTGGAGGAGGACACACACTTGCCTCGGGAGCAAGATTTGAAACTGAAGATTTTTCAAAAACAGCCAATGAATGTGAAAGAAAACTCGAAAAAATGATCTGATAAGCTGTTATAGTCTTTAAGCAGAACAAATTAAAATCTCGCTTTTTTCAAAAAAAAGCTGGCATGATTCTTGCCTAATGTTTCTTAGGAAAATAGGAGGTAAGAATGAAGAGGTATTTTTCAAAGGAGGAAGACGAGATACTCACCAGTCTTGTCTTGAGCTACAACTGTACAAAGGACGAGAAGAAAAAGGAAAGTCTTGAGAAACTGGTGTTTGCCCGTACTGAGCTGCTGATTTATCTGATACCAAAAGCAAAAGGATATCTGGAAGAGGAATATCTGGCAGAATTCTTTTTCCAACAGAGAGAATATGTCAGGGAAATGGTTTCTGCATATGTGCTGACAAGGCTGTCTTACATAGACTATCTTGCTGTCATACTCAGAAAAAGAGCAATGACATTTCTTATAAAGGAAAAGGAAAAAGAGGAAAAGAACGGCAACCTTATCTATGAAATCGGTAAAGTCAATGCAGAGAACATGATAAGCGACAGCGCTGTCGCTTATGATTACGACAAAAACGCTCTTGTGACAGTCAATCCCGATCGCCTTCATCTTTATGACAACATAAGCATGAAGGCAATCATCAATACCATGAGTGATGCAAAAAAGAACAGCAGCACAGGAAAAGAGGGAAAACAGAGATACAGGATTCTGATGTTCCTGCTTTCAGTGCCCCGGATTGAAAATCCCGAGCTCATTGCAAAGCTTTCAGATTTTCTTTCTGTCAATCAGGAGCTGCTCTTTGCATTCTTCAAGAAAAAAGATGAGCTCTGCTCGTATGATGAGAAGAAGATCGACAACCTCAGGGCAATAATATTCAGACATTACAGAATAAGACTAAATCTGCTCCTTGCAAAAGAAAAGGAAGGAGATGAAAAAAGGATTGAGAAACTGAGCGAGAACGCCCAGAAACTTCTTTCTGCAGAAATGAAAAGAAGAAAGGAGCTGTCAAACCTAAAAAAAGGCCTAAGCCACAGAGAGATTGCCCAGATTATGGATGTATCACGCTCTCTTGTGTCTCTTAATATAAAGAAAGCAAAGGCATACCTTGAAAAGGTGCTGGAAAACAATCAGATGATGTGAAGATGTGAGCACAAAAGAAGAAAATCTGCTAGAATTCGGCTATGAGAAAACTTCTAGCTTTCCTTCTCATGGCCCTGTTTCTGCTCTCTTCATGTGCACAGAGCAAAAGCGTATTCATGCCAAAAGAGGAAAAAGAAGAGAAAAACGGAGTGAATCTGTATTTTCTGATGGGCCCGTTTTTCTCATTCATAGAAAAAACTGGGGAAGATTTCTATCTGTCTGTTCCCGATGATGGAATAAACAGGCTCAAAATGAACAGATATTCATCAGGAGATTCTGTAATCCTTCAGGAGACAAAGAACAACATAACTATCAGAATATATACCGATCATGTCTTTTACATCTATTCCCACTACTGGGGAAATACTGAATATTATGATTCCCTCTCCTCCTCTCCTTTATTCAACAAATCGTAAAATTCTGCTATCTTCATCTCATGGAAATCTTTTTCGCATCATCAAACGAGCATAAGAAAAAGGAAATGCAGGCATTGTTTCCTTCTGTCAATATAATTCTTCCAAAGGAAATTGGGATTGATTTTGATCCTGTGGAAGACGGTTCTTCCTTCATAGAGAACGCACTTATCAAGGCCCAAGCTCTTTTTGACATAGTTAAACTACCTGTTTTGAGCGATGATTCAGGACTGTGTGTGAAAGCACTCGGATGGAAGCCTGGTATACATACTGCCCGCTATGGAGAAAAAGAGATGGGAAGGAAGCTCACTGACAGGGAAAAATATGAATACCTGCTTTCAAATATGAAAGAAATTAATGACAGAGAAGCATATTTTGTCTCAGCTCTTGTTCTGATTTGCTCTCCATGGGAAAAATATGTGGTTCAAGAGTCATGCAAAGGCGAGATTGCAAGAAAAGCAGAAGGAGCAAACGGCTTTGGCTATGACCCTGTATTCTTCAATAGTGAAGCTGGCATGATATCAGCACTGCTGAGCGAAGAAGATAAGAACAGATTTTCCCACAGGGGAAAGGCTGCAAGAAAGATGAATCTGATTATAGAGGAGGTTTTGTAATATGGAAAGAAAAGACAGAAAAAAAGAAGATCTGTGGGATTTGAGCACATTATCTGTTTCTGACGAGAAGTGGTACGAGGATTTTGCTGTTCTGAAGGAAGAATTAGAGAACATAAGGCAGCTTAAAGGAAAGATGGCGCTTTCTTCTGACAGTTTTCATCAGACCCTCATCTTTCTCGAAAAGTTCTTCAAGGAAGAAGAGAGACTCGGCTCCTATGCATTTTTGAAATACAGCGCAGACAGCACAAACTCTCAGGTTGCAAAAATGGCCGGAGAATTCGATGCATTCGAGGCATCTGTAAGTGAAGCTGTCAGCTTCTTTGACACAGAGCTTGTGAAAATGGATGAGAAGAAACTCTCCTCCTACATGGCAGAAGAGAGGAACAAGGACTATCTGGTATTCATAAAAAAGAGTCTCAGAATGAAAGAACACATCCTTTCTGAAAAAGAAGAAAGGCTCCTTTCACTCTACTCTCCTGTCGGTGCATCTGCACAGGACATTTTCATGGATTTGAACAACATAGATCTTGATTTCGGTACTGTAAACGGAGAAAAGCTGACTCATTCAAGTTTTGCAAGGTTCATAAGAAGCGAGGATGAGAAGACAAGAAAAGATGCATACATGGGCATGTATAATGCATACCTCAAGAATGGGCACACGATTGCAAGAATCTACTCATCCAGCATAAAGGGAGACATATTCCTTGCAAAGGCAAGAGGATACGGATCATCCCTTGAGAAGGCGCTTTTTCCTGACAAGATTGACCAGAGCGTCTACAGAAATCTCATTTCCACAATCCATGAGGCCCTTCCATCTTTAAATCATTTTTATGAGGTCAAGGCAAAGGCTCTCAACAAGGATCACCTCATGCACTACGATGTGTATCTTTCTATGACAAAAGGAGTTGAGAGCAGGCATACTTACGACGAGGCTGTATCACTGATATCAAAGGCAATAGAGCCTCTTGGAGAGGATTACAGAAAAACACTTATAAGAGGACTGACAGAGGAACACTGGGTCGATAAATACGAAAACACAGGAAAAAGAAGCGGTGCTTTCTCCTCCGGATCCTACACAGGGCATGCATACATTTTGACCAATTTTGAGGAAGAGGTTTTAGACAGTGTATTCACACTCATCCATGAAGGCGGTCACAGCATGCACTCATATTACTCTGTGAAGAACAATCCTTTCATGAGCTACAACTACACAATTTTCGAGGCAGAGGTCGCATCGACATTCAATGAAGAGCTTTTAATGCACTACCTCTTGAAGAACACTGATGACAAAAACATGAGGATGTACCTTATAAGCAAGAAGCTTGATGATATGGTTGCAACCCTCTTCCGCCAGACGATGTTTGCAGAATACGAGCTTATCGTGCATGAGGCGGCAGAGCGCGGAGAGGCTCTCACTTTTGAGTTCTTCAGGCAGGAATACAGAAAACTGCTTGAGCTTTATTTCGGACCGAAAGTTAAGATGCTTGATGTCTCTGATCTTGAAGGACTGAGGATTCCGCATTTCTACAGGGCATTCTATACATATAAATACGCCACAGGACTTTCTGCCAGCATCGCACTTGCACGAAGAGTGCTCTCAGGTGGAGAAAAAGAAAGAAATGAATATCTTTCATTCCTCTCAAGCGGCGGAAGCAAGTATCCTCTTGAATCTCTGAAGGAGGCAGGAGTTGATATGTCAAAGCCTGATCCGGTGAGAGAAGCAACAAAGCAGTTCAAAGAGTATCTTGCAGAATTCGAGCGTCTTGCCTCAGAGAACTGAGATACTTGAAATTCTGTTTTCCATAAAGGAGATATCGATTACGGTGCCATCTGATGAATATACACGGATGGCATTGTTTTTTTTCTCGCTGATCACGAAATTGTCAAGAGGAAGCATTTCTGCAAGGATTTTATATGTGCTCTCAATAAGCACCTTCTCTGCTGTAGTGTATTCATCATACCATGAAAGGCTTACTTCGCTTTTTAGTGCCTTTATGGCCATTTCTTCAGCACTTCCTTCTTCAGCTGCATGCAGAATCTTAAGGCCATCTCTGCTTATTGCGTCAAATGCAGAAAAGAGCATAAGCGATGACAAAAATAAAAGCAGTAGAACTGACAGGAATCTCTTCATGAAAAACAGTATACAAAGTTTTTCCCACTTGTGGTATTTTATTCTTCTATGAAGAAGACAGAATTGCTTAATCTCCTATTTGATTCATTCGACCATTCGGTAAATGATGTGATTCATTCATCGGTTCCTTTCACAAAGGAGATGAAGGACATACTGAAGGCAAAAAGCGTTGACAAGCTGAACAGGATAAGGCAGAACGGGCCAGCATACCTTATATACCCGTCAAATGTACATACAAGGCTCAACCATTCAATTGGAGTCTATGCAATAGGAAGAAAGATAATCCTCACGCTTTTGAGCAAGAATGAAAGCCTTCCGTTTTCAAAAGAAGGCGTGATGAGCTTTTTCATCGCATGTCTTCTTCACGACATAGGGCATTTCCCATACGCCCACTCTCTCAAGGAGCTTTCAGTAAGGGAGCATGAGGAAATAGCTGAAGACATAATTCTGCATGACAGCGAGCTGTATGAAAAAATAAAGAAAGCCAAAGGAGTTCCTGAATATGTTGCGCTGATAATCAACAAGGAAAGAAAGTGCGCAATAGAAGAAATTGAGATTTATCGCAACATACTTTCAGGGACTCTGGATCCGGACAAGCTTGATTACCTTTCCCGTGATGCGTATTTTTCAGGTGTCCCGTATGGAATGCAGCATACTGAGTTCATTCTCAAGAGTCTTGATTTGAGAAACGGCCGCCTTGTGCTCGATGAGGATGCACTTATTTCTGTCGAACAGATACTTTTCTCAAAATACATGATGTACCGCACTGTGTACTGGCATAAGGGAGTAAGGTGTGCAACCAGCATGATTAAAAAAGCACTTGTAACAGCGCTGGAAGATAATAAGATTTCATATGATGATCTCTATTTCAAGGACGATTATGAGTTTGCATCATTTGCAAGGAAAAAGAGAATAGAGATTGATGCTTTTTCTCTGATTGAGATGGTTGAAAGCGGACAGCTTTTTGAAAAGAAAGCAGAAATACCTCTTTCAGATCTCAATATGCTTTTAAAAAAAGCTCTTTCTATAAGAACAAGGGCTGTAGCAGAAAGAGAAATCTATAATCATATAAAGGCAAAATACCCGGCTTTAAAGGATTATGAGGTGATTATAGATATTCCGGAGCCTATAAACTTTGAAAGCCACATCGAAATACTCAGGCATGATGGATCTGTTTCTCCTGTCAGAGATGAAGAAACGATTTTTACAGAAAATGTTGGCTCTGAGTTCTCAAAGAGACTCAGAAAGCTCTCTGTCTTTGCTCCCTCCTATGTTAAGGAAGCAGATGTGATAAAGGCTCTTGGCGAGGTGGATTTTGGAAAAGCTGAGCTATAAGAAACTGATTGAAGGCGAAATCCCGCCATGGGTGAGAAGATTCATCAAACAGACAGGAAAGGGAATAAACGACTTCAAGATGATTGAAGAATCTGACCAGATACTCATATCTGCAAGCGGAGGAAAAGACTCTCTTGCCCTGTCGCTTGCCCTTTCACTGAGAAGAAAATGGCTTCCCATAAATTACAAGCTCAAGGCTGTAATGATCAACTGGAACGAGCACCCCGTTGAAGAGAGAATGCTTGATAAACTCAAAGAATATTACAGTGACCTTGATATAGATTTCACAGTTTTCAACGAAATGCAGTTCCCCTCTTCTTTCAAAGGGGAATTCAACTGCTATCTCTGTGCAAGAAACAGAAGAAGGATTCTCTTTTCTTATGCAGACAGGATGGGAATAAAAAAGATTGCAATGGGTCATCATCTCGATGACCTGGTAGAGACAGTTCTCATGAACCTGTGCTTCAGGGCAAATTTCGCGCCAATGCAGGCAGTACAGGAGTTTTTTGACGGGAAGCTGTATGTCATAAGACCTATGATACAGGTTCATGAAAGTGCTATCAGGAGACTGGCAGAATGCTATGATCTGCCTGTTGTAAAGCCCGTATGCCCGTATGACCAGAGCAATGTGAGAGCAAGGCTTAAACCCATTGTCAGCTCTCTTTCTCATCTTGATAAACTTACAAGAGAGCATATATATTCATCTCTTGAGCTTGAAAATCCCTTCAAAGAAAGCAAAAAGGACCAATAAAGGTAAAAAACAGTGGCAACTTTGGCTTTATATATGCTAAACTCTGATAAGAGGTTTCTATGAAAAAGAAATTAAGTTTATTTCTAATCATGCTTTTGGCAGTTACAGGACTTTTCGCATCCTCCTATGTAACTGTCTCCACAAGCAATATCCGCCTCTTTGATGAATATGGTACAAGCGTGGACATAAACACTGTCACAGATTACACAGGTCTGATTATCTTTGCAGACGAAGATGTGACATTCAACTGTCCATTCGGCGATATCCTTTTAAATGAAGGATCTCTTATTACAGTGCTCTCCTGGACACAGGATAAGGCAGAGCTCTATCTTGTCAACGGAGAAGCAAGAGTAAACCTGATTGGTAAAGCTGATTTAAACATATACACACCTGTAGCTCTTGCTGGAATGTACTCAAAAGGAGAATACAGGATTGTCTCAACAGAAAGTGAAGAAGCTTTCTTCAACTATTCTGCTGGAAGCGCGCTTTATGTAGACTCCCTTCTTGGAGAGCTGAAGCAGGTTGACTGGCTTTCAAGTTCAGATATCCTTACAGGACATGATAATGTTATCAGTTTCTCCCAGTATGAAAATGAGGCACGTTACAGCAACAGCTTCATCTCATCTTATTACGAAAAGAAGAATGCTCCTGTAGAAGTCGAGCCAGAAGAAGCTCCGGCAGAAGAAGAAGCTGAAGAACCTGCAGCTTTAGAAGAGGAAGAAGTTCCGGCAATCCCGGAAATGACAGCAACTGTTGAAGAAGCTGAAGAACCTGAGGTGCCAGCAGCTCCTGAGATGACAGTTACAGTTGAAGTGCCTGAGGAGAAGATTCCTGTTCCATCTGCCGCTGTTCTTGAAGCAGTATCATCAGAGCTGATTGTCACACCGGATGCTCCATCTTTCCTTGAGCCGAAGAGGGAAATGCTTAGAGAAGCTGTGCCTACAGCTCCAAAAATCACATACACAAGCACACTTGAAGGAAGAAAGGATATTCCAGATGCTCCGCTCTTTTTTGCAGTTGAAGTAACTCCAGGACTTTCACTTTCACCGCTTCCTGTGAAATTCTCTTCCGTTACAGTCACTCCGGAGGGTGGTCTCCTTGCACCGGTTGTGACAGTTGATGTCGAAAAAAAAACAGATTCAAATTTGACTTATTGATAAAAACCAAATCATATCAGGACGGGAACGAGGGATATAATGAAATATCTCTGGTTCCTGTTTTTTATGCCGGAAGGTTTTCTCTTGCCCTTTCTCTCAACGCACTGAAAATCACGGAAATCGCATGGAAGGAAAAGACTGTTCAGAACATTCTCTCCTATGCTTTCTCCTTTATTGAAGAAATAAAATACACAGATAACAGGAGCTTTGATTTCTTCATCGACAGAAGTTCCACGCTCCGTCAGGACACCTCTGGTCTGATGAGCATCACAGATCATAAATGGGAAAACATAGAAGAGAAACTTTCGCTAAATTTCGATATACGCACCAAGCGATTCTCTTTGCGGCTCTTTTCCCCTGATATCTCGTTTGAAGACTACTCTCTTCTCTACGGCGCTGATGTCTCATTCATGCCGCTTAACCCTTTGTCGGTTGGAATAAACATGCTCAGCTATGCTGATTTTGAAAAGGAAAGCTATTCATACTATCCATCTCTTTATGCTTCTCTTTCCTTCTATAGGACAGAGGAACTTGATATAGCGCTCAGGGCAGGATACATAAGTGCTATTGCTGACGGCATGGACAGCCGTGCAAATTATGCCTACTACATCTCTCTTCCTCTTTCTTACCAACTCAATTTCATGAACATGGGAATGATGTATAAGAAAGGAGAAGTCAGCTACAACATGTTCAATGAAAGCTACAGCGCAGAGTCAGAGGACGGGTACACCCTTTTCCTCACATCCACTATGAAATCTCCCCTTTTCGATTTCACATTCTCATCATTCATGGGCTTTAATGAAAATTTCTCACTACTTCCTGAGCAGTCGTTTGTGGATGCATCAATCAGGGCGGCGCTGGGAAACACATCTTTGAAAATCGGAGTGAAGAAGGATAATCTTTTCTCCTATTCTGAATTCCTGAAATCATCAGATTTCTATATATCCCTAGAGACACAGAGCGGCTCCCTTCTAACCGAATTCACTCTCAAGATGCTCAAAGGCAGGCCTGCAATAGGATTCATGACAAGACTTGCCTTAATTGATATAGACAATGTGGTTGAGAATACTAAAAGCAGGTTCTTTGACTTATACATAAACCTAGGGATTACAAGCTTTAAAGACAGTGTATATTTCAACACGACACCGGTTGTGAGAATCGGTGGAGAAAACAATTATTTTTCTCTCCGTCTTCCTCTCAAATACAGCATCTCTGACAACGAGTTCTATCTTTATCATGACAAGGGCGACAGCAATTTTGACATAGTCAAAGACAGCTATGATGACTTTTCTGATATCTTTGACTCTATTTCAGATGTATTTACATTCATTGAAGGGTTCTCTCTTTCAAGTGAGGATGAAATGACATATATCAGAGCATCAAGGGACGAGAAGACAAACAATGTGTTCTTTGACAACTACTCCTCATACAATTCTCTTTCTCTCAATGCCAGAGTATCGTTCCAGAACATGTCTCTTTCACTTTTTGTCGATGACCTTGAGAATATCAGGATATTCAATGCTGAAATTGGCTTCTACCCATTCTCAAGCGATGGAAGCGGAGTAATCCTATCTGCCCCATCATCTCTAACAATCAAGGATGAGAAGAACTACAGTCTGACGACATTTGCAGGCCTTACATACAAGCAGATACTTACAGAAGAACTTGCTCTCAGCCTGTTTCTTTTTGGAGAACTGCACGTGGACTATGTTGACGGCAAGGCAGAGAACATAAGAATCATATATGATACTGAAAGGGAAAAGCTCTTTGGCTATCTTGCAGGTAGCGAGATAAACTGGCATAACGAGAATATTGATTTCTCATTCTCTCTTGGCCTGCATGCAGGACGAATAAGGCCAGCAATCTACAACGCGTTCAGTGCATTGAACCCTGCACTGGGACATGAGAATTCTGTTTTCGATGACACTGAAGGAAACACCTTCTACAGCCAGATAAAGCTTATCCTTGATTTTGAGAATGTGGACTTCACTCTCAAATACTCGCTTACAGATATAATCTCACTCTTCTCATCCTTCTCTTCTTATGATGAGGACATACTCTCTCTTTCCCTCTCCTTCACACTGAGAAACGGTATAGGACTCGATTTCTCCATTGCAAGAAAGGGCTTTATCTCAAGTGCGGATGAAATTCTCAATTACAGCACATACTTCCTAAGCAGCGATACAATCTATTCTGTATCACTTATCAAGAAATGGGAGAATGTCGAGCTCTCACTTGCTCTTGAAAGCGGAGGAATCTACGAAAAAGACGATTCTTATGCTAACATTTATAAACTGAAGGAAGTACAGCCTCTTTTCAGCATAACTACAAGGATGGGATTCTGATGGGAAAGATAAACATACTGGATTCACTGGTTGCCTCCCGCATAGCAGCAGGAGAAGTTGTTGAGCGTCCGGAGTCAATACTCCGCGAGTTTCTTGACAACGCTCTGGATTCAGGAGCAGAAAACATCACATGCTCCATTGAAGGAGGAGGAATTGATGAGGTTTCTGTCCAGGATGACGGGGAAGGAATTAAAAAAGCAGACCTTTCTCTTATTGCAAACGATCATGCGACAAGCAAGATAAAAACGGGAGATGATCTATACAACATAACAACTCTCGGATTTAGAGGTGAGGCGCTCTACTCCATCAGTGCTGTAAGCAGGCTTACAATATCATCATTCGACAGCGATGAGGAAAAAGCAAATGAGATTGTAATAGATAACCTTTCACGCTCAGAGATCATGCCATCTGCTCTTGAAAAAGGGACAAGAGTCAAAAGCGAGGATCTTTTTGCCTACCTTCCCGCGCGAAGGGCTTTTTTGAAGCGTCCTCAGACTGAATCATCATTATGCCAGAAGACATTTATATCAAAGGCACTGCCTTTCTTCGATAGATCGTTCTGGTTCTATTCAGACGGAGCGCTCAAGGTAAGGTTTGAAAAATGCCAGAGTCTGAAAGAAAGAATGATGATGCTCTACCGTCCTATGGGAATTGCAGATGCTGATGTTCTGCATCTGAGAACAAAAAGTGATGATTTTACAATTGATATCATAGCTGGAAACAGCGGAGTAAAAAGAAGCGACAGAAAGGAAATAAGAATATATGTAAACAACCGTCAGGTTGATGAATACTCCCTTCTTCAGGCTGTCATTTACGGCTATGGGGAGCTTCTTCCAGGAGGAACATTCCCAGTTGCCGCAGTCTTCATAAATGACAAGGCTGAGCTTGTTGATTTCAATATCCATCCGGCAAAAAAAGAAGTGAAGATAAGAAACATAGGTGACATACATCACGCAATCGTGCTGCTTATTCAAAACGGCATAGAAAGAAAAATACCAAAAATCAGCCTGAAGGAGGAACAGAGTCCCCTTCTTTTTGATAATGACAGCTATATCAGAACAGGCTCTGAAAACAAGGACCGCTCTCATTTCTTTGAGCACAGGGAAAACTATAGAAGCTTCATGCCACATCAGAAAAGCACGAAGATGGAAGAAAAAGCTGCGAGGACAACAGAGCGTCCTGAAGATCCTTCATGGATAGAACAGGCACGGGAACTTAAGAAGATAAAGGACGAGAAGAAGGAAAACGAGGAAGAGAATAAAGAAATAGAATTTGAATATATCGGGCAGGCTTTCAATCTCTTTCTTATCTTCACATCAGGCGATGAACTTTATTTTCTTGACCAGCATGCAGCACATGAAAGAATACTCTATGAAGAAATCAAAGCAAAAAAGAACATACAGAAACTTCTGATTCCTCTTGCCCTGGATCTGGAAAAGGATGCAGAGAGCTTTCTTGAAAAGAACATTGAGATTTACAGCAGCATCGGAATAAAGATTGAAAAAAAGGATGGGAAGTTTTTTATCACAGAGCTTCCTTCCAGCATGAGATGCACGGAAGACAGGATTGTATCATATATTGAGAGCACAGTTGCGGATGAAAAGAAAATAGAGGCAGATATTTTTGCAATTGTTGCATGCAAGGCCGCCATAAAGCAGGGAGATGAAATTGACCGTTACACAGCTGAGTCTCTGATTGAGAAGACTCTGCTCCTTGATTCTCCATCATGCCCTCATGGAAGGACATTCCTTGCAAAGATATCTGATGATGAGCTAAAGCGTCTGGTCGGGCGAACGAAATAAGTATTCTCCGCAGCTTTCAACTCCATCTGATGATATTATTTCCCATTTGTACGTGCCGTCAAGCAGGACTGCGCCTTCAGTAATTCTTATCTGGGCTGAAAAGAAATCTTCTCCCTCATTTTCGAGCATTCCAGACCATGAAAGGATTCCTGATGGGGATGTGAGGGTAAAAGAATAATCCTCACTTCCGCTTATCATGAAGGAAATGAGGTATACCCCGTCTGCAGTCTTCTCAAGATTCCTCATCAGGGCTGTATACTCTTTGCCCTGACAGGAAACCAGCAAAATGGAAAGAAACAGAGCAATCAGAGTTTTCCGCATTGTTCGAGATAGCTCTTTACAGGATTTGCATACCCTCTGATGACTTCCATCTTGACTTCCTCTGTAAGGTGGGAAAGTCTGTTGATGAAGCTTGCTCTGTCAAAATCAGAATAATTTGACTTGAACTCATTTTTTCCTGAAAGTATGTCGTATGCGATATAGTTCGTGCTGAAGAGTCTGTATGAAAGATGAATCTGTCTGTCAATTTCCTTAGCAACTTCTTCAGGATTCTCATAATCCCCTTCAAGAGCCTGGCCGAATGATACATGCACTCTGCCCTTGTAGCCCTTGATTCCCCTCATCATTGATATCGTATCCTCATACTTTTTCTTCTCGTGCGCACCGTTCTTCCTTATTGCAACTTCCTCACGCGCCATGTTTATGTCGTTCGGGTTGTACTCATAGGAGATGCTTACAGGAACGATACGCACACTTTTGATCAGATCAGCAAAAGAAATACCATCTTTCTTCTTTGAAAGAAACAGCATCTTGATTATTGCAGGATGTGTAATATCAAGCCCGTCCTTGCTTCTCCCGCTCTTCTGGGCAATCCAGATTGAGCAGTTGTCAAGGGTAACGGTGTCTACCAGATATTCGCTTAGCCTGATGGACTCAAGATATTTTTCTCTCATCGGTAGGTCTCTTTTCACTATCACACCACCATTGAGACGGAAAAGATCCTCTACAAACTGAGATGAAATAAGATTGTCTCCAAATGCCATCTGGCACAGAGGTTTCTTGCTGAGCATCAGAGCATAGTCAGTAAGAGCGCAGTCAAGGACTATATCACGATGCGTTGAGATAAAAAGATAACCTTTATCATTATCCAGATTCTCAGTTCCACTGAAAGAGAATTCCTTGACTGTCTTTTCCACTATCGCAGGAATCAGGACACCTGCTGTAATCACATTCTGGAAATCAGAATAGTTCTGTATCCTGTCCTTCGTGCTGTAGATGAAAGATGTAAAGAGATCCTTTCTTGGATCATCATCAAGAAGAAGATTCCCGACAAATGCTGATAGCATGTCTGTCTTTGAAAGGAAACGCGCAAAGCTCTCTTTGAAATCCACACCCTTATATGGCTCTATATCCCTGTATTTACTGCTGTCAAACATATTCCTACCTTATGGTCTTTAGGAACTGGACTCTCTCCCAGTTATAGCCCTCAGCATGATTTTCCTGGGCCAGAAGACCAGTGAACTCTGAAATATTAGCATATCCCTTCTCTTTCATAAAGCTCTTTATGCCTTCATTGATGCGTGTAATGGAAGCAAATCCTTCTTTTATGATCACTGAGCAGATTTCAACAGCCTTTGCCCCTGCAAGTAGCATCTTGACTGCAGTATCTGCATCATGTATTCCAGTGTTTGCCGCAAAATCCAGAGACACTTCAGCGCTCATCAGTGCAATCCATCGAAGTGCATTTGAATACTCATTGTCTTCAGAAAGATTATTCTGAGCTCTAAAAGAAAGAGTATCAAGATCTATATCAGGACGGAAGGCCCTGTTGAAGAACACGAGAGAATCAATTGAAAGCTCATCAAGACGCCTTGTTATGTATGACAGTGATGAGTAATTAGATGACAGCTTGATGGAAAGAGGACAAGATATGCTCTTTCTCGCCTTCTCAGCAAAGGAGAACAATGCCTTGTCCACTTTCTCTCCGCTTATGCTGCTGTCGCTTGCAACAGGGAAATAATTGAGCTCGATGGCATCTGCACCGCTTGCAATAAAGCGCTCAGCATATTCAATCCAGCTGTCCATCCTGCTGCAGTTGATTGAAGCAATTACAGGGATATCAAGTGCGTTCTTGGCATCCTTTATGAGCTTTGCATACTTTTCGATGTAGTAATCCTTCGTTAAAGATGTGAAATACTCATAATTGTCATTATGGTCAAGTGTATCCAGAGCTGAAGCATCACGCTCTGCATCCTTTTCAATCTGCTCTTCAAAAATGCTTTTGAGCACAACAGCGCCCGCTCCGTAATCCTGGCATTTTTTCAGGTTCTCTATGCTTGCCGTAAGCGGCGATGAAGAGACAATCAAAGGACTTTTCAGTTCCAGTGCCATGTATTTTGTATCCAGCTCTGACATGCAAACCCTCCCTTTATCCGTTCTTTCTCTCAAATTCCTTCATGAATGCAGCAAGTGCTTCAACATCTTCCATCGGACATGCATTGTATAAACTTGCCCTCAGGCCTCCTACACTTCTGTGGCCCTTAAGACCAAGCATTCCTTCCTTCTTGCTCTCTTCAATAAAGCGGGCTTCAAGCTCCTCAGAAGGAAGACGGAATACAATGTTCATCCTGCTCCTGCTCTCTTTCTCAACAGGGCTTGTGAAGAAATCAGAAGAGTCGATGATTGAATAAATTAAAGATGACTTTGCTTCTGCCCTTTCATCCATCTTCTTGACTCCGCCCATTTTCTCGACCCAGTCAAGAACAAGCTTCACGGCCCAGATTGAGAATACTGGCGGTGTGTTATACAGCCCTTTTTCCTTGCTGTGAAGAGCATAGTCCATATATGCTGTTAGGTTTTCATTGCGCTTTTCAAGCATATCTTTTTTCATGATTATGAACGTTGCTCCTGCCGGTCCCATGTTCTTCTGGACTCCGCCGTAGATCATGGCAAAACGGGATACATCAACAGGGCGTGAGAGAATATCTGATGACATGTCAGCAATAAGAGGGATACTGACTGAAGGGAAATTTCTCCACTCTATTCCCCCTATTGTCTCATTTGCACAGAGATATAGGTACGAGCTGTCTGGAGAGACCTTGAGTTCTTCTGGCTTTGGAATCCTGGTGTAATTTATGTCCTTGCCGTCCCATGCAATCTCAACATCTCCTATCTTCTCTGCATCCTTTTCTGCTTTGTTTGACCAGCTTCCGGTCTTTACATAGCTGGCTTTCTTTCCCTTGATGAGGAAGTTCTGCGGAATCATTGTGAACTGAAGCGTGGCACCTCCGCCAAGGAAATAAACATCATAGTCATCCGGAATATCCAGCAGGCGGCGGAATGTGGAGAGAGCTTCATCATACATTTTCTCGAACATGCCGCCCCTGTGGCTTGCCTCTATCATGGAAAGCCCTTCTCCCTCATAATCTACAATCTGGTCCCTTATTTTCTCCAGCACTTCAAGAGGAAGCACTGACGGTCCTGCAAAAAAGTTCTTCTTTCTCATTTCAATACTCCTAGTGAAACATATTTATCTATTGTCTGGATGACCTCTTCTCCGATTCTGAGAAGATTCTCATTGCTGTTAGCTCCTACATGAGGAGTAAGAGTGATATTTTCACATGACAAAAGAGGGCTTGCCATATCAAGCGGCTCTGCTGAATATACATCAGCACAGTACCATGAGACCTTCCCTTCCTTGAGAGCAGCAGCCATATCCTCATCACTTACACATTTTCCACGCCCTGTGTTTATGATGACAGGTGCCTTCTCCATCTTGTCAAACAGATTCTTTGAGAACATTTCCTTTGTCTCATCAGTAAGCGGAAGATGTATGGAAATATAATCGGCATATCTTACAGCATCTGCTGCACTTTCCTTCATCTCAGCAAGATCGCTTTCTTTCACGTATTTATCATAGGAGACGACATTCATGCCGAATGCGCGGGCCCGCTTTGCAACTTCTTTTGCAATGTTTCCCATACCCATGAGAGCAAGAGTCTTGCCATAAAGCTCAGTTCGCTTTGTCTTCTTCTGCCACTCTCCGGCCTTTGTGGTCGTATCATAGAAAACAATATGGTTTGGAACACTGAGCATCAGCGAAAAAGCAAGCTCCGCAACTGCTATTGCGCTTGAATGTGGAGTATTGGTTGCAACAATCTGCTTTTCCTTTGCATAAGGAATGTCAATATTGTCCATACCTACCCCGCCACGTATTATCAGCTTGAGATTCTTTGCACTGTCGAGATAAGCCTTATCAGCCTTTGTCTTGCTTCTGATCAGGACGACATCAGCTTCGCTGAGTCTTTCCTTGTCTTCGGTCACTTCCCCGAACCTGCTGAGTTTCTCCGGAAGTGATTTGTCAAATGCATCGGAAATAAGAATCAACATACACAATCCTCCTTCTTCTTGATTCAATCTAATTGTCTCACGAGGATTGCCATATGTCAAAAAAAGTTGAAAATTAATTGTTTTATCATTGCATTGGACGAAAAAAAAACACCTCTTTCGAGGTGCATGGATTAATAGGCCTTGCTTGCGTGCATCTTTCTGACCTTCTTCATCTGTTTTCTGGCCATAGCCTTGTTCTTTCTGTTCTTGATTGTTGAAGGCTTTTCATAGTATTCACGCTTCTTCCATTCGCGGATAATGCCTTCTTTCTCAACCATTCTCTTGAATCTCTTGATTGACTTCTCCAAAGGTTCATTATCGTCAACTCTTACGTATGCCACTATTAATCACCTCCTTGCTTCCGAAGACGGTTAAGCAAACAGATTATTGCTCATTTTCACTTTCATTGTCAATAATCTTCTCCATGCGGATTATATTGATTTCAAATCTCTTTATTCCTTTGTACACATTCACTTCCGGTGAGAATATGATTTCTATCTCATCGCCGCTTTTTATCTTCCCATCCCCTGCATTCCAGCATACTGCTGGCCATACCTTGCTGTTTATTTCAACAGAGAGCCTCATCCAGTCATTTCTGTTTGCAATATGATAGCTTTCAACAACACTGGCCTTTGAAAGATGAAGCTTTATATTCTCATTCTCCATCCCGAAAGGAGCAAAGAATGATGATATCTTCCAAAGTGATGTATCCATCAGGACTTCGGGAATATCGAAATCGACAGAAATGCTCTCTTCTTCCTGCAGAAAATATTCTGCATTTGTGAGGACAAAATCAGAAAGTGCCTCCTTGAATGCAGGAAGGCTCTCTTTAGCCATAGAAAAACCGGCTGCGCACCTGTGCCCGCCATAGTCTGAGAAAAAGCTCTGGAAATTATCCAGAAATGCCTTTGCATCAAAGTTCTCGGGACTTCTCATGCTAGCACTGATTCTGTCATCCATTTCTGAGGATAGAACCATTGTAGGTATTTTCATCTCATTCATGATCTTTGAAGAGATGTTTCCTGTCAGACCTCGCGGGATTTCAGACTCAATAAGGACAAAGCGTCCTGAAAAGAACTCCTTTGAGGAAAGAGCCTGGGAGCGAGCATTGACAGCCAGAGATTCTGTCAGGCGCTGCCTTTCCTTATTCATAGCCTCAAGCTCTGAATAAAGCTTTTCTATCTCATCATCAGAGGAGGACAGAAGGAAGCGGACTGCCACATCGGGCCTCCCCATCCTTCCGGAAGAATTAAGTAAAGGCGCAATTGAGAACGAGATATCTCTTGCTGTCAGATCCTTTGAAAGCAGATTAAGCTTGCCAAGCATATAAAGAAAGGCCTTGTTCTTTGTTTTCTTTAACTCTTTCAAACCTTTCTTGACTATTATCCTGTTCTCATCTTTCAGCGGCATGAGGTCTGCTACAGTCCCGATTGCTGCAAGGATGAGCGGATAGTCAATATCCTCATAAAGGCTCTTGTCAGAATGAAGAGAGAAAGACTTGAAGAGGCTTTTCAGGCTCAGGATTTCCTCATCTCCTTCCTCATATCTGGGAGCATGGGAAATCTTTGATATCTCAAAAAGGCTCTTGTCCTTTACTAGGGGAATTATTTTCTCTATTCTGCTCCTGATATCAATCAGATTTATCTCAAGCTGTGTTCCGAAAGCTTTTTCAAGCATGTTCTTCTCATAAGAGGAATCAAGCACGAGAATCGGAAGATTGTCATCAAGGAAGGAGATGATCCTGCTCATCTCAGCACTGATATATCCGTCAGTTGAAATTTCCTCCGTGCATTCATCATACTCAATCAGGTTCTCCATCTTAACGGCACTCATTCTTATGCTGTCATTCTGGGGCTCAGCATGAAAGAGTATGCATCTTTCCTGATAAAACCCTGTCCTGCTGTAACGCAGAGCAAATGCCGCCTTGAATGCTACAGCGCATCCGGAAAGGGATGGAAAAGGATACTCCTCCCCTTCGATTTTCGGATCTATCAGAGCACAGGCGGGAGGAAAATCAGAAGAGGCAAGATGATGGTCAAGGACTATTGTGTCTATGCCCTTTTTCCTAAGGGTGCGGATTTCCGGTGCGGCACTGATTCCGTTGTCAACTGTTATGACAAGAGTTACTTCTTTTTGCTCTATCTCCTCTACAACAGCATCAGTCAGCCCATACTGTTCATCAGAAAGAGGAAGGCGATATGAAAGATTCTTGACTCCCGCTCTCTTCAGCTCAGTGTAAAGGAGGGCTGTTGATGTTATGCCGTCAGCATCCCTGTCTCCGAAAATCAGGACATTCTCCTCTCTCTCAATTGCCTCTGTAATCCTGTCGACAAAGTTCTGCATGTCCTCAAAAAGAAATGGAGAATGCTGATATACCAGATCGTTTTCTAAAAAAAACTTCAGATCTTTTTTCTCACTTATTCCTCTTCTCAATAGGATGGTGGATGTGATCATATCAAGAGAGAAAGCCTCAGAAATCGATGCACATTTTTCAGTATCTATCTTGTTTATATGGTATTTCATAAATAGTCCTCTAAATTAAAATCGAGGCTTCTGATGTGAATTGGATATATTTCCTTCAAAAGACGCACAAGCCAGTTTAGCACTTTTTTTTCCTGAGAGGAACTGACAGAAAGAAGAAATGCATCCTCAAAGGAAATCTCGCTTATCCTCTTTATGAATTTCCTGGCATTCATGGGAAGAATGAATGTTTCCCTTCTGCTGTCGCAGCTCAGGCATGACAGTGTCTGATACCTGTCATTAAAACCCAGTGTCTCCTCTTCTGTATACTGCCTCTGGCATACGGGACAGAAGGTAAAAGAAGGAAGAAGGCCGGAAATGGAGAGAAAATGTATTATAAATGCAATAACAGTCCTCTCTGCATTCTCAGTAAGGTTCAAGTAATCAAGGGATTTTGAATAAAGAGCATAACTTTGCTCATCAGCACTCTTGCTGCTTATGATTAGCTCAGAAAAAAGAGAGGACGCAAGTGTCTTCCCAATGCTCTTTGATATATTCTCCCTGTCATTTACAATATCTGCATCTTTCAGCGAGTATGAGTCCTTTTCCCTTTTATAATAAAGCGAGAATACTCCTTCGCCATAAAGAGGAACCTGTATGGCTTTTGAGCTTTTTCTTGCGCCATATGCTGTTGCATATATTATTCCATCAGATGGAGAAAAGAGTGTGAGAAGCTTGTTTACTTCACCCTTTTTATCTATATTTACTACTGTAGCAAGGCTCTTTATATCTCTTTCCATCACAAAAAAGATAAGAGCCAAAAAGGAGGATGTCAATTGAAAAAGCTTTTTTCTCTTCTCACTCTCCTTTTCATCACATCTTCTATTTTTGCGCTCTCCTTTCTGGGTGAAAATGCAAAAGACCCGTTTGAAAGCCAGGAAGAGCTTGATAATTTTTCTTTTGATGAATCAGGATCAACAGCTGATGATGTGAAAATCTACCTTATAAGTGCCGAAACGGGGGATGAGGTGTTCACCTTCTTTGGACATACTGCCCTTGCAGTCGTGAAAGAAGGAAGCATATCTTTTGCCGCAGACTATGGCTCTTTTTCTTTCTCAGAAGGTTTTTATCTGAAATTCGTTGAGGGTCTTCTTCTTTACAACATGGTGATTTCTGACCTAGAAAGAAGAGTCCAGGTTTTTGAAAATGAAGGAAGGACATATTACCTGACTGAAATAAAGGGTCTTGAAAGCAGGGAGAAAAAAGGAATAATAGACTTCCTTCTTTACAACAGCCAGGAAGGAAACAATGTATACCTCTACCATTATTATGAGGATAACTGTGCAACAAGAGTAAGGGATATACTCAACTGGGCAACTGGAGGAGATTTCTCCAAAATGTATTCAGATACATACCGCGGTGCCACATACAGGAACACTGCCGCACTCTATCTGGACAAGAGCTTTCTCTTCTCTTTTCTTTTAAATTATCTGCAGGGACCTGAGATTGACAGAGAAATATCTCTTTATGATGAGATGTATCTTCCCCTTACGCTGAAGGAAGCTGCTGAGGATTACTTTTCATCATCCTCTGTTAAGATGAACACGGATACAGAAAGATCAGAATACAGAAGCTTCAGCTTAATGGAAATGACAGCAGTTTTCTCTTTAATCCTCTTTTTATCATTATCTGCACTTTATGCCTCAAAAATAAAGCTTTTCTCGCGCATTGCAGATTTTGTTTTTGCACTCATATTCATTCTCTTTTCTCTGCTCTCATCTGCGCTTATCATCCTTGAAATATTCTCAAACCACAGCGTCACGTATTTCAATTCGAATTTCATATACGCATCTCCGCTTCTGCTTGCAGCCGCAGCTGAGGCAATAAAGGGAAAGAGCATCAATAAGCGCTTTTATCTGTCTCTCATGCACTTGTCTTTCATAGCAATAGCTGTAATGCTGAAAGGCCTTTTCCCGCTTTTCTTCATACAGGAAAACCTGTTTCTGTTTGTTTTCCTCTCTCCTCTTTACATCATCAACATAATCAGATATGCACTCTCGTGCCATCAAGATGAGAAAGAGAAGGAAGAAGCTTTTCTGGACTCGTGATTATTCCCTCGTTTCCTGTTGCCTTGATATAGCTCAGAACAGCCTCAATCTTCGGTTTCATGCTTCCTGGAGGGAACTGACCTTCTTCCATGTATTTTTCTGCCATCTCGACAGAAAGGTCTGAAAGCGCACGCTCGTTTTCTTTCTTGTAGTTTATGCACACTTTGTCCACTGCCGTGGATATTATGAAGAGATCTGCATTCAGTTTTCGCGCAAGAAGGGATGCAACAAGATCCTTGTCAATAACTGCTTCTCTTCCTTCCAGCATTCCGTCTTTCTCTACAACAGGAATGCCGCCGCCTCCGCATGCTATTACCACCTGATCGTTATCAAGAAGTGTTTTTATTGTCTCTTCTTCTATGATTCTCACCGGTCGTGGAGATGCAACGACACGGCGGTAGCCTCTTCCTGCATCCTCAACTATGCTCCAATTGTCCTTTGCCCTGTGGTACTCGGCAACCTCCCTGCTCATGAAAGAGCCGATTGGTTTTGTAGGATTGGAAAATGAAGGATCATCGTCAGATACTTCGACCTGTGTAACAACAGTTGAAACAATCTTTTTCAGGCCAAAAGCTTCAAACTCGTTTCTCAGGGCCCTCTGAAGCTGGTATCCGATTGCGCCCTGCGTGTCTGCAACACAGGAATCAAGGGGAACTGTATGAAGAATTTCTCTTGCATATTCTGCCCTAAGAAGTATATACCCGACCTGAGGTCCGTTACCGTGCACAATCACAACACGGTTTCCCTCTTTGACAAGCTTTGCAATCTCATGTGCTGTCTTTCTTGCAGCCTCGTACTGCGAAGAGACGGTGACATGGGATGGATCTTCAATTAGGCTGTTGCCTCCGATTGCGATGACAATAAGTTTTCCTTTCATAATTAAAGCTTATCATAAGTGCAACAGAATGCAACATAATTCTTATATAGGCTTGTTCTGTTTTAACTCATCACTTGCCTGAAGTGCATTAATTTTATTAAATTAATGTCATGGAAAATAACGAAGAAAAGAATACTTACACTGTAAAGCTGCTGGTTGTGACAGAGCGTCCTGTGTTTCCAGGTGGAATAACAACTCTTGTTGTGTCCAGAGCTGAAGAGATAAAACTTATCGAAAACCTTGGAAAAGGTGGCATATTCGGAATCCTGATGGCAAAGGAAAGGGACAGTTTTGACAACTGCATTATGGACTCTACTCTGCCTCCTGAATTCTATGAGGTGGGAACACTATGCTCAATAAACAGATTCATACATCTTCCAAACGGAAGTCTGCATGTGTTTGTGACAACAATGAGAACATTCACTGTCCACTCTGTGGATACGCTTCTTTCCCCTTATGAGGCTGTTGTCGAGGACAGGAACACAGAATATGAGAGCATGCGCCCTATTGTTCCCTATATGAGGCTTTTAAGGAAGATTCTCTCAGAGCTTGTGACCCAGTCCCCGCTCTTTTCCTTTGCAAGCGAGGTGAATATTGCGAACATCACAGACGCAGAGAACCTTGTGAACTATACTGCAAGCTGTCTCACAGCTCCAAAGGAATTTCTGCAGCAGGTGCTTGCTCAGCAGAACCTTATTGCCCGCTATGAGAAAGTGCTTACATATCTTGAAAGCGAGAAAGACCTTGTAATCATGCAGAACCAGATCAGAAGCGATCTGATAGACAATGTCAAAAGAAGAAATCAGGAACAGGTTCTGAAGCAGCAGATAAGCACACTGCAGCAGGAGCTGGATAAGATAACAGGCAAAGGAGGAAGCGCAGGTGCGTTCTCACCAAGGGGGATGGATATAGCAGAGCTTGCTGACAAGTATGACAAGATTAAGGATCTGCTTCCTCCTATCTACATTGAGACAGTTGACAAGGAAATGAGCAGGATGAATTCGATGGACCCATCAAGTCCTGACTATACTCTTACAAAAACTTACATAGACACGATTCTGTCTCTTCCCTATTCAAAAAAGAACCAGAAGGTAAAATACACAATTGAAAATGTTCGCGAGAAGCTGGACAAGGACCACTACGGGCTTAAGGATGTCAAAGACAGGATTCTTGAATTCCTCGCATCACGCACCTTGAGCAGATCTCAAAGCGGAGCAATAATATGTCTTGTAGGACCTCCCGGAGTGGGAAAGACAAGCATCGGACGCTCCATTGCATCAGCCCTTGGAAGAAAATACTACCGCTTCAGCATGGGCGGAGTGCGTGATGAGGCTGAGATAAAGGGACACAGGAGAACATATGTAGGCGCCCTTCCCGGAAAATTCATCCAGGCTCTCCTTGAGACCAAGGAAGTCGATCCTGTAATCCTGATTGACGAGATTGACAAGATGGGCTCATCTTTCCAGGGAGATCCTGCAAGTGCGCTTCTTGAGGCGCTGGATCCAGAGCAGAACAGCCGCTTCAGAGATCTCTATCTTGATCTTCCGTATGATCTTTCGAAAGTGCTTTTTATCGTGACTGCAAACACTCTGGAAACAGTTCCTGAGCCACTTCTTGATAGAATGGAAGTCATAGAAGTCTCCGGTTATACTTCGCAGGAAAAACTGAATATTGCAAAAGGATATCTTATTCCGCGTCTTATAAAGAACAACGGACTGGAAAAGAGAAATATAAGCCTCAGCGATGATGCGCTTTTATCCATAGCAGAAGAGTATTCAAGAGAAGCCGGAGTTAGAAATTATGAGAAGAATCTTGACAAGATTTTCAGAAAGCTCTCTCTTGAAATCCTTGAAAAGAAAAGCGATGGCAATCTCTTGATTGAGAAAAAGGATGTTGAGAAATATCTTTCCATTCCCCGCTTTGATTTAAGCGAGAAGATTGAAGCAGAAGAGGCAGGAACAGCAATAGGTCTTGCATGGACAAGCATGGGAGGAGATGTGCTTTTAATAGAGGCAGAAGCCCTGCTTTCCCATGAGGAGTTCAAGATAACAGGACAGCTCGGAGATGTGATGAAGGAGAGCTGCAACATAGCGCTGAGCACAGTGAAGAAAGAGGCTGCTCTGAGAGGAATAGATCCTGCATATTTCCGCCACCATATGATTCATCTCCATGTTCCAGAGGGAGCAACTCCTAAAGACGGACCGAGTGCAGGAATAACAATGACATGCGCACTCTGGGGAATGATTACAGAACAAGTAATCAAGAAGGACCTTGCAATGACTGGAGAGCTTACGCTGACAGGACATGTTATGCCTATCGGCGGACTGAAGGAGAAAGTGCTTGCAGCCAAGAGAAACCATATAAAGGAGATAATAATTCCTCAAAAAAACAAAAGAGATCTGGAGATGCTGGATGAGGATGTCAAGAAAGACATCACATTCCATCTGGTGTCAGATATCTCAGAAGTCCTTGCTCTTTCATTCCCTTCTGACAGAACAAGAAGGCTTACTGAGAGCGAGCTTGAGAAAGCTCAGGAGAACTGGGAAAAGGAGAATCAGAAGAATGGTTGAACTACTTTCTCCTGCTGGAAATTATGAGAAGCTTGTAACTGCATTCAATTTCGGCGCAGATGCCTGCTACATGGGCCTGAAGGATTTTTCATTGAGGGCAAATGCAGGCAACTTCTCTTTATCTGAGGCAGAAAAAGTCAGAGCGCTCAAAGAAAAAAGCGGAAAGAAGATTTACTGTACGATGAACATCCTCTTTAACGAGGATGAGATAGAAAAACTGGACCAGATGAAAGATTATATTGCATCCTACCCTTTTGATGCATTCATAATCTCCGATATAGGCCTTGTTCCTTTCCTCAAGAAGAATTTCCCTCATGCCCAGCTTCATCTTTCAACTCAGGCTTCCTGCCTGAACAGCGAGAGCGTGAAGATGTATAAGAGCATGGGTTTTTCCCGTGTAATCCTTGGAAGAGAAGCAAGCATTGACCAGATAAAGAGAATAAAGGACAAAGTTCCAGAGATGGAGCTTGAGGCATTCGTCCATGGTGCGATGTGCATGAGCTATTCAGGCCGGTGCATGCTCTCTGCTTTTCTAAGCGGAAGGAGCGCAAATCAGGGGGACTGTGCCCATACATGCCGATGGAACTACAAGCTCTATTTAGAAGAGGAAGAGAGAAAAGGAAAATACATGCCTATTGAGGAAAACGGCGGCTACACCACCATACTCTCAAGCAAGGATCTCTGCATGATCGACCATGTGGATGACCTTGTTGATGCAGGACTTTCGAGTCTTAAAATCGAAGGAAGAATGAAGAGCGTGTACTATGTGGCTGTAACTACCAGAGCATACCGAAAGGCGCTTGATCATGCTGAGGACCTGGATGAATACAAAAAGGACATATTCAACGTATCGCATAGGGAATTCACAACAGGCTTCTTCTACTCAAACGGAAAAATTGAAGGGGACGGAAATGTTGCAGATGTATCACGTCCGACAAGCTACGGTTATGAGAGAAGCTATCAGTTTTTAGGAACAATAAAGGAAAAGCTTTCTCCCTCACTTTATCTTCTTGATGTGAAGAACCAGATCAAAAAAGGAGAGAAAATTGAGTTCATCGGCCCGGATGTGCCTTTGCTTACAGAAGAAAGTGTAACAATACTGGATGAAGAAATGTTTCCTTTATTACAGGCAGACCATGGGAAATATGCTATGATAAAGACTGCCCTTCCCTTAAAGGAAGGCTATATCCTGAGAAAGGAAATGAAGGAGAAATACGTTTGAGGAAGCTTCTTACTCTCACACTTGCGTTTTTTTTCTGCATGTGTTCGCTTTTTGCTTATACCGATTCATTCAGTTATCTTGCCCAGGATTATGATTATGCTCTTTTGATCGACAGCATAAAGGAAAATGATGAGTATGATGACTTTGTCTCCCTTTATGAGAAAGTGTTCTCATCTCTTTCTGATACTGACAAGGTAAGGCTCGAGTATCATATGATACGCTATTTCACAGACAGGAATGAAAATGAGAAAGCCTCTGAGCATCTTCTGATCCAGGAAGATTATTTTTCACTTCTTGAAAACGATGGAAGCCTCTCATACCGCCTTGCAGAGCTTGACTATTACAGCTCAAGGTATTATGTGGACAAGAAGATTTCAGACGGGCTAAAGACTAACAACCTGACAAAAGAACTATATGAGGATTACCCGGAGGAAAACATAGTTGCACTCACAGAGGCCTTCAGGCTGCTGAATGCTCCGATGATTGCAGGCGGATCAAAGAAAAAGGCCTACACTCTCTTTTATGATATCTACACAAATTTGACTGAGGTGAGCAAGACAGACCTTTTCTCCCTGCTTTCAGGACTTGGAATGAGTGCGTACGAAAACAAGGAATATGCGCTGAGCAAGGCATATTTCAATGCATCCCAGACAATATATCCTGCAGATAATGCGATGATGGATTATATAGAGAATCTTGAGGAAAAGGGGTACTGATATGGATGTCTTTCTAACAACACTGTCTGTCTCTCTTTTCATCCTCGGCATATATTCAGTTATAACAACTTTTTCCAACTTCATACATTTTTCCAACATAAAGAGGAAAGCCGCTTTAGTTAATGAGGGTGATCTTGTTTCTGTCATAGTGCCGGCAAGGAATGAAGAAAAAAACATAAAGACCCTTGTTTCATCCCTCAAGAGCCAGGACTACAAGAACATTGAATTCCTTATTATAAATGACTGCTCTGAAGACAAGACTGCAGAGATTCTTGAAGAGGAAACCAAGGGGGACTCAAGATTCAGGATCTTCAATGGCTCACCTGATTTCAAGAAGGCCAAGAATGGCAAAATTAATGCGCTTTTGCAGGTGCTGCCGCACGCAAAAGGCAAATACTTCTATCTCACCGATGCAGATACTGTGCACGAAAAGGGAGCAGTTAGCTACGCCTACTCTGTCATGATTGACAGGAATCTTGACATAATATCCGGATATCCGCATGAAAAATGCGGTACATTCTTTGCATCCGTAATCGTCTCTGCAATGAATTTCGTGATATTCCTTGTTCCACACTACATCGAACGCTTTATCAATTCATCATTCTTCTCCGTTGCTATCGGACAGTTCATAATGGTCAAGCGCTCAAGCTATGAGAAAACTGGCGGCTACGAGATGATAAAAGACAATGTATGCGATGACATGGCCCTTGCCCACTATATGGTCAGAAACCGCATGCACTATCATTTTGTGCCAATCAGCAGATACATCACATGCAACATGTATCCAAACTCAAAGGAGGCATTTAACGGAATCACAAGAAGCGTAAATGGGGCAATTCCTATGAGGACAAGGGTTTATCCAATTACTTTTGTAATAGTTGCGGCACTTCTTCTTTTGTCTGTTTCTCCGCTTCTCACTTTCCTCTATCCTGTTTATCCATCTCTTCTGATGTATGCCCTCGGCATGTCAGGATGGATTATGTTCTATCTATGCTGGACAGTTTCAGCTCTTTCCACAAAAACAGGAGCATCTATATCTTTGTGTGGTCCTGTTGCCATTTTCATGACTGCCGTAATGTATGTCACAGGCATATTCAGAAAGGTGTTCAAGATAAGCTTTGTATGGAAAGGACGCAAGCTGTAGCGTTTTTTTAACATTTTTATTGCAATTTGTAGCAATAATGGTAGAATTAGCATAAAGGTTAAAAAAAGGTGGTTATATGACAACACATGAAACACTTGTGTCCCTGTGGGATACATATGTGGCAGAAAATGCCAAGTTCGAAGAAAAAGGAGTCAAGGTAGCTGGCTCCAGAGCAAGAAAGGCCCTTAACGAGATTTCCAAGCTCTGCAAGGAAAGAAGAAAGGAAATTTCTGAAAGCAAGAATGCAGAGTAATTGTATTCAACCTTAATCTCCAGGAGTCTCCACCTTCTAAGCAGAGCGAAAGGTGGAGAGGAATGGAGGAAAAAGCATCAGATGTGATACGGTTGGAATATGAAGAAATGGCTGGATGAGGGAAAAGACATCCTGAACCGCTGGGCTAGCGGGGATAGCTCACTGATACTGGCACCATCAGGTGTCTTGAGTGAGAAGAAGCTCCATCCTCAGGCTCGCTACAATGTGAGACAGGACGGAGAGTAGGTCACTCTTGCACGATTATTATATATGCGTAGGAAAATATGAGAATCCTTGTTGCAGAAGATGAGAGGGATTTAAACAGACTTATCGTCAGGAACCTTGAGGACGAAGGGTATGCGGCAGACTGTGTATATAACGGAAAGGATGCCCTTGATTATCTGGAGAGCACATCATATGATGTGGCCCTTCTTGATGTGATGATGCCTTTCCTTTCCGGCTTTGAGGTGCTTGAGAGATACAGGAAGAGTGGAGGAAAGACCCCTGTTGTATTCCTTACGGCAAAAGACGGAGTGGAAGATAGGGTTGCAGGGCTTGACGGAGGAGCAGACGACTATATAGTAAAGCCATTTTCATTTTCAGAGCTGCTTGCGAGAATACGGGTGGTGCTAAGGCGCTCAGGAGAAAAGAATACAAGCATATTGAGAACAGAGGACCTTGAGCTTGATATGAAAGGCCACAGGGTGAAAAGGGCAGGAAAGGAAATAAACCTCAGCAGCAAGGAATATGCAATTCTGGAGTACATGATGCTCAATGAAGGAGCTGTGCTCAGCAGGGAAAGCTTCATAAGCCACATATGGAACTGGGATTATGAGGGTGAGTCGAATGTTGTTGATGTTTATATAAGGCTTCTGAGAAAGAAGATTGATGATGAATTTGAATTGAAGCTCATACACACCGTGCGCGGAAGCGGCTATATCTTCGGAAGGAGGGGAAATGACAATTAAAAAGCGCATTATAATCTGGTATTCAATCTGGATGAGCATCATCATACTGGCTCTTCTTGCCCTTGCTCTCTCTTTCGGAGATTATTTTCTCCGCCGCGAGGCCTCAGATGATCTAGCGGATGCCATTTCCGATGCTTTTAAGGACATAAGCATAAGAAGAGGAGAAGTATATCTTGATGACATCGATTATTTTGATGACGGGGTATATCTTGTAATAAAAGATAGAAACGGTGCATATCTTCTTGGAGAGGATGATGAGCGCTTTCCATCTGTTCCCTTCAGTGAGGGAAGAATGAGGCAGGTGGAAAAAGATGGATCGCTCTGGTATGTTCTTGATGAAAGAGGAGCAGAGGGAATAGAGATTCGGGCATTGATGAGAAGCTATGTGGAAAGTTCTTTTTTCTCTTCCCTGCAGTTTCTTTTCCTGATTGTCCTTCCCCTTATTCTCATTCTTTCTGTCTTCGGGGGGTATATCATAGTAAGGAGGTCATTCCGCCCGGCAGATGAGGCGATAAAGAAGGCAGAAACAATTGCAGCGAGCAATGATCCCTCTGAGCGCATAGGGCTAGGGAATGGAAAGGATGAAATCCATCAGATGGCTGCAGCATTCGATGCTGTTCTTGAAAAGAGGGAAGCTTCCTTTAAAAAGGAAAAGCAGTTCACATCAGATGCCTCCCATGAGCTCAGGACTCCTCTTGCGGTGATTCTTGGAGAAAGCGAATATGCCATGAAGCATCTTGATGACAAGCAGAGAGTCAGAGAATCTGTTGAGTCAATAAACCGCCAGGCAGTAAGGATGAACCGCCTTGTTGAAGAACTTTTGGCCCTTGCACGCTCTGACGGAGGAAGGATGAAAGTGGAAAAGGAGGTCTTCAATTTATCCCTTCTTGCCGACGCAGTCTTTTCATCCCTTGAAGAGAGTGCAGGCAAAAAAGGCATAAGGATGATTAAGAAGATAGATGATGATATTCTTGCATTCTCAGATTCAGGCCTCATAACTCGTGTGATAGTGAACTATCTGAACAATGCGATTGCTTATACTCCCTCCGGGGGATTTGTGCTTCTGCGCCTCGAAAAAGAGGATGGTAAAATCCTTCTTTCCGTCGAAGACAACGGAAAGGGCATAAAGAAGGAAAACCTTGAGAAGATCTGGGACCGCTTTTATCAGGAGGATGAGGCGAGAAGTGATGGAAGCTCAGGATGCGGACTGGGCCTTGCAATGGTGAAGGAGATAGCAAAAGCTCTTTGTGCGACAGTTTATGCCGAGAGCACGGAGAAAAATGGGAGCACTTTCCATTTCATCTTTGAAGATGAAGGAAAGAAAAAGTGAAAAAATTCTTTCTTTTAATTTTCTTTTAATCTTCATGTCTTACGCTTTAATCAGAAACAAAGAATAAAGGAGAAAAATACAGATGAAAAAGATTTTGGTTTTAGTATTCGTTTTAATGATTTTGACAGCAAGCCTTTTTGCTCAGGATATATCAAAGAAGAAAGCTGAGGATATTGCTTTGTCTGATGCAGGACTCACATCTTCTTCTGTCTCTGCTTTAAGAAGCCATAAGGACAGGGATGACGGGGTTTTTGTATATGATGTCTCTTTCAGATCAGGAGATAAGGAATATGAGTATGAGATAGAAATCTCTGACGGCTTTATCTCTGAGAAAAAGTGGGAGACATACAAGGGAAAAAGGGGCTTTGATGTGAACATTGAAAGCTCAGAGGCACTTTCTGCCGCTCTCAGCGACGCAGGTGTCAAGGATTACAGGAGTGAGAGAGTGCGTCTTGACAGCGATGATGCGATGATGGTCTATGAGGTTGAGTTCTCTTCCTCCTCTTCATACTACGAGTACAAGATTAACGCAGCAGACTCTTCTGTTGTGGAAGCAAGCGTGAAGAACTACAGAAGCCAGAACAGCACTTCAATAACCGAGAATGAAGCAGTATCTCTTGTCCTGAACAGGGTTGATGGTGCATCAGAGGATGACATGTACATCTATAAAGAGTATGATGACGGACGCCTTGTTTACAAAGGAGAGCTCTGGAGCGGACGTTATGAGTACGAGTTTGAAATCGATGCGTCAACAGGAAGCTTCATAGAGTGGGATAGAGACAGAATATAATATAGGAAAGGGACCCGTCCGGGTCCCTGTTTTCATCTTGCAGCTTTGAAGATTGCTCTCATGTCATCGTCTGAAAGCATCTTGAATGCACCGAGTGTTCTCCTGTGGCCAAGTGTTGCTTTCCAGACCATCTCATCAATCTGTTCATCGCTTACGCTTATTCCTGCATCCTTTAAGGAAAGAGGCATCTCAAGGGCTCTGAATACATTCTCGAATGCTTCGATTGTCTTTAGTGCACCTTCTTCACCTTTTTCTTCAATGCCGAACACCAGCTTGCCTAAGAGAGCAAAGCGCTCCGGGTTTTCCTTATACACATAGCGGCTCCAGTGAGGAAAGAGGATAGCCAGTCCCGCTCCATGCGCGATATCGAACATGCCTGAAAGCTCATGCTCCATATTGTGGCATGCCCAGTCTCCTCTCTGGTCATTTCCAACAGCCATGAGTCCGTTATGGGAAATGGAGGATGCCCACATGAGGCTTGCTCTTGCCTCATAGTTCTCCGGATTGTCAATGCAGATCAGGGCCTTTTCGAAAACGTTCTTCACAAGTGCTCCTGCAATTTCGTCTGTTATGCTTATTCCTTCTCCCGCATGAAAAAAGCGCTCGATTGTGTGCATTGCAATGTCAACAGAGCCTGCTTCTGTTTGATAGCGGGGAACAGTGTATGTGAGAACTGGATTTAAAAGAGCAAACCGTGCGCGGCTCTTGTCATTGTTGTATCCTCTCTTGAGTCCTCCGTCTTCATTTGTTATGACAGAGCTGTCGCTCATCTCGCTTCCTGTTGCAGAGAGAGTGAGGATGACTCCAAGAGGAGTGCAACCTTCAGCCTCTGCCTTCTTGTCATAGATATCCCACACATCGGTGTTTCTGTTATAAAGTCCGTATCCGATTGCCTTTGCACTGTCTATTACAGATCCGCCTCCGAGTGCAAGAATGAAATCCACTTTCTCTTTTTTCGCAAGCTCTATGCCTTTTCTTACAAGGGAAAGCCTCGGATTCGGCTTCACCCCTCCCAGGCACACAGTCTTTATGCCTTCTTTTTCAATAAGGCTCCTGACTTTCCCAAGAAGCCCTGATTTCTCTGTCCTGCTGCTTCCATAGTGTATGAGGACGCATTTTGCATTTTCTCTCTTTATTTCCTTTCCGACATTCTCTTCAGCATTCTCCCCGAAAGTGACGCGGGTAGGGGTGTAATATGGGCTAATCATCTTTTTCCTCCTTCACAACTGCCATCTGGTTTTTCCCGTCTGCTTTTACAATCAGCGGTTTATCAGATTTAATATGCATAAAGTGAGAGCTTCTTTCAATCACGTTCATGCTTTCAAGCTTCTTAAAATCAACAAAACTTTTCCCCATCTTTCCCTGCACTGTGAGATATATTGCTCCCAAGCTGGTCATGTTCTGGAAAAAGTGTGTTCCCTGGCTCGGCTCGGCAACTACATCGGCAACACTTGCCTCGGCAATCACGCGAGCATTGCTTATATCTGACCATGAGCACGGGATTCCAAGCCACGGGTCTGATGAACCGAGGCGGCCAGCGGATATGAGAATGTAGTCAGATCCTATTTTTGAATTAAAGTGTCTGAGCTCAGAAGCCATCATGGCCATGTCCTTTGCCTTGAAAAGATGCGGATCTATTGTGACAATGTCCATTATGTTCTCAAAGTTCCCGTTTCCCATCACCATGTCTGAGAACACGATAGCCCCTTCTTTTTCTTCCTCCTTGACTTCTATGCTGGACTCCTTGGTCAGCTCAGAAATCGGCCTTAACTGAAGGATGGTGAACTCCGGTTTTTCGCTCTGTGTGTTTACCGCAAACTCAATCTCAACAGGCTCTGCCATTGCCTTTTCTCCGAGCTTGAGAGTATCGTTTACTATCTTTGCCAGAGGAAGGCTCTCGTATTTCAGAATTCCGTTGAAGGTGAGCATGTTGACAGAAGTCTTATCAACACATTCTCTCATAAAACCTGAAGAGTCGAAAGATGAGGCTATGTTCTTCAATGCCTCAGGATATTTCTCATATGCCTCTTCGATTTTTATTCTTTTCAGGTTGTCTATGTCAGAGGCGGGATTAAATGTTCCTGAGAGGTCCAGGGCATAGAAAGAGGACTGGGGAGATGTCTCGACTCCGCTCAGATTCATGCTCGGTTTTTTGGGCTTTGCCGGACAAAAGCGGAATCCTGTTCCTTCATCCACAATCATCTTCCCGAAGCCGAAGGAGAGAAGCCCGACTCCATCCTCCCTTTCCTGTCCGGGAGCGGGGTAGTAATTGAGGCTCCTTGCCACACCGGATATGGAAGGAAAGAATAAAGAGGAATGAGCTGATCCTGTGATCTGCTGGATTATTACAGCCATCTTCTCTTCTTCAAGAGTGTGGTCAGTGCTTTTAAGATATACTCTCGCCCTTGAAAAATATGTGCTTGCCCACACAGTCTTTATTGCCATCTCAAGAGCTTCAAGACGGGAAGAGAAACTTCCTCTGTTGCTAAGCATGCATGTTTCATACACTCCGGCAAAAGGATGGAAATGCGAGTCCTCAAGAAGGGATGAGGATCTTATTGAGAGAGGATCTGTGGTCACCTTGAGTATCTCAACAAGGTCTTCCTTCAGCCCATCCGGTATCTTCTTTGAGAGAAAGAGACGGAGAATCTCCTCATCGCTTTCTTCACAGAACTGCAGGCTTTTGAGATTGTTTTCCTCCATGAACGTGTCAAAAAGCTCTGTGGTTATCACAACAGTGCGGGGAATCGAGAGGTTCACAGAATCATATTTTTCTGCAAGGGAAGAGGAGAGCATCTCAAGGGATAAAAATGCAAGGCCGCGACCCTTTCCTCCCATGCTTCCTTTTCCTATCCTGGAAAAGTGAAGAGTCTCGTCATAGCGGGAGAGAGAGAACTCTGCGATTACTCCACGCGCACGGCGGAGCCTGTAGTCCCTTATCGTTCTGTAAAGCTTTTCCCTTGTTTCTTCGGCACTCTCCCTGTCATTTAAATTGATGCCTTTTATCATGCCGGCAAGGCGGTAAAGGCTCTGGGCTCTGAGCCAGCGGGAGAAGTCGTTCCTTCTTGAGTGGTAGACAAAGGACCTAATGTCCATTGTCTTTATCAGGCTTTGGACTCCTCTCATCGTGTCGGCTGTAGCAACAGTCTTGCCTGTATCTGGATCTATTACATTAAATGGACCGAAATTATAGCGCTTTATGAAATGATCTGAGAGATCCTGAAGCAGTGTCTCTGAAAGCTTATAGAGGAAATCAGCGCCGTTTTCTTCAGCTTCCTCTTTGTATCTGATGTCGCGCGACTGGATAAGGACAGGTATTTCCTTGTCCACATTCTTGATTTCCTTCAATAGTTCTATTCCAGCCTTCTCCTTTCCTTTTTCTGAGGGGAAGGAGACATCTGCAATGACTCCGAGGATGTTTTCCCTGTAGCGGTAAAAGAGATCTGAGGCTTCTTTGTATGTCCTTGCAAGAACAATCTTCGGTCTTCCCCTCATTCTGAGAGTCTTTCCCCATTCATTTAAGGCTTCTAGTATGCTTGATCTGTTCTGCTGAATCAGGCATGTATACATCTGAGGAAGATAGCTGCTTATGAATCTGACAGAATCCTCTACAAGGATTATGACCTGGACATCCGCTTCCTTTGTGTCATGCTCAATGTTCATCCTGTCTTCAATCAGCTTTATCATTGCAAGGAAAAGGGATGCATTTCCCTGCCAGTAGAAAAGATAGTCTATGTATGGGCAGTTCTCTCCTTTGAGGACCCTTGCTTTTCTGTGATCCGGGCTTGGTGAGAGTGCGATTATGGGCATTGAATATTTTATCTTCTTTATCTCTTCTGCAAGCTTTTCCACCTTGTTGCTCTTAAGGTCAAGCATCGTGATAACAAGGTCGAAATTCAGCCGGTTTATCATGCTGAGAGCTTCATCCGGGTTGTTTGTGTGGCTTATCTTCGGGGGATTTGAAAGCCCGAGCTGGGTGTATTCCTTATAAAGCTCTTCCTCAACCCTCCCATCTTCTTCTAAAGTGAAACGGTCGTAATCCGAGCAGATAAGAAGAACGTTGTAAATATGCTTCAGCATCAGGTTTGAAAACGGAAGCCATGTCTCATCTAGCAGGTACATAGAAAGATTTTAGCATATTTTTCAAGCAGTGCGTAAAGCCTGGCAATAAATATTTCTTGACCGCAAGAATATCTGTTTTAAACTGGAACTGGAGGAAGAGATGTATAATCTTGACGAATTTATTTCCAGACTTGAAAGGCGCAATCCCAGCCAGGGAGAGTTCATTGACGCCGTTAAAGAAGTGCTTGAATCCGTGATAGACACAGTGAACAGCAATCCTGTGTATCTCAAGAACAGGATTCTTGACAGGATTACAGAACCGGACAGAGTGATCTCATTCAAGGTTGAATGGGAAAACGATGAAGGGGATATTGAAGTCAACAAAGGCTACCGCGTTCAGTTCAACAATGCAATAGGCCCTTACAAGGGAGGTCTAAGATTCCACTCCTCAGTCACCCTTGGAACAATGAAGTTCCTTGCCTTTGAGCAGGTGTTCAAGAACAGTCTCACAACACTCCCGATGGGAGGAGCCAAGGGAGGAAGCGATTTTTCTCCAAAAGGGAAAAGCGATGCAGAGATTATGAGGTTCTGCAAGGCCTTCATGACAGAGCTTTATAAATATATCGGTCCAGATGAGGATGTTCCTGCAGGTGACATCGGAGTAGGAGGACGTGAGATAGGATTCCTTTACGGGCAGTACAAGAGAATAAAGACCGTGCATGAGGGAGTCCTTACAGGAAAGGGTCTTGAATACGGAGGATCCCTTGTGCGCCCTGAGGCAACAGGATTCGGAACAATGTACTTTGCTTCTGACATGCTGAAAGAGAAAGGGGAGGAGATGGAAGGAAAGCGCATTGCCGTATCAGGTTTCGGCAATGTCGCATGGGGTGCTGTGATGAAAGCAAGCCAGATGGGAGCTAAGGTTGTCACAATCTCCGGTCCTGACGGTTATATCCTTGATGAGGATGGCATAAACACGAAGGAAAAATGGGACTATATGCTGGCTCTCCGTGCATCGAACAGGGATATAGTCAGCCCGTATGCCGAGCGCTTTGGCGCCAAGTTCATCGCAGGCAGGAAGCCATGGGGAGAGAAGGTAGACATGGCTTTTCCGTGCGCAATCCAGAATGAGCTGACTCTTTCTGATGCAAAAGAGCTTGTAAGCAACAATGTCTCGTATGTTGTCGAGACATCTAATATGGGAGTCTCGTCAGATGCCAGGGAATATCTGATAGAGAACAAGGTGAATTTTGCCCCCGGCAAGGCTGCAAACGCAGGAGGAGTTGCAGTTTCAGGTCTTGAGATGAGCCAGAATGCCCTGCATCTTTCATGGTCTTCTGAGGAAGTTGATGCAAGGCTGAAGGAGATCATGCACAATATCCATGCATCCTGTGTCGAGCATGGAAGAAAGGATGACGGGTACATCAATTACACGGATGGAGCCAACATCGCAGGATTCAAAAAAGTAGCAGATGCCATGTGCCGTGAGGGGTATTGATTAAATGTTTAAGATACAAAAACTGGTCTCTCAGTGAAATTTAAGTTGAACTGGAGGGACTTATCATTTATTATTTTTGTATTAAAACAGGTCTTTGAAGGGGAGGAGCCTTATGGTTCGCACGGTAAAAGAAGTAGCAGAGGAGTTCGGAGTATCTGTTGCATCCATATCCGCAAAGCTTAAGAAGAAGGGACTGAAGAAGATTGCGGGTATGTATCAGATAGACGAGGACACCTACAGATGGCTTAAAGCCAGAAGAGGACAGGTAGGCAGACCTTGGAATACTGATATCTACTCCATAAGCTATTCAGAAGACCAGGAAGTCTGAGAAACTGACAGGCATTCCGGCAATACCGGACTTTGGAAAGCATTTCCCTAGGAGGGAAAAACGGGGCAAAGAAGGTAAAAAAGAAGAGATTCACGCTTTGTGAATCTCTTTCTTTTTCTCTCACTTTAGGTGTTTATCCATCCATTTCGTGATTTCCTCAAGCCTTTTTATCCTGCTTTTTGGCCTTCCACTCCTGCTCAGTTCATGGTTCTCCTTATGGAACATGACCATCCTTGATTCAACATTCTTCTCTTTCAAAATAGAAAGCAGCTGGTAGCCCTGCTCAACAGGACAGCGGTAATCCTCTTCTGAGTGGATTATGAGGGTAGGAGTCTTTGCATTCTCTATCACGCCAAGAAGCGGGCTTCGCTCCAATAGTCCCTTTATGTCCATATCAAGAAGCTTTGCACCGCACTGGTCTTCTGCAAAGTACGGACCTATGTCGCTTGTTCCCCAGAAAGAAAGCCAGTTGAGGATGCTTCTCTGTGTTGCAATTGCCTTGAAGCGGTCTGTGTGCCCTAAGATCCAGTTGGACATAAAGCCTCCATAGCTTCCTCCTGTTTCTCCGATTCTGTCCTTGTCTATTTCCGGATAGCGTGCAATTACTTCGTCAGTCAGGCGCATCAGGTCATCATAGTCTATGGTGCCGTATTTGCCACGGATATCTGCAAACTCATCACCCCTGCCATCTGATCCCCTCGGGTTTGTGAAGAACACGAAATAGCCCTCATTTGCCCAGAACTGCATCTCATGATAGAAAACCTTTCCGTAAACAGTCTTCGGGCCTCCGTGGATATCCAGGATTGCAGGATATTTCTTCGACCTGTCAAAGTCTTTCGGAAAGAGCACATAGCCTTTTAAGCTTACGCCGCCGCTTTCGAATGTAAATTCTTCAACAGGAGCGACATATTTTCCTTTAAGAGCCTTGTCGTTAAGCTTTGTGATGCATTTCTCATCCTTGTAGATTTCCTCCAGCTTTCCTTCTGCCATCCTCACTGAATATATAGCATCATCCCTTACGATGAACCCGTCAGTGGAATAGCCGTCAGAAGAGACGCAGGATATGGTAGCATCTTCAGAGAGGCAGTAGACCATGGAAGAATCATCGAGTGTTGTTGTGAAGTAGTATTTGCCGTTCTTTATCGCAGATGATGGGTTGGAGCCATAGCGGCAGTCTGAACCGACAGAAGAGTAGGTGCTCTCTCCCCAGGATGCGAATTTCTCGACCTTCCCTTCTGAAAGGATGAAGAAATCATCATTCTGGTTGATTCCGTGCTTTTCCATGAACGAGCCCTGAAGTATTGTCTTGCTTCCAAGGAAGAAGGCTTTGCTCACACTCATCTTTTCATCTTCTGAAAGCACCATCTCAGTCTTCATACATTCAAAGCAGCAGGAGAAAACAGTTGAATAAAGATTGACAGATTCTGTCTTCCTTGTTGCTGTTATGAGCGCTTTCTTCCTGTCTTCACTTATGCATACGTCGTTTACTGCAAAACCTTCCGGGGTTATGTCGCTGAATTTTTTCTTTCTGATATCATAGACAGCGATGCGGCTTTCCTTGTTTGCAGTGAAACCTGCTGCGTTAAGATAGAACGGAAGCTCGTCAATCTCCTTCCAGTCCTCGTCGCTCTTTTCTATCTCTCTTCTTTCTTTCAGGGTTTTCATGTCCTTTGTACGGCTGTCTGCTGTATATCTGACAAGAAGAGTGTTATCTGAGAGGAATGTTATTCTGCTTACCGGGTATTCAAATGAGAAAGCTTTCTTTGCTTCACCCCCGTCAAGGGCAAGAGAATAGATATCCGTACATCCTTCTTTCTCATCCTCGCTTTTTCTCTTTGAAGTGAAATATACCTTTCCTCCATGATAGAATATGCTTCCTGTCTTTCCGTCAGAAGTCAGCTCTCTGACTTTGCCGTTTTTCAGCAGGCATATGTCGCTTTTGTAGCTGTTCTTCTTGATGTCTGCCTGGCTTTTGACAAAAAGAATCCCGTTTTCTTCAGCATCTGCAAGTTCTCTTATGAATGAATATGAGAGAAAATCCTTGAGTTCAAGTTTCTTCATTTTTTTCTCCTTTTCCTGAAATATTAAAGCATCAGGAAAAAGAAAACAAATTATAATTTGTTGTTTTCTTGATTTTTCTTATGAAACATTGTTCCAAAACTGTGTTTTCTTTCCTCCTTTTGGATAATCAAAGATTGCAAAGTTGCAAAACTTGATTTATCCTGATGGTGAACATTATTGTGGCTTTATGCCACGAAATCTATATTAATCGGAGAGTAACTTAAATGGCAGAAAAGAAAATGGTTACAATCGACGGTAATACAGCGGCAGCGCATATAGCATATGCATTCAGCGATGTTGCTGCAATTTACCCAATCACACCATCTTCCCCGATGGGTGAGTATGCAGAACAGTGGTCCAGCACTGGCAAGGAGAACCTCTGGGGCAAGAAGGTAGACATCATGGAGATGCAGAGTGAGGCAGGTGCAGCAGGTGCTGTCCACGGATCTCTTGCAGCTGGTGCTCTTACAACAACATTCACAGCCAGCCAGGGTCTTCTTCTCATGATTCCTAACATGTACAAGATTGCAGGTGAGATGATTCCTACAGTCTTCCATGTCTCAGCAAGAGCTCTCGCAGCTCAGTCTCTTTCAATCTTCGGCGACCACTCAGACGTTATGGCATGCCGCAACACAGGATTTGCAATGACATGTGCTTCCTCTATCCAGGAGACAATGGATATTGCACTGGTTGCTCACCTTTCAACACTTGAGGCTCAGGTGCCATTTTTGAATTTCTTCGACGGATTCAGAACAAGCCATGAGATCCAGAAGGTTGAGGAAATCTCTTATGATGATATCAAGAAGCTTGTAAGAGAAGAGTATGTTGAGCGCTTTAGATCAAGAGCTCAGCGCCCTGAGCACCCGATGACAAAGGTTGCAGCTCAGAACGAGGACGTATACTTCCAGGGAAGAGAGACTGTAAACAAGTACTATGATGCAGTTCCTGCTATCGTACAGAAGTACATGGACGAGGTTGCAAAGATTACAGGCAGACAGTATCACCTCTTTGACTATGTCGGAGCTTCTGATGCAACAGATGTTGTGATCGTCATGGGTTCTGCAGCAGACACATTCGAGTGGGTTGTTGACTACATCAACGCTCGCGGCGGAAAGGTCGGCCTTGTCAAGGTCCGCCTCTATCGTCCCTTTAGTGCAGAGCATCTTGTTGCTGCTCTTCCTGAGTCTGTAAAGAGAATTGCTGTTCTCGACAGAACAAAGGAGCCGGGTGCAATCGGTGATCCTCTCTATCTTGATGTTGTTGCAGCTCTTGACCTTATGAAGAGAACCGGCATCAAGGTCATCGGAGGAAGATACGGTCTTTCAAGCAAGGACTTCACTCCGACTCATGCAAAGGCAGTATTTGACTTCCTTGCATCAGATGATGCATTCCATAACTTCACAGTCGGCATCAACGATGATGTGACACACAGATCAATTCCTGTAGGCCAGCCGATTGATGTCACTCCGAAGGGAGTCGTATCTTGCATGTTCTGGGGTCTTGGATCAGACGGTACAGTCGGTGCAAACAAGAACAGCATCAAGATCATCGGCGACAACACAGACCAGAATGCTCAGGCATATTTTGCTTATGACTCAAAGAAGAGCGGCGGTATCACAGTAAGCCATCTCCGCTTCGGAAAGGGCAAGCTTGACATGCCATGGCTCATTGACCATGCAGACTTCGTAGCATGTCATAACCCGGCTTATATCGGCCGCTACGATATGCTTTCTGCTCTCAAGCCAGGCGGAATTTTCCTCCTCAATTCTCAGATTCCTTCAGATGAGGTATTCAATCATCTTACAAGAGAGATGCAGGAGCAGATTATCAGCAAGAAGATCAGATTCTTCAACATCAATGCTCTTGAGATTTCTCAGCGCGTAGGACTCGGATCAAGAATCAACACAGTCATGCAGGCTGCATTCTTCAAGATTTCCCAGATCCTTCCTGAAGATGAGGCAATTGCTCTTATCAAGAAGTATGCTCAGAAGACATTCGCAAAGAAGGGAGATGAGGTTGTAAAGAAGAACTGGGCAGCAATCGATGGCGCAAGTGCAGCTCTCGTTGAGGTCAAGATTCCTCAGACAATTACAGCCAGCTATGAGCCGAAGAGACTCATTCCTGAGAATGCTGATGAATTTGCAAAGAACATCATCGAGCCGATTATGCACCAGAAGGGCAATGACATTCCTGTATCACACATGTCATTTGACGGCAAGCTTCCGACAGGAACAGCAAAGCTCGAGAAGCGCGGTGTAGCAGCATTCGTTCCATCCTGGGACAGCAGCAAGTGTATCCAGTGTAACCAGTGTGTTTCCTCATGTCCTCATGCAGCTATCAGAGCAAAGCAGATCACACCAGAGGATGTTGCTGCAGCTCCGAAGAACTTTGTGACAATCAAGAGCAATACAAAGAACGACAGAAACCTCCAGTTCAGAATCCAGGTTTATCCTGAGGACTGCCAGGGCTGCGGAGTATGTATCGAAGCTTGTCCTGCAAAGGAGAAGGCACTCTCATTCGTAAGCATCCAGGATGCAAGAGATGCAGGCGAGAGCGTGAATGCTGAATACTTTGAGGCTCTCACATATGACAACCTTGACGGACTGAATATGAACACAGTCAAGGGCATGCAGTTCAAGCAGCCTCTCTTCGAGTTCTCAGGTGCATGTGCAGGTTGTGGAGAAACCCCGTATGTCAAGCTTCTCAGCCAGATCTGCGGTGAGAGAGCAGTCATTGCAAATGCAACAGGATGTTCTTCAATCTACTCAGGTACATTCCCGACAATCCCGTATACAAAGAGAGCTGACGGAAGAGGACCAGCATGGGGCAACTCACTCTTTGAGGACAATGCTGAGTATGGGCTCGGTATGCGCCTTGCTATCGACAGCAACAGGAACCTCCTCAAGATGAAGGCAGATGAGCTTATTTCAAAGGGATGTTCAGATGCACTCAAGGCTGCAATCGAGAAGTGCTACAGCCTCTGGGACAATGACGGAGAAGAGGGAATTGTTGCTCAGAAGGAAGTTCAGAAGGTTCTTGCTGAAGAGAAGGCAACAAGCGAGAACAAGGAAGTTCTTGCTAAGGTCATCGAGCTTCAGGACTACTTCACAGACAAGGCAGTTGTCATCATCGGTGGAGACGGATGGGCATATGATATCGGATACGGCGGTGTTGACCACGTTGTAGCATCCGGCAAGAATGTCACAATCCTCGTACTTGATACAGAGGTATACTCCAACACAGGTGGACAGGCTTCCAAGAGTACTCCTATTGCTGCAGTTGCAAAGTTCGCAAACAGCGGTAAGCAGGTAGGAAAGAAGAACATGGGATTCATGTGTATGTCATACGGCCATGTATATGTTGCATCCTGTGCTCTCGGCTATAACCGCCAGCAGACACAGAATGTTCTCCAGCAGGCTGTTTCCTACAAGGGCCCGTCAATCGTATTCTGCTACTGCCCATGTATCAACCACGGTATCAACATGAGATACTCACAGGTTGAGGCTAAGAAGGCTGTTGAAGCAGGTTACTGGCCACTTTATCACTTCGATCCGCGCCTTGAGAAGGGCAAGAGATTTGTCTGGGAGACAAAGCCGGCAACAAGTGATTATGAGGAATTCATCAAGGGTGAGACAAGATATGCATCCCTTTACAAGACAAATCCGCAGCATGCTGATGAGCTCTTCAAGAAGAGTGCAGCAGATGCAGCAGAGCGCCTGGCATTCTACCAGAAGTGCGGTGAGGTTCTTGGAGAGACTATCTGATAGTTTTAACCTGAATTTTTGAGGAGAGTGAAGAGCTCTCCTCATTTTTTTTCTTTTGTTGTATTACTATTTCAGTATGAGAACAGCAGTGATAGATGTAGGCGGCGGTATGCGCGCAATATTCGGTTGCGGTGTATTCGACTGCTTTTTAGAAAACAATATAACATTTGATGCAGCATACGGGGTTTCTGCGGGAGCAAGCAACATTGCAACATTTCTTGCTCAGCAGAAAAAGAGAATGTACCGTTTTTATACCGATTATTCCTTCAGAAAGGAATATATGAGCATATCAAATTTCATCAAAAAAGGCTCTTTTCTCGATATGGAGTATATTTACAAGACACTGCCCGAGGCAGAGGATCCTTTTGATTTTGAGACTTTTGAAAAGGATGAAACACTTTTTAAAATGGTTGCAACAGATGGCCTTACTGGAGAGAGTGTCTATTTTGATAAAGCCACGATAAGAAGGGAGAATAATGACACGATGAGAGCAACTGCAAGCCTCCCTGTCATAAACAAGCCCACAGTAATTGATTCAGTCCCGTATTTTGATGGGGGAATATCTGATCCGATTCCTTTTAAGAAAGCCATTGAGGATGGAGCAGATTTCATAATCATAATTCTTACAAAGCCGCAATATGTCAGAAGAAAAGAAAAGGATGATGAACTATTTGTAAAGCTTCTTAAAAGGAAATATCCTGCATCATCAGAGGCTCTCAGGAAGAGAGCTGAGACATACAACAGCGAGCTTGATGAGGCTGAAAGCCTAGTGAAAGAAGGCAGAGCGCTTATTATTTCCCCAGATGACACTTTCGGCATCACTACAACAAAGAAAGACAGAGCTGGACTGGAGAAATTCTATGCTCACGGGTATGAAAAAGCCCAGAGCGTGGTTGATAACATAAAACTCCTTTGAAAAAGAAGAGAGCTACCTGGAATACGGGTAGCTCAGCAAAGGGGGGTGTGATGTGTATCACAACTAAAGGATACCACAAAAAGATCAAAATACAAGGAAAATGTTTGTTTTTTCTTGTAATATAATGAGATACATTCAACTTAAGGTGTTTGTATACAATACTGTATAATTGTTTAATCCTTGAGCTCTATATGTTTAAACGACGATTTACGAGGGAAAACAGCCTATTTTCTGTAAATGTTTATGATGCTTTCAAGATAGGAAAGGAGTCTTTTTTTGTAGCTTTCTGGAGAAAGGACCTCGACACTTGTTCCGCTCTGAATTATGCGCAGCATTGTCTCTATGCTGTTTTCCGCCTTGAAGGAGCATATTAGCTCGCCTTTCTCGTTTATTTTAGTTTCTATATCGCTGTGGATTATTGTGCTGAAGCTGTTCAAAGCAGAGCGCTCTTTTATCTTGATTGTAAGAGGAATCATATCAATTGCATCATAACCGGGTGTTTTTTCCTTTGTCTTGAACGGCTTGAGATTGTCTGGGATTGTATATGTCTCATCAAGCATTATAGCGCTCTTAATGCCGGAGATGTTTATGGTCACTATGTCCATCGTATGGCGAAGTCTTCCTGTGACTGTTATAGGATAGCGTCCAAGAGAGTCTTCCTTGAAGCCGATAAAGTAGGGTGCCATCTCAACTTCTTCCCCGCTTTCTACAATCATTCTGGCAATATGCCCCGATACCCAGCAGTCAATGAGGACTTCTAAAATCTTGTTGTATACCTTTGTTCTGTTAGTGCTGTTTTCAAGGCTTTTCTCAATCTTGTCAGCAAGAGCGAAGATGTTGTCGCTGATCTTAGGGGCATAGCTTCTCATAGACATGGCAATCTTCCTCAGTCCTGATGCAAGATGAGGATTCTGGATATCAATGGAACTCACAAGAGCCTCAGCTGACATATTGAGCGCAAGAGCCTCATAAAGACTCAGGTTCTCAATCTCCTGTTCATCTGGAGGATTCTTTATCTTTATGAGATTATTGTCATCAATTAGCTCAACTTTGTTCTTCAGTTCCTCCACATAGCGGGAGATAGTAGAGCGGTGGACTCCCAGGCGGCGTGCGATTTCAGCCCTCCTTAATCCCTCTGGATGACTTTTAAGCAGAAGCTCAAGCTGTGCGACTCTTTCCCCTTTCATAGCTTCATTCTAGCAGAGAAAGAGAGAGAAGTTAAGGATTTTGTTGCGTTTTGTTTCAAAGGGATTCCAGAGGTGCAAATATAATTTCATCTTACCTCGACTTCTCAAGAATTTTGAGAAGCGACATGGAAAATCAAAATGCTTCTCAAAGATTTTTAGAAGTGTGTTATATCGGGAAATACAGTAATATCAGGATTCTTGCTTCATAAAAAACCCTTCAGCCATAATCTGACTGAAGGGTAGTGCAATAGCTGGAAAGATTTAATAGCCCATGCTTAAAGCCTTCCAGACTCCATCAACTCTTATTCCTCTTTCCACTTGCCCTGTAATTCCATCAATTGTATAGTCAAAATAATATTCTTTGCCATCTACTGTGACTGGTCCATGCAGTGACAAATATGAATACATTTTTGAAGGATCAGGATTTTCTTCACTCATTCCTGTAGTGTCAACATCCATAGTCACATGCAATCCTTCTGATGAATATGAGATATTTTCATCATAGGTATAGACTTTGAAGTCTTTTAGAGATACCAGATATTCATGGTTCTGAATCATAGTATTCATTACAGGATCTATTACATCCATCTCATAATTTTTTATGTTGATAACAACGTTTTCACTCAGAGTAATATCCTGACCAAAGAGAGCTTTGACAGCATTTGTTTTGAACATAGCCACATTTGCATCAGAGCTTATGAATGTACAAACAGCATCAGCTATGGCTAAAAGATGTTCATCGTCAATGATTGTTTCATCTGATATAAGAGTTCCGTCAGAATCTGATTCTGATGGAGTGTACTCATACGTTTTCCCCTCATATGTAAAATAAATCTTTATATCAGAAAAACCTTGAACTTGGTGCATATAGCTGTTCTTCAGAATAGTCACATCTGCAGAGAAGTATTCGTATTCCCCAGATGTTTCATTGTAAATTTCAGCGGTCACCTTCTCTTGATAATCATTTATTACAGTTGCTTCTATTTCGAAATCAGACATTGTAATACTCAGATTTCCAACAGTTTCATTTTGTATATCTGCATTACTGTAGATTGCCTGCACCGGAAGATAAGTTATGTCAGACTTCACAATAGTGGTAGCTGTTTCCCACTCTTCAGGTGTAGTCTCATGTCCCATATCCTGATATTCCTCAGTAGGCATTACTGGAGGATCAAGAGGTTCTGGAACGCATGCAACACCGTTTAAGTAGAAAACTCTGTTGACGCAAGTGACTTTAAAAACATTGTTTTCTGAATCTTGGATTGTTACATCAGCATCTGTCACCTCACCAGTGTAATAATTAATAGTTCCTTCTCCCCAGAATATGTAGGATTCTGTCTGGTGTCCTGACATCTTGTAGGTGATGCTTCCGTCGTCATTTTCTATTGTCTCAAGGCGTGAGCTTCCTGGGCTCTGAATCAGCTCTGAAAGGACAGAGTTTACGTAAGATAGCTTATCATCTCCAGTTGCGCCTCCAAAGCTTTCGTCTGTATTCACTTCAGGTGGAGTAGAAGGAATCACGACAAGCACTTCTCCGTTAAGAGTATAGGAGTCTCCTTCTGCTTTTACGGTGAATGCATTTGCGTTGCTGTCTTTTACAGTGAGATCGATGCTTTCTCCATTCTTTGTTCCCCAGAAAGTGTAGCCTCCGCTTACATAACCATAATATGTGTAGCCAGTTTCTGTTTTCTCAGCAGTCCTGTTAAGATTAAATGAGCCGTCAGATGTTTCATAGAACGTGATGCTACTTTCATCAAGTGAGGAAAGAACAGTTTCTACAAATTCTATCTTGCTGTCATCTGTATTTCCTCCAACGCTGTCACTTGCGTTTTCTGGCTTTTCTGCTGCAGCTGATGCCTCAATAGAAACAGAAACTGGAGTATCTGCTGTCCATTCATCTTCTCCTGATTTTACAATCCAATAAAGAGAGAGACTACCATTCAAGTTTTCTGGAACAGCAATCTTTCCTTCACTAATCTGAAGTTCATTCTCATTTGCTTTTACAGCTACACTTGCGCTCTCTGGTGCGTTGAGCTTGTATTCAACAGAAAGAAGAGCTTTCTCTGGAGCCTCAAGAGGACTTACGCTGAAGCTTTCCATATCAGGACTGATATCAATTGAGGAAGAATAATCTTTTGTAACACCGCTTGCGTTGAGTGTGAGAGTAACTGGAATATTCTTTCCAATTACAGATGGAGTGAATGTGGATGATGCAAGAATCTCCTCCTGTACTTTCCATACTGCGCTTGTTCCTTCTGGAATATCTGAGCCAGAATATGTGAGTGTGACTTCTTTGCCAAAAACAGCATCTGCTTCTGTTGAGATTGTAACATTATCAGGAAGTGTGACGCCTTCTATTACAGTAACGCTCTTGCTCTCACTCCAGATTATGCTGTTTTCTTCTACAAAAACTGTTAATGTGAGTTTCTCTCCCTTGCTGTAGTCTGTAATATCCTTAGAGAAAGTTGAAGAGTTTGCATTCTCAACCTTCACTCCATTGATATACCAGGAGAACTGAGGAGATGAGAGATTGGTAACGCTTGCCTCAGCACTCAGTGTGCCGTTTGCTGCAATAGTTTCTCCTGATGTGATATCAAGATCAAGATCTGGAGTCCTTATGATCTCATCATTTATTTCCACATCAGCGAGCTCTCCTTCATAAGTGGTATAGCAGAGTGTTGTCAGATCGCTATACACTCTTGCTGAATCAAAAACGATTATTTCAGCATCATTTGCCTTAATTGAGATTTTATAAAAGCCGTTTGATACTTTTGCAGAACCGGAGAAAAGATTATTTTCATCTTTGCTGAGTGTCACTGTAGTTGTTTTATTTTTACTGTCCGTGATTTCTGCTGAAAGAGACTCTACTGAATTTGTCCCGTCTTTTATGTTGAAGGTTATGTCTCCTTTGCCTTCAACTTCTTTGATTGTAATTGTGCACTCTGCTGTGCTTCCGGGCGTTACAGTTACACTAGTGCTTCCTTTTCCAATGACAAAATCCTTGCTATTCTTTGCTTCTGCTTCAAGCGCCCATTGTCCTGGAGCAATATTGTTGATTTCTAAAGCATTTTCAGAGCTAGGAATGTCATCGTAAACAAGGACAGATCCTGCTGGGCCCGTTGCCGTTATCTTATATTGAGATATCTCAAGAGGTGGCTCTATGCCTCTTGCTGAGACTTCCCCCCCCCCTAGAATTTTCGACGGAATTATTGATTCTTACATTAATCCCGCCTTTGGCCTCCGGAGATGTGTTGTCGCCATTACAGGAAGGAAACAGCACAGCCAGGAGACAGAGAAAAACAAATAGTATTTTTCCTCTCTTCATACGCTTCTCCTTTTTCTTTTAATGTACTCTCAGAGTCCATCAAAATGTGCCATCTGTCAATATTTCTTCTTTTTGCTTTTAAGAAAAAGGATGGATGAGGGATGCAAATGGTGAAACAGTGTATTATAATTTTTGCCTGTAGGGTGTAATATCAGAGTATGGACAACATAGAGGCACTGGAGATAAAGATAGCGTATCTTGAGAAGCAGAATGCAGAGCTTTCGGAGCTTTTGATTGAAGCAGACAAGGACATTGCAGGCCTTAAGAAGAAGCTTGATGCGCTTGAGAAAAAGGTAGAGGATATTATAGAAGAGGGCGGAGTGGACAGGCCAAACCGCCGGCCTCCTCATTATTGATTATTTCCCAATCCAGAGTGAAGAGCTTTCAAATAGCAGGGTAATGCTTTTATCCTCATTCTCTCTCATTATCCTCTGGCTTATTCTTACCTCATCATCTTTCTTTTCTGTTATAGCAGACTCGACATAGATTTTATCATGCTCGAAAGTCTGGCTGACCCACTGGACATCGATTTCCTTTATCCTGTGAGCAAGCAGGAAATCATCAGGGAGGGCAGAGATTATCCAGCGTGTGTATACGACATTGTTAATATGGCGGTTGTAGTCCACATCAAAAAAGCATGGGGACGGATAGTAGATGGGGAAAAGCTCAAGCTTCTCCTCATCTTCATATTTCCTCATCTTCCCGATATCCGGATCAATATAATGCTTGTCTTCGCTCGGGACAGGAAGACGCTCCTCAATTTCCTTCGGGCGGACAGGGCGCTTTCTTGCAAGATCCAGAACAACCCAGTGGCTCATTGAGGAAAAGATACTCTTGCCATCCTCTGTCTCTGCCTCGATTACTCTTGGGCATACAAGGTGAAAACCTTTCTGTGGCCATGATCTCATCTTTATTGTCTCTCCCCAGTGAGGCCAGTAATTGAATGTTATTTTCTCCCTCGTTATCATCCAGGTCTTCTGCTCTTCTTCTGTCATGCTTTTAAGCCCCATGCCTTTTTCTGTTGCATGAAGTCCTGCAATCTCCTGGCAGGATGCGAAGAAGAAGGGGAGTGTGGCATCATAAGTTCTGTCTGTATCTGCTGTAGATATATATAAGTCCAGAGTAGACACGCATTCCTTATCGTCAAGATAGAACATCTTCAGATTCTCCTTTTTTATAGATTCTGACCATCGAACGGCCGTATTTCTTTATTCTTTCAAGGCGGAGCGCTTCAAAGTCATCCTTCCAGAGTTTTTCATCCTCTTCAGGATAATGGATGATGACAAGACCTCCGTCCTTTACTATGTCATTTTTTTCGATTTCTTTCAGCATCTCAATCTTTCCTTCCATTTTGAATGGAGGGTCCAGATAGATTATTGAATACTTTTCATCTGTTGTTTTTATAAATGTCACTGCATCCATAAGAAAGAGCTTTTTCCTCTCTTCCACAAATGCAAGGTTTTTCTCGATTGTCTCTTTCTTGCCCCGGTCCATCTCGACAAGATGAACAGGATCTGCGCCGCGGCTTGCAGCCTCTATTGCAACACAGCCGCTGCCTGAGAAGAGATCCAAAAAGGAGCATCCTGTAAGGTCTCCGAGTATTGAAAAGAGAGATTCTCTCATTCTGTCCATGGCTGGCCGGATGACTCCGGGAGGACAGATGACATTACGTCTTACATATTTTCCGCCAGTGATTCTCATACAGGCAAAAGCATAGTGCTCTTAATATGTTTTTTCAAGGTTTTTGCGGATTACAGTGTTCTCCGCATTCAAAAGGCCCCAGTCAGATGAAGATATTTCCTCTGCGGCAAGTTTTGCTTTCTTTATGATTTCATAATCCCTTGCAAGGTCTGCAAATTTCATGGAAATAAAGCCGGACTGCCTGTTTCCTGTAATCTCTCCCGGCCCTCTTATTTCCAGATCCTTTTCAGCAATGAGGAATCCGTCATTGGTATTTCTCATTATCTTCAGCCTTTCTTTTCCATCCTCGCTTATCTGATCTGAGTAGACCAGAAAGCAGTAGGAAGCAAGAGAGGATCTTCCGACTCTTCCCCTCAGCTGGTGAAGGGCGGCAAGCCCGAAGCGCTCTGCATGCTCTATGACTATCACAGTGGCCTTCGGTATGTCGATTCCCACCTCAATAACACTTGTTGAGACAAGATAGTCAAGCTCTCCTTTCTGAAACGAATTCAGTATTCCTATCTTCTCATCCTCATCGAGTTTTGAGTGTATTATTCTAGATCTTCTTTCCGGGTATATTTTCTTAAGCTCCTCGTACATCGAAGTCACGGCCTTCAGGTCAGAGGCTTCCGTCTCTTCGATTCTCGGATAGACAAAATAAGCCTGATGCGAGCGTGCAAACTCAACTTCTATTGCCTTGAACATATCTTCCCTTTTTCTTTCAGAAACAAGGTATGTCTTTATGTCTTTTCTCCCATACGGTTTTTCCTTTATTGTGGAGATATCCATATTTGCATAGAAGGTGAGGGCAAGTGTCCTCGGAATCGGAGTTGCCGTCATGAAGAGGACATCAGCATTTCTTCCTTTTCCTTCAAGCTCCTTCATCTGCTCAACTCCGAAGCGGTGCATCTCGTCAATTATTGCAAGGCGCAGATTCTTGAAGTGTACATCCATCGAGAAAAGCGCATGTGTCCCTATAAGGATATCTATGTTCCCGCTTTCCAGGTTTTCAAGAAGCAGTCTTCTTTCCTTTCCCTTTGTTTCTCCGGAAAGGAAAGCAATCTTTATTCCAAGGGGAAGAAGCAGCTTTGCGGCATTTTCTGCATGCTGCTTTGCAAGCAGCTCCGTAGGTGCCATGAATGCGCACTGTCCTTTCTTTGCTATCACATTAAGCGATGCCAGATATGCGACAAGCGTCTTTCCTGATCCTACATCTCCCTGAAGAAGCCTTGTCATCCGGCTTTTGCTTTCTATGTCGCTTCTTATTTCATCAAGTGCATCTTTCTGAGCGGCTGTAAGAGAAAAGGGAAGAGAGGAAATAAGTTTTTTCTCAAGCTCTGTTTCTCTCCCTTTTCCTCTGTTTTCTTTTTTTCCTCTTGTCCTGAGCGCAGAAAGCTCAAGATAAAAGAGCTCTTCAAACGCAAGGCTCTTTCTTGCCATTTCTGCTTGCTGCAGGTCTTTGGGAAAATGAAGGGAAAAGAAAGCATCCTTTCTTCTCATGAGTGAAAAGGCCTCATAGAAAGAAGAGGGAAGGGTGTCTTCTATCTCAGCTGAAAGGAGCGCCGATCTGACTGCCTGGCGCACTGTATTCTCATTGAGCTTTCCTGTTAAAGGATAAATGGGAAGAATCTGCCCGATTCCAAGTTCCTCTTTCGTCCTCTTTATCTCGAAAGAGGATGTCTCATATCTGCCCTTGTCCAGTCTGTTAATGACGGCAGAGATATAATATTCCTCTCCGCTTATTAAAAATCTTTCAAGATATTCTCTGTTGAATGCCAGTATGCTGAGCTTCTTCTGGTCATCATCTTCTGCATCGATCTTAAAGACCTTTCTTCCTTTTGCAATAAATGATGATTTTCCTGTTATCCTTATTCTGCAGTATATATGACGGTCTTCGTCTCCGGGATGAATTGAGGAAAGCCTCTTTTCATATCTCCTGTCTTCATAAGCTCTGGGAACAAAGGAGATAAGGTCTTTTATTGTCCTTATCCCAAGTGATGCAAAATCCTTTGCACGAGCCTTTCCTATATTGCTGAGGCAGGAGATATCTCTATCAATCATATTGGGATGTATCTTAGCGCTGCTGTTGCAAGAAATGCAAAGGCATATTTCAGGCCAAAGTAAAGGATAATCATTATGACAAGCATTATGAGAGTGCTCATCCAGCGCTTTGGAATGCTGTGAGGAAAGAAGATGCGGTTTATTTTCTTCTCAATCGGGTCCAGAAATGACGGCATGCTGTTTATTCCGTAGCTGAAGGATCCGTTTGTAAAGCATGCAATCATCTTCATTACAAGCAGGATGATTGCGAGAATCAGGAAGATGGAGACTGCGTAGCTCCATATTGCTGAAATGAAGAGGTAGCATATTATTGAAAGCCTCATTATCCCAAGCTGTGCATATGTTGAGAATACAGCCTGTACAACAGCAAGAAGTCCGATTGCGACAAGCGGTGAGAAATCAAGGAAGCCGAGTCTCATTCTCCTTGAACGGAAAAGATTGAGGTATGGGTCCACTATTGAAGAAAGATAATATGAAATAGAACCCGGGCGATTGTACGGGATGAGCCATGACATGAAGATACGCACCCATATGAGCAGGGAATACACGCTCAGTAGTTTAGAAATGAAATCTGCTATCTGTACCATAGAATAAAACTAATAAATTACGAGGTTCTCGACAACGGGAAGCTCTCTTATCTCCTTTATTGCATCTGCCGAATATTTCAGTCCCATATTGAACGGGAGTTTTACTGCTTCTTTTTCCCACCCGAGGGCAAGGTACACCGGATTGTCTCCGCTGTAAGCGGTGATGACATTTTTCAGCTCCTCAAGAGCCCCTTCATCCCTCAAGTGCGAAGAAGAGAGATAGATCATTATCTTTTCAATTGAAAGAGGTGCAAGAAGCTCCGGGGCAGTTGCTTCTTCTATTACAAAGTTTACTGAGTCCCCTCTATCCGATATCTGTCCGGTAAAACCGTAAATGCCATCGTTTTCTATCATCTGTGAAAACTTTGCATAGACTTTAGGGAACATTACTGCCTCGATTTCTCCTTCCTTTGTCTGAAGGTTAAGCGCGGCCATCTTCTCTTCCTTCTTTGTTTTCAGGACCTTGATCTGAGTGACCATTGCAATGAGGTTCACATCCCTTGCGCGCGGAAGCGAGGATATGTCATCAAGGCTTATTCTCACGCATTCGCTTATCTTGTCACGGTATTTGTCAAGAGGATGGCCTGAGATATAGAATCCCATCATCTCCTTTTCTGTTCTCAGCTTCTCGTCTTGACTCCAGTCCGGAACATTCTTCATCGTGAAGGTGTTCATCACCTCATCATCTCCAAAGAGAGACATCTGTCCGCCCCTTGTCATCTCTCTTGTGCCCTTGTCATATTGAAGGGCATCCTCGATGTTAGCACAAAGCATGGCTCTGTTCTTTTCAAGCGAGTCAAAGGCTCCTGCCTTTACAAGGGATTCAAGCAGACGGGAGTTCGGGCTTTCTTTCTGGCGAGAAATGAAGTCTATGAAACTTGTGTAGGCTCCGTTCTTTTCCCTTTCCTTGACAATTTCCTCAACTGCATTCTCGCCGACATTCTTTATGCCTGCCAGCCCGTAGACAATGTCTCCTTCAGATACATTGAAGTGCTTGTCCGAGCGGTTTATGTCCGGAGGAAGGATCCTGAGATTCATCTGCGGAGCAAGATTTAAATATTCCTTAAACTTGTCAGGGTTTCTCATCTCGTTCGTGAGGTTTGCGGCAAGGAACTCTGCGGGGAAATTCGCTTTCAGGTACGCTGTCTGATATGCAACGACAGAGTAGGCGACTGCATGGCTCTTATTGAATCCGTATCCTGCAAAAGGCTCGAGGATATGGAATATCTCTTCAGCATGCTCTGCTGTATAGCCCCTCTTCACAGCTCCCTCACGGAACTTAACGAGTTCCTCAGCAAGCTTGTCCTGCTGCTTTTTTCCCATTATTCTTCTGAGTATGTCTGCCTGTCCGAGAGTATAGCCTGCAATAATCTGTGCAACCTGCATGACCTGCTCCTGATAGACAATTACTCCATATGTCGTTTTAAGAACATCCTCAAGACTCGGGTCGGGGTATACAATAGGTATTCTTCCCTGCTTCGAGTCAATGTACTGGTCAATGAACTGCATCGGACCTGGGCGGTAGAGCGCGTTAAGTGCTACAAGATCCTCAATCGAGTGAGGCTCAGCACGCTTTAAGATTCTTCTCATTCCCGGAGATTCAAACTGGAAGACACATGCAGAATCTCCTTCTGAGAGCATTCTGAATGTCTTCTCATCCTCTTCGCTTATCTTGTTTATGTCGAAGTCTGGAATCCTCTTTTTTATCAGATCCTCAGTATGCTTGATCAGAGTAAGTGTTTTCAGACCAAGGAAGTCCATCTTGACAAGGCCGCAGTCCTCTATCTGCTTCATTGTATACTGGGTGGCAATTCCTCCTGTCTTGCTGTCTGTGCAGAGAGGAACATAGTGCTCAAGGGACTCTCTTCCAATCACGACTCCTGCAGCATGCAGGCTTGTATGGCGGTGCAGCCCCTCAAGCTTTTTGGCAGTCTCGAAAAGCTCTGTATAAACACCTCCGCGATTATAGTACTCCATGAGCTTCTCTTCGCTCTCAAGAGCTTTTTCTATCGTCATCTTTGGGTCATCGGGGATGAATGAGCAGATTTTCGTAGATTCATCAAACGGGATGTCAAGAACGCGTGCAACATCCTTTACAACAGCCTTTGCCTTGAGTGTTCCGAAGGTGACTATCTGTCCGACGCGGTCCTTTCCGTAGTGCTCCGTTACATAGTCAATAACCTCTCCCCTGCGTTCGAAGCAGAAGTCGACATCAAAATCCGGCATACTGACTCGCTCTATGTTCAGAAAGCGCTCGAAGAGGAGCGAGTATTTCATCGGCTCTATGTCCGTAATCGTGACAGCATATGCGACAAGGCTTCCAGCCCCGCTTCCTCGTCCCGGTCCGACCGGGATTCCATGGCTCTTTGCCCATGCTATATAGTCCCTGACAATGAGGAAGTAGCCCGGGAAATCCATCTTGATGATGACTCCCAGCTCATAATCCAGCCTGTCCTGAAGGGTCTTTGTAATCTTTTTATACCTCTTTCTGAGTCCGTCATTGGCAAGGTAGACAAGGTATTCAGCTTCTGTCCTGAATGGCTCTGGAATGGTGCACTTTGGCAGAATCGGTCCAGGGAATTTGATGTTTATATCCACCATGTCAGCAAGTTTTCCTGTATTCTCAACAGCCTCTGGTATCCATGAAAAGAGATCCTCCATCTCCTTCTGGCTCTTGAAGTAGAATTCGCTGTTTGGAAACCTCATCCTGTTTGTATCATTCTTCTTCGCGTTCGTTCCGACGCAGAGAAGACTGTCATGTGCGTTGCTGTCTTCCTTTTCAAGATAGTGTATGTCGTTTGTGCAGATTAAGGGGACATCCATCTCGTGGGCAAGGCGGACAAGAATCGGATTTGTGTATTTCTGCTCCTCAAGTCCATGATCCTGAAGCTCTATGAAATAACGGCCGGGGAAGAGATCCTTGAACCATTTCACTCTTTCTTTCGCTTTCTCGTAATTGTCCTCTTCCTGTGCCTTTGTAGGCCGTGTGAAGCCTGCTCTGTTCTGAGGAGTCATTAGAATCTGCAGAATCTCTCCTGCAAGGCATGCAGAGGTGCAGATCAGATCCTCGCTGTGCTCTTTAAGCGTTTCATCATCAATCCTTGGCTTGTAATAGTATCCTTCCTTGAAGGCTATTGAATTGAGTTCCATCAGGTTATGATAGCCCTTGTCGCTCGTTGCAAGAAGAATAAGATGGTAATATTTGTTTCCGCTTTCCCTGCTTCTTCTGTCCTTCGGGTTCACATAGAACTCGCAGCCTATAATCGGCTTTATGCCTGCCTTGCGGCACTCGTTGTAAAAATACAGTGCCCCGTACATGTTTCCATGATCGGTTATGGCAAGAGCCTTCATGTTCAGGCTCACAGCTTTCTTGACATATCCTGAAATGGTTGCCGCTCCGTCAAGAAGTGAAAAGTCAGTATGGTTGTGCAGGTGTACGAAATTGCTCATTTTTCTCCAAGGCTCTGATTAAGTGTCTCAATGTTGAGTTCGTAGATTATATCATTGAGGATGCCTTTTGTCCTCTCCCTCTGAAGGCTTGAGAGATTTCTGCTCTGTTCACAAAGAGACAATATGCTGTCAATGAGGCTCTTTGTCTCCTCCTGATCCAGAGGAAGACGGACAGAAGAGAATATGTTGTCATAGTCCCTTCCGAATATTATTCCTTTATCAGGATAGGTCATCACGATGTGTATGCTGTTCAGTGTATCAGCCTCATGATTTGCAATAAAGGAAAGGGCAAGAGCTTTGCTGCTTTCTGTAAGGAAATCTCCCTTTTTATAGAATCTCTGCCATAGCATGGTTTCAAGGGGGACACGGATGCGGCTTATTATCGCACCCTCCTGGACTTTCAGTCCGTCCTTATCAAAAAGAGCCCTGATTGGATACCACTTGGAATGAAGGCGCTTTCTTTTGAGAAATTTTATTTCCGCCTGTGCATCGAGTGCAATCAGCGTGCCTGAGATATAGCTTACAAGCTTCTTTGAAGCAAGGCATCCTCCAATCGATATGCCGCGGAGAATCACAGAGCCTCCGAAGCTCTTTATGGTATCTACAAGAATCTTTGGCAGTATGCTGCGTCCGACAGACAGAAGCTCTTCAAGGGAGAGCATTGCTCCGATTTCAGCTATCTTATCGTTTCGCTGGAATCTCTTCATTTCTTCAATGGATGAAAGCGAGATGATTTCCATTGCGCTGTCCTTTGCAGGGTATGAGTCTTTTTGTCTCATAATCTCGCTACCATAGGCAAAATATGTGAATTTCTCACTTCTTGTGAGAATGCTCTGAAGCTCAGAAAATGTTTGAGGTGTGTGTACTGTAGGGGATCTAAGACTTGCGTGCACGCCTTCTCCTCCTTATCTCGATTGCAGAAAGCACCACACGGTAGCAGGATTCTGCTTCCATGCAGGAGCATCTTATGCTGCTGATTTCCCTCTGTATTTCTCCTTTATCCGTAATGCCCTGGCTTATCAGAGTCTCTAAAAGCATGGTCTTTGCCTTGTAGCATATGGGGCAGGGGCGCACCTTGCAGGCTTCATAGGCTTTTTCTATATCGCGATAGTTCCTGCTTTTTGAGAAGCTTTCAAAGGTTATTATGCTCTTTCCTCTGATCTGGAATGCCGGGACCATGCATGACAGAACAGCCTTGCCGTCCATGAGCACGACACAGAGCCCGCAACCGTTTCCCTGGCAATGGCTCTTTATGCTGTCGTTGGCAAGATCCTCCATAAGTATCAGGGAAAGGGGCTTGTTGGAGTTTATATCAAGGGATAATGTCTTTCCATCAATGATTGCATCTATTTTCAATTCATTCTCCTTAAGCGAAGCACATCCTCATCAGAAAGGGGAAGGGCTATGTTCTTTTCCTTCAGCGCCTGGCTTGTCGCGTTCAAAAATGCGGCTATTGCGAGTGCTCTTGTGACCTGCATGGGACTCGCGATGCTCTCGCTGTCCTTTCTTGTGAAGGATATGCTTACTCTCATGTCAGGAGTGAATCTGGCCCCAATTTCAGTAAGCGTTGAGAGGATTTCTTCCTTCACCGCAGACAAGAGCAGGTTCTCATCAAGCACATAGCCCAGCGAGTAGTCTGCATAGATTTCTTCAATCATGCTCTGGTAGTCAGTCTCATCGATACGGACTGAAATTGCCATTGATGCAAAACCACCCTCGTCAAACTCGCATGGGAAGAATTTGTTCTCCAGAGAAAGGACGATTGAAAACGGAGGATTTTCCGTGCTTCTCAGCTCCTTTATTTTTCTTATTCCAATTAAAAGCTGCTTTGAGAAATTGGAAACATAGCGTGAAAGAATACGCGGGCCGGAGTCGGAAGTGCTGCTTTTTATGAATATCACGGACTCATCCTTCTCATATCCCATTTCCTTCTTTATTATCTGGCGCCATAAATTCATGCTCTTCTCGTTGGCAGCCTCGCTTATCGTGACTATAATCTGGTCCTTTGCGTTATATGTTATCTTGCTTGTGTATTCATGCTCTTTTGCAAAGGATGTCGAGAAGCCTGAAATCGAGTAGCCTGATGCAAAGCCGTTTCCACGCGAAAAACCTAGCAGTGCATAATCCTTGTTCTTGAGCTGATGGGATGCCCATTTTCTTTCAAAGGAGCTCTTTAGCATTGTCTTCTGTGTCAGCTTCTTTATCTCTGCCAGGTCGAGGGCTGGAATGTAGTCTGTGAATCTTCTCTTGTCCTTGTAATAGTATGCCTTGAATGCCATTGGAGAAAGATTGAGATAATCTGATATCCTCGCCTCATGATATTCAGTTGAGGCAAGGGCCTCTGAAAATCCGAGGGAAAGAAAGAATGAATACGGATACTTTGCACTTTTGATGAATCTCACATCTGCCTTGAAGGCTGAAAGAGGGTAGCTTGGCACAATGGCTGCCGCCACATGGCGGAAATACTCGCTTTTAAGTGGAAGATATGCACCCATCTCGACAGTGTATGTCACTTCTTCTCCTATAAGCTTTCCGTCATCTGCAATATATGTAAGCCTCTCACTCCTTATTTCTCCGCGTCTTGAATATGCCTGCTTTCTTATCTCGACAGCCTGCTTCTTCTCTATTGCTAGAGCAGATGCGATTGCGGCAAGCATCGCGCTTTCAAAAAGATATTCATCAAATGGTGCATAATAGTCTTTCTGATAGAACACAATCTTCTCTTCTTCGATTCCAGTAAGAGAGCAGACAAGGCGCTTGAGAAAGCCCGGGTACTGGTTGGGCGCAGAGACATAGAGAATTCCATTCTCATAGACAGCATTGACTGTGTACCAGAGCTTTACAGGGCTTTCTGCCTCCTTGAGAAGGAATACAGAAGAGACGCTTTTGTAAGGCACATATTCAACGTCTTCAACGACTTTCTCAATCTCATTTCCTTCCTCATCGGTTTCCTTTACAGTCTTTTCAGTTTTTTCAGCTCTTCCGTTTCTGACTGTCTCGATGTCTCCGAAAGAAAGACTCATCAGATCGTCAGTCTCATTTGCACGGTTTATTTTCTCACTGTCTATCTTCACATCTCTTGCAATGAGTTCTGCATTTTCGTAATCGCTGGAAAACACTGCGGCAATGAACTGCCCTTTGAAAAGGGCCTCATCTTCTGCAAAAAGAGATATCTCTGTGCCGTTTATGTCAAATCGGTTGTTCCTGATGCTACCTGCATCAAGAGTGATGGAAGGAATGTCACTGTCCGGGTATTCAATACCCTTTATCTTCATTGCCTCTGGAGCTTCTATTATGCGTCCATAGAGCATGTTAAGGCGTGAGAGATTGAGTTTTTCCTGCATACTGAAAGGATACCACAAGAAAGTGTGATGTAAAAGCACTGCAGCATCTGATGATCATCATAATGCACGGCCTCTCTTGAGCTTGCTTATGCAGTTTTGTCACGTTATAATCGCATCTATGGACAAAAAGGAAAAGATCAGAGAGCTGGTGGACAGGCTGAACTGCTGGCAGAGAGCATATTACATAGACTCAGAAAGTTTGGTCTCTGACATGGAATACGACAGGACTTTCGATGAGCTTAAAGAACTGGAGATGGAGAATCCTGATTTGATTCTCCCTGATTCTCCGACCCAGAGGGTCGGCTCTGATCTTGACAACTCATTTCCAGAATTCACACATACTATTCCGGTGCTCTCCCTTGACAAGGCATACAGCGAGGAAGAAGTGCTCTCGTTCATAAACAAGAGCTCTAAAAAGGAGAATGCACGGCTTTCTTTTGTTGCAGAAGAGAAGATTGACGGGATTTCGATGGTCCTTTATTACAGCGAGGGCCTCCTTGTAAGGGCTGTAACAAGAGGAAACGGAATAGTCGGAAATGATGTTACTGAAAACGTCAAGACGATAAAAAGCGTGCCTCTTCGTCTTTCTCAGCCTGTCTCCCTTGCTGTGCGTGGAGAAGTGTTCATATCGAAAAAAGGCTTTGATTCTTACAACCGAAGCCTGGCTGAGGGGGAGGAGAAGGCTGCAAATGCAAGAAACCTTGCATCCGGGTCAGTCAGAAGGCTTAAAAGCAGCGAGAGCGCGCGCGTTGATCTTGACATGTTCTGCTATGAAGGATTCTGGAATGTAAAGGGTGAAGGCCCAGAGGAGCATCTTCTTATTTTAAGAAAACTGAAGGATCTCGGGTTCAAGATAAACAGCCATATCTCTTATTTTGCTTCTACAAAAGAAGAGGCAGAAAGAAAGATAAAACAAGCAGGTCTTGAGGCAGATGCATATTCAATCAGCGACATAAAGAGCTACATTGACAAGAAGACAAAAGAGAGAAGCAGTCTTGCTTATGAGATTGATGGGCTTGTGTTCAAGGTGAACGAGCTCGATAAAAGAGAAAATCTTGGCTACACGGAGCATCATCCGCGCTGGGCAATTGCGTACAAGTTTGAAAGCCCCCAGGCTGTGAGCAGAGTAAGGGATATTGCCGTGCAGGTTGGACGTACAGGAAGAATAACACCTGTTGCCATTCTCGATCCGGTCCGCCTCGGAGGAAGCGAGATAAGAAGGGCAAGCCTTCATAATCAGGAATACATAAATGCTCTTGAGCTCTCAGTGGGGGATACAGTCTCCATTTCAAAACGCGGAGATGTCATTCCACAGGTTGAAGAGGTACTTGAGAAGAATGAGGACTCTTCTCTCTCTTTTTCCCTTCCATCCCTCTGTCCTTCATGCGGAGCAAGGCTTGAGAAGACAGGGGCACATCTTTTCTGCCCCAACAGGGATTGCCCTGACAGGGTGAAGGGGGAAATAACATTCTTCTCTTCGCGCAAGCAGATGGACATAGAGACCCTTGGAGAAAAGACAGTGTCTCTTTTCTATGACAAGGGGATACTGAGGAAGATTGAGGACATATATACGGCAGATTATACGAAAGCGCTCAGCTATGATGGATTTGGGGAAAAGGCAGTTTTGCAGATAATCAGGTCAGTGGAGAAATCAAAGGAGCAGAGCTTCACGACCCTGCTTTCCTCCCTTGGCATTCCTGAAATCGGAAAGAAAACGGCTGAAATCCTTGTCGAGGCTGGCTTTGACAGCTTTGAAAAGCTGGAAAGGGCAAAGGAGGAGGACCTTGTTTCAGTCAGCGGAATAGGTGAAGTCAGCGCAAGGACAATTGTGAACGCTTTTTCTGACCAGAGGCTTTTAAATACCATTTCCACTCTCGCTTCCTGCGGTCTCAAGACAAGGGATGAGAAAGAGGAAGGTACGCTTGATCAGATATTTGAGGGGACAAGCTGGTGCATAACAGGATCTTTTGAGAACTTCAACCCGAGAGAAAAAGCTCTTGAGGAGATAAAGAAGAGAGGAGGAAAGACCACTTCTGCAGTCTCTAAAAAGACCACATATCTTCTTTGCGGCAAAGGAGGAGGCGGAAAGAGAGCTGATGCAGAGGCGCTCGGTGTGAAGATAATGGATGAGAATGAGTTTATGTCCCTGATCTCCTCTTCTTTTCCAAAAAAGGAAAAAGTTGTATTAAATGAGCAACTGGAATTGTTTTAAGCGGGGTAGATATGAACGTACTTGCAAAAGAGCTTAATGATGAACTTAAAAGATCAGGAATGTATTCATTCCTTTCTGAAAGAGGAAAGAGGATGTATTTCCCGAAAGGCATTGTCGCACAGAGTGCTGAGGCAGGAGAGAAGGCAAAGAGAGTGAATGCAACAGTCGGAACAGCAACAAGACTCGGCCAGCCTTTTTATCTTAGCGACATATATAAATACTTCGAGAATGATTTCAAGCCATCTGAAATATTCAATTATGCTCCAGGAGGAGGGGACAAGAGTCTGCGTGCCATTTGGAAAGAGGAGATGGTGAGAAAGAATCCCAGCCTTGAAGGAAAGCTCACTTCAGGATGCATAGTAACTGGGGGGCTCACTCATACTATAAGCATAGCTGCAACGCTCTTTGCAGATGAGGGTGATGAGATTTTCTGCCCAGATCTCTTCTGGGACAATTATGACCTTATATTCTCTGACCTTGCAGGTGCCCGTCTTGTAACATTCCCGTTCTTCAAGGACGGAGGGCTCAACAGCCAGGGGATAAAGGATGCGCTCCTTTCATCTGAGAAGAACGAGGTCAGACTTATACTCAACTTTCCAAACAACCCTACAGGATACACCCCGAGCAAAAAAGAGATGAGGGATCTTGTTGATGCTCTCAAGCTTGTTGCAAAGCAGAAGAAGATACTTGTCATTGTGGATGATGCCTACTTCGGTCTTTTCTATGAGGAGGAGACTGAAAAGGAAAGCCTCTTTTCATATCTTGCCGATGCAGATGAGAATATATTCGTCATAAAAGGTGATGCCGCTACAAAGGAAGACATGGTATGGGGCTTCAGAATAGGATTCATCACATACGCAGGAAAGGCCCTTGATGAGAAAGCCCTTGATGCTCTTGAAAAGAAAACTCTTGGAGCAATCAGGTGCACTGTTTCAAACTGTGACCGTCCGGGCCAGAGCCTCCTTTTGAGGGCAAAGAAAGGGGCAAATTACGAAAAAGACAAAGAAGAGCTCTTTTCTGTCATCAAGGAACGCTATGAGGAGGTAAAGAGAGTTTTAAAGAAGTATGAAGGCAATGATCTTCTTACGCCATATCCTTTCAACAGCGGTTATTTTATGGCTTTTGACACTCACGGCAACAGTGCAGAGGACTTAAGGCGCTTCCTCCTTGACAAATACCAGATTGGAGCAATCAACATCTTTGACAGGACATTCCGCCTGGCATACTGCTCTGTGGAGAAGGAGAACATAGAATCTTTGATAGACTGTGTATACAAGGCAGCAGAGGAGCTATGGAAGTAAAGGCCAAGATAATACTCTTAGAAGACGGGGAGAAATTCATGGGGCCAGGAGTTCTCTGGCTCCTTGATGAGATAGAGAAGACCGGCAGCATCCTGAAAGCAAGTGCGAGCCTGGGGATTTCATACACCAAGTGCTATCATATGATAGACAAGGCAGAGAAGAAGCTTGGTTTTTCCCTGGTGGACAGAAAAAAGGGAGGCTCCTCACGGGAAGGAGTTTCGCTGACTGCAAAAGGAAGGGCCTTTGCATCCATTTTTTCATCATTTGAGAATAAATCCCTGGAGAAAATAAGCGAGGAGTACAAGACCTTTAGTCTGGAACTCGATAGAATAAAGAAGGAGGTTTGAATGAGCGAACTGATTTATGATTTTGAGATTGAGCGCCTTGGAGAGGCAAAGATAAACAGCCCCATACGTATGAGTAGCAGCCAGGGGGATGGAATCAGTGATTATGTCACTGACGATCAGAGGATTCTTTACAACCTCGACACAGTCAGGGAAAACGGAATGAATGTTCCGCGCCATCTAGATTCTCTCGAGCTTGCGGGACCAAGAAAGAAAATATATTTCAACCCAAGCCATGTGCATGCCGCAATCTGCACATGCGGAGGAATCTGCCCGGGCCTCAACAATGTCATAAGAGCAGTTGTCAGATGTCTCTGGTACCGTTATGGCGTAAGAAGGATTTCAGGAATACAGTACGGCTATCTTGGACTTCTGGAGAATTCTCCATGGCCGCTTATTCCTCTTGATCCGGATGTTGTTGACGATATCCAGGAAAAGGGAGGAACAATCCTCGGCTCTGCTCGCGGAGGCGGAAAGCAGGTTGAGGAGATTGTCGACAGCCTTGAGAGGATGAACATAAACATCCTCATTACAATCGGGGGAGACGGAACACTGCGCGGCTCTGATGATATTGGAGCAGAGATAGAGAAAAGGGGGCTCAAGATTGCTGTTGTAGGTGTTCCGAAGACAATAGACAATGACCTTTCATTCATTGATTCCTCTTTCGGTTTTGATACAGCAGTTGCAAGCGCTGTCCCGTCAGTGCGCGGTGCTCATGTCGAGGCAAAGGCAAGCATAAACGGAATAGGACTTGTCAAGGTCATGGGAAGAGAATCCGGCTTCATAGCCGCAAACACATCCCTTGCACAGTCGGATGTCAACTTCTGTCTCATCCCAGAAAACCCCTTTGATCTTGACGGTCCGAACGGACTTTTGGAAAACCTTAGAAGGAGAATACTCGACAGAGGGCATGCTGTGATTCTCGTTGCAGAAGGAGCAGGGCAGGATCTTGTTCCTCCAACTGGAGAGACAGACGCATCTGGAAACATAAAGTACCAGGATATCGGGCTGTTTTTGAAAGAGAAGATCAATGCATATTTCAAGGAAGAGGGTATACCGACAACAATAAAATACATTGATCCATCATATATAATCCGTTCAGCACCGGCAAACAGCTATGACTCAATCTACTGTGCCCGTCTTGGAGCCCATGCTGTGCATGCGGCGATGGCTGGAAAGACAAGATGTATCGCAAGCAGGGTAAACAACCAGTTTGTCTACCTTCCGATAAAGGTCGCTGTCTCCAAGCGAAGCCATGTTGATGTCGAAGGGTCTCTCTGGCGTGATGTGCTTGAGAACACAAGACAGCCTGCAAGCATGAAGAATACAAAATAATAAGCCATCAAGGGGAGGTACTGCAGCCTTCCCTTTCGTTTTTCCTGCAGAAGCAAAAAGGATGAGAGCTGAATACAAAGACAAAGGATGCAGGTTATTTTATGCTTTCCTGCAAGAAGCAATGTTTTAGCAGTACCTTCATAGTTTACAAAACTGATGCGTTAAAGCACGGTTTTAATTATTGAAAATGGTTTTGAAAAGCATGTATTCAGATAGGGGAAATAATGGATATTAAATCTAATATATTTGTATACAAATTCTTAAATAGTATATTTAATTTTCTATATTTCACATTAAATAAAGCAATGTGTATATTATAATAATAATTTTGAAAATATTTATGATAAAACCCTTATTTTGTAATTTTAAATGGGAAAACTAACAAAATATTAAGAAAAAACAAAAATTAAAAATTTTAAAAAATTTTTCAAAAAAGTACTTTACACATATGAGAAAAACCTATATAGTACTCATGGAATCAGGAAGAAAGACCTGATTGCCGAACCTCCTTTTGTTCCCCACATAGCGGTTTACCTCCTTTTGTCCGCAGTGGGGTTTTTTATTTTCCCTGGTAAGTCCGATTCATTCAAACGAATAAGCAAATGGAAGAAGATCTTTTGCCTTGATTTTTCTGAGTTCTCTTCCATCATGGACAATGACGCAGCATTCTGGCATATAATTATGAAGAATCTGCCGGCAGTTTCCGCAAGGCGGTATGATTTCATCCCCTTCTTTTTCTCTTACAGCAACTATTGTTTCAAACTCTCTTTCGCCGTTTGTAACTGCAGTCCCGATTGCAACCTGCTCTGCACATGCTCCATGAAGGGAAAAAATATTCACGCCTGCATATATTTTTCCGTTCTTTGAGCAGACTGCAGCTCCTACAGTGTGATTGCAGTGTTCTTCGCCATAATTTGCTTTAATTGCCTTTCTTGCTTCTTCTATAATCCTGTAGTCTTTTTCATTCAGCATGTTCTTTAGCCTCGTATCCTGTTTTCTTTCTATAATGATATGGCACTTTGTGAATGATTTCAGCCTTTATGCTTTTGATGATTTAAAGAGAGATTATCAAAAATGCTGAAAACCATATCAAAACTTGAAAAAGCTTATCAAAAATAGAAAAATCATTATCAAAATTGCCAAAAATCTATCAAGTTTTGATTTTTGATATCAAAATAATTGATTTTTGATAAATGCATCATGATAATATACATATGAAAGAAGAAGAACTTGTTGCGCTTGTTAATCGTATAAGGCTATTTAAATCAGAACAGCAGACGATTGAGATAAAGGAAGCTTTGAAAGGTTGTCCTAATAAGCTTTTTGACACGCTATCATCATTTTCTAATCAGGATGATGGAGGTGTCATTGTCTTTGGCATTTCTGAATCATCCGGCTATGAGATAACAGGAGTATATAACGCTGAAGCTCTTGAGAAAGATGTAACAGAACAGTGCAGTCAGATAGAGCCTCCTGTCAGACCGCTATTCACAGTAGCTCTTATAGACGGCAAAACAGTTGTCTCTGCAGAAATTCCTGGAATTCCCTTTTCAAAACGTCCGGCATATTACAAAGGCAAGGGTCTTTTAAAGGGCTCTTATATAAGAGTCGGAGAGGCAGATATCCAGATGAGCCCATATGAGGTTTACAGTTATGATGCATTCCATCGAGGCTTGCATGATGACAGGCGTCCTGTCAGAGACGCAGCGCTGTCTCTCCTGGATAAAAATCTGCTTGATTCCTACGTATCAAGAATAAGAAATACCAGAAACAATCTGGCTAATCTTGCATATGATGAGGTTTTAAAGCTTCTTGGGATTGTAAAGGACGGTTATCCATCTCTTGCAGCTGTCATGGCCTTCTCTCATTATCCCCAATCTTATTTCCCTCAGTTTTCTGTCACAGCTGTTGTGATTTCCGGAGATAAAAAAGGAAATGAAAATGAAATAGGAATGCCAAGGTTCCAGGATTCAAGACGCTTTACAGGGAATATTAAGGACATGCTTGATGCTACAGTTGGCTATGTGCTTGACAATATAAGGAATGCAATCTCATTTGACGAGAATGGAAACCGAGTCAATAAGCCGGAGTATCCTCCTGTTGCGATAAGAGAAGCTGTTTTGAATGCTCTGCAGCATCGCGATTACAGCGCATACAGCGAAGGCAAGGCGATAAGGATTGAAATATATTCAGACAGGCTTGAGATAACTAACAGCGGAGGATTATATGGACCGCTGTCCATTGATAAAATCGGAACAATTCCGCCAGAGACGAGAAATCCAACCCTTTCAGATATACTTGAAGTCCTTGGAGTTTCTGAAAACAGAGGTTCAGGAATACCTGCTATCAGAAATTCCTTCAGGGCTATGGGTCTTGAAGAGCCGGTGTTTAAAAGTGAAAGGGGAGAATTCAAGGTCATTTTCTTCAATGCACTGAGAAAAGAAAAAGAAGCTGACAACATCCTTGATTTTCTCAAGACACCAAGATCAAGAGAAGAGCTTGAAGCTTTTACAGGCCTGAACAGGACATCTCTCTATTACAGAATAATCAAGCCAATGATAGCTGACGGATTGATCCGTATGACAATGCCAGAAAAGCCTAAAAGCAAAAGGCAGTGTTTTGTACTAGTCTGATTATTCTTCCTCTTTTTTCTGCGGGCGAGGAGCTTCATTGATTCTCTTCAGTTCTTTTTCTGTGACGAATTTAATGTTTTCAAGCTTTCTTCCGGATACGAACTGGCGAATTGCGCATTCGCTTTCAAGCCTTCCTTTTGCATTCTTGTAACACATGAAGCCATGGTATGAAGAAGGAGCAGTGAAAACCTTCACGCTTGTTCCTGCTTTCTCCAGCTCTGCGGCATAGAGCACTCCATCGTCATGAAGAGGATCAAACTCTGCATTGATTATCAGGGCAGGAGCCAGACGGCTCTTGTCCTGAGAAAGGAGGGGTGAGAACATGGGCAGGAACAGATCCTTGCTTTCACGTGCATAGTTGTCAACATAGAAATCGAGAATCCTGCTTGTAAGCATCGGGGTATCTTTATGCTCCTCAATCGACAGTGTCCTCAGTCTTCCGTCGGTTATCGGATAAAGAAGTATCTGTCCTGCAATTTCCGGACCTTTTCTGTCGCGTACAAGCTGTGCGACGACTGCAGCAAGATTTCCTCCTGCACAGTCTCCTGCGATGAAGATTCTGTCAGGGTCGACCTTCCAGTATTTTGCACCTCCGCATGCCCAGAGAAGGGCATCATAGCAATCCTCAACTGCTGTCGGGAATTTGTTGTCAGGAGAAAGATGATAATCGATTGACAAGATCATTGCTCCTGTCACTGAAGAAAGATGTTCCAGATATATGTTGTAGAATTCCATGTTGCCGAATGTCCATCCGCCTCCATGGAAATATACAATAAGGGCATCCTGTCCCATGCTCTGTGTTCTCGGGTTAGCGAACATATAGCATGTGATTGCCCCGCTGGTAACAGGAATTATGAAGGAGCTTGTTACAATTTCCTTTGCGCGAGGAAGCAGAATGCGCCTCATCGCCTTCGATATTTCCTGGTTGTTTATTTTATTTATATCATCCTCGCTGAGAGCATCGCTGTGCCTTTGCCAGAAGGCATCGGCAAGGCGTACGATTTTCTGCTCCTTGCGTGTGAGTGGATACTCTGTCATATATAGAAATTTTATGTCCCATTTCATTCCTTGACAAGCAATAAGCCTCAATGAGTGATAAAGAGATGACAAAATTAGGCTTTTTTATACTAAAACAGGGTATTTTTGCTGTTTTTCATATAATAAAAAATAAATGCTTTTCAAAAAATGATAAAAGAGCGATGATTTAGCAGAGGAAATTATGAAAGAGGGAAGAAAACTTAAACTTGATGCTTTTTCAAGCATCACTCCTTACATCATGGTTACCAGAGCTGAAAGCTGTAACAGCATATCTCTTGAGTTTCCGTGCCGCCCTGCTGAGGAATTTGTCCGCCAGCTCAGAAGCGAAGGTTATGATTCAATCGGTATGATGCATGTCCTTCTTGCTTCTTATGTGAGGACAATCAGCCAAAGGCCAAGATGCAACCGTTTCATAAGAGGGCAGAAGATATATGCCAGAAACGGCATCATCGTGAACATGGTCGTTAAAAGAAAGATGAACATAGAGACTGAGGATACAATCATCAAGATGAGATTCAATCCGGAGGATACGATCTTTGATGTTTATGAGACAGTCAACAAAGCCCTTGCTGAAGTCATGGAAAATAACAACACCGATTTTGACAAGACTGCGGTTCTTCTGAACTACATTCCTGGTCTTGTCAAGAAATTCGCATTCTGGCTTTTAAAGACAATGGACTATTTCGGTCTTATTCCGAAAAAACTCATAAATGTCTCACCCTTCCACGGTTCTCTTTTTGTGACTAATCTTGCATCACTGAATGTGCCTTCTATAATTCATCATCTTTACAACTTCGGTAACATCCCGATGTTTATCGCATTTGGTGCAAAGAAAGGAATTCTGGTGCTTGAAGAAGATGGAACTGTAGAAAAGGAAAGGGTCATGGATGTTGTAATCAACATGGATGAGAGAATTACCGACGGCTTCTATTTCGCTTCTGCACTAAAGATTCTCAAAAAAGTGTTCACTCACCCTGAGGAATTGAGACTTCCTCCAGAGAAAGTGGTTGTAGATAACGGAAACAAATCCTGAAAAAAGGATGACAAGAGAGAAGACTCAGCCTTCAGCGGCCGGGTCTTTTTTGGAGACTTAATGGAAAAAATAATAAGAGAGGACGGAGTTTATTCATATACAGAGAATATAAGGTATCTTGAATGCTCGTCTTTTGCCGCACTCAGTTCATCAAATCCGAGGATAAAAAAAGAAATAAGTGAAGTTGATGTACGAAGAAGACTCTGCCTCCTCTATGAAATGGCTTCTGCCTGCCTTCTGGATAAGCCTGAAGATGTATTTGATGTGCTCAAGAGTGAAGGCCTGGAGCCGGTATTCTTTGAGAAGGACATGAAAAAGGATACGGTTTTATTCATCAGGTCTGTAGAAGTAGCTGATGACGGATACCTCATGACAAAAGATGTGGACTCAATCAATACTCTGCATGAGATGGCCAGAAACACAGGTGCATTCCTCCTTCTTGATATATCTACAGTTTCATGGAGACGCTATATCCCGCCATGTCTTTCTGCTTCCTTTGATTTTCTATTGATGGACGGAGCTGTTCTTGCTCTAGACCGTTTCTTTTCCAGCAGAGAGGCAAAGATTGAGACTGTCCGCTACGTCGGAGCTGCATGCGGCATGCTTGAAGATGATGGGGAATACGGGGAAATAAGGGAAGCAAAGAAGCTGAGTGTTGCAAACATGCTTGAAGCTGTAAAGGAAAACGAGAAGGTAGAATCGGTTTCTCAGGCCGGACTGCTCTGGACCATAACATTCAAGGAAAAGGTAAGTAGCCGTATTTTCTTCCCTTATGAGGGCATTGCTCTAAATGTTGATATCGCCAAGAACGGCAGAAGTCTTATATTTGCTCCCTCTCTTGATATCGACTTTGAAGACATTGACAGGATATTTGACAGGATCAATATAGCTTTATGATGGATATGAAAGCCCTCCTTTGTGAGATTTTCTCAGAAGAGGAGGGCCTTTTTGTGTATTTATCAGATGAAGAAATCCACTATTCCCTGGATCAGGACGTAAATGATGATCAGAGGAAGAATGCATGCACAGTATATTCTAAGCTTGTTCGGGAATTTTGCACCCTCTCCAATATTGGCTGTTGAAATGAAGTTTTTCCATCCCCAGCCATAGCGTGATGTGCAGAAAAGCACCATTATCAGCGATCCTATCGGCAGAAGAAGATTTGATACAATGAAATCCTCAAGGTCCATTATTCCAGTTCCCTCTCCAAGAGGATGAAAACCTGACCAGATATTGAAGCCGAAAATGCATGGGAGTGCAAAGATGGCAAGGATTAAAAAGTTGAGTCCTGTTGCCTTCTTTCTGGTAAATCCTCTCATATCCATCCAGTAAGAAAGTATGTTCTCGAAGACAGCAATCAGTGTTGTAAGTGCTGCAAATCCCATTGCAAGGAAGAAAAGAGCACCCCAGAGAGATCCTGCTGTCATCTTTGAAAAGACATTTGGAAGAGTTATGAAAATAAGAGCCGGACCGCTTCCTGCCTCGATGCTGAAGGATGCACATGCCGGGAATATGATAAGGCCTGAAAGAAGTGCAATGGATGTATCAAGGACGATGATTCTTCCAGACTCTCCAAGAAGTGTTCTCTTTTCTGTGAAGTATGATCCGAAGATGCTCATTGCTCCGATACCGAGAGAGAGGGTGAAGAATGACTGACCCATTGCTGCAAATATAGTCTCTCCGATACCGTATTCAACCATGTTCGAGAAATCAGGCTTCAAGAAGAAAGCAAGCCCTTCTGATGCATTTTCCAGTGTGAATGAGTGGATAGCAAGAATAATCATCAGAACAAAGAGGAGAGCCATCATTATGCGGGAGGATTTCTCAACGCCCTTGTTCAGACCGAATATTACAATGCCTGCTGTTATGAAAAGTGCAATGAGCATGAATGCAATCTGAAGAGCTCCATTTGCCTGGAGAGAAGCAAAATACTCATTTACATACGCAGTGTCAGCTCCGCTGAATGTTCCGCTTACGAATGAGACAAAGTAATAAAGTAGCCATCCAGTTATCGGAAGATAGTAAAAAAGGAGCATGTAGTTTCCGAAAATCGCAAGAGGCCCTGCAAAATGCCATTTGCTTCCTTCTTTCTCAAGTGCCCTGTATGCTCCGACTATGTTTTTCTTTCCGCCTCTTCCGATAGAGAACTCCATAACCATTACAGGAATTCCAAGAATGATGAGGAAAAGAATGTAGATAAGTACAAAACCGGCTCCGCCATATCGGCCTGTGATATAAGGGAATCTCCATACGTTTCCCAGTCCGATTGCACAGCCAGCTGAAAGTAGGATAAAGCTAAGCCTGCTTGTCAGTTTTTCTCTTTCTGCCATGAAACAACCCACCTTTAGAACTTCCATTTTATGTTCGGAAGCCCTAGACAAGTTTAGATTCTCTTTCCCCTTTTGTCCATGAAAGAGAAGCTCTCAAGAGAAATTAAAGCCTTTTTTCTGTTTCTTTGAGTTTTTCCTTTATTTTCATGTTGTCGATTTTTCTGGCGTTCACAACAATGGATTTCAAAAGCAGAGATCCGCATTCGCTTGTAAAGTGATTGTCAGAGGCATAGAGCGCGGCATAGGCAGCAAAAGCACTTTTGCGGCTGCTCAGGCTTGCTATTGTGTATTCAACCTCTTCTTCGACATCATCTGGAAGAAATGAGAGTATGTTAGACAGAGCCCTGCCGCATTTCTCGGCAAGAATCATATTGTTTGTATCTTCATTTTCTTTCATCAGATTCATTACATTGATAAGTGAATTTACAGCTTCTTCATCTCTGAATGATTTCCTTGATGCAAATTCATCCATCACAAGATTTGCCGCTCCTGGATACTGGAAGGGATCAAGATAGTCTATTTCCCTTTCTTCTTCATCCTCATCATCGTCTCCGATGCATTTATCTATTTCATTTTCAAGTGCATCAATGGACAGTTCAGCATCGGAAATAAGATTGAGTATGATGGCCCTGAGTTCTTCATCTGACAGGTAATCGAGTGTCTCCTTGATTTCCTCATAAGACCCGAAAAAAGGATCGAATGTATATTCTATGTAGGAGGCAAGCGCCTTTGCTGTAAGGCTTTTGGATTTTGGACTGTCGCTGTGGATTATGCCGGTTATTTCATCATCCTCATCCACAGAGAAAATTACAGAACCCAGACTTCTGCCTTTGCTGTCAAGAATTGAAAATCCCATCTGCCCTGATTCGCTTTCATCCACAGTGTAGGAAAATTTGCCGTCATTGAGTGCAATCATTTCAGCAACCAGCTTTTCCTCGCTGACGAATTTTGTGTACTTGTCTGACATATGTCCTCCTCTAAGGAAAAAGGGGAGGGATAATCAGAAGATTATCCTTCCCGGATACTGCGGATCACTTGTGTAATTGATGCCCAGCTTTCTCATACCGTCTATATCTCCGGGTGAAGGTATGTGCGTGAAATGCACCTCCGTGTTCTTCAGTTCAAGAAGAGCCTTGCAGGCTTTTGCGCTCACGCTGTTGTATATGCTTGATATTGCAAGTGCAATGAGGATCTCATCAACATTCAGAGATACTCCTTTCCCCATCAGCACATCCCTTTTTACCATCGTGATTGACTCAATGACATTGTTGTGTATGAGGTCAACTTCCTTGTCTATGTTGAGCACTGTCTTTATTGCATTGAGAATCAGGGCCGCCCCTGCATGAAGGAGGTTTGAGTTATGCGCTGTCACAATCCTTCCGTCCCTTAATTCAAGGGATGCGGCGCATACTGTCCCGTCATCCTTTCCTTTATGCTCCTCAATTGCTTTTTTAAGAGCATCACGGGCCGGAATCACGACAGGGCGGTCAGTCTCATTCAGTCCTGCCTTCTCAAGAATCTTGAGAGCTCTCAGATACACTTCCTTGCTTGCTGTCCCCATCAGATAGTCGCATTTTGTGTTGAAGACTCTTCGGATTATCTCCTGGTTTGCGGCATAGCGGCACACTTCATCATCAGTTATGCCGAAACCGCAGCGGTTCACACCCATGTCTGTCGGACTCTTGTATACGCATTCACCTGTGATCTTTTCCAGTATTCTCTTCAAAAGAGGATATGCTTCAAGATCACGGGAATAGTTTACTGTAATGACTCCGTATGCATCATGATGGAAGTGGTCTATGAGGTTCACATCCCCGATGTCAACAGTTGCAGCCTCGTATGCGATATTGACAGGATGGTTCAGTGGAAGATTCCAGATAGGGAAGGTCTCAAGCTTTGCATAGCTTGGCTTTTCGCCCCTCTTTGCCTCGTGGTACATCTGGTTGAGGCATGTAGCGAGCTTCCCTGATCCAGGACCCGGGGCTGTGACAACTACAACCGGAGCCTCAACGGGAATATATTCGTTCTTTCCATATCCTTCATCGGATACGACCATGTCTATGTCTGCAGGATATCCTGGAGTGCTCTGATGGGTATAGACCTTTATTCCGTTGAGCTCAAGCTTTCTCTTGAACTGTATCGCGCTTGCCTGGTTTTCAAATCTTGTTATCACCACCTTGTTGCAAACAAGCCCGTATTCTGCGAAATCACGGATTGTCTTCACAACATCCGCATCATAGCTGATGCCGTAGTCGCCTCTCATCTTTCTCTGCTCGATATCTCCTGCATATATGCATATTATGATATCCAGATGTTCCTTGAGGGCTTTGAAGACCTTCATCTTGTTGTTCTCGTCAAAGCCGGGAAGCACGCGGGAGGCATGCTTGTCATGAAGAAGCTTGCCCCCGCATTCGATATAAAGCCTTCCGTTTGTGTTCTTTACACGATCAAGGATGTACTCTGTCTGCTCTCTGATGTATTTTTCGCTGTCAAAACCAATCTTGTTTATCATACATAACCCTGAGCAATCATTGCTCTGCTTACCTTGAGGAATGATGCTATGTTTGCTCCGTCAATGAAGTTGTCTTTTTCTGAGTATGTAAGAGCAGCCTCGCTTATGTTCTTGTAGATGTTCTTCATGATGTTCTGAAGCTCCTGGTCAACACGCTCTCTTGACCATTGGATGCGCATTGAGTTCTGTGCCATCTCAAGTCCGGATACAGCAACTCCTCCTGCGTTTGCGGCCTTTGCAGGAGCAAGCAGGATGCCGTTTGATGTAAGAATGTGCTCGCTTTCAATAGAGCATGGCATGTTCGCTCCTTCTCCAACAAGCTTTATGCCGTTTCTCACAAGGTTCTCAGCATCTTCCTTGAGGATTTCATTCTGTGTTGCACAGGGGAATGCATAATCTGCCTTGATGTTCCAAATCGGGTTAGGCTCATCGTTGTTTCTTGCAATATATGTGCAGCCGTACTTATCGGCATATTCCTTGATTCTTCCTCTCTTTACGTTCTTGAGAACCTTAACATACTGAAGCTTTTCGCTGTCAATTCCATTTTCATCGTAAATCATTCCTGTGGAGTCAGAAAGGGTCACGACCTTTGCCCCAAGCTGGATAAGCTTTTCTGTTGTGAACTGGGCAACATTTCCGCTGCCGGAGACGATGCATGTCTTTCCTTCAAAATCCATCTTTCTGTCAGCGAGGATCGCCTGTGATAGGTATACAAGGCCGTATCCTGTTGCCTCCGGGCGGATGTTGGATCCTCCGAAGTCAAGACCTTTGCCTGTAAGGACTCCTGTAAACTCATTCTTGAGTCTCTTGTACTGTCCGAACATGTATCCGATTTCTCTTCCTCCGACTCCGATGTCTCCAGCAGGGACATCAGTGTCTGCACCGATGTGTCTTGAGAGCTCTGTCATGAAGCTCTGACAGAATCTCATCACCTCAGCTTCGCTCTTTCCCTTTGGATTGAAATCGCTGCCTCCTTTTCCTCCTCCCATCGGGAGCCCTGTCAGGCAGTTTTTGAACACCTGCTCAAATGCAAGGAATTTCATGATCGAGAGGTTTACAGAAGGATGGAAACGGCATCCGCCCTTATATGGTCCGAGTGTTGAAGACATCTGGACTCTGAATCCGCGGTTGACTTGGCATACACCCTCATCATCAATCCATGGAACACGGAACATCACGACTCTTTCTGGCTCAACCATGCGCTCAAGCACCCTGTGGTATGAGACTTCAGGAAGCTTGTCGATAATCTTGTCAACGCTTAACAGAAAAGTATATACAGCCTGCTGGAATTCCTTTTCATTAGGATCCCTTGAGCATACCTGCTGATAAACTCTTTCAATTTCTGATTTCATAAATTTTCCTCCCGATTCCTAAAATTGGTGTAATTGTATTTCAACTGCCTCCATTATTAAAGAGCATCCAGGCATAAAATATGCAAAAATTTCAAAGAATTTTTCATGATTTTTCATCAAATCTTCCTATAAGGAAGAATAATATGGCAAAGCAGATGTTCTTATTGTGTCTGCTGTCATCCTTATTGTGGAAAATTAAAGGGCTTAATTAAGGAGCAAATATTTATGCAAGCGGTTTTGATTAAAAATGCCGAGGCTCTGTGCCCCGGCAACCCGTTAGTATTTGTTTTATCAGATGAGGAGGTCTGAATAGGCTTTGAGAACCTCATCGCCTTCACAGCCTTTCAAGACTTTCTTTGCAAGCACTTTCCCCAGCTGGACTCCTTCTTGGTCAAATGAGTTGAGATTCCATACAAAGCCCTGGAACATCACCTTGTTCTCATAGTGGGAAAGAAGTGCGCCAAGGTTTTTGGCATTCAGCTTGCTTCCGTATATAAGCGAAGATGGTCTGTTGCCGTCAAACTCCTTGTTCGGATTCTCATCGCTCTTTCCAAGTGCGAATGCTACAATCTGGGCAGCAAGGTTGGCATTCAGCTTTGTCTGGCTGAATGAGCCGTCTGTTATGATGTCCATCCCGTACTGCGGATTGCAGAAGCCGATGAACTGCAGAGGAACAATGTCAGTTCCCTGATGCAGAAGCTGATAGAAAGAGTGCTGACCATTTGTTCCCGGCTCTCCGAAAATCACGGGGCCTGTGACATAATCAACTTTTTTTCCGAACCTGTTCACATGCTTTCCGTTTGATTCCATGTCAAGCTGCTGAAGATGCGCAGGGAATCTTGAGAGAGCCTGAGAGTAGGGAAGGATTGCTGTTGCCGGATACTTCAACACATTCCTTAAGTAGACACCAAGGAGGGCATCAAGGAGTGCTCCGTTCTTCTTTATATCCTTATTAAGGGACAAAACATCCTCTTCATGTGCTCCTTCAAGGATCTCAGAGAATGTGTCATAGCCATAAGAGAGAGAGAGAACCACGCCGCCAACTGCGCTTGTAGATGAATAGCGTCCTCCGATGAAATCATCGATGAAGAATGAAGCTAAAAGGCTCTTGTCGCTTGCAAGCGGGCTTGTCTTGCTTGTAACTGCAACCATGTGCTTGTTTGGAACAAAGCCTTCAATTGGTGTTTCCTTAAGCTTTGCAAGCACCAGATCCCTGTTTGTGAGTGTCTCCTGTGTGGTGCCGCTCTTTGATACAAGAATAAACAGAGTGCGTTCTAGATCAAGGGACTTTATCACCTCAGCCGCATCGTCCGGGTCGACATTTGATATGAAATGGGCCTCCATCTTTCTCTCATAACCCTTGAGAGCAAGGTAGAGTGCTCTCGGGCCTAAATCAGATCCACCGATTCCAATCTGGCACACTGTGCTGAATGGCTTTCCTGTTGACCCCTTGATTTCTCCGCTGTGCACCTTTTCTGAGAAATCCTTTATCTTTGCCTTTTCTTTGCTGTAGAAGGCTTCCTTGTCCTCTTCTCCATACATCACTTTCTCGCCAAGCACGTTTCCTCTTGTCAGGTGATGGAGCACGAGGCGCTTTTCCCCGGGATTCATCATCTTTCCCCTGAGGATTTCCTCGTATTTCTCTACAAGCTCTGCCTCATCAGCAAGATCCTGCAGAATCCTGATTATCTCATCGTCTGCCGGGATTGAGGCCCAGTTGTATTTCAGGTCGCCTCCAAGCTTCACAGATGAAGAGCTGACTCTTTCCTTTGAAAGAAGCTTCTTCAAATCTTTTTTCTCTGCGCCCAGAAGCTTTTTATAGCTTTCCAGCTGGTCAAGATTGGTGTAATTCAATTAATTTACCTCCGGTATTCGTGTCTGGAAGCTCTCAAGCAGATCCTCTTTGGTCATTCCCTCTCTCAGGATGATGAAGATTGTGTCATCTCCTGCAATTGAGCCGAGAATTTCCGGGAGCGCAAGCACATCAAGGGCAAAGCAGACACTGTTGGCGTGCCCTGGTCTTGTCTTGATGACTCCGATGTTTGCCGAGAACTCGATAGAGATGATACCACGTCTTACATCCTGAATATAGCTCTTTTCGCTCTCAGATATGAAATCGCTTTCAGGAAGGGAGTAATAGTAGCCTGACCAGCCGTCACTTATCTTGCCAACCTTGAGCATCTTGAGATCTCTTGAAAGGGTTGCCTGCGTAACTTCAAAACCCTCTTCTTTCAAAAGCTCAAGAAGTGTGTCCTGACTGTCTATTCTGTTGTTCTTGATCAGGTCCTTTATTGTGCTGAGTCTGTTATGTCTCTCTTTCACGTCTCCTCCTGGTATTGCATAAATATTGCATAATTATGCATTGTAGTAGATAAAATGTAAATGCTCAAGCTGTGCCTTTTCTTTTCAGTTGGGCAATGTCTGCTTTTATGATAGAATCCTGAGTTATGAGTATTGCCGCACAGATTATCTCTTTGCTTTTTTTCGCTCTTGCATCTGTTTCTTACATTCTGTATCTGGTGCATGGTGCAAAGGCCCCTGAAAATGAAGTTATTAGAGAGAATAGGAACATAGATGCTGATGTGCTTTTAAAGAGCTATGTCTATAACGGGTCTCTCAAAGCATCAAGGGATATCCCTCTTATGCTGGAGAGCCTTGAAAAAGGCGGATTCATCAGAATCGAGAAAAGAGGGGAGGAGACTCTTTTTGTCAAGGCAAGGGTGGCGGACAGAAACTGGCCTGATTACCTCATACTCTTCTATTCATACCTTTTTGCCTACGGGGACAGTGTTGCTGAAAAAAGCTTTTCAAGCGGTGTGTTCATAAAAGCCTTTTACAAGAAAGTATATCCAGCTCTCAAGAGATACTGTACATTCAAGAAGCCTCTTTTAGATACTAAAAGCATAAGAAGAGCGGCAAATGCCAAGATTTTCATGCTTCCTCTTCTCATAATTTCTGTCCTAATGCTTTTCCTCACCTTCGGGACTGTGGATACAGGAGTGCTGGTTGCTCTTCTATCTCTTTCTTTGGGATGTTTCCTATCATTCAGATTCCTCAAAGGAAAGAAAGTGCTCTTTGCCACATTGCTTGCTCTGACAGCAGCTGTATCCCTTGCTCTTTTTATTTATTCATTTGTCCTCATGAAGGCAAATTTCATATATGCTTTAATATATATGGCATTCTTTTCCCTTGATATCGTCCTGTACTTTGTTTATGGAGAAAAATGCATAAGAAGAAGCACTTATGGAGACGCTGTTCTTTCTCAGGTGCTTTACGAAAAAGATGGGGGAGAATGTTTTGACGGAAGTAGAAAATATGATGAAAGCTATGACAGGGTGGTCCGTATCATAAGCGAATACGACAGGCTGTACGGCATGCTCAGCCAGGGCAAAGAGGAGAGAATCTGGTGAACAATCTTGTTGCTACGCTGATATCATTTGCATACATCATTCTTGTAATTGGGATTTCCTTTGTCCTTTATAAGAAGAAAGTCCTTTCTTCAGAATCAGTAAGGAAGATGATACATATTCTTGTGTCTTTTTGGGTGTTCATACTCGTGTACTGCTACTCCAGTCTTTACTGGGCGTTGCTTGGACCTGTCTCATTTATTTTCCTCAATGCTCTGGCAGTATATTCGGGTGTAGGAAAAGAGCTGGGGATGAATGACAGGAAAAGGGACAATGGCCTTATATACTATCCTTTTTCAGTAGCAGTCATGACTATTTTCATGTATAAGGATGTCCTTGCTCCGTCCTCTGTGGTTGCATCCACGCTGATTATGGGGCTGGGGGACGGACTTGCGGCCCTTGTGGGCAAGAAAATCGGGAAGCACAAGATAAGCATTTTCTCATCAGTCAAGAGCCTTGAAGGATCTGCGGTGATGGCTTTTATCGCATTCATCCTTCTTCTAGCCATCACAGAGCTCTCACTTCCTGCTATGATTTTAATATCGCTTGTTCTTGCAGCTGTTGAGGCTATCACTCCCCTTGGGCTCGACAATATAAGCGTGCCTCTTCTTTCAGCCCTTTTGATTGAGGTGTTCTCATGAGATATCTGGACAATCTCTTTCTCTCCCTTCCTATATATTTAAGGCTTGTCATAATTGCCCTTGTCATGGCCTTGATTGCTATTTTTGCCATCCGCAGAAAACAGCTTACAGGAGGGGGAACATTTGCTGCCGTGGTTATCGGAACTCTTATTTTCTACATTGGGTGTGTCTCAGCTCTTGTCCAGATGCTGTTCTTTTTTTTCTCAGCAGCCCTTATCTCGAAGATCATCAAGGAGAACAAAGCGGCAAGGGGCATACAGAAAAAGGGCTCAAGAAGGGATGCTGTGCAGGTTCTTGCAAATTCTCTTCCATCCCTTGTAGGTCTGGCTGTCTTCTATTTCTCACCGCTGAAAAGCGAGGGGCTTGTGATGTTCTCTGCGTCCATTGCCGAGGCTGTCAGCGACACGTGGAGCGGTGAGATAGGAGTGCTTTCAAAAAATGATCCTGTTTCGATAATAACAGGCACAAGGGTTCCCAAAGGGCTTTCTGGGGGAGTGTCCGCACTTGGCTGCATCGCGGCCCTTGTCGCATCCTTCATCGTGGGCCTTTTGAATATTGCAAGCTACAGAGCAAGCCTCTTTTTCCTTTCTGTGATAACAGTATCGGGGACACTGGGGTCCCTTCTTGATTCCGTTTTAGGAGCGACTGTCCAGGTGCACTACAGGAAAAAGGACGGATCTCTGACTGAAAAAGAGTATACGGACGGTGAGAAAAACGAAAGGGCACGCGGCATTCCTTTTGTCACCAATGACACTGTGAATCTTCTTTCTGGGCTTTTTTCATCCTTTTTTGCTTTCACGCTCTGCTGCCTGTTCTAATTTTCTCTTTCTTTACATATTGCCAATTTGTATTTTTATGTATATTTTTTCTTTTAGAATTATCTGGAGGCGAATTAAATGGCAAAACAGCTTGAATTCAATGAAGAGGCAAGGAAATCCCTGGTAAACGGAGTGGAGAAGATTTCCAGAGCCGTAATGACTACACTTGGTCCAAAGGGAAGACTTGTTCTTCTTGACAAGAAATATGGCGCACCTACTGTTACAAAGGACGGAGTTTCCGTTGCACGCGAAATTGAGCTAGAAGATCCGTTTGAGAATATGGGTGCACAGCTTCTTAAGGAAGTTGCCACAAAGACAAATGATGTTGCCGGAGACGGAACAACAACAGCAACAGTTCTTGCATGGTCCATCACCAAAGAAGGAATGAAGAGTGTTGCAGCCGGTGTCAATCCGATGGGTATCAAGAGAGGAATTGACAGCGCAGTAAAGGATGCAGTCGAGTGCATCAAGAAAGAAGCAAAGATGGTGCAGAATAAGGAAGAGATTGCATCTGTTGCATCTATTTCCGCAAACAATGACAGAACAATCGGAGACGAGATTGCAAACGCAATGGACAAGGTCGGAAAGGACGGAGTCATCACTGTCGAAGAGAGCAAGACAATCGAGACAACTGTGGACTTTGTTGAAGGAATGCAGTTTGACCGCGGATATCTTTCTCCGTATTTCTGCAACAACAAGGATACAATGGTATCTGTTCTCGACAATCCTTACATCCTTATTTATGACAAGAAGATATCGAATATGAAGGATCTCCTTCCTATTCTTGAGAAAGTGGTTCAGACAAACAAGCCGCTCCTCATCATCGCAGAGGATGTTGACGGAGAGGCACTTCCGACTCTCGTTGTAAACGCAGTGCGCGGTGCACTCAACGTTGTTGCTGTAAAGGCTCCTGGATTCGGAGACAGAAGAAAGGCAATGCTTGAGGATATTGCAGTGCTCACAGGCGGTCAGGTGATCACAGAGGAGCTTGGCTACAAGCTTGAGACTGCTGACCTTCCTATGCTTGGAAGAGCTGCAAGCGTCAAGGTTGAGAAAGAGAACACAACAATCATCAACGGTGCAGGAAGTGCTGATGCAATCCGCGAGCGCATTGCACAGATTAAGGCTCAGATTGAGAGCTGCACAAGCGACTACGACAGGGAAAAGCTTCAGGAAAGACTTGCAAAGCTTGCTGGAGGAGTTGCTGTTGTCAATGTAGGAGCTGCAACAGAAGTAGAGCTTAAGGAGAAGAAGCACAGAGTCGAGGATGCTCTTTCTGCTACAAGAGCAGCAATTGAAGAAGGTGTTATCCCAGGAGGCGGTGTTGCCCTCGTTCAGGCCGTAAAGGAGCTTGAGAAGAAGGATCTCTCTGCTTTCTCAGAAGAAGAGAAGGTAGGTTACAGGATTGTAAAGCGTGCTCTTGAGGAGCCTATCCGCCAGATTGCTGAGAATGCTGGTATCGATGGATCGATTGTTGCTGAAAAGTGCAAGAATGAGAAAGTCGGTGTAGGCTTTGATGCAAACAAGATGGAATGGGTCAACATGGTTGATGCAGGAATCATCGACCCAGTGAAGGTCACAAGATCTGCACTTCAGAATGCTGCAAGCATTGCTTCTCTCATTCTTACAACAGAATGTGCAGTTACTGACATTCCTTCAAAGGAACCTGCCGCACCTGCAGCCGGCGGCATGAACGGCATGATGTGAAAATAAAGCACATCAGCAAGAGGGCCTCTTGTAAAAGTGGCCCTTTTCTTATGCCGCTTTTCCTTGACCGGCATTAATTCTTTATGTTACTTTTGTTTCAGAACACTTTAAGAGGTAAAAAATGAATCAGATTATGTTGATGGCATCTGATCCCAATACAAGCGGATCTCTCATGACAACAATTTTGACTTTTGTAATTATCATTCTCATTTTCTATTTCCTTATCATCAGACCGCAGAAGAAAAAGGACAAGGAAGCAAAGATGATGATCGAGGCCATGAAGAAGGGTGACAGGGTTGTCACAATCGGCGGTATTCATGGAACAGTTGTCACAGTAAAGGAACAGACAGTAGTGATCAAGGTTGATGACTCTGCAAGAATCGAGTTCAGTAAGTCAGCCATATCTTCAGTAACAAGCAAGGACAAGGGAAGTGTCAAGAAGGATGCTCCAAAGCCGGAACTCAAGATGGAGAATGCTGAAGAGAAGAAAGAAGAGGCAAAGACTGAAGAGAAAAAAGAGGTTGAGAGCCAGGAAAAGAAGGAAGAGAACAAGTAATTGTTTTCCTGTCTTTTTTTGCCAAGGAGAGCACCGGCTCTCCTTTTTTTGTCTCTCTTGGTCTATAATCCTCTTTTTCCGAAGCAAAAATTCGCAAATAATGAGATAAAATAAGGTACTACAAATATTTATATAAATCATCCTTGGTTAGAAATACCTGGCAATTGTAGTACCTTGCAATTAGAAGAACCTGAATTCATGGGACTGAAGTGAGTGCGATGGTGCTAGATAGATGCTAGGGCGGATTACATTGAGCCGAAACCGGTTTAAACGGGGCTATTCTTTTGACACAGTGAGAATATGAGCAAAAGCGCAAGTCTTTTTTCATGAGGGTCTGAGAATGAAAAATATCGCTTTCTTCTAAAGGTGATGAGCTGAGAAAGCTTCATGTTCTGAAGAACTTCTGTTAAAGATAGGTCAATGGATTTGAAAGCAGAAAGTCCTCCAAAGGGATTGTCATTGAACCCGTATCGGCTTTTGCTGATATGGTAAACATCTTGCTGTCCGGGTATCTTTTCATGAAGACATCTTGGCCTCTTCCATGACTTATGTTACCGCTTTTCACCTCGAAAGCTACTGTGGAATACTCATTGTACAGTACGAAATCCACCTCATCCTGCTTCTCCCTCCAGTAGCCGAGGCTGACATCCTGCCCTGTCACTGAGTTCATGATATGTGTTCCTACTGCAGATTCCACGAGACGTCCCCAGAACGTATTATCCTCCTTCGCCTTTGTGAAATCCATAGGATGCCTTGACGATATTAGAGCATTGTTGAAGACCTGAAGCTTCGGGCTGGAAGCGCGCTTCCGGACCTCGCTTCCCGAATATTTCTGCAACCCTGCAAGAAGGCCGCTCTGCCTGAGTAGGTCAAGATAGTGTGCCAAAGTCGTCGTGTTCCCCGCATCTGACAGCTGTCCGAGCATGTGCTCGAATGGCATGATCTGCCCGGAATAATATGACCCCAGTTCCATTAGCTGCCTTAGCAATGCTGGCTTCTGAATTGGCGTGAGCATGAGTATGTCATTTGTCAGGCTTGGCTCCATAATCGAATCGCGTATGTATGCCTTCCAGCGCTTTTCATCTTCTATCAGGTCAGCAGGTCCTGGATACGATCCAAAGTATACGAATTCTTCAAGTGAAAAGCCGAACACTTTCTTCATCTCGCCATAGGACCAATGGGGGACGGGAATCAGTTCAAATCTTCCCTGAAGCGATTCAGAGAGTCCATTCATCAAAAGGAGCCTTGATGAGCCGGACAGGATGACTTTCACGTTTGCTCCTGTCTTCTTGTCTTCGTCCCACAGCTTCTTCACACTCTCGCTCCAGTTGGGAATTTTCTGTATCTCATCAACCACGACCAGCACTTCACCATGCTGTCTTGCAAGAACTCTGGCCCTGTCCCATATGCCCTTCAGCCAAGCATCTTTCGAGACTGTGATGTCATCAGCGCTTTCAGAAACATATGGAATCTCCAATGTTGAAAGTACATCGGCAATAATTGTACTTTTACCAACCTGCCTTGGGCCTGTGAGAACCTGTATGAAATGCCTTTTTTCTCTGAGCCGGCTCCTGAGCATCTCTGTATACCTGATCCTTTCCATACGGTCTCCTGTTTATTTATCTCTGTGCATTGAGATAATTATCTCAATATGTTGAGTAAATTATGACATAATCCGATGAATCCTTCAACTGTTGTCCTGGTGGGAAGAGAAGAAAGAAAATAACTGTTTTTCACACTTTTTTGCCAAGGAGAGCACCGGCTCTCCTTTTTTTGTCTCTCTTGGTCTATAATCTGTCTGTTATGGAAATAATCAAGGCGGATGTTCTCGGCTTCTGCAAGGGCGTTGAGAATGCAATCAGCATCGTAATCTACTCCTGTGAAGAATACAGGGGGAGAAGCATAAAGATATACGGTGAGCTTGCTCACAACAAAAAAGTCATCGAATATATCGAGAGGCTGGGAGCAAAGACAATACATTCTCTTGATGAAATAAATTCCTCTGATGTCGTGATAATAAGAGCGCATGGGATTTCAGATGCAGAGAGAAAGTATATTGAGAACACAGCATCGGTTGTAATCGATGCCACATGCCCTCTAGTGCTCCGCAATCAGGAGAAGATGAGAGCCTCAGCACTTCCGACTCTTATTTTTGGAATAAAGGGTCACAGTGAGACAAAGGCTGTAGAGGGGGTTTCCTCTTCCTGGTACAAAGTCGTGACAGTGCCTGAAGATCTTGACGGCATTGATGTGACTGAAAAATACAACGTGATCATGCAGACTACATTTGAAAGCTCTCTTTCCTCCGCACTTTTTTCACGCCTTGACAAGATGGGCATATCGTATACAGTAAGCAGCTCTGTCTGTTATGCCTCAAAAAAGAGAAGGGAGGCGCTTGGAAAGCTTGCATCCTCATGTGATATGATAGTTGTGATTGGCGACAGAATGAGCGCTAACACAAATGCACTTAGAAATGAAGCTGAAGGATACGGGGTAAGGGCTGTTCTGATAGAAAGTGAAGATGAGATAGAAGAAAGCATGTTCTCTTCAGTAAGGAGACTCGGCATCAGCGCCGGTTCTTCAGCTCCTCCTTTCCAGATTGATGCAGTCATAAAACGCATAAGAGCTGTTTGCGATGGAAAAGAGAATGCTAATGAGGTAGAATAGCCATATGATTATACCGATTCCTACAGTAAAAAGATTTCCATCCTACCTGAGAATCCTCAACCAGGCAAAGGAGAATGGAAAAGAGTATATAAGTGCCACGATGCTTGCAAAAGAGCTCAATCTCAACCCAATACAGGTGAGGAAGGATATCTCTTCGACAGGAATTGAAGGAAAACCCAAGATTGGATTCGATGTGGATACCCTTATTGCCCGTATAACGCATGTTCTTGGATGGGACAACAACACGGATGCCCTGATTGTCGGGGCAGGAAATCTTGGTTCAGCCATCGCCAATTATGGGGGATTTTCGAACTATGGACTCAGGATTGCTGCAGTTTTTGACAAGGATGAGAAGAAAATAGGCACTAGGATAGGAGAATTCGCTGTTCTGCCAATAGACAAGATAAACCAGTATGTCCAGGAAAACGGCGTCAGGATTGCAGTAATAACTGTCCCCGCAGGCCAGGCTCAGGCTGTGGCGGATCTTCTTGTCAAATGCGGGATAAGGGGAATCTGGAACTTTGCGCCAAAGGACATAAAGGTCCCTTCCTCTGTCGTTGTGCAGAGAACTGACCTTGCTACAAGCTTTGCAGTCCTTTCTGTAAAGCTCAGAAAGAAGACAGAGGATGATGTCGATGTGTATATTGGCGAGGGGGAAGTCTGAGATTTAACTTTCTCTTTATGCTCTATTAGCCCGAAAATCATTGTTTCATGTTCTGCTTTTCACATTAAAACAAGACTTTTGAGTTTTTTATTGCTTCAAATCAGATTTTTGTTATATTTCTTGACAGTATAGTAATTTATTGACATAAGCTCGCCTGTGTTTTAATATAATATAAAAAGGGAGAACTATTGTGTCTGATAAGGTCAAAATAGATTTGTGCATGGGCTCAAGCTGCTTTGCCCGTGGCAACAGCCAGGTGCTGAGTGCGATAGAAGGCTATATTAGTGAGAACAACCTGGAGGACAGGGTTGAATTCGAGGGACATCTTTGTCTTGGCCGCTGCAACAGCGGACCGCATGTTTCCATAAACGGCAAGGAATATTCTGCTCTTGATGCAGATTGCATAATAGACCTTCTGAAAGCAGAGCTGGAGTGAACATGCAATACCCGATTTATACAGAAATCACAAGCTGCAGGGACTGCTATAAATGCGTGAGGATATGTCCTGTAAAGGCAATCCAAATCAAGGACGGGCATGCAATGATAATAAAGGAGCGCTGTACCTTCTGCGGGAAATGCGTTCATGTATGTCCTAACAAGGCAAAGAAGATTCGAGATGATGTCTCCCGTGTGAGAATGGCCATGAGAAGCGGCAGGATGAAAATCTGTTCTCTTGCCCCATCATTCTCTTCTGAATTCCGCGGAGAGGAGAAGAAGCTCCTTGCTGTGCTGAAAAAGCTTGGATTCGATGCTGTTTCTGAAACAGCAATCGGAGCCCAGATTGTATCTGATGCGATAGACATGCACATGAAAGAGAACGGAGGAAAGTGCAACTGGATCGGAACAGCTTGTCCATCTGTTGTCGAGCTTGTGAAGAAGTATTATCCGGATAGCGTTGAGCGTCTTGCACCAATTCCAAGCCCGCTTCAAGTTCATTCTGCATACTTAAGAAAGCTTTACGGTGATGATATTCTTATAGTCTTCATCGGACCATGCGTTGCCAAAAAGCATGAGGCGGATGAGAATCCGGGCTATCCTGATTTTGCAATAACGTTCAATGAGCTCAAAGAATGGCTTAAGGCTGAGAATATCGATATAGATGATGCAGATCCTTCAGACTCTCTTTCATTCATCCCATCAAGGGCAGGCATATCAAGTCTGTATCCTGTTGAGGGCGGTCAGATAGCAACAAGCAGAATATGGTCAAAGAATCTTGTGCATCCATCTGCAATTGCCCTCTCAGGCTCTGACCAGGTCATTTCTGCTCTTGCTGACAAGCATGAGCCCACAGCATTTTTGGAACTTCTGTCCTGTGACGGAGGATGTGTCAATGGACCTGGAACGGAAAGGGATTATTCGATTGCTTTCAGAAAGAAGGCCTCAGGAGATTTCACTACAGAGCGCCTATGTGAGACCAATCTCTTTTCAGGGGATGAGGAATTCACGAAATATGTGCTTGAAAACGGATACAAGATAATAAAGGCAGAGCAGCCGGGAGTTGAGAACTCATTTAAGAAAGAGCATACAGAGGATGAGATAAAAAGAGCTCTTGTGGAGCTTGGAAAGCTCAGTGCTCAGGATGAGCTCAATTGCGGAGGCTGCGGCTATCCTACATGCCGTGACATGGCCATTGCATATCTTGATGGCATGGCAGAGATAGAAATGTGCGTTACTAAGATGAGAAAAGAGGCACAGAGCAAGGTCGACGTGCTTTTGCGCACTGTTCCAATGGGTGTTGTGATAGTAGACAGCGATTTGAAGATTGCAGACTGCAACATGCAGTTTTTAAAGCTGTTCGGAGATATGGAGGAATCTGTGCTTGATGAGACGATGCTCTCATTTGTCAGAGGTCTTCCTCTTGAGCGTTTTGTACCGTTCAGTGAGAAATTCAAGGATCAGTTCTATCTGACTCACCCCGGACAGTACAGGATGCACTTCAAGGACAAGTTCATAAGGGTCACATTCTTCCTCGTAGAGTCAAAGAGGCTTCTTGGAGCTCTGTTTGACGACATAACGAACCCGACGATAAAAAGAGAGACAGTGGTCAAGAAGGCTGAGGATGTTATACAGAAGTCCCTTGAGACTGTCCAGCAGATAGCATCACTTCTTGGAGAGAATGCGGCTGAGACTGAAATAATGCTCAATTCGTTAATCGATGCTTTCAGCGTTCATTCTGCTGAGGGCTCTGATGAGAATTTCACACTTGAGGATGACAGAGACAAGCTATGAATAACGTGTTTATAGATGTAGATTATGCGCAGATTTATAAACATGGCCAGAAGATAGGCGGTGATGTGTTCCTGCTTTCAAGAAATCCGGACAACAATCAGATTGTTGCAACGCTGTCTGACGGGCTTGGAAGCGGAGTCAAGGCCAATGTTCTTGCATCCCTAACAGCTCACATGGCTCATAAGCTTTCTTTTTCTCCAATTGCTTTAAAGCATTCGGCTCAGATCATCATGGACACTCTTCCCGTGTGCAAGGAAAGAAAGATCAGCTATTCCACATTCACCATAGCGGATATCCGCTACAAGGAGGATATGGAGAACATAAACATCAATCTGGTTGAGTATGACAATCCCCAGTCCCTCCGCTTCAGCGGAAGCGAGGAGATAAAGTGGGAGCGCTCTGTGAATCAGCTTCAGAGAGCAAATGCCTTCAAAAAAGAGAATGTCATGTACTCTTCCTTTGAGATGAACATTGGAGAGCGCCTTATAATGTTCTCTGACGGAGTCACCCAGTCAGGACTTGGAAAGAGCCTTCCCCTCGGATGGCGCCTTGACGGTGTAAGAAAATTCGTATCAGAGGAAATAAAGGCCAATCCCGATATCTCAAGCAGGGAGCTTTCGCGTGCAATAGTACAGAAGGCGAATTTCCTTGATGGGATGTCCAGTAAGGACGATATCACATGCGTTGTAGTATACATCCGCCGCCCGAGAAGGACACTAATAGTGACAGGTCCTCCTTTTACAAAAGAGGCTGATGAGATACTCGGGCAGAAGATAAGGGATTTTGACGGAAAGAAGATTGTAAGCGGAGGAACCACAGCCCAGATTGTATCCCGTCTTTTTAACAAGAAAATCACAGTTGATCTTTCATGCTGGTCCCAGGACGTGCCCCCGGCATCAAAGATGGAGGGCATTGACCTTGTCACGGAAGGTATGCTTACACTGTCAAAAGTAGTATCGATTCTGGAAAAGAAGGAGAATGTAAGCGAACTGCCCAACAATCCGGCAAAGAAGTTTGTTGAGATTCTCCTGGATTCGGACCAGATTCATATAATAGTGGGTACGAAGATAAATGAAGCTCATCAGGATCCGAACATTCCTGTTGAAATAGGCATTCGAAGGACGATCGTAGCACGTCTGAGAAAGGCTTTAGAAGAAAATTATATAAAAGAAACTTCTCTTGAATATCTGTAGGAGGATAAAAAATGAAGAAGTCAAAGGTTAAAGTAAGAATCTGTCTCGGTACAGCATGCTTTGTTCAGGGAGGAGCTGATCTTTTGCTCTATAATGATTTCCTAGATCCGGAAATCCTTGCTGACTGTGAAATCGAAGGATGCTCATGCCTTGAGCAGTGCAAGGTAGGCGGCGGACAGGCTCCGTTTGTAGAAATTGACGGAAAAATCTATTCAGGCGTGACTCAGGATGAGTTCTGCAAGCTTCTTGCGGAGGCAGTCAAGGGATGATAGACCTCAATAATCAGTATGTAAGTATGAAAAGAAAGATTGACACAGAAGTTGTCAAGGCTTTCTTCAATGATACGCTGGTTGAAAAGGCAGACCGTCTTCCAATTGAGATAATCCCGAAGGACAGAATTCCATCAAGGTGCTGTATCTATAAAGAAAGAGCTCTTGTCAGATACAGAATTCTCTCCCTCATGGGAGTGGACCTTGAGAAGGATGATGATGAGTTCAAGTCCATCGGTGAGTATGTGAAGGACGTGCTAGCAAAGGATGAGCCGAATCTTCCGCTTCTTACTACAATAAAAAGCGGCTGTTACGGCTGTCCTAAAGACCAGTACAGAATATCAGATGCATGCCGAGGCTGCTTTGCCCGCCCATGCATGGCAAACTGCCCGAAGGATGCTATTGTATTCCTCAACGGTCAGGCTCATATCCAGGAAGACAGATGCATAAGGTGCGGAAAGTGTATGGAAGTATGCCCGTTCCATGCTGTTGTCCATATTCCTGTTCCATGTGAGGAAGCATGCCCGGTTGGAGCAATAAAGAAGAACGAGCAGGGTTTTGTTGAAGTTGAGCATGAGAAGTGCATCGGATGCGGCAAGTGCGTGCGTTCCTGTCCTTTCGGCGCCATTGCTGAGCGCAGCGAGCTCTTCAAGGTTCTCAAGATGCTCAAGAGAGGAGACAGGGTGACTGCCATGGTTGCTCCTGCAATCGACGGTCAGTTCCCGGGAACACTTTCCCAGATAAAGGCAGCACTCCTCAAGGTCGGCTTTACTGATGTCTTTGAAGTTGCAAAGGGTGCAGAGGTCACAAGCATCAAGGAAGGAGAGGAGCTTTGCGAGAAGATTAAGGAGAACAAAGGCTATATGACAACAAGCTGCTGTCCGTCCTACATGGAGCTTATTGAAAAGCACCTTCCGTTCCTCAAGGAAAGGTATTCAGACAGCCATTCTCCTATGGCTTATTCAGCAGAGCTGTGCAAGAAAGCCGACCCGGAGGCAAAGACTGTGTTCATAGGACCATGTCTTGCAAAGAGGGTTGAGGCTGCAAAGAAATACAGTTCTATAATTGACGGAGTTATCACATTCGCAGAGCTTGCCGCTATCTTCATGGCAAAGGATGTGGATGTTAAGGAGATGCCGGATGAGGATCTTGGAGATACTTCCTCCTTTGAGGACTGCAGGGAATATGCTGTATCCGGCGGTGTCGCATCCTGTGTGATTTCACGCCTTGACAATACAGAGAACATCAGGATTCTCCCGATTAACGGAATTGATAAGAAAACTGTGCGCCTTATGAGCACATGGCCCAAGAAGGCACCAGATGCGGACCTTGTTGAAGTCATGGTATGTGAGGGAGGATGTCTTGCCGGTCCTGGAACAATTGTAAAGCCTCAGGTTGCTATGCGTCTGAGAGCCCAGAACAAGGTGAAACTCAAGAAATGACAATCTGGCTGCAGTGAAAGCTGCGGCCGTTTTTTGTTCTTCTGCAAGCCTCATTCTCCACTTGCTTATTGACTAAGCGCTTTCTCTAAATTATTCTTTTTCTAAAGGCTGAGACGAAGACGAGTAATATCATCACGCTGCCCCTGAGAGGATGTCCTAGGAAGGAAGATATCTGGAGCGCTGATATGAAAACCACTTCCGAGCCGCTTCCTGGAAAAGAAATGAGTATAGGAAGCCGTACAACTACGTCAGTGTTCAGAGTGTCTCGCTATGAGGAAGCAAGGTGGGACCGCGGAAATGAAAATGGCCTTTTCAGTTTCGTCCTTGCAGTTTTAAGGATGAAAGTGGAAAGGCTTTTTTCTTTTTGGAGGAAAAAATATGGAAAACAATGAGAAGCTGATGAAAATCAGGCATTCGATGGCTCATGTGATGGCTGAGGCTGTCCTTGAGATGTTCCCGACTGCTCAGATTGCAATCGGGCCGGCAATCGAGAACGGATTTTATTATGATTTCGAGCTCCCGAGATCTCTTACAGAAGAGGATCTTGAAGAGATAACAAGAAGAATGAAGAACATCATTCTTGCAAAGAAAGAGTTTAAACGCTCAGTTGTCTCCAGAGAGGAGGCAAAGGAAATGTTCAAGGACCAGAAGTACAAGCTTGAGCTTCTTGAAGCAATTCCGGAGACAGAAGAGGTTTCTGTATATAATCAGGGAGCTTTCACTGACTTGTGCCGAGGCCCTCATGTAGAAAGCACAAAGGAACTAAATGCAGAGGCTTTCAAGCTCCTTTCTGTAGCAGGTGCATACTGGAGAGGAAATGAGAAGAACCAGATGCTCCAGAGAATCTATGGAACTGCCTGGACAAACGGCAAAGAGCTGAGGGAATATCTTGAGCATCTGAAAGATATTGAAAAAAGGGATCACAGAAAGCTCGGCAAGGAGCTTGATCTCTTTTCCCTTCACGAAGAGGCAGGCCCCGGTCTTGTGTACTGGCACCCGAGAGGAGCAAGAATCCGTCAGGAAATCGAGGATTTCTGGAGGAAGGAGCACTACAAGAACGGCTATGAGATGGTCTATACTCCGCATGTAGGAAAGAGCTGGCTCTGGGAGACAAGCGGACACCTCGGGTTCTATAAGGAGAGCATGTATCCGAAGATGGAAATGGACAGCGCAGACTATTATGTGAAGCCGATGAACTGTCCTTTCCACATCATGATCTACAAGAACAGCAAGAAGAGCTACAGGGATCTTCCTTGCCGCTGGGCTGAGCTTGGAACAGTTTACCGCTATGAGAAGGCAGGAGCCCTTCACGGACTGATGAGAGTAAGAGGATTCACACAGGATGATGCACACCTGATTGTCACTCCGGATCAGATGGATGATGAGATTATGGAAGTCCTGCGTTTTTCCCTTTACATGCTCAAATCATTCGGCTTCAATGAAATCCATGCATATATTTCCACCAAGCCGGAAAAGAGCGTCGGAGATGTTGAGAAATGGAATGCCGCTACTGAGGCTCTCAAGAGAGCGGTTGAAAAAGAAGGTCTTGAATATGATATAGACGAAGGAGGCGGAGCATTTTACGGCCCGAAGATAGATCTCAAGATAAAGGATGCAATCGGACGCGAGTGGCAGCTTTCGACTGTCCAGTTTGATTTTAATCTTCCTGAGCGCTTCAATCTCACATTCGTCGACAAGGACGGGTCTGAGAAGCAGCCTTACATGATTCACCGCGCACTTCTTGGCTCAATCGAGAGATTCTTCGGAGTTCTCATCGAGCACTATGCGGGAGCATTCCCGCCATGGCTTTCTCCTGAGCAGGTTGCCATCATCCCGGTTGCGGAGGTTGCAAACGAGTATGCATCTGAGATTGAGAAGAAACTCAGGGGAGAGGGAATAAGAGTCAAGAGCGATCTTTCAAATGACAGGATGAATGCAAAGATCAGAAAGGCTCAGCAGATGAAGATTCCTTACATGCTTGTTCTTGGAGAGAAGGAGATGGCAAACAAAACAGTTTCAGTACGCTACAGGAACGGCAAGCAGAATTTTGGACTTTCATATGATGATTTTGTCTCAGAAATCAAGGGAGTGATTGAAAGAAAGGAGCAGATTTGATGAGAAGAATTGAGAAACTGAAGAAGCTTGATGAAAAACTTGTGACACTCAATAACGCAATGAGTGTCATAAGCTGGGACTATGAGACTGAGACTCCGGAAAAGGGAGCTGAGGAGAGAAGCCGCGAGCTTTCTCTTCTTTCTGTTTTTGCCCACAGGATGAGCAATGATGAAGAATATGCTGACCTTGCTCTTTCAATAAAGGATGATGAGCTTGAAAGCGATGCAGAAAGGGCGCTTTTAAGGGAGATAAAAGAAATTGTTGAAGAAAACAGCAGGCTTCCTGAGAGCCTTGTTGAGAAAGAAACCCTGCTTGAAGGACAGGCTCACTCTGCATGGCTTGAGGCCAGGGCAGAAAACAGCTGGGCTGTCTTTGCTCCAAAGCTTTCTGAGCTTCTGAAGATCAAAAAAGAGAAGGCAGCTATTCTGAATCCGGAGATGGACTGCTATGACTTCTATCTCGATAAATTCGAGCCCGGAATGCTTAAAAAGGATATAGATCCGCTCTTTGCAGATCTTGAGAAAGTCTGCCACAGCGTCATGGACAAGGTCATATCCAGATGTGAGAGCATAAATTCGTCTTTCCTTCTTGAGGATTATGATCAAGAAAAGATGAAGGATTTCTCTGCCTTCATGATGAAGAAGATGGGCTTTGATTTCTCCCGCGGTAAGCTCGGCATATCTGTTCATCCTTTCACAACAAGCATGGGTCCAGATGATGTGAGAATCACAAACAGATATAACGACAGCAGCATATTCGATCCAGTTGCATCAGTCACTCATGAAACAGGGCATGCCCTTTATGAGCAGATGAGCGCGCTGAATCCTGAAATAAGGGGGACAAGAATCTCAGGCGGTGTGACTATGGGACTTCATGAGAGCCAGTCAAGATTCTGGGAAAATATTATGGGCAGAAGCAGGGCTTTCTGGGTATATATGTATCCTCATTTCAAGAGATTCTTCCCCCGCTTTGAGTCTGTAAGTCTTGATGACTTTTTGAAGGCAATCAATAAAAGCGAGAGCAGTGCGATAAGGGTGAATGCTGATGAGCTTACATATTCTCTTCATATAATTGTCCGCTATGAGATAGAGAAAGCGCTCTTTAGCGGAGAACTGAAAGTCGAGGATGTTCCTGAGATGTGGAACAAGCTCTACAAGGAGAAAGTAAGGTATACAGTCAAGAATGACCTTGAGGGAGCGCTTCAGGATTCTCACTGGTCAAATGGCCAGTTCGGATATTTCCCATCCTATGCGATTGGAAACATCTATGCGGCGATGTTCCTTGATTCTCTTTCTTCCTCTCTCGGTGGAGCTGACATGCTTGAAAAATGCCTTGAAGAAGGTACGTGGGACCTGGTTACATCCTGGCAGAGAAAGTCCATCTGGGAAAAAGGTGGAATTTATCTTCCAAAGGATTTAATATATCAAGTATGTGGACGTGCTGTCACTTTGGAGCCTTTCAAGAAGTATCTGGAGGAAAAATACAGCAGCCTGTATTTATAGGAGAAGAAAGTGAACATACCTAACAGACTCACAGTATTGCGTCTTGTGCTTGTGCCGGTTTTCTTTATCGCATTCTCCCTGCCTTCCTGGTTTGGAAGCAGCGTGGAGATTCTCAGTGCGGTGCTTGTTCTGATCTGCTATGCCACAGCAGAGCTTTCTGACCTGATTGATGGGAAGATTGCAAGAAAATACAACCTTGTGACAGACCTTGGAAAGGTTATGGATCCGTTTGCAGACACACTCAGCCATCTGACATTCTTTGTATGTTTCCTCTCCAGAGGCATAATGCCTGCATGGACATTCGTTATAATAATGTGGAGAGAGTTCGCAATCCTCTTTATGAGGATGCTGCTCATAAAGCAGGGAGGAAAGGCAATGCCTGCAAATATATGGGGCAAGAGCAAGACATGTCTTTATGCATTCACAAGCATAATCTCGATACTCTATATTGTCGTATCTGCATTTGCAGACCTTTCTTCTGCAGATCAGGTGCTGAGAAATATTCTTTATGTATTCTTCTCCCTTTCAGCTCTTGCTGCTCTTCTGAGTTTCGTCACATACTTAAGTGACGTCATTAAAAGCAAGGCTCTGAGCGGAATGACAAGATAAGGAGAAAGGGCAGGGCAGCCTGCTCTTTTTTTATGAAAGAACTTACGGGATTTTCAAAAGAAGAAAAGGAAAGTGCCAGCTTCGTCATAAGTGACTTTGACGATACTGTCACAACTGACGGCCTTATTTATCCAGATGCTCTGGAGAGCCTTTATAAATTAAGAGATATTGGGAAAAAGACAATAATAGTCACAGGAGGATCTGCCGGCTGGGCTGATTCTTATATGCGCCTTTTTCCTGTTGATGCAGTCGTTGCAGAAAGTGGCGCGCTTCTTCTTGTCAGGGAAAAGGGAGAGATTAAATATTATGTAAGTCCTCTTATTCGGGACAGAGCTGAGTATGAGAAGAAGAAAAACGATCTGATGAAAGAGACAGAGAAAGAATATGCTTTCTCATCAGACCAGTACTGTCGCATCTTCGATGTTGCATACGAGAGAAAGAGCATGGATAGGGATGCTGAGGAGCGCCTTATGAAGAGGCTTGAGAAGATGGATGCAAAAATACTTGTAAGCTCCATACATGTTAATGTTCTTTTTTCTCCGCTGAACAAAGCAAAAGGACTTGAGTCTTTCTTTCCTCTCTTGAAAAGAAAACTTTCGGTAGACATGGACTTTCCCCGTTTTACATCATCGTCAATCGCGCTTGGAGACAGCAGGAACGATGAAGAGCTGTTTTCTTTAATTCCTCTTTCTGTCGGAAACATGAGGGTCAAGGAAAATGAAAAGGCATTTTCCTCTCTACCTAAATACTATGTGAAGGAATACGGGAGCAGGGCATTTGCAAGAACAGTCTCGTTGCTTCTTTCTTAATTCATTGCAAAGTAAGAAAATAAAACATATTTGAATTTTTCGTGCAAAATTTTCATTATTTTTCTTGACAATTATTCTGATTTTGATGTACATTGTTAGGGCACGCAGAGAAAGCGATGCGTGATTTATAAAGATTTTTGACAGATATATTAGAGAAGGGAAAGAGAAGAAATTAAAGGAGAAATCCTTTAAGCAGAAGCGTGGTGCTTCTGTCAATTCACGAACAGATTGGAAAAAGAAGCCAAGAGTTTGAAAAAGAGTGACAGGGTAAACTTAAAGTTGAAATAGCCTCAGTCTTCGGACTGAGGAGAACAATAACGGAGAGTTTGATCCTGGCTCAGAACGAACGCTGGCGGCGCGTTTTAAGCATGCAAGTCGAGCGAATGGCCAACTTCGGTTGGACGGAAGCGGCGGACGGGTGAGTAACACGTGGGTAATCTGC